>NZ_AP022569.1:664814-1329629 GCF_010727945.1 Mycobacterium cookii
CGCCGAGCGCGCGGCGCTCAACGCGCCGATCCAGGGCAGCGCGGCCGACATCATCAAGGTGGCGATGATCGAGGTCGACAAGGCTCTGACGGCGTCGGGGTTGTCGTCGCGGATGGTGTTACAGGTGCACGACGAGCTGTTGTTCGAGGTCGCGTCCGGCGAGCGTGCGCAACTCGAGGAGTTGGTGCGCGACAAGATGGGCGGCGCGTACCCGCTCGACGTTCCGCTGGAGGTCTCGGTGGGCTACGGCCCGAGCTGGGACACCGCCGCGCACTGAGGCATTGCGTCCTCAGATTCCTGTCTGAGTGCCCGCGTCGGCGGGTAAGCGCAGACGGTATCGAGGAAGGCGTGTCATGAACGCAACCTGGATGATCCCCTTCATCATCCTCGGCGGTGCCCTTCAGACCTGCGGGGCCGCCATGAACAGTCAGCTCTACAAGCACATGCTCAACCCGTGGCTGGCGTCGGCGATCTCGGCCGCGTTGGTCGCGATTTTCTTCGTCGCGATATTCGTCGTGAGGTCGAAACCGCTGCCCAGCGTGCAGGACGCGATGTCGATGCCGTGGTGGGCAGTCGTCGGCGGTCTGGTCGGCGCCGTGCAGGTCTACGCGGGCCTGACCTTGGTGCACAAGGTCGGCGCCGGCACCTTCATGGGGCTCACGGTGACCGCGGCGCTCATCATGTCGCTGCTGATCGACCATTTCGGCTGGCTCCGGGTGGATCCCCATCCGATCAGCCTGGGCAGGGTGCTGGGTGGCGTGCTCATGGTCGGCGGAGTCACCCTGATCACCGCGTTCTGACGGTGCGAGCCCCGGCGCGTTTTCGACAACTCGCCAGAGCGAGTTTGGCCTGCGTGTACCTAGTCGAGTAGCCTCGACAGGTACGTGTGTTCAGCACGATCAGTGTCCCTACGACCCCAACCTGTCCGGAGCAACCCAACAATATGCCGAGTCCCACCGTCACCTCGCCGCAAGTAGCCGTCAACGACATAGGCTCGAGCGAGGATTTTCTCGCCGCCATCGACAAAACAATCAAGTACTTCAACGATGGCGACATCGTCGAGGGGACCATCGTCAAAGTTGACCGGGACGAGGTCCTGCTCGACATCGGTTACAAGACCGAAGGCGTCATCCCCTCCCGCGAACTGTCCATCAAGCACGATGTCGACCCCAACGAGGTCGTTTCCGTGGGCGATGAAGTTGAAGCCCTGGTTCTCACCAAAGAGGACAAAGAAGGCCGTCTGATCCTGTCCAAGAAGCGTGCTCAATACGAGCGCGCCTGGGGCACCATCGAGGCACTCAAGGAGAAGGACGAGGCCGTCAAGGGCACCGTCATCGAGGTCGTCAAGGGTGGTCTGATCCTCGACATCGGGCTGCGCGGCTTCCTACCCGCCTCGCTGGTCGAGATGCGCCGCGTCCGCGATCTGCAGCCGTACATCGGCAAGGAGATCGAAGCCAAGATCATCGAGCTCGACAAGAACCGCAACAACGTGGTGCTGTCGCGTCGCGCCTGGCTCGAGCAGACCCAGTCCGAGGTGCGCAGCGAGTTCCTCAATCAGCTGCAGAAGGGCGCCATCCGCAAGGGTGTGGTGTCCTCGATCGTCAACTTCGGCGCGTTCGTCGACCTGGGCGGGGTGGACGGCCTGGTGCACGTCTCCGAGCTGTCCTGGAAGCACATCGACCATCCGTCCGAGGTCGTGCAGGTGGGCGACGAGGTCACCGTCGAGGTGCTCGACGTCGACATGGACCGCGAGCGGGTTTCGTTGTCGCTCAAGGCGACTCAGGAAGACCCGTGGCGCCACTTCGCCCGCACCCACGCCATCGGCCAGATCGTGCCGGGCAAGGTCACCAAGCTGGTGCCCTTCGGTGCGTTCGTCCGCGTCGAAGAGGGCATCGAAGGTCTGGTGCACATCTCCGAGTTGGCCGAGCGCCACGTCGAGGTGCCCGACCAGGTGGTCGCCGTCGGCGACGACGCGATGGTCAAGGTCATCGACATCGACCTCGAGCGTCGTCGTATCTCGTTGAGCCTCAAGCAGGCCAACGAGGACTACACCGAAGAGTTCGACCCCGCCAAATACGGCATGGCCGACAGCTACGACGACCAGGGCAACTACATCTTCCCCGAGGGCTTCGACGCCGAAACCAACGAGTGGCTCGACGGTTTCGACAGCCAGCGCACCGAGTGGGAGGCCCGTTACGCGGAGGCCGAGCGTCGGCACAAGATGCACACCGCTCAGATGGAGCGGTTCGCCGAGGCCGAGGCCGAGGCTGCTCAGCGTCCGCAAGCCAACGGCTCGTCGTCGTCGGGTGACGACCAGCCCAGCGGCGGCTCGCTGGCCAGCGATGCTCAGCTCGCCGCTCTGCGGGAGAAGCTCGCGGGCAGCGCCTAGCGATCAGATCTACGAACGAACGCCCCGGCTCAGAAGAGTCCGGGGCGTTCGTCGTTCGAGTGCCCTGACAGACTGGTGCGGTGCTGCGCATTGGCCTGTCCGGCGGTATCGGCGCCGGAAAGTCGACCGTGTCCTCGACATTCAGCGAACTCGGCGGAATCGTCGTCGACGGCGACGTGATCTCCCGTGAAGTCGTCGAACCGGGAACCGAGGGACTGACCAAGCTCGTCGAGGCGTTCGGCGAGAAGATTCTGTCGCCGGACGGAACGCTGAACCGGCCCGCATTGGCCGCGATCGCCTTCAGCGACGACGAGAAGCGTCAGACGCTGAACGGCATCGTGCATCCGTTGGTCGGGCAGCGGCGGGCGGAGCTGATCGCTGCGGCGGGCGATGATGCCGTGATCGTGGAGGACATCCCGCTTCTGGTGGAATCCGGTATGGCGCCGATGTTCCCGTTGGTGGTGATCGTGAACGCCGACGAAGACCTCCGGGTGAAGCGGCTGATCGAGCACCGTGGCTTCACCGAAGAGGACGCACGGGCGAGAATCGCAGCGCAGGCCACCGAAGAACAGCGGCGTGCGGTCGCCGATGTGTGGCTCGACAACGCCGGCAGCGCAGACGAATTGGTGGAGAAGGCGCGCGTGCTGTGGCACCAGCGCATCGTGCCGTTCGAGCACAATCTCGATGCCGGGGAGCCGGCCCGCGCACCCCTTGCGCTGGTGCCGTACGACCCGTCCTGGCCGGATCAGGCGCGCCGCATCGTGGCGCGACTCAACACGGCCTGCGGGCACCGAGCCGTCCGCATCGACCACGTCGGATCGACCGCCGTGCCGGGGATGGACGCCAAAGACGTCATCGATGTGCAAGTCACGGTCGCTTCGCTCGATGTCGCCGACGAGCTGGCCGGAGCGTTGACGAGCGCTGGATATGTGCACATGCCGATCACCGCTGACGTGAGCAAGCCGAACACCGGTGACGAGTCGTTGTGGCACAAGCGACTTCACTGCTCGGCCGACCCGGGCCGGCCGACCAATGTGCATCTGCGTGTCGACGGCTGGCCCAATCAGCTGTTCGCGCTGCTCTTCGTCGACTGGCTGGCGGCCAATCCCGCTGTGCAACAGGAGTATCTGGCCGTGAAACGGCAAGCCGAACAGGGCGCCGGCGGAAGCGTCGAGGCCTACGTCGCCGCAAAGGAACCGTGGTTCGCCGAGGCCTACCGTCGGGCGTGGGACTGGGCCGATGCATCGGGTTGGCGCCCTGGCGATTAGGGGCGCGGGACGCCGGCCATCTGCGACTGACCGAGCCAGGTCGGCACCGCTCGGCGCACCTGGGACGGCGCGTCAATGGATACCGAGCCCTGCCGGAGCGCACGCGACCACGACGCGTCGCCCCGCCAGATCTCGGTCAGCGCCCGTAGCGTGCACGACACCGTCGCGGTGATGTCGTAGCCGGGGTCGAAATCGCACACATCGGCTTTGCCGTCGGCGACCACCAGCCACCACGATGACGACTTCGACGGCGCGACGCTCGACAACCTGAACGCCAGGACCGTGCGCTCACGTGGCCATTCCTCGATCGGCATTTTGCGATGGATGTCCCACATCAGCAGGTGCGGGTCGAGGTCGTGGTCGCCGATTTCGGGGATCCAGCGCACCCCCCAGACACCGATCGCCTGCACCACGTCGTGCAGCTCGGCGCCGCTGGGCGTCAGCGTGTACGACACCCGCCCGTCGGCCTCAGACCGTTCGACCAGACCGGCCCGAGCCAGGGTCTGCAGCCGCTTGGACAGCAGGGCCGGCGACATCTTGGGCACACCACGGCGCAGGTCGTTGAAGTGCCTACTGCCGTCGAGCAATTCGCGTATCACGAGCATCGTCCAGCGCTCGTCGAGCAGCTCCATCGCTTTGGCGACCGGGCAGAACTGGCCATAGGACGGCATGGTTCGACGGTACCCCCAGCGCCCCGTAGTGGTACAGATTAAGAACCACGACTGGTTCAGATCTGATACTGGAATCTGCACTCCTCGCGACGGACGCTGGCCTGGTAACGAACGCTTGAACGAGGAGATCGACATGACGACTGCCACCGCCGCCGATCGTGAGATGGCCGCCAGACAACGGGCGATCTGGGCAACCGGTGACTACCCCACGGTGGCCAGCGACGTGGTTTCGCCACTCGGACGGGTGCTGGTGGAAGCCAGCGCCATCGGCCCGGGCGACCGGGTGCTCGACGTGGCCGCGGGAACCGGCAATGCCGCGATTCCGGCTGCGGCGGCGGGAGCCCGCGTGCTTGCCAGCGACCTGACCCCTGAACTGTTGGAGGTCGGACGCGCGACCGCCGCCGAACACGGTCTCGAGATCGAATGGGCGCAGGCCGATGCGGAGGCATTACCCTTCGTCGACAACGAATTTGACGCCGTCATATCGTGTGTCGGCGTGATGTTCGCACCACATCATCAACGGTCCGCCGATGAAATGGTCCGGGTGTGCCGTCCCGGCGGGACGCTCGCGATGATCAATTGGACACCCGAAGGGTTCATCGGTCAGATGTTCGTGACGATGAAGCGATTCATGCCGGCACCACCGGCCGGTGTGCAGGCACCGCCGTTGTGGGGCAACGAAGATCACGTCACAGCGCTGCTGGGCGACCGGGTCGCCGACCTCGCGTTGCAGCGACGCACGTTGACTGTCGACCTCTTCGGCACCGGGGAGGAGTTTCGCGACTTCTTCAAGGCCAACTACGGCCCGACGATCACCAGCTACCGCAGCATCGAAACAGACGCCGATCGCGTTGCCGCGCTTGATGATGCATTGGCGGAGCTGGGCCGGCGGTTTCTGACCGGATCGTCGACGATGCAGTGGGAATACCTGCTCGTCACCGCGCGCAAGAAGTAGAGACGCGCTACGGACCGCCCCGCCAGTGCTCGATGCGGTGGTGGTCGGGTGTGAACCCGTGGTCGACACCCCACAGGACGGCCTGAGTGCGACTGCCGACACCCAACTTGCGATAGATCGTGCGGATGTACGACTTGACGGTGTTAGGGCTCAGGTACGTCAGCCGCGCGACGTCGGCGTTGCTCTTGCCCTGGGTGATCAGCGCCAGGATCTCCGCTTCGCGCTCGCTGAGTCCCTCGCCCCGGCCTGGCCAATCCTGTCCGGGCGCGCTGCGTGGCCGCGGTCCGGGTTCGCTGACGATCACTTCACCGGCGTGCACGGCCTCCAGCGCGGCCACGAGTTCACGTGCGGGAAGTGTCTTCGACAGATATCCGTGGGCGCCGTGTTTCCGCGCGCTCTCGACGAGTTCAGGATGAAAGTTCCAGGTGTACACCACAACTCGGTGTGCGCGAGGGTTGGCGACCAGGACCCCGATCTCTTCGTGATCGGATTCGGGCTGGGCGAACGAGTCGTACAGCACAACGTCGACCGGGTCTTTGACCGCCATCGTCGAGTCGAGTTCGGCGACGACGACCCGGTCGCGATAAGGCTCCAGCATGTTGGCCACGCCCTTGACCACGACGTCGTAGTCGTCGACGAGCGCGACGGTGATCGGCGCGCGTGATGGGTGTGGCATGCGGGGGACATTACCTCCCTAGGGGTGTATTTGTACCCCCCCTGCGGGTGGTCGACTTGCTTCAGGTCGGCCGTCCCCACATCGGCCAACCATCACCTCAATGAAAGGACTCGATCATGATCACTCTCGGCATCATCCTGCTGATCGCGGGATTTCTGCTCAAGATCTCCATCCTGTGGACCCTCGGCATCCTCGCGCTTGTCGTCGGCGTGATCCTCGCCATCTTGGGCGCCACCGGACGCGCCATCGGCGGCCGCCGCCACTATTTCTGACGCGGTCACCCGCGGGTTGTGCCGCAGGTCACTCGATGACGTTTGCGGCACCGCCCGAGGGGTTATTAGACGTATGTCTGAAAGGAATTAACCGATGCCTACATGGATATGGATAGCGATCGCGGTCGGCGCCGTTGTGGCGCTCGTCGCGGTAATAGTGGCAGCGAGCATGGTGAGCTTTCGTTTCAAGACGAAGCGGCTCAAACAGCACTACGGCACCGAGTACGAGCGGGTGGTCTCCGAGACCGGCAGCGAGAAGGGTGCCGTGCGTGAACTCACCACCCGGGAGCGCAAGCGAGACAAGCTCGACATCGTCCCCCTGACGCCGTCGGCGCTGTCGGAATTCACCGCCCGGTGGCACGAGGTACAAGCCGGATTCGTGGACAACCCCGCGACCGCCGTCGGTGTCGCCGATCATTTGGTGACCGAAGTGATGCGCGAACGGGGTTATCCCGTCGATGATTTCGACCGGCGGGCCGCGGACATCTCCGTTGACCACCCGCACATCGTCGACGACTACCGCGCCGCGCACGGAATCCACACCTCGGAGCAACAAGCCGACACTGAGCAGCAACGCGAGGCGTTCGTGCACTACCGGGCGCTGTTTGAGCAGCTGCTGGAAACGCCGACCGACAACGAAGCATCACAGGAGGCACGCGCATGACCACCCACGAACAACACGACCTGACCGATTCGCCCGATGCGGTCGCAATGCCCGCGGCCGAGGAGTCGCGGATGGACGACGTCAGGGCGGAGCCACCGCAGCACGAAACGTCAACCGGCGAAACGCTTTTTGCCGGCGACGACGTTGCGGATCTGCGTGCGCGATGGGCCGGCGTTCAGGCCGCGTTCGTTGACAATCCGAAGGAATGCGTCCAGAAAGCAGACCACCTGGTTTCCGATGTGGTGGAGCAACTCACGACGGGATTCGCCGAGGCGCGCTCGCGTCTGGAAGAACAATGGTCGCGAGGCCAGGACGCCTCCACCGAAGACCTGCGGGTGGCCCTGATGCATTACCGCGAATTCTTCGACCGCTTGCTCACCGTCTGAACACGTTGTCCTGCAGCAGAATTCGTTAGCGCCAAACGAGCTGGATGCCCTCGCCGGCGAGCCAGGCATTCAGGTCGTAGCCGTTGCGGGCCAAACCGTCGACGGCATGCACAGCCCGCTGCACGGCCTGCTCGGCGATCCCCGGCGCCAGCAGGCCGTGCCGCGTTGCTTCCAATAGCTCGTCGATATCGGCGAAGACCACGTCGCGGCCCGTACGGACCACAAGGTCGAGGTAGTGATCCTCGGAGGTCCAGACGTCCGGTCCGGGTGTGTACTCGCCGACGTCGAGGTAGTAATCCTGGTCGCGCTCGTGACCGGGGTTGAAATGAAAGACCGTCGCCCGCAATCCCAGCGATGGCAGCAGCCACGATTCCAGGTAGTGAAACTGCGGACGGCCGGGAGTCGGTCGGGCCACGTAAAGACCCCACGGCCGGACGACGTACTCATCGACGGCCCGCACGATGCCCTTCGGGTCGGTGTTCGTGCGGGCGCTCAGGTCGAACGTCTCGTGCTTGGGCGGGTGCATGACGTCAGCGTCCGAGCCGGATCTTCCAGCGGACGAAGCAGGCGTAGAACACCGTCAGCCCGGCCAGCATGCCCATGTCGAGCAGCCAGAAATGCCGGGTGTGCTGCCAGAACTGGTCCTGGGGGAGCATCGTCGGCGGAACCAGGTGCCGGACGTCAACCGTCGACGCCGCCGCCGCGTAACCCCACCGCGCGGGCATCACCCAGGACAACTGATCCAGGCCGAGCCGTCCGGTCACTGGCACCATGCCTCCGCACAGCACCAACTGCGCCATCACCGCGACCACGAACAACGGCATGATCTGCTCACCGGACCGGACCAGCGACGAGATGGCCAGCCCGAGCACCGCCGAGGCGACGCAGGTCGCGGCCACGGTGATCAACAGTTCAGCGGTGGCCGCCAGCGTCGAGTGCCCCAGCAGCACCGCGCCGTGGGCGGGTGCGCCCTTGCCGCCCACCACGATCGCGGTGATCAGCGCCGCCTGCACAATCGCGAACCCGCAGAACACCAGCGTCTTGGCCAGCAGATAGGCCGTGGTCGACAAGCCCACCGCCTGCTCGCGCTGAAAGATCGGTCGTTCGCCGACGAGGTCGCGAATGGTCAGCGCGGTGCCCATGAAGGCCGCCGCGGGCAACAGCAGCGCCAGGATCTGTGCGGCCTCGTCGGGGGTGCCGGCGTGCGGGCCGGGAGTCCGGAATCCGGTGCTACCCGGCACCGTCAGCGATAGCGCGCCCAAGATGAACGGCAGCAGCGCCAGGAAGATGAAATACGCACGGTCGGCGACGACGAGGCGAACCTGCCGGCGGGCGATCGTCGAGATCTGGCGGCGCACGCTGGTGTGTACGGGTTCGCCCAGGTCGGCCGGCTTACCCGCCGGCGGGGGAGGTTGCTGCTGTTCGCGTTCCCGGAACCGTCGGTTGGCCGCTTCCGGGTCGGCGCCCACCTGACTGAAGATCTTGGCCCAGTTGGTGGTGCCCATGACGTCGCCGATGCCGTCGGGCGGGCCGCAGTAGGCGGTCTTGCCGCCCGGCGCGACGAGTAGAACCTGGTCGCAGACGTCGAGGTAGGACAGCGAGTGGGTGACGACCAGAACCACCCGACCGGCGTCGGCCAGCTGCCGCAGCATCGACATCACCTGCAGGTCCAGGGCTGGGTCCAGGCCTGACGTGGGTTCGTCGAGGATCAGCAACGACGGCCCGGTCAGCAGCTCCAGAGCGACCGATGCGCGCTTGCGCTGCCCGCCGGAGAGCTTGTCGACGCGGGTGTCGGCGTGCTTGGTCAGATCAAGTTCTTCGAGAACTTGGTTGACGACTTTGGTGCGGTCGCCCTTGCTGGTGTCCGGCGGCAGGCGCAGTTCGGCGGCGTAGCTCAGCGCCTGGTTCACCGTCAGCCGCCGATGCACCACGTCGTCCTGGGGAACCATCCCGATCCGGCTGCGTAGCGACGCGTACTCGGCGTGGATGTCGTGCCCCTCGAACGTCACCGAACCCGCCGTCGGGGTGGTGTAACCCGCGATCAGCCGCGCCAACGTGCTCTTTCCCGCGCCTGATCCCCCGATGACGGCGGTCAGGGTGCCGGGACGCGCGGTCAAGGAGATGTCGGTGAGCAGCTGTTTGCCACCGTCGACGACGTATTGGACGCCACGGGCTTCCAGGCCGCCGGTGCGCGTCGCGGCCTCGGTCTCGCTGCGGCGGACCAGCAGCCCGCCGTTGTTGACCAGGTCGATGTTGCCGATGGTCACCACGTCGCCGTCGCTCAAAATCGCCGACCCGACCCGGGTGCCGTTGACGAACGTCCCGTTGACGCTGGTGTCGCGGATCTCGGTGCCCAGCGGCGTCAGCGTCAGCGCTGCGTGATACCTGGAGGCCAGCACGTCGGGGATCACGATGTCGTTGTCGGTCGCGCGGCCGATGGTCACGGTGCCGGCCGGTTTCGCGGCCGGCGTCGACCGCGGAGACAGCCGTTTGACGAATCTCGTCGCGAAGTTCGCCGCATCTCCCGCACGGATATCGAGCCGGGTGGCTTCGGTCGGCGTGACGTGGCCCAGCGGTGGCGCGGACCGGGCGTTGACGACGGTGCTCTGGACCGAAGGCGGTCCGGCCGGCGGCGGGGGGTTCTGCACGTTGGTCGGATACTCCGACGGTGACCGCGGTCGCAGGACCTGCGGCGCAGCACTCGCGCGGGGCGGCCCTGTTGTCGACCAGGACATCGTCGATTGCGTATCCGGCGCGCGTTCGGGCGGCTGACCGCCCTTTCCGCGGCGGGGCCCGACCTCGAACGTCAGGCGCGGTCCGCCGGCGTTGCCGACATTGATGCTCTGCCCGTCGTGTATGTCGACCACCGGCCTGCGGTAGCCGTTGACGAAAGTCCCGTTCACCGAGCCGTTGTCGATGGCAACCCACTTGCCTTGGTCGAAGCGCAAGATCAGGTGCGCCCGGGAGATCCGGGGATCGGCGATCCGGATGTCAGCACGCAGATCGCGCCCCACGACGACATCGTGACCTGGCGCGAAGGTTCGTTCCGAACTGTCGTGCCAAATGGTCAAGAGGGGCGGGGCTGATCGGCTCACCGCTCCAGTATTGACGCGACGGTGACAGGCTTTGCTGGTAGCGCACTGTGATTTGGCTATGTCTTGTGGCGGCGGATCACCAATTCATAGGTCATTCATAAGCCGCACCACTGGAGATCACCGCATCGGACGGCATGATTGCGAAAGGGTGGGGCATCTGGTGGACTTCGGCCGGGTCGGAGTCGCGAAATCGCCTTGCCCGCAACCAATTCAACGAGTCTAGTCGGCGACGATGTGATGTCAGGGGGATGTACTCGTGGATGAGGCGACCAGAGCGACACAGCGCTGGGACGCCCAATCAGGGCCGCCGGTCGCGCCTGCGCAGCCCTACCGCTCGCGAAGCATGCTGCAGCGCGGCTACGAATCGCTTCCGCACCTGGCGATCACCCGACTGCTGACTCGGGTGCCACTGATCAGATCGCGGCCCGGCCGGGAGCCTGTCGAGGAGTCCGGCGGTGCACTGAGCTCGCCGACCGTCTTCGCCGGCTACACGATTCTGCGACCGCTCGGCTCCGGCGGGATGGCCGACGTCTACCTCGCCAAGCATCCCCGGCTGCCGCGCCGCGACGCGCTCAAGGTGCTGACCGAAGGGACCACCGCCGACCCGGAGTTCCGCGAGCGGTTCAACCGCGAGGCCGACCTCGCGGCCACGTTGTGGCACCCACACATCGTCGCGGTGCACGATCGCGGCGAGTTCGACGGTCACCTCTGGATCGCGATGGACTACGTCGAGGGCACCGACGCGGCCCGACTCATGCGCGAGCGCTTCCGTGGCGGCATGTCCGGGCAGGACGTTTCGGCGATCGTCACCGCGGTCGCGGGCGCGCTCGACTACGCCCACGCCCGCGGGCTGCTGCACCGGGACGTCAAGCCCGCCAACATCCTGCTCACCCATCCCTACGAGGATGACCGTCGAATCCTGTTGGCGGACTTCGGTGTAGCGCGACAGCTCGCCGACATCAGCGGTATCACCGAGACCAACGTCGCGGTGGGCACCGTCGCCTACGCCGCGCCCGAGCAGCTCGTCGGATCGAACATGGACGGCCGCGCCGACCAGTACGCGCTCGCCGCGTCGGCGTTCCACTTGCTCACCGGCGCCCCGCCGTACCGGAACTCCAACCCGGTGGCGGTGATCGGGCAGCACCTGCACGCCGAGCTGCCCAGGCTCAGCGACTACCGCCCCGATCTGGCCGACCTGGACGAGGTGTTCTTCAAGGCCCTCGCCAAGGACCCCGCGGATCGGTTCGACCGATGCCGACACTTCGCGGCGGCGTTCAACGACCGCGTCGCCGGCGCTGCCCCGGCCGGCCGCGCGCGATCGCTGTTCCGCAAGACCGGCACGGGGAAGCTGACCTGGAAGACGGGGGTCGCCGTCGCGATGGTGCTGGCGCTGCTGGCGCTGACCGTCACCTGGGCGGTCTCGTTCTTCTCCTGGGACGACCTGCCGCAAGCGAATCTCGCGTCGCCGCCGCGGGTACACCCGACATCGTCGGCGGGCTCGGCACTCGCGGTGCCGCCGCTCAACGGCAGTTATCGGCTCGATTACGACCGCGCGAAGCAGACGTCCAACGGGGTGATTCGCAACAACGGCGGCGACACCACGTGGTGGGCGTTCTCTTCCGCGTGCACCGCGGCAGGCTGCGCGGCGACCGGCACCAGGCTGGATGACGCCGGCCATCAGGCGGCGAAGACGACCGGCAGCGCCAACACCGGCGTGCTGCACTTCGTCGACGGCCATTGGCAGTCCGAGCCCCGACAGTTGCAGGCGCAGTGCCAGAAGACGCGTGGCGCGCCGACGGTCAGCCAGTCCGAGACCGTGGTGTGGTCGTTGACACCGGAACCGGACGGCACCCTGCGCGGCGTGCAGACCCAGACCGTGCAGAGCAACGAATGCGGATCGCAGGGAGCGACGCTGCGGGTCCCGGTGGTGGCGTCGCGCACCGGTGATGTCCCGCCGGCATTGACGATGGCCGACCCGGCGCAGGTGGCCAACACCACGGCGGCGCCGGTGGGAACCCCGTCACGCGCGGTGCTGGGCGGGCCGTGCACCGACATCGACAAACTCGGCTTTGACTCGACGGCCAACGAGCAGGTCGTCTGCGAGACCAACACCTGGGACAAGGCGCCGACGACCACCGGCGTGCATCCGGTCGGCACCTCGTGCTCCGACACCCCGGTGTTCACCATGTCGAAGTCCGAAGACGGTCACCTCATCGAATGCGACCCCGGCAGCCGGGTGTGGAGCAGCCAGCACAGCTGAGCTGAGCTGAGCGGACGGACGTTGTCGGTGGTGCGCTCTACTCTGGTGCCATGGCTTTTGCCACCGAACATCCAGTGGTCGCACACTCCGAATACCGCCCTGTCGAAGACATGGTGCGGGCCGGCGGCACTTTTGAAGTGGTCAGCCCGCACGCACCCGCGGGCGACCAGCCGGCCGCCATCGAGGAGCTGGAACGCCGGATTCGGGCAGGGGAGCGCGACGTGGTGCTGCTGGGCGCCACCGGCACCGGCAAGTCGGCGACCACCGCGTGGCTCATCGAGCGACTGCAGCGGCCGACGCTGGTGATGGCACCGAACAAGACACTCGCCGCGCAGCTGGCCAACGAGCTGCGAGAGATGTTGCCGCACAACGCAGTTGAGTACTTCGTCTCGTACTACGACTACTACCAGCCCGAGGCGTACATCGCGCAGACCGACACCTACATCGAGAAGGACAGCTCGATCAACGACGACGTGGAGCGGCTGCGGCACTCCGCGACGTCGTCGCTGCTGTCGCGTCGCGATGTGGTGGTGGTGGCGTCGGTGTCCTGCATCTACGGCCTGGGCACCCCGCAGTCCTACTTGGACCGCTCGGTCGAGTTGCAGGTGGGCACCGAGGTGCCCCGTGACGCGCTCCTGCGGCTGTTGGTCGACGTGCAGTACACCCGCAACGACATGTCGTTCACCCGCGGCACGTTCCGGGTACGCGGCGACACCGTCGAGATCATTCCGTCCTACGAGGAACTTGCGTTACGCATCGAATACTTCGGCGACGAAATCGAAGCGCTCTACTACATGCATCCGCTGACCGGCGACGTTGTGCGCCAGGTGGACTCGCTGCGCGTCTTCCCGGCCACGCACTACGTGGCCGGACCGGAGCGGATGGCCCACGCCATCTCGACCATCGAGCAGGAACTCGAGGAGCGGCTCGCCGAACTCGAGGGCCAGGGCAAACTGCTGGAGGCCCAGCGCCTCCGGATGCGGACCAACTACGACGTCGAGATGATGCGCCAGGTCGGGTTCTGTTCCGGGATCGAGAACTACTCGCGGCACATCGACGCTCGCGGGCCCGGCACCCCGCCCGCGACCTTGCTGGACTATTTCCCCGAAGACTTCCTGATGGTCATCGACGAGTCGCACGTCACGGTGCCGCAGATCGGCGGCATGTATGAGGGCGACATGTCGCGCAAGCGCAATCTCGTCGAATACGGCTTCCGGCTGCCCTCGGCCTGTGACAACCGGCCGCTGACCTGGGAGGAATTCGCCGACCGGATCGGTCAGACGGTCTACTTGTCGGCCACGCCCGGGCCCTACGAGCTGAGTCAGGCCGCCGGCGAGTTCGTCGAGCAGGTGATCCGCCCGACCGGGCTGGTCGACCCGAAGGTCGTGGTCAAGCCGACCAAAGGTCAGATCGACGACCTGATCGGCGAAATCCGCAAACGCACCGCGGCCGACCAGCGGGTGCTGGTGACGACGCTGACCAAGAAGATGGCCGAGGACCTCACCGACTACCTGCTCGAGACCGGTATCCGGGTCCGCTATCTGCACTCCGAAGTCGACACGCTGCGCCGGGTCGAGCTGCTGCGCCAACTGCGGCTGGGTGATTACGACGTGCTGGTCGGCATCAACCTGCTGCGTGAGGGTCTGGACCTACCGGAGGTGTCGCTGGTCGCGATTCTGGACGCCGACAAGGAGGGCTTTCTCCGCTCGTCGCGCAGCCTGATCCAGACCATCGGCCGCGCCGCCCGCAACGTGTCCGGCGAGGTCCACATGTACGCGGACAAGATCACCGACTCGATGAAAGAGGCGATCGACGAGACCGAGCGCCGCCGCGCCAAGCAGGTCGCCTACAACGAGGCCAACGGCATCGACCCGCAACCGCTGCGCAAGAAGATCGCCGACATCCTCGACCAGGTCTACCGCGAGGCGGACGACACCGAGGCCGTCGCGATCGGCGGTTCCGGGCGTAACTCGTCGCGAGGCCGCCGGGCTCAGGGCGAGCCCGGACGGGCAGTCAGTGCCGGGGTGTACGAGGGGCGGGACACCGCCAACATGCCGCGGGCCGAGCTGGCCGACCTGATCAAAGATCTGACCGCGCAGATGATGGCCGCGGCGCGCGACCTGCAGTTCGAATTGGCCGCCCGGTTCCGCGACGAGATCGCCGATCTCAAAAAGGAACTGCGCGGGATGGATGCCGCCGGTCTGAAGTGAGCTCATCCCGCGAATCGCCTGCCATCGACGGCTGGCGTGCACTGCTGGGTCCGCGGTTTCTGGGCACGTCGACGCTGCTCGCCGGCGGGGTGGCGTTGTACGCCACCAACGAGTTCCTGACCGTCAGCCTGTTGCCCAGCGCGATCGCCGACATCGGCGGTGAGCGGCTGTATGCCTGGGTGACCACGCTTTATCTGGTGGGTTCGGTGGTCGCGGCCTCGACGGTCAACGCGATGTTGCTGCGGGCGGGCCCGCGGATGTCATTCCTGTTGGGGCTGGCCGTCTTCGGCATCGGCAGCGTCGTCTGTGCGGTCGCTCCCGGCATGCAGGTACTGCTGGCGGGCCGCACGTTGCAAGGGGCGGCCGGCGGGCTGTTGGCCGGTCTGGGTTATGCGCTGATCAACACTGCACTGCCGCGATCGTTGTGGACCAGGGCATCGGCATTGGTGTCGGCGATGTGGGGCGTCGCAACGGTGGTGGGCCCGGCGGCGGGCGGCCTTTTCGCGCAATTCGGTTTGTGGCGCTGGGCTTTCGGCGTGATGGCGATGCTCGCCCTGGCGATGGCGGTGCTGGTTCCGCTGGTGTTGCCGGCCGGCCGGGTCGATCCAGACGCCGAGCCGTCGCTGAAGGTGCCGGTGTGGTCGGTGCTGCTGCTCGGAGCGGCGGCGCTGGTCGTCAGCATCGCCCAGGTTCCGACGCACGTCGCCGCGACGGCGGGGTTGCTCGTGGTCAGCGTGGGTCTGGTCGTCGCGTTCGTTCTCGTCGACCGGCGGGCAACGGTCAAAGTGTTGCCGCCCAGCGTCTTTGGCCCCGGCCCGCTGAAATGGATCTATCTGACCCTGACGGTTCTGATGGCCGCGGCGATGGTCGACATGTATGTGCCGTTGTTCGGTCAACGGCTGGCGCACCTTGTTCCTGTCACCGCCGGGTTCCTGGGCGCCGCGCTGGCAGTCGGCTGGGCCGTCAGCGAGATCCTCAGCGCGTCGCTGCGCAGCAAGAAAATTGTCAATCGCGTGGTTGTGACCGCGCCGCTGATTATCGCGGCGGGCCTGATCCTTGCCGCTGTCACCCAGGTCGCGAATGCGTCGGCGGCCGTCGTCGTCACGTGGGCAGTCGCGCTGACGATCACCGGGGTCGGTATCGGCGCGGCCTGGCCGCATCTGTCGGCGTGGGCAATGCACTGCGTCGACGACGAAAAAGAAGGTGCGGTGGCAGCCGCGACGATCAACATCATCGAGGTTATCGCCGGTGCGTTCGGTGCCGGCCTGGCCGGCGTCGTGGTCAACAGCGCTCAGGGCGGCATCGTGGTGGCCGCTCGGGCGCTGTTCGCGGTGTTCGCCGCGGTGGGCTTGCTGGGTGCGCTGGCGGGCGTTCGCGTCATCCGGACGATGCGCTGACCGACCACGCTGAAGTCAGCGGATCGATTTGACCACCTGGGTTCGATGGAACTGCCAGCGCTCGACGATGTGGAACCCGACCAAATCCGGAATCTGGTAGGCGGGTGCGCGTCCGAATTTCCATCCCGGCGCCAGCGATGAGCCGACCTGGTGATTCGGCTGCGTGGTGTTGTGCGTGGTGATCGTCCACAGCGTGGTGCACTTGTAGAGCCGACCCGTGGTCAGCCAGGCCGCCACGTGGCCATCCCAGAGCGTTTCCCGCTTGGGCGCGGGGACGCCGCGCCCGACGTCGACCAGCGGGCGGAAGGCCGCGGGTCGTGCGGCGAGCAGCGCGCGGACCGGCCCCGGCAGCCAGCGGACGGTGTTGTCGACCAGGAGACAGTCCCCGGGTGCCGCGTGGGTGGCAATGAGGTCGGCGACGTCGCTGTAATCCCAGCCTTCTTTGGCGTACCGCTGCCGTTGCGAGAGAACATAATTTGGCGCCGCCGCCGCGGTGAGCGCGATCAGTACGAGGGCGATCCACCGCGGCTTGGTTACGACGGCCACGATGCAGACGGCCAGCACGATGGCCATCGCCGGCGTGGTGAAGAACAGGTACCGCGGGTAGTAGAACGGATCGCTGATCGCCGAGTAGATCAGGGCGATCGCGGTGGGCACCACCATCCACGCCGCGCAGATGATCAGCATCCGTCGGATGTCACCGGTCACCTCCCATCGACCCGTCAACCGAATCGTCAGGGCGGCAACGAAGATCATCGCCGCCCCGATCGCGAACGGCACACTGTTGTCGAAGTACTGGTGTTGTACGACGTCGAGGACGTTGTGCCAGTTCAGGGGATAGATCCAGGCGACCTGAAAGCTCTGACCGTGCGCGAAGAGCAGCAGCGGTGTCACGGCGCCGACCGCGACCGCCGAGGTGATCGCCCACCACAGCAGCACCGGCTTCTGCCGCCGCAGCACCGGCGCGACGACCGCGTAGGCCGGCACCAGCAAGATCAGGTAGATGTTCAGCACGACCGACACCGTCAGCGCCAGCGCGTAGAGCAGCCACAGCCACCACCGGTTCCGCCGTATCGCGGTGACCAGCAACACCGTCAGCCAGACCGCGGCCAGAGCGGTGAACGCATACGACCGTGCCTCGGCGGCCGCCCACGTGACGCGCGGCAGTATCGCGAACACCAGGCCCGCGCACACCGCGGTGGTTCGCGGCAGGAACTGTTTGCCGAAGACCACGACCCCGGCGGCGGCGATGCCCGCCGCCAGGCAGCTGGGTACTCGCGACCAGAACTCCGTCGGCGGGAAGATGGCGAACCAGCCATGCATCATCAGGTAGTACAGGCCGTGCACGGCGTCGATGTGCCCCAGCATGCGCCAGAGCTCGGGAATGGACCGGCTCGCGGAGACCGAGATCGTCGCGCTCTCGTCGAACCACAGCGACGGGTGGCTGGCGCCGGCGGCGCCGACGGCAGCGGTCAGCATAGCGACCACGAACGGGTCCAGCAGTCGGCCGGGTCGCCGGGTCGGCGGGTCCTCCGCGACGACCGCGGTGCTGGGTTCAGCGAGTGTCGTAGCAACCATGATGTGAGTCACTGTAAGGGCCTTTCGGTGAACATGCTTACCCGTCCGGCCTGCTCACGTACCGTTTCCGCGGCCTAGACCGGATCCGGGGCGTGGGCAGATTGCTCTGTCGACAGCCTGAACACCCTGCAGCCCAACGGGTTTCGCCTAAATAGGAGCTTGCCCGGTCGGCCAGTCGATGCAGCTAACGTCCGAGAGTGCGTTGCCCGCACCGTGAGCGGGGTCTCGCCAACCATGTCGGCATGGTCCAAATGCATCCATCTATCTGCGGCAAAGCGTTACTGTCTTGGGTTGGCGAAGCAACCGACACCTGGGAGGGTAAATGAGCGCCTATCGAACCGTGGTGGTAGGAACCGACGGCTCGGATTCGTCGCTACGCGCGGTGGAGAAGGCAGGCAGCATCGCCGGGGCGGACGCGAAGCTGATCGTCGCGACGGCGTACCTGCCGCAGCACGAAGACCCGCGGGCCGCCGACGCCCTCAAAGACGAGAGCTACAAGGTGTCGGGCAGCGCCCCGATTTACGCGATCCTGCGCGAGGCCAAGGATCGGGCCAGCGCGGCGGGCGCCAAGAACATCGAAGAGCGTTCGATCGTCGGCGCCCCGGTCGACGCGCTGGTCGGACTCGCCGAGGAGGTCGGCGCTGATCTGCTGGTCGTCGGCAACGTCGGCCTCAGCACGATCGCCGGTCGGTTGCTGGGATCGGTGCCGGCCAACGTGTCACGTCGTGCCAAGGTCGACGTGCTGATCGTGCACACCACCACGTAGCCGACATATCCGCTCGTCAACCCGGTGATCGACAGGGCGAAGTACGGGCCGTGGGCGCTGATAGCGGGCGGCTCGGAAGGGGTCGGCGCCGAATTCGCCCGGCTTATCGCCGAGGCAGGCCTGAACCTGATGCTGGTCGCCCGCACGGCGGATGCACTGCAACAGGCCGCCGACCAGTGCCGACAGCACGGCGTCGTCGTCCGCACCGTCCAAGCCGACCTGAGCGCCGCCGACGCCTGCGCGCGGATTACCGCGGCGACAGCTGAGCTCCAGATCGGCCTGTTGATCCTGGTTGCGGGCGCGAACACGCACAGCTACGAATTCCTGGACGGGGATCTAGCCGAATTCCAGCGGGTCATCGACCTCAATGTGTCGACGCCGCTGGCGTTGGTGCAGCACTACGGGCAGGCGATGCGCTCGCGGCGCCGCGGCGGCATCGTGTTGCTCGGCTCGCTGGCGGGTTACCTCGGATCGGCTCGGCACACCGTCTACGGCGGCGTCAAGGCGTTCACCAGGATCTTCGCCGAGGGTCTCTGGCTGGAACTGCGCCAACACGGCGTCGACGTGCTGCAACTCGTGCTGGGGGTGACCCGCACGCCGGCGATGGAGCGGGTCGGCCTGAACTTCGACGCGCCGGGCTTTGTCGTCGCCGAGCCCGCCGATGTGGCACGCGAGGGCCTGGAGTGGCTGGGCCGCGGTCCGGTGCACATCGTCAGCGGCAACGAAGTGACGGTGTCCCTGCGCAGCGCTCCCGACCGGGGCAAGGCCGTTCTGGGCGCTCACCACGCGATGCAGAGGCTGTTGCAGTCGAAAGGAATCACCGATGACGGTGGAGGAGCGGATCGCGGCGCTGGAACAGCGACTGCGCCGGGCTGAGGACGAGCTGGCCATCGGCCGCCTGCTGGCCTCCTATGGACCGCTGGTCGACGCAGGCGATGCCGACGCGGTTGCCGACCTGTGGGCGCCCGACGGCGAATACGACGTCGAGGGCTGGCACATGCAGAGCCGGGCCGACGTGGCCGACATGGTGCGCTCGCCGGCGCACCAGGGGCTGATCGGCGGCGGTTCGGCCCACTTCCTGGGCCCGGTATGTGTCGACGTCGACGGTGACGACGCCGTCGCGGTGTGCGAGTCGATCCTGGTCCGGCGCAACGACGACGGCGACGGCTACCGGGTATGGCGGGCGGGAGCCAACCACATCGTGCTGCGGCGGACGGCCGACGGCTGGCGGATCGTCAAACGCACCACCCGCGTGTTGAACGGCTCCGCCGAGGCGCGCGACCTGCTCGCCGCCGGCGTCCACGGGCGCTCGGTATGAGCGAACTCGAGGGCAAGGTCGCGCTCGTCACCGGCGGGGGAGCGGGCATCGGCGAGGCGATCGCCCGCCGGTTCGCCGAAGAGGGTGCCAAAGTGGTTGTGGCTGAACGGGATACGACTTCGGGTCAGGCCGTCGCCGAGGCGATAGGTGGATTGTTTGTGCCGGTCGACGTCGCGGTGCGAGAGCAGGTGGAAACCGCCGTCGCGCAGGCTGTTTCGGCGTACGGGTCACTCGACGTCGTGGTCAACAACGCCTGGGGCGGCGGATCGATGGGCCGGGTGGAGAACAAGACCGACGGGCAACTCAGCGACGGCATCGCAGTCGCGTACTACGGACCGTTCTGGGCGATGCGGGCCGCCCTGCCGCACATGCGGAAAAGCGGCTGGGGTCGGGTCATCAACATGTGCAGCCTTAACGGCGTCAACGCACACATGGGCACCCTGGAATACAACGCCGCCAAAGAGGCGCTGCGCGCGCTGACTCGCACCGCCGCCCGGGAGTGGGCGCCCTACGGCGTGACCGTCAACGCCATCTGCCCGGCGGCCAAGAGCGCGGCGTTCATGCGTGCGCTCGGCAACAACCCGGACGTCGCAGCGTTCGCGGATTCGATGAACCCGATGGGCCGGATCGGGGATCCCTACCTCGACATCGCGCCCGTCGCGGTGTTCCTGGCCGGCGAAGGCAGCCGCTACCTCACCGGCAACACACTGTTCGTCGACGGCGGCAGCCACATCAACGGGGTGGCCTGGACGCCGGAGCTCGACGGCTAGGTCACGCGCTGGCGAGATCGTGGCGTTCCAGCCGGAACGTCCTGCTCAGCCGATCCGGCCGGGTCGTCAGCGTCACCTCGACGGCGCCGCCAGACGTGATCACATAACGCTCTTCGACGTCAGGGCCGTCGTCGCGCCGCCGCACCGCACGCCGCGGCAGGTCCTGGTCGTCGCTGAGGTCGGGATCGAACGCGAAGAACACCGGTTCGTACGGCGTGACGTCGCCGTCGGGATGGCCGTCACGTAACCGGCTGCACTCCACGAAGCGGAAGTGTCCGATGTTGTGCGCCGCGCGGTAGGTCCGGGTGACGACGAACGGCGGCTGGCCGGCGGTCGGCAACGCCGATCCTTTGGGGACTATTGGGTCGAAGCACACGTCCTCGCCGGCGCAAGCCTCGCGGAAGACGCCGAAGTGTCGTGAAAGACGTTCGGACAGAACAAATCCCGCTTCGCGATCCAGGAACACCGCAAGGCCGATCGCGGTCGCCGCGAAGGGGTGCAGTGAGCGCTTGACGCGCTTCTCGTCGAACGTCGTGCGCAGTGTCCGGGCCACCAGCGGAAAACTCCCCGCCCCGCCTACCACGTAGATGCCCGCGATATCCGACCAGTCGACGTCGCCGTGCAGCACACCGGATAGTGCGTTGATTGTCTTGTCCACCAACGGAACACAGGCCGCGTAGACATCGTCGATGGGGCAGGAGAACGGCTCCTTGCCGACTGCGGCGAGGTCGACCAGAAAGCGACGGGTGTTCGGGCCGACCGCTTCCTTGCGAACTGCGCACTCCTCGAGCAGCAGATCGCGTGTTCCGGCGGGCAGCTTGCGCAGCCCGGTGCCGTTGCGGACCAGTTTGAGGATCGCTTCGTCGAAGTCGTCGCCGCCGAGGCGCTGGATACCTTCGCTGAAGACGACCTCGTTCAGCCGGCCCGTCATCTTCAGCAGCGACGCATCGAACGTCCCGCCACCGAGGTCGTAGATCAGCACGTACTCCCGCTTGGCGGTGATGGTCGAGCGATAGCGGTGGGCGTACTCGAAGCCCGCCGCCGACGGCTCGTTGAGCAGCGCGGCCACCTCGAAGCCGGCCTGCGTGAAGGCATCCAGTGTCATAAACCGCTGCGCGCTGGACGCGTTGGCCGGAACGCTGATCGCGGCTTCGACCGGCTCACCGGCGGGCAGTTCGATGTTCGACCGGTGCTGCAGGTCGCTTTTCAGCTGGGCGAGGAAGCCCGCGAACAGCTCGGCCAGCCGGTAGCTGCGGCCGGCGAGCTCGACCGTGGACCGGGGCCCGGCGTCGTTGAGCAGACGTTTGAACGAGCGCAGCGCACACCAGCCCGGATCGTGACGGACTGCGGCGGCGTCCAAGCCGAAGCGCAACTCGCCGGCTTCGTTGGCGGCGATGATCGACGGCCAGGTGTCGAGCCCGTCGAATGACACCACCGGATAGTTGCCGCGATCGACGACCGCGGCGACGGTGTGCGTTGTGCCGAAGTCGATGCCCACTTTCATCGGCTAAGCGTAGGTGCTGCACCGCGTTTCGCGGCTGCGAATCACCGACTCGGCTCCGGTGCATGAGGGGCACAAGGTCCTCGGTATTGCTGCTGTTCGGCCCTGCCGGGCGGACCGGAGCGTGCGGTACGACAGAGTCTGCACCGTTGACACGCCGCGAGGAGCAGCCGTGAGCGCTACGGACGTCGAAAAGTGGGACGCCGACCTGACCGAACACATCGTCGGGCTGACCCGGCCTATCGTCAAGCGGTACTTCCGCTCTGATGTCAGGGGTATGGAGAACATCCCCGCGGGCGCTTGCCTTGTGGTGTCGAATCATTCGGGTGGCGTCGTCACTCCCGACATGTCGGTGTTCGCGGTCGACTATTACGACACATACGGTTACGAGCGGCCGCTTTTCGCGCTCGGTCATGACGTGTTGTTCCGCAGTCCCGCCGCCGAACTGCTCAAGCGCACCGGCGTGATTCGCGCGACGCGCGACAACGCCGCGGAAGCCTTGGCGGCCGGCGGGGTCGTCTTGGTCTTCCCGGGCGGCGACTACGACGCCTATCGGCCGACGGCTTCGGAGAACATCGTCGGGTTCGGCGGCCGGACCGGCTACGTCAGCACGGCGATCGAGGCCGGGGTGCCGATCGTCCCCTCGGTGTCGATCGGCGCTCAGGAAAGCCAGCTCTATGTGACCCGGGGCCGGTGGCTGTCGCGTGCTCTCGGTCTGGCCAACATCGGCCGCAGGATCGCCCGGAGCGACATGCTGCCGATCTCGCTGGGTTTCCCGTTCGGGCTCAGCGTTGTGTTACCGGTCAACCTGCCGTTGCCGACGAAGATCGTCACGCAGGTGCTTCCGTCACTCGACCTCGCCGCCGAGTTCGGCAACTACCCCACGGTCGGCGAAATCGACAGGCGCGTGCGGTCGATCATGCAGAAGGCGCTGTGGGGGCTGGCGCGCGGGCGCCGGTTCCCGATCCTGGGCTGAGGTCGCCGGCTTACCAGCCGCGCTCGCGCCAGGTCGCCAGGCTGGGGCGCTCGGCGCCCAGCGTGGTGTCGTCACCGTGGCCGGGGTAGACGACGGTGCTGTCGTCGTAGACGTCGAACACCCGGGTCGTCACATCGTCCAGCAGTTGGTCGAAATCGCCGGGCTGCCAGGTCTTGCCAACTCCGCCGGGAAACAGGCAGTCGCCGGTGAACAGCTGCGTCACCCCGCCGGTGGCCGGGCCGTCGAGGGCCAGCGCGATCGATCCGGGCGTGTGCCCGCGCAGATGGATGACGTCGAATGTCAGCTCGCCGATCTGCACGGTGTCTCCGCCGGCCAGCAAGCGGTCTGGCTTGACCGGCAGCGGCTCGGCGTCGATCTCGTTGGCGGCCGTCGGCGCCCCAGTGGCCTCCGCGATGGCTTCCAACGCCTGCCAGTGGTCGAAGTGCTGGTGGCTGGTGACGATCAGCGACACCTTCGGGGCATGGTTGCGCACCAGGTCGAGTAAAACGTCGGCGTCGTTGGCGGCGTCGATCAGCAGCGTTTCCCCGGTCGCGGAACACGTCACCAGGTAGGCGTTGTTGTCCATGGGGCCCACCGACGCTTTGAGAATCGTCGCGCCCGGCAGGGTGCGGCGGGCCGCGGAACCCGGTTCGACGTGTCCGGTGTAATCGTCAGTCAGGACGGTCATACAGTCACGGTACTGGCCAGGCATCGCTTGTCGGTACGGGCACATAGCATGGTGATGACGTGTGTGACGGGGTCGAGAGTTGGCTCGAAAGATAGAACCGTGAAAGAGACGCTGTGGCTGACCGCCTGATCGTGAAAGGTGCTCGCGAGCACAATCTGCGCAGTGTCGATCTTGATTTGCCACGCGATGCGTTGATCGTCTTCACCGGCCTGTCCGGCTCCGGAAAGTCTTCGCTGGCGTTCGACACGATCTTCGCCGAGGGCCAGCGGCGCTACGTCGAATCGCTGTCTGCGTATGCCCGTCAGTTCCTCGGGCAGATGGACAAGCCCGACGTCGACTTCATCGAGGGTCTGTCGCCGGCGGTGTCGATCGACCAGAAGTCGACGAACCGCAACCCGCGATCGACGGTCGGAACCATCACCGAGGTCTACGACTATCTGCGACTGCTCTACGCGCGCGCGGGCACGCCGCACTGCCCGGTCTGCGGTGAGCGGATCGCCCGTCAGACCCCGCAGCAGATCGTCGACCAGGTGCTGGTGATGCCCGAGGGCACCCGCTTCCAGGTACTCGCCCCAGTGGTCCGCACCCGCAAGGGCGAGTTCGCCGACCTGTTCGAGAAGCTCAACGCCCAGGGCTACAGCCGCGTTCGCGTCGACGGCGTGGTCCACTCGCTGACCGATCCGCCCAAGCTCAAAAAGCAGGAGAAGCACGACATCGAGGTGGTTGTTGACCGCCTCACTGTTAAAGCCAGCGCCAAGCAACGACTCACCGATTCGGTGGAGACCGCGCTGAATCTGGCCGACGGCATCGTGGTGCTGGAGTTCGTCGATCATGAGCACGACGCCCACAACCGCGAGCAGCGGTTCTCCGAGAAGCTGGCCTGCCCCAACGGGCACGCGCTGGCCGTCGACGACCTGGAGCCGCGGTCGTTCTCGTTCAACTCGCCGTACGGCGCCTGCCCGGAATGCGTCGGCCTGGGAATCCGCAAAGAGGTGGACCCAGACCTGGTGGTGCCTGACCCGGATCGCACGCTGGCCGAGGGCGCGGTGGCACCGTGGTCGATGGGCCACACCGCGGAGTACTTCACCCGGATGCTGGCGAGTCTGGGTGAGGCGATGGGTTTCGACGTCGACACCCCGTGGCGCAAGCTTCCGGCCAAGGCGCGCAAAGCGATTCTAGAGGGCTGCGACGAGCAGGTGCACGTCCGCTACCGCAACCGCTACGGCCGCACCCGGTCGTATTACGCCGACTTCGAAGGGGTGTTGGCGTTTCTGGAGCGCAAGCTGGACCAGACCGAATCCGAGCTGATGAAGGAGCGCTACGAGGGCTTCATGCGCGACGTGCCGTGCCCGGTGTGTGAGGGGACCCGGCTCAAGCCGGAAATCCTGGCCGTCACGCTGACCGCCGGCGACCGCGGCGCCAAGTCCATCGCGCAGGTGTGTGAGCTGTCCATCTCCGACTGCGCGGATTTCTTGAACGGCCTCACCCTGGGCCCGCGCGAACAGGCCATTGCGGGCCAGGTGCTCAAGGAAATCCAGTCGCGGCTGGGCTTCTTGCTCGACGTCGGGCTGGAGTATCTGTCGCTGTCCCGGGCCGCCGGCACGCTCTCCGGCGGAGAGGCGCAGCGCATCCGGCTGGCCACCCAGATCGGATCCGGTCTGGTCGGCGTGCTGTACGTGCTCGACGAGCCGTCGATCGGATTGCATCAGCGAGACAACCGTCGGCTCATCGAAACCCTTACCCGCCTAAGGAATTTGGGGAACACCCTGATCGTCGTCGAGCACGACGAGGACACCATCGCGCATGCCGACTGGGTTGTCGACATCGGTCCGGGCGCCGGCGAGCACGGCGGCCACATCGTGCACAGCGGTACCTACGCCGACTTGCTGACGAACAAGGAGTCGATCACCGGCGCCTACCTATCGGGCAAAGAAAGCATTGCCGCGCCGTCGATTCGGCGTCCGGTGAACAAGAACCGCCGGCTCACGGTCGTCGGCGCCAACGAACACAACCTGCGCGGGATCGACGTGACCTTCCCGCTGGGCGTGCTGACCTCAGTGACCGGGGTGTCCGGTTCGGGCAAGTCGACACTGGTCAACGACATCCTGGCCGCGGTGCTGGCCAATCGCCTCAACGGCGCGCGGCACGTGCCGGGACGGCACACCCGGGTGACGGGCCTGGACAACCTGGACAAGCTGGTGCGCGTCGACCAGTCACCGATCGGCCGCACGCCGCGATCCAATCCGGCCACCTACACCGGCGTGTTCGACAAGATCCGCACCCTGTTCGCGGCCACCACCGAGGCCAAGGTCCGCGGCTACCAGCCGGGTCGCTTCTCCTTCAACGTCAAGGGCGGTCGCTGCGAGGCGTGCACCGGCGACGGCACCATCAAGATCGAGATGAACTTCCTGCCGGACGTGTATGTGCCCTGCGAAGTCTGTCAGGGCGCCCGCTACAACCGGGAGACCTTGGAGGTGCATTACAAGGGCAAGACCATCTCCGAAGTGCTCGACATGTCGATCGAAGAGGCCGCGGAATTCTTCCAGCCGATCACCGGCATCCACCGCTACCTCAAGACACTGGTCGACGTCGGCCTCGGATATGTGCGGCTCGGCCAGCCGGCGCCCACGCTGTCCGGCGGTGAAGCGCAGCGGGTCAAGTTGGCATCCGAGCTGCAGAAGCGGTCCACCGGGCGCACCATCTACATCCTCGACGAACCCACCACCGGGCTGCACTTCGAAGACATCCGCAAGTTGCTGGATGTCATCAACGGCCTTGTCGACAAAGGCAATACGGTGATCGTCATCGAGCACAACCTGGACGTGATCAAGACCTCGGACTGGATCATCGACATGGGCCCCGAGGGCGGTGCCGGCGGCGGCACGATCGTCGCCGAAGGCACTCCGGAGGACATCGCCGCAATACCCGAGAGCTACACCGGCAAATTCCTCGCCGAGACTTTGGTCAGCACCACCGCCACGCCGCGTCGAACGACCAAGCGCCGCAAGGTCAGCGCTTAGCTTGCGACAGCGGTGACGGAAAGCGCGGCTTTATCTGCACGCCGTCGAGCCACGCCGTGAGCGCTCTGGCCCGATCCTGCAGCGCTTTTCGGCCGTCCCGGCCCGGGTCGTCAACGAGTTGCAGCTGCACCTGCGCCGCGTCGTCCTGGTACCAGCCGCCCACGATCCGGCCGTCCCACCAGGCGGTGGGGCCTGCATTGCCATTGCGGTCGAACACGTGGCCCCGATGTGCACCGAGATACCAGTCGCGTTCGAACCAGCCCATCGTGGTGGCGTCGAGGCCCGGCAGCAGCGCAGCGAACGGTCCGACCTCTGGTTCGCTGTCCAGGTCGTCGGGCAGCACGTAGCCGGGGCCGCCGGCCAGCTCGACGTCTACCGCGCCGATGCCGGCCAACGCTTTTCGCGTGGCGGTCACTGTCGACCCGAACCACCACTTGATGTCGGCGACGGTGGCCGGCCCGAACGTGTAGAGCCACCGGCGAAGTAGCTCTTCGTGCGCGTCGGCGCGGTCGGCGCGCTCACCCAGCCAATCCGTGGTCAGCGCCCACCGCGGCCGGGACGTGGTCCAGGAGCCGTCGTTGGGTCCGCGGACGATCTCGCCGCGGGCCGACAGAACCGTCAACACGCGCAGGGCCAGTGGAACCATTCCACCCCAACGCTTTCCGGGTGCCGGATCGTAATGGCCGCCGAGCTCGGGCAGCGCCGATCGCAATTGGGTGCTGTTGAGCGGCCCGTGATCTTCGAGATGGCCCAGCACCGCGAAGCAAGCCTCGTCCAGCCATCGCGCGCCGTCGGCCGCGACACCGGCTTTGCGCACGTCGGCGACGAGTCGGCGATGTTCGTTGGCGGCGACTCGATCGCTGGCGGCGGACTGAACGATCGGCAGATCATCGGCGCTGACGACCCACAAGGTCCTTCTCATCGCCAGATGCTTGACCACCGAACGGTTCTGGTAGAGCTCGTGCTCGAGGTCGGCGACAGCGAACCCCGGCCAGCGCGCCCACAGCGAGAGGAACGGGGTGGCGGGGTCAGTCGCATGTAATCCGACCAGTCCGGCGGTTACGCCGTCGACGGTATCGGGCAGCGACAGAAACTGTCTGTTCATCAAGCGTCTGCGTCGCTCGGTGTCGCTGAATGCGCGCACGCAGCCTTCCCGCGGATTCAGTGAGTGTCGTCGCGCATTGATTCACGGATTTGCGCCAGTCGCTCGGCGGCGGCGCGCTGCCGAGCCTCGAACTGTTCGTCGACGCTGCGACCCTCCGGCGTCTCGGCATCCAATTCGCTTGCGCCAACTGACGTTTCGTAGCGAGACTCGATCTTGTCGCGGACCGATTCGAACGTCGGCACACCGGAGACCGTGTAATCAGGATCGTCCGGCTCGTCGGGCACGGTTCCACGCTACCGGTGCCGCTCCAGATAGCGCACCATTTGCTGCCAATAGACCAGCGTCAACACCATTTGCGCCGCAGTCGCGACCGCGGCGGGCCCGGCCCGGTGTCGGCGCGCCTCAACAAGCGCGAGAACCGCGATCATTGAGGTCGCCACGCTCAGGGCCGCCGCACCGTCCTTGGGCCGGCTGCTGATCCACAATTCTTCGCCGAGCATCGCGCGGGTGGACCACGGCCGCTCGTCGCTAACCTTCGGGAAAATGATCGGGTTGAGCGCGAGCCAAAGCGCGACCAGCATCGTGTGGCTCCGACGCCGCGTCCACACCGGCAACAGCACCAGCGGTGTGCTCGCCCAGCGGCTCCAGGCACTCCACGGGTTGGCGTGGCGGGCGAACATCGCGCGGCGTATCCGCGCGATCGCCACCGGCGTTACCGACCGACCGGCTCGGCGTGCGGTGCCTGCGGTGACTCGGGCGGCGAGGTGGACGGCAACGGGGTCCGCGCCACGCCGGGTGTTCCCAGGTGGCCGGCCAGCCAGGGCAATGCCGCGGCGAAAGCATTACTGGCGAAGGGCCAGTCGTGCTTTCCGGGTTGCGCGACGATCGCGCAGTTGATGCCGTATGCGCGGCCGAGTTCACACAACGACTCGGCCGCCACGGTCGAGTCGGCCGTGTTGCGGACGACGTCGTGGCCGCCCAGTCCGACCTCGCCGGCGCCGGTCACCGTAAGGCTGCGATGATGCTTCGGCAGATTGTTCGACGAGATGTCGAACCAGCCCGAAACCCCTTTGTAGCGGCCGTGTTTGGCGATGACGGTGGCCGGATCGAACGCGGCCCACGCGTTGGCGCTGCCGCCGAAGAGTCGGGCGATGGTCTGCGCCTTGGTGCCGGTTTCCGGGCCCATGTTGCCGGCGATGTCGACGAACGAGCTGAACAACTCCGGATGCATCACGGTGAGATCGAGGGCGCAGGTCCCGCCCATGGACCAGCCGACGATGCCCCAGTTCTCCGCGTCCGGGCTGACGCCGAACTTCGAAACCATGTATGGCACGACGTCTTTGGTGAGGTGGTCGGCGGCGTTGCCCCGGCTGCCGTTGACGCACTCGGTGTCGTTGTTGAACGCCCCGCCGGAGTCCACGAAGACGAAGACCGGGGCGTTGCCGCCGTGCGCGGCTGCCAGGTCGTCGATCGTCTTGACCGCGTTGCCGGCACGCAACCAGTCGGCGGGTGTGTTGAATTCGCCGCCGATCATCATCACGGTCGGCAGCCGCGCCGGTGGGGAAGTGGAGAACCACGCCGGCGGCAAATAAACGAGCTCACCGCGATGTTTGAAATGCGAGGCATCGTCGGGAATCGTCACCGGCACGACGCTGCCGTGCGCCGGCTGGATACCCGCCGCCGCAATGGCGCTGAGGCCGGCCGCATCGGTCTGGTACGGCAGTGGTCCGGCGGTGAGCTGGTCCCACGCCGTCTGCACGGTGGGGAAGTAACCGACCCACAGGTTGAGCGTGAGTGCGGCGCTGAGCAGGCACAGCGGAACGGCAACCACCGAGGCGCTGCGCCGCCACCAGCGTGCGGTGCGCCAGCCCAGGACCGCGACGGCGCCGGCGCCACCCGTGACGGCGATCCACCACCACAGCTGCTGCGGCGCGGGGTCGTCGGCCAGACCACGGTTGTCGATGTACCAGTGCGACCACGCGGCCAGGGAACCCCCCGCCACCGCAGCCACCGGCAGCCAGACCAGTTGCCACCGGCGCGATCGCCGGCCGATCGCCACCGCCAGCAAGGCAACCGCGACGGCCTGGACCACACGGGGGACCCACCCGTGCATCAGGGACGTGTGGTTGTCACCCAGAACCGCAATCGCGAGGTTCGTCGTTGAACCTGTCACGCGTCCATTGTGGCCTGTTTAGGTGCTGTGAGAAGGAGTTTTGCTCAGCGCGGTTTCGCCAGCGGGAACGGCAGCGTCTCGCGGATGCTGCGGCCGGTGATGAGCATGACGACGCGGTCGACGCCCATCCCCATGCCGCCGGTCGGCGGCATCGCGTATTCCATCGCCTGCAGGAAGTCCTCGTCGAGTTCCATCGCTTCCAGTTCACCACCGGCGGCCAGCAGGGACTGCTCTTCGAGGCGCCGGCGCTGCTCGACGGGATCGGTCAGCTCGCTGTAGGCGGTGCCCAGCTCGATACCCCAGGCCACCAGATCCCAGCGTTCGGCGACGCCGGGCTTGCTGCGATGCGGCCGGGTCAGCGGCGATACCGACAGCGGGAAGTCGATGTAGAACGTCGGTTTCTCGGTCCGGGTCTCGACCAGGTGCTCGTAGAGCTCCAGGACCACGGCGCCGGCATCCCACCGCGCCAGGTAGGGGATTTGCGCGGCGTCGGACAGCTTGCGGAGCTTGGTCAGGCTGGTCTGGGCGTCGACGTGCTCGCCGAGTGCTTCGGACACCGCGTCGTGCACCGTCACCACCGGCCAGGCACCGGAGATGTCCACCGACTTCAGGGAGCCGTCGTCGGATGGCCGCATCACCACCTGAGAGCCGTTGGCGGCCTGGGCGGCGTTCTGAATCAACTCCCGGCAGCCGTCGATCCAGGTCTTGTAGTCGGCGTGCGCCTGATATGCCTCCAGGAGCGTGAATTCCGGGTTGTGGCTGAAGTCGACACCTTCGTTGCGAAAAGCCCGGCCGAGTTCGAATACCCGCTCGAGTCCACCGACGCAGAGCCGCTTGAGGTACAGCTCGGGTGCGATCCGTAAGTACAAGTCGAGGTCGTAGCTGTTGATGTGGGTCATGAACGGGCGGGCGGTGGCGCCGCCGTGCACCTGCTGCAGGATTGGGGTTTCCACCTCGAGAAAACCCTTGGCGTTCAACGTATCCCGGATGGCCCGCACCACGCCGCTGCGGGCCGTCACCAGCTCGCGTGATTCGGCGTTGACCGCCAGGTCGACGTAGCGGCTGCGCACGCGTGCTTCGGGGTCGGTCAAGCCTTTCCACTTGTTCGGCAGTGGGCGCAGGCATTTGCCGATCAGTCGCCAGTTGCGCACGATCAGCGACGGGGTGCCGGTCTTGCTGAATCCCATCCGTCCGGTCACCTCGATCAGGTCGCCGAGATCGATGGCCTTGGTGAAGTCAGCGGTCCGGCTGTGCTCCAGGATTGAATTCTCCAGCAGCAGTTGGACTTCGGCTGACCAGTCACGCAACTGCGCGAAAAGCACGCCGCCGAAGTCCCGAATCCGCAGCACCCGTCCGGACACCGACACCGTCGTCTGGTCGTCGATGCCGAGCGCCTCGGCGACCGTATGGCTGGGTGGCCGGCCCACCGGATAGGCGTCAACACCATTGTCTTGCAGCGTCTTCAGCTTGGACAGCCGAACGCGCATCTGTTCTGGCAGGCGGCGGTCGCGGTCGTCGCTGTCGCCGAAGTCCGCCTCCTGCAACGCCGACACGTCCGGTGCCGAGCCGTCGTGCTGCAGCAGCCCGGTCGCCAGCAGTGTCGGCGGCACCGCCGGGTGGTGGCCGGTGTGGTGTTCGTCGCGACGGGCGAACGGCAATACCAAAAAGCCCTCGGCGACGGACGACGCGACGCCCACTCGCGGGATCATCCGGGCGTCCTCGTAACAGGCGAAGCGCGGCACCCAATCGGGCTGATACTTCATGTTCGAGCGGTACAGCGTCTCCAGCTGCCACCAGCGCGAGAAGAACAACAGGAAGCCGCGCCACAGCCGCGCCACCGGACCGGCACCCAGCTGGGCGCCCTGCTCGAACGCGGACCGGAACATGGCGAAGTTCAACGAGATTCGACTGATGCCGATGCGTTCGGCGTGCAGCGCGAGTTCGCTGACCATCAGCTCGATGGTGCCGTTGGGGGACTCCGGCGAGCGACGCATGAGGTCCAACGAAACGCCGTTGCGCCCCCAGGGCACCAACGACAACATCGCGACCACCGTCTCGTCGCGGGAAATGGCTTCGACCAGCAGGCAGTCACCGTCTGCCGGATCGCCCAGCCGGCCCAGCGCCATCGAGAAACCACGCTCGGACTCGGTGTCCCGCCAGGCATCCGCCCGTGCTGTCACCTGCGCCATCTCGGCGGGCTCGATGTCATGATGCCGGCGGATGCGCACCGTCAGGCCGGCGCGACGTGCCCGCGTCACCGCCTGGCGTACCCCGCGCATTTCCCGACCGGACAGCCCGAACTGGGACGTATACAGAATCGCCTCGTCACCGAGTTCGAGCGCGTTCAGGCCGGCCTCGCGAAATGCCTTGGCCCCTGTCGAACTTGCCCCCATGTTGCCCGGCGTCCAGCCGTAGGACTGACACAGCGCCAGCCACGCGTCGATGGCTTGGCGCCAGGCCCGCGGATCACCGATCGGATCGCCACTGGCCAGGCACACACCCAGCTCGACGCGGTAGGTGATCGCCGCGCGGCCACTCGGCGCGAAAACCACCGACTTGTCGCGCCGAGTCGCGAAGTAACCCAGCGAGTCGTTCTTGCCCCACAACTCCAGCAGCCCGCGGATCGCGGACTCGTCCTCACCGGTGAGCGCGTTCTCCGCCCGTTGCGACTGGAACAGCACGATCGCGGCGGCGATCAACGCCATCGCGCTGAACAGACCAAACAGCGCGTTGAGGAAGATCGGTGGCCGGCCACTGAACGACGCCGACGCGACGAGGGCGAATCCGACGACCCGGTTCACCACGTAGAACAGCCGGTCGTCGACGGCCAGGGAGCGGGGGAACATCTCGATCAACGTCCACGACAGCGCGATGCCGACCGCCCACCCGGCCACCAGCACCCCGGCAGCCTTGAACAGCGCCCCCTGGCGGACCTTGGCCCAGAATTCCCGGTAGGCCAGTCCCAGCACGACCAGCGCGGCCAGATGCAGGCCGAGTCCGAGCGTCTCGCCGAAGGCCCTTGCCGGGCTGACGTGGTCCGCCGCCAGGCCCGCGACGTTCAGTCCGGCGGCGATCAGCAGGTTGAGGACGAGCACCCACCAGGCGATGCGTTTGCGCGCGGTGAGCGCGCCCGCGAGCAACGCCAGCACGAACGACCACGCGAAGCTGGTGTCCGGGAAGTTGAAGATGTAGTCGTTGATGAACTCGCGAGGCTCCCTGATGACCCACCGGATCACCGGCGACACGCTGGCAATCAGCGACAGCGTGGCGATGACGCCGACGGTCCAGCCGGCAGCTGCGGGCACCCAGCGAAGCCGGGAATTCGACCGGCTGAGCGGGCGGGACGCAGTGAGGGTCACAGACCGCGAGGATATTCGCAGTTGCTATGGAATGCCTATGCAAGGCGGACATTCGAAGTACCCGTGTTGACGACCCGAGGACCGGGCCTGCATCGGCGTCCGCGGCTGCAATTCCGGCGATGGCGTCATCACTGGTAAACTCCTTTCCGCGACCGTCTCCGGTGAACACCAGAGACAGCAAGTGGAGACCCACTCCCACCGTTGGCCAAGAACGGCTCAGCGGTCCGGTCACCGGCACATCAACTGTTCCGGTTCTGCATTGTGCAGGCGGCTTCTGCCGTGATCGGTCGGCATCGGGCCCTGCTTAAGCAGGGCTTTTTTGCTGATGGCGTGTTTCTCTACCGCTGGTCCCGAACAGGTGACGGTGGCCACGGAAACCGAACAGTCCGGCGACGAAGCCGGGCCAGCGAGCCTAGGGAGGCCCCATCAGCACTGAGACCCGTGTCAATGAACGCATCCGCGTACCTGAGGTCCGCCTGATCGGACCAGGGGGTGAGCAGGTAGGCATTGTGCGTATCGAAGACGCCCTTCGCGTCGCCGCGGATGCCGATCTCGACCTTGTCGAAGTTGCCCCGAACGCCAAACCTCCGGTCTGCAAGATCATGGACTACGGCAAGTTCAAGTACGAGACGGCGCAGAAGGAGCGCGAGTCCCGCAAGAACCAGCAGCAGACCGTCGTCAAAGAGCAGAAGCTGCGGCCCAAGATCGACGACCACGACTATGCGACCAAAAGGGGTCACGTGATCCGATTCCTGGAAGCGGGAGCGAAAGTCAAGGTGACCATCATGTTCCGTGGACGCGAGCAGTCGCGGCCCGAACTGGGTTATCGACTGCTGCAGCGCCTGGGGTCCGATGTCGCCGACTATGGATTCGTCGAGACGTCGGCCAAGCAGGACGGACGCAACATGACGATGGTGCTCGCTCCGCACCGCGGCGCGAAGACCCGCGCCCGTGCGGCCGAACAAGCCAGCGGCCCCGCGTCGCAGCCCGCCCCGAGCGACGACGCCGAGCCGTCGCCGAACTGAGATAGAGGACCGAAAACAGATGCCGAAGACCAAGACCCACAGCGGAGCGTCGAAGCGATTCCGCCGCACCGGAACCGGAAAGATCGTGCGCCAGAAGGCCAATCGCCGCCACCTGCTCGAGCACAAGCCGACCAAGCGGACACGCCGGCTGGATGGACGAACCGTCGTGGCGGCCAATGACACCAAGCGCGTCACCAAAATGCTGAACGGCTGACCGGCACCCGACTGACGCCGGAACACCCACTACCTCCATACGAACGAATAGGAACACCCCATGGCACGCGTAAAGCGGGCAGTCAACGCCCAAAAGAAGCGCCGCACCATCCTGAAGGCTTCCAAGGGCTATCGCGGCCAGCGGTCCCGGCTCTACCGCAAAGCCAAAGAGCAGCAACTGCATTCACTGACCTACGCCTACCGCGACCGTCGCGCGCGCAAGGGTGAGTTCCGCAAGTTGTGGATCTCGCGGATCAACGCGGCGGCCCGCGCCAACGACATCACCTACAACCGGCTGATCCAGGGCCTCAAGGCGGCCGGCGTCGAGGTCGACCGCAAGAACCTCGCCGAAATCGCGATCAGCGACCCCGCGGCGTTCACCTCGCTGGTCGAGGTTGCCCGCGCCGCATTGCCCGACGACGTGAACGCGCCGTCCGGAGAGGCCGCCTAACTCCCCGGTGCTCACCGAACGATCGGCCCGGGTGGTCGCGGCGGTCAAACTGCATCGGCAGATCGCCCGGCGCCGTTCGCAGCGGTTTCTGGTGGAAGGCGCCAACCTGGTCGAGGCCGCCTCGCGGCGCGGGCTGGTCCGCGAGATCTTCGCTACCGACGCGGCCCAGCAGCGGTACGCCGGCCTGCTGGCGGGTCACACCGCCCACCCGATTACCGATCGGGCTGCAAAAGCTCTGTCGGACACCGTGACTCCGGCGGGCTTGGTCGCGGTGTGCGAGCTGCCCTCGACTGGCTTGGCGGACGTGCTGGCCGGCGTGCCCCGACTGGTCGCGGTCGGCGTGGAGATCGGCGAACCGGGCAATGCGGGCACCCTGATCCGCATCGCCGACGCGATGGGCGCTGCCGCCGTGGTTTTCGCCGGACACAGCGTCGACCCGTACAACGCCAAGTGCTTGCGCGCTTCGGCGGGCAGCATCTTTTCCGTGCCGGTCGTCGTCGAGCCGGATGCAGATGCGGCCGTCACCGCGCTGAAAGCCGCCGGATTGCAGATTCTGGCCACCACTGTCGACGGCGACGTGTCGCTCGACGACGCCCAGCTTGCCGCGCCGACGGCATGGCTGTTCGGCGCCGAGGCGCACGGTCTGTCAGCCGAGCTCGCGCAACAGGCCGACACCCGGGTGAGCATTCCGATGGCAGGCGACGCGCAGAGCCTGAATGTTGCTGCGGCAGCCGCGATTTGCCTCTACCAGAGCTCGCGTGCTCAGGCCTGATCGCTAGGCGGCCTTACGCGGCTTTTTTGGGGCCCCAGGCGGATCGCAGCCCGGCCAGCGAGAACGTGGTGTGCACCAGCGAGCCGGCGCGCTCGATGATGGACTTGCGTGGCGGGAAGTAATGCATCGGCAGGCCGCGGCGATCCGATGGCGGCGCGGTGAACCTCGGCGCCTCGATCAGCGGAGCGTCCCTGGCGTCCCGCCCTTCGGCGCGGCGATACGCGGCCAGTGCACGCGGGTGCAAGCGGATCTCGTCAGGCACCGCCAAGAACGCCAACTCCACCATCTTGCCGAACAACCGCAAGACCACTTCGTCGCCCGGAGTCCAACGCATACCGGCCTTTTCGCGCACCGAAGGTTCGAACAGTCCGGCGGCCAGCCAACGCTGGCCGGCCACAAGCGGTTTGAACAGCTGGTCCCACACCGGGGTGGGCATCAGCACGAATTTCGGCTTGGGGATCCGTATTTGGAAGATGTCCAGGGTGGCCTGATTGATTTCCAGCTCGTCGCGGCAGACCCGTTCCCAGTACTCCTGGAAGTCCTCCCACGACGCGGGAACCGGCCGCATGCTCATCCCGTACATCCGGTACCACTGCACGTGTTCGTCAAACAGTTGCCGCTTTTCGGCTTCGGTCAGGCCGCCGCAGAAATATTCGGCCACCTTGATCACCAGCATGAAGAACGTCGCGTGCGCCCAGTAGAACGTCTCGGGGTTCAGCGCGTGGTAGCGGCGGCCGGTGCTGTCGACACCCTTGATGGTGTGGTGGTACTGCTTGATCTGCGCGCCGGTCTCAGCGGCTCTGCTGCCGTCGTAGACGACGCCCATGATCGGATACACCGAGCGCGCCACCCGCTGCAGCGGTTCACGCAACAGGATCGAATGTTGCTCGACCCCGGCCCCCAACTCCGGATACATGTTCTGGATCGCGCCGATCCAGATGCCCATCATCCCGGTGCGCAGGTCGCCGAAATACTTCCACGTCAGTGAATCCGGGCCCAGCGGGTGCGGCTCGGCGTGGGCGTGCTCGACCCGGTCACCCGAAGGCGAAGTGTGCGGCGACTGCGCTGGCACCGTCGTCACTGTCATCACAACCTCCTGGTCACGATGGGCGAAGATGACACCACGATAATGTTGACAACACATGTTGTCTATGATTTCCGGGCGTGCCGCGGCATGCTGTTACCGAGTGTCGACACCAGCGTCGTAACGCCGTGATCAGGCCGTTCGTTGACCAGCGTGTCGGACACCACGACCGCGGTCGTTGCCGGTCTCTCCGAACACCACCTAATCTGGGCGATGTGGAACTCGGGCACCACCCGGCGTCCGGTGAGCCCGAACAAACGGTGGCCACCCCGGATCCGCCTGGTTCGCGACAGCATTCGCCGGCGTCATTGCGCAGCGTGGCGGACTGGTTGCGCACCACCAACCAGAGCCCCGGGCTGATCGGGCTGGTACGCAAAGCCCGCCGTGCCCTGCCCGGCGATCCCGACTTCGGCGACCCGCTGTCGATGGCCGGTGAGGGCGGTCCGCGTGCCGCCGCCCGTGCGGCCGGTCGCCTGCTGGGCGAACGGGGCGGAGCGTCCCGCGAGGTCGGACTCGGCGCGCTGCAAATGTGGCAGGCGTTGACCGAAGTGGTCTCCCGTCGCCCGGCGAACCCGGAAGTCACGCTCGTGTTCACCGACCTGGTGAACTTTTCGACCTGGTCATTGCACGCCGGTGACGAGGCCACACTCAAGCTCTTGCGTCAGGTGGCACGCGCCATCGAGCCGCCGCTGCTGGACGCCGGCGGCCACATCGTCAAGCGGATGGGCGACGGCACCATGGCGGTGTTCTCCGACCCGCTGGTCGCGGTACGCGCGGTTCTGGAGGCCAAGCGGGCGCTGAAATCCGTGGAGGTCGACGGCTACAAGCCGCGAATGCGGGTGGGGATCCACACCGGGCGGCCGCAGCGGTTGGCCGCCGACTGGCTCGGCGTGGACGTCAACATCGCCGCGCGGGTGATGGAGCGGGCCACCCGCGGCGGAGTGATGGTGTCCGGCGTCACACTGGACTGCCTCAAACAGGAGGATTTGGACACACTGGGAGTGGCCGCCAAGCGGGTGCACCGCCCGGTTTTCGCAGCTAAACCCGCAGGTCTGCCGGCCGATTTGACCATTTATCGGCTCAAGCCGGCCCGCGAAACTGTCAGGGATGTCTCAGGTCTGGACAGTTCGGAAGACGACGACCCGCAGGCATAGTAGATGGCAATGATAATGCGGACCTTGTCGCGGCTGTCGCGCGTACGGATCACCCTGGGCTATGCGGCCCTGTTGGTGGCCGTCAGCGTGGCCCTCGTCGAGCTCGGCCCGCGGGTCCGCGCCCGGGTCATCGCGCAGTCGAGCACCAACTTGCACAACCTCGCGCACGGCCACCTGGGCACCCTGCTCGGCAGCGCGTTCATCACCGACGCCGGTCCGATGTACTTCTGGCTGCCGTGCCTGGTGTGCCTGCTCGCCCTGGCCGAGCTGATCTGGCGTAGCGGTCGGCTGGCGGTCGTGTTCGTCACCGGCCATATCGGCGCGACGCTGTTGGTGGCGTGCGGCCTGACCGCGGCGATCAAGCTGCACTGGCTGCCGCTGTCGATCTCTCGGGCCAGCGACGTCGGGGTGAGCTACGGCGCCGTGGCGGTGCTGGGTGCGCTGACGGCCGCGATTCCGTCCCGCTGGCGGCCGGCGTGGATCGGCTGGTGGGTGCCGGTCGGCCTGGCGGCCGCCGCACTCGGCGAAGATTTCACCGACGTCGGTCACACCGTCGCGCTGATACTCGGCTTGCTGGTCTCTACCCAGTTGACCGGCCCGGCCCACTGGACGCGGGTGCGCTACGCGCTGCTCGCGGTCTCCTCGATGTTCGGATTCCTGATGCTGGCGCACGGCACCTGGTCCATGGCGGGCGCCGCTGCTGCCGGCGCCGTGGGCGCGCTGATGGCTGAGCTGGTCGCTCGCTCGCGCGAGACACGTCGACAGCCGGCACCGACCACGCTGGTGCCGGAGCCCGCACTCAACGGCTGAGGCGTTCGTTAAGGCACGGCGCGCGAGTACAGCCAGGCGTCCCACAGCGGTGCCAGCGACTCGTCGCAATACCCCGCGGCAAGCGCGGTGAAATCGTCGGTGACAACGCTGTCGTGGCTGTAGCGCGTCGTCCACTCCTTGAGCAGCGTAAAAAATTTGTCGTCGCCCAGTTTCTGCCGCAGCGCGTGCAGGGTCAGTGCGCCGCGTTTGTAGACGCGGTCGTCGAACATGTTGCGCGGCCCGGGATCGGTCAGCACCAGATTCTGTGGCGCTTTGCGCAGCTTCTCGTGGTAGTGCTGAGCCCAGTGGTCGGCGTCGGGCCCGCCGCTGTGCTCCGACCACAACCACTCTGCATAGCAGGCGAATCCCTCGTGCAGCCAGATGTCTCGCCACTGCCGTGCCGTCACCGAGTTGCCGAACCACTGGTGGGCGAGCTCATGGGCGACGAGGCGTTCACTGGTCCGCGAGCCGTTGCAATGGTTGGCCCCGAAGATCGAAACCCCTTGCGCTTCAAGAGGAATGTCCAGCGCGTCGTCGGTGACGACGACGGCGTAACCGTTCGCGAGCGGATACGGGCCGAACAGGTCGACGAACAGCGTCATCATCTCCGGCTGACGAGCGAAGTCATGGTCGAAGTTGCGTCGCAGCCGCTCCGGCAGCGCGGCGTGCATCGGCACCGGTGCGGTCGCCAGCTGCACCGCCTCGTACATCCCGATCTGCAGGGTGACCAGATAGGTCGACGTCGGTTCGGGTTGTTCGTAGGTCCACACGGTTTGCGCGGCGCGCCGCCGCCGCGACACCAGCTTGCCGTTGGCGACCACCCGGTAGGGGCTGTCGGCAGCGATCCGGATGCGATAGGACGCCTTGGCGCTGGGATGGTCGTCGCAGGGAAACCACGACGCCGCGCCGTTGGGTTGCCCGGCGACGAGTGCGCCGTTGGTCAGTTCCTCGAAACCGACGTCGCCCCACAGCGATCGGATGGGCCGCGGTGCGCCGCGGTAGTGCACGACGATCGACATCGTCGCCCCGGCCGCCAGCTTCGACGCCAACCGGACGCGCAATTTGCTCATCCGACCGTCGAAGTGGGCCGCACGCTTACCGTTCACCAGCACCTTCGACACCGTCATCGCGTCGGACAGGTCGAGGGAAAAGTTCGTCAACTCGGTCACTGTCGACGCGGTGATCGTCACCGATCCCGACAGCCGGTTGATAGCAACCTTGTATTCCAGGTCCAGGTCGTAGTGCGACACCCGGTAGCCGAAGTTGCCGTTCTTCGGCAGGTAGGGGTCGATGACCGGCGCGCTGGCTGAAACTTTGCGGGGCGCTGCCTTTTTGGCAGTTGATTTCACGCCGCGGTGTCCTCGGCGCCACGCCCGGACTTCTTGCCGGCCTTCTCCTTGGCGATGTCCTTCCACGGCCTGATCGGGTTGCCCTGCCAGCGCGTCGATTGCGGGACCTCGTCGCCGCGTACCACCAGTGACGCTGGGCCGACCGTCACGCCTGCGCCGAGGCGGGCCGACGGCAGCGCGACGCCGTGCGGGCCGAGGGTCGACCCGGATTCCAGCACGACGGCATCCATCCGCATGATTCTGTCGTGGAACAGGTGTGTCTGCACGACGCAGCCACGGTTGACGGTGCTGCCGCGGCCCAGCGTGACCAGATCAGCCTCGGGCAGCCAATAACTTTCACACCACGCGCCGCGGCCGACCTTGGCGCCCAGCGCGCGCAGCCACACGTTCAGCGCCGGTGTCCCACTGGCCGCTCGGGCGAACCACGGGGCCGCAACCGTCTCCACGAAAGTGTCCGCGAGCTCGTTGCGCCACACGAACGGCGACCACAACGGGAATTCGCCCGCCCGGATCCGGCCGACCAGAAGCCATTTCGCGGCGACCGTCACGACAGCCGCGATCCCGCTCGCGGCCAGCAGCACCAGCCCACCGCACAGCGCTGCGCACCAGATACCGAAAATCCTTGTCAGCGCTTGTAATACACCCAGCACCGCCAAGCCGATCGCGACCGTCACCATCATCGGCACCAGCCGCCCCGACTCCACCGTCGCTCGCATGGCCTTCAACCGGAACGACGGCTCGTAGGTGCGGGCGGCGTCGGCCTCGGCGGGCCGCCTGCGCAGTCGCATCGGTGGGCTGCCCAGCCACGACGAACCGCGTTTGGCTTTGGCGGGTGCCGCCGACAGCACCGCGACCAGCCCGTCGTCGGGCACACGGCGGCCGGGCTGGGTGATGCCGGAGTTGCCCAGGAACGCGCGTCTGCCGACCGTCGTGGTGGCCGCGTAGATCCAGCCACCGCCCAGTTCGTACGACGCGACCATGGTGTCGTCGGCCAGAAACGCGCCGTCCTCGATCACGGTGAACTTGGGGGTGAGCAGCACCGTCGAGATCTCGGTGCCGCGCCCGACCTTGGCGCCCAGCAGCCGCAGCCAGGCCGGTGTCAGCAGGCTGGCGTACAGCGGGAACAGGTAGTTGCGTGCGCCGTCCATCAGCCGCTCGGTCGACCACAACTGCCATCCGCCGCGGCTGCGCACCGGGTGGTAGCCGTCGCGCAGCCCGATCGACAGCAGTCGGACCGCGACGACGGTCAGCAACGCGTACACCGCCAGGGCGGCGACCGTCGCGACCGGCGTCCACAGCAGCGCGGGCACCACCGCCTCGGACAGCCGGCGGGTGTGACGGACGGCCACCCCGATCACCCCGAGGCAGGTCGCCAGTCCGATCAGCGGCAGTCCGGCCAACAGCACCGACGTCAGGGCGTACGCCGCGACCCAGTGCGACCGGCGCGCCGGGCGTTCGTCGGGCCACGGGTGATTCACGCGACCGGACTTCACCGCGGGCGAACCCTTCCAGTACTGGCGGCTCTTGACCTTCCCGACGACCCCCGAGCCGGGAGCGACGTCGGCGTTCTTGCCGACGGTCGCGCCGGGCAACAGCGTGGTTCGCGCGCCGATCGTCGCGTCGTTGCCGATCGAGATCGCCCCGACGTGGAACGCGTCGCCGTCGATCCAGTGTCCGGACAAATCCACCTCGGGTTCGACGGCGCTACGGTGCCCGAGCGTCAACAGCCCGGTGACCGGCGGCATCGAGTGCAGATCGACGCCCTTGCCGACATCGGCACCCAGCGCCCGCGCGTAGTACACCAGCCACGGCGCCCCGGCCAGGTTCTCGGCGCCGCTGGCCTCGGCGAGTCGCTCGGCCAACCACACCCGCAGGTGCACCGACCCGCCGCGGCGATAGGTACCGGGCTGCACGTTCGGCAGCAACAGTCGCGCGGCCAGCACCGCGATGCCCATCCGGCCCAGCGGCGTGACGAACACGACGAACGCCGCCGCGACCAGCCACCAGTTCACCGCGACGGTCCACGGCACCAGATGCAGCCGGCGGGCGACGTTGTTCCCGATCGCCAGCCACGTCACCCACTGCAGCGCGGTCAGCGTGGCCAACGGCAACGCCAGCGCGGTCTGCGTGAGCTGCGCCAGCCGCGGGGTCGGCTGGACGACCCGCTCGGTGACCTCCGGCGGGGTCTCGAGCTCGTCGAGGAAGCCGGCGAGCGAGCCCAAGCGCGGATGGTCGTACAGATCGGCGACGGTGACCTGCGGATACCGTCCCCGCAGCGCGGCGACCAGCTGCGCCGCCGTCAGCGAGCCGCCACCGAGGGCGAAGAAGTCGGCTTCCGGGCCCGTCACATCAGCGGCAAGCAGGTCGCGCCACAATCCGGCCAGCCAACCCGTCGTGCCGCTGAGGCTGGGCGCCTGCTCGGTGTCCGAGCCGCCCGGCGGCGGCCAGGGCAGCGCCGCGCGGTCGACCTTGCCCGACGTGCGGGTGGGCAGCTCGTCGACCTGAACAAGCCTCGGCACCAATGCGGCGGGCAGACGCTCGGCGAGCTGTGCTCGCGCGGCGGCCATGTCGAACTGCGGGTCGGCGCTGACGACGTAGCCCACCAGCACCGGTGTGCCCGCCGCGGTCTGGCGGACCGCCGCCGCGCCGCCGCTGACCCCCGCCAGGTGCACCAACGCCGAGTCCACTTCGCCCAGCTCGATGCGACGGCCCCCGACCTTGACCTGATCGTCGGCGCGCCCGCAGAAGATCAGGCCTTCGTGGTCCAGCCTCACCAGGTCGCCGCTGCGGTAGGCCCGTCGCCAGCCCAGCGTCTCCATCGGGGCGTACTTCTCGTCGTCCTTGTCCTTGTCGAGGTAGCGGGCCAGCCCGACGCCGCCGATCACCAGCTCACCCATCGACCCGTGGCTCACCGGCCGGCCGTCGGCGTCGACGACTGCCAGATCCCAGCCGGGCAGCGGAAGTCCGATGCGCACCGGGCCGTCGCCGTCGAGCCGGGCCGCGCAGGCCACCACGGTTGCCTCGGTGGGCCCGTAGGTGTTCCACACCTCCCGACCCTCGACGGCCAGCCGCGCGGCCAGCTCCGGGGGACAGGCCTCACCGCCGAAGATCAACAGCCGCACCGCTTCGAGCGCCTCGGCCGGCCACAGCGCGGCCAGGGTCGGCACCGTCGACACCACCGTGACGTCCCGGGTGACCAACCACGGACCCAGATCCATGCCGCTGCGTACCAGCGATCGCGGTGCCGGGACCAGGCAGGCGCCGTGCCGCCAGGCCAGCCACATCTCTTCGCAGGACGCGTCGAACGCCACCGACAATCCGGCCAGTACCCGATCACCCGGCCCAATTGGGTTGTCCTGCAAAAACATCTGCGCTTCGGCGTCGACGAATGCGGCCGCGTTGCGGTGCGTGACGGCGACACCTTTGGGCGTCCCGGTCGATCCCGAGGTGAAGATGATCCAGGCGTCGTCTCTGGTCAACGGTGCGCCCGCTCGCCAGCCGCGCGACGAACCCGGGCCTCGCGTCATGCCGGTTTCGCCGAGGACTGCCACCACATTGGCCTCACCAAAGACCAAATCGGCACGTTCGTCGGGGTCGTCCGCGTCGACCGGGACATAGGCCGCGCCCGCGGCCAGTGTCGCCAGGATCGCCTCGTACAGGGCGAAGCTGCCCGACGGCATGCGGATGCCGATCCGGTCGCCGCGGCCGATGCCGCGCGCGGCCAGCCACGCGACGCTGGCTTCGATGTCAGTGATGAGCTCGCTGTAGGTGAGCTGCACGGTTCCGTCGTCGATCGCCGCGGCCTCCGGATAGCGCGCAGCGGTCTCGTTCAGGATGTCGATCAGCGTGCGCGGGCTCGGTGCGCGCGGCGACAACAGGTACTGCGCCGGCACGCGATCGGGAGCCTGAGGCATCGCCACCTGTACGAAAATACTCATGCCGGGCCGTTGTGACGGCGGGCGCGCGGACGGCGGGCACGAAAACAGGCTGACGGCTTCGGATCGTCTCCAATGTGACCACATATGATCGGCTCTTGCGTGGCACGCTGTGCCGCGTTCGCCACATACCCTCACCCCGATAAGGAGAGTCGTCGCGTGGGTGACCAGCCCCTCGATCTGTCGCAGGATTCGTTGACCGCCGCGGTCGACGCAGCCCGGGACGCCTTCGCGGCTGCGACCGATCTGGATGCGCTGGCTGGTGCCAAGACTGAGCATCTCGGCGATCGCTCGCCGGTGGCGGTGGCGCGTCAGGCGCTGGGTTCGGTGCCCAAAGACGAACGCGCCGACGCCGGCAAGCGGGTCAACAGTGCCCGCGGTGAGGTGCAGAAGAGCTACGACGACAGGCTGGCGGTATTGCGCGCCGAGCGCGACGCGGCGGTGCTGATCGCCGAGCGCATCGACGTGACGTTGCCGTCCACCCGCCGGCCGATCGGTGCGCGTCATCCGATCACGATTCTCGGTGAGCACATCGCGGACACGTTCATCGCGATGGGATGGGAGCTCGCTGAGGGCCCTGAAGTCGAAACCGAGCAGTTCAATTTCGACGCGCTGAACTTTCCCGCCGACCACCCGGCGCGCAGCGAGCAGGACACCTTCTACATCGCCCCGGACGGTTCCCGTCAGTTGTTGCGCACCCATACGTCGCCGGTGCAGGTGCGGACCCTGCTTGCCCGCGAGCTGCCGGTCTATGTCATCTCGATCGGCCGCACCTTCCGGACCGACGAACTCGACGCCACCCACACACCGGTCTTCCACCAGGTCGAGGGGCTGGCGGTGGACCGCGGCTTGTCGATGGCCCACCTGCGCGGCACTCTCGACGCGTTCGCGCGTGCCGAGTTCGGACCGCATTCGCGGACCAGGATCCGGCCGCACTTCTTCCCGTTCACCGAGCCGTCGGCCGAAGTCGACGTGTGGTTCGAGAACAAGAAGGGTGGCGCCGGCTGGGTCGAGTGGGGCGGCTGCGGGATGGTCAACCCGAATGTGTTGCGCGCCGCGGGGATTGACCCGGACGAGTATTCGGGGTTCGCGTTCGGCATGGGACTGGAACGCACCCTGCAGTTCCGCAACGGGATCCCGGATATGCGCGACATGGTCGAGGGCGACGTCCGGTTCTCGCTGCCGTTCGGGGTGGGTGCCTGATGCGCGTCCCCTACAGCTGGCTGCGCGACGTCGTCAGCGCCGGCGCTCCCGGCTGGGACGTGACGCCCGCCGACCTCGAGCTAGCGCTGGTGCGCATCGGCCACGAAGTCGAAGACGTCATCACGCTCGGCCCGGTCGAGGGTCCGCTGACGGTGGCCCGCGTCGCCGAGATCGACGAGCTCACCGAGTTCAAGAAGCCGATCCGCGCGTGCCGTGTCGACGTCGGTGAAGAGAAGCCGCGCGAGATCGTCTGCGGCGCAACGAACTTTGTGGTTGGCGATCTGGTCGTGGTGGCCCTGCCCGGCACCACACTGCCTGGCGGATTTCACATCGCCACGCGCCAAACCTACGGCCACACCTCCGACGGAATGATCTGCTCGGCCGCCGAACTCGGTTTGGGCGCAGATCATTCCGGCATCCTGGTGCTGCCGCCGGGAACCGCCGAGCCCGGCGCGAGCGGCATCGAGGTGCTCGGACTCGACGACGTGGTCTTCGACCTGGCCGTCACCCCGGACCGCGGCTACTGCATGTCGGTACGCGGGCTGGCCCGTGAGGTCGCCTGCGCCTACGACCTCGACTTCGTCGACCCGGCCGCCGTCGTCGCCGAGCTGCCGCGCAAGGCGGAGGCCTGGCCGTTGACGGTGCAACCCGAGACCGGTGTACGCCGCTTCGCGTTGCGCCCGGTCACCGGAATCGACCCGGCGGCGGTGTCGCCGTGGTGGTTACAGCGACGGCTGTTGCTCAGCGGTATCCGGGCGATCTCGCCGGCCGTCGACGTGACCAACTACGTGATGCTGGAACTGGGTCATCCGATGCACGCCCACGACCTCAACCGGATCACCGGCGCCTTCGCCGTGCGGTTCGCCCGGCCCGGCGAGACGGTCGTGACGCTCGACGACATCACCCGGCAGCTCAACCCGGCCGACGTGCTGATCGTCGACGACGTGGCGACCGCGGCTATCGGCGGCGTGATGGGTTCGGGCAGCACCGAAATGCGCAACGACTCAACCGATGTGCTGCTGGAAGCCGCGGTGTGGGACCCGGCCGCCGTGTCGCGGACCGCGCGTCGGCTGCGCCTGCCCAGCGAGGCCGCGCGCCGCTACGAGCGGGACATCGACCCGGCCATCTCGGTGGCGGCGCTGGACCGCTGCGCCATACTGCTGGCCGACATCGCCGGCGGCGAGGTGTCGCCGAACCTGACCGACTGGCGCGGCGACCCGCCGCGTGACGACTGGTCGCTTCCGCCGATCCGGTTGGCAGCCGACCTGCCCGACCGCACCGCCGGGGTCCGCTATCCGGACGGCACCACGGTCCGGCGGCTGACCCAGATCGGCGCGACGGTCACCGAAGCCGGTGACAGCCTGACGGTGACACCGCCGAGTTGGCGGCCCGATCTGCTGCAACCGGCCGACCTGGTCGAGGAGGTGCTGCGGCTGGAGGGCCTCGAAGTCATCCCGTCGGTGCTGCCGTCGGCCCCGGCCGGCCGGGGCCTGTCCGCCTCGCAGCGCCGCCGCCGGGCGATCGGCAAGTCGCTGGCGCTGTCGGGTTATGTCGAGATCCTCACCACCCCGTTCCTGCCGACCGGGGTGTTCGACGCCTGGGGTCTGGCCGCCGACGATCCGCGGCGCTACACCACGCAGGTGCTCAACCCGTTGGAGGCCGATCGGCAGCATTTGGCTACCACTTTGCTGCCGGGCCTGCTCGAGGCGTTGGTGCGCAACACCTCTCGCGGCATCGTGGACGTCGCACTGTTCGCCGTCGCGCAGGTGGTCAAGCCGACCGAGCAAACCAGGGGCGTCGGGCTGATCCCGGTGCACCGCCGTCCGACCGACGACGAGATCGCCGTGCTCGACGCATCGCTGCCGCACCAGCCCGAACATGTCGCGGTGGTGCTGACCGGGCTGCGGGAGCCGCGCGGCCCGTGGGGCGACGGCCGGCCGGTGGATGCCGCCGACGCGTTCGACGCGGTACGAATCATCGCCGCCGCCAGCGGGGTCGAGGTGACGCTGCGGGCCGCCCAGTACCTGCCGTGGCATCCGGGCCGCTGCGCCGAGATCCGTGTCGGTGAGACGGTCGTCGGGCACGCCGGGCAGCTGCACCCCGCGGTGATCGAACGGTCCGGACTGCCGAAGGGGACCTGCGCGGCCGAACTGGACCTCGACGCCATCCCGATCGGCGATGCGCTGCCCGCGCCGCGGGTATCGCCGTTTCCGGCGGTGTTCCAGGACGTCAGCCTCGTGGTGGATGCCGATGTCGCGGCGCAGGCGGTGCTGGATGCCGTCCGCGCCGGCGCGGGGGAGTTGCTGGAAGAGGTCCGGCTGTTCGACGTGTTCACCGGGCCGCAGATCGGCGCTGACCGGAAATCGCTCACGTTTGCGCTGCGATTCCGCGCGCCGGACCGCACCCTGACCGAAGACGAGGCCAGTGCCGCCCGGGACGCCGCGGTGCGCTGTGCCGCCGAGCGGGTCGGCGCGGTGCTGCGCGCCTGAACCCGCTGCTTGGAATGAGTTTGCATCGGCATGCATAGTCATGCAAGCATGGACGTCATGACGCAGGCGATACGGGTGGCGGTGGCCGGCGCCAGCGGCTACGCCGGCGGTGAGATCCTCCGGCTGCTCCTCGGGCACCCCGCCTACCACGACGGTCGGCTGACGATCGGGGCGTTGACGGCCTCCACCAGCGCCGGCACCGCGCTCGCCGAGCACCATCCGCATCTACTGCCGCTGGCGCAGCGGGTGCTCGAGCCGACCGAGCTCGAGATCTTGGGCGACCACGACGTCGTCTTCCTCGCCCTGCCGCACGGGCATTCGGCGGAGTTGGCCGAACAACTCGGCCCGGAGACGTTGATCGTCGATTGCGGTGCTGATTTTCGCCTCACCGATCCGGGTGCCTGGGAGCGGTTCTACGGCTCCGCACACCCGGGTCACTGGCCCTACGGGCTGCCCGAACTGCCCGGCGGACGCGAGGCGCTGCGCGACACTCGGCGCATCGCCGTCCCCGGTTGCTATCCGACTGCCGCGCTGCTGGCGCTGTTTCCCGCCATGGCCGACGATCTGATCGAACCGGCCGTCACCGTCGTCGCGGTCAGCGGAACGTCGGGTGCGGGCCGCACCGCGAAAACCGACCTGCTCGGTTCGGAGGTCATCGGATCGGCACGGGCGTACAACATCGGCGGGGCGCACCGGCACACTCCGGAAATTGTGCAGGGACTCAGCCTGGTCACCGACCGGGACGTCACCGTGTCGTTCACGCCGGTGCTCATCCCGACCTCGCGGGGCATCTTGGCGACCTGCACCGCGCGCACCCACGCGCCGCTGTCACAGCTGCGGGCCGCGTACGAAAAGGCTTACGATGCTGAGCCTTTCGTGCATCTGCTGCCCGAGGGACAGCTACCTCGCACCGGTTCGGTGATCGGCAGCAACGCCGCGCAGATCGCGGTCGCGGTGGACGAGGACGCGTCGACGTTCGTGGCCATCGCGGCGATCGACAACTTGGTCAAGGGCACCGGTGGCGCGGCCGTGCAGTCGATGAACCTGGCGCTGGGTTGGCCTGAGACCGAAGGCCTGTCGGTGGTCGGGGTGGCGCCGTGACCCGCGCCGACGTGTCGCCGTTGGTTCGTGCGCAGGGTGTGACGGCTCCGGCCGGCTTTCGCGCTGCCGGCATCGCGGCCGGGATCAAGGCGTCGGGCAAGCTCGACCTCGCCCTGGTGTTCAACGAGGGTCCCGATCATGCGGCCGCCGGAGTGTTCACCCGCAACCAGGTCAAGGCCGCGCCGGTGTTGTGGACCTGCCAGGTACTCGCCGACGGCCGGCTGCGCGCGGTGATCCTGAATTCCGGTGGGGCCAATGCCTGTACCGGTCCGGGTGGCTTCCAGGACACCCATGCCACCGCCGAAAAGGTGGCCGCGGCATTGTCGGAGTGGGGTACCGAGACCGGGGCCATCGACGTCGCGGTGTGCTCCACCGGCTTGATCGGCGACCGGCTGCCGATGGACAAAGTCCTCGCCGGCGTGGTGGCGGTGGTGCAGGACATGGCCGGCGGCATCACCGGCGGCGACGAGGCCGCCCGCGCGATCATGACCACCGACACCGTGCCCAAACAGGTTGCGCTGCACCACCCTGCCAACTGGACCGTCGGCGGAATGGCCAAGGGCGCCGGGATGCTGGCGCCTTCGCTGGCCACCATGCTGTGCGTGCTCACCACCGATGCGGTCGCTGAGCCCGCCGGCCTGGACCAAGCGCTACGACGGGCCACCGCGCGGACGTTCGACCGGCTCGACATCGACGGCAGCTGCTCGACCAACGACACCGTGCTGCTGTTGGCCTCGGGCGCAAGCGAGGTCGAGCCGAGCCAAGACGATCTCGACGACGCCGTGCTACGGGTGTGTGCCGACCTGTGCGCGCAACTGCAAGCCGACGCCGAAGGCGTGACCAAGCGGATCACCGTGAGCGTGACCGGTGCGGCGAGCGAAGATGACGCCGTCGTGGCGGCCCGGGTCATCGCACGGGACAGCCTGGTGAAGACCGCGCTGTTCGGTTCCGACCCGAACTGGGGTCGGGTGCTCGCCGCCGTCGGGATGGCTCCGGTACACCTCGACCCCGACCGGATCACGGTGTCGTTCAACGGTTCAGCGGTCTGCGTCAACGGTGTCGGCGCCCCGGGTGCCCGCGACGTCGACCTGTCGGCCACCGACATCGAGGTACTCGTCGACCTGGGCGTCGGCGACTCGCAGGCCGCCATCCAGACCACCGACTTGTCCCACGCGTACGTCGAAGAGAACTCGGCCTATTCGTCATGAGCACCGAGACACTCTCCACCCAAGTCAAAGCGCAGGTCTTGGCCGAAGCCTTGCCGTGGCTCACCCAGCTGCACGGCAAGATCGTCGTCGTCAAATACGGCGGCAACGCGATGACCAACGACACGCTGCGACGCGAATTCGCCGCGGACATGGCCTTTCTGCGCAACTGCGGCATTCACCCCGTGGTCGTGCACGGCGGCGGCCCGCAGATCAGCGCCATGCTCAAACGACTGGGCATCGCCGGCGACTTCAAGGGCGGATTCCGGGTCACCACACCTGAAGTCCTCGACGTGGCACGGATGGTGCTGTTCGGTCAGGTCGGCCGCGAACTGGTCAACATGATCAACACACACGGCCCGTACGCGGTGGGCGTTACCGGTGAGGACGCGAATCTGTTCACCGCGGTGCGGCGCAGCGTTAGCGTCGATGGTGTCGACACCGACATTGGCCTGGTCGGCAACATCGCCACGGTGAACCCTGCGGTCGTGCTGGACTTGATTGCCGCCAACCGGATTCCGGTGGTCTCTACGCTGGCCCCCGACATCGACGGTGTCGTGTACAACATCAACGCCGACACCGCCGCGGGCGCGTTGGCCGAGGCGCTGGGTGCTGAGAAGCTGCTGATGCTCACCGATGTCGAGGGCCTCTACACCCGCTGGCCGGACCGGGATTCGCTGGCCACCAAGATCGACAGCGCCACACTGACACAATTGCTGCCGACACTCGAGAGCGGCATGATCCCGAAAGTCGAAGCCTGCCTGCACGCAGTCAACGCCGGTGTCCCGAGCGCCCACGTGATCGACGGCCGCGTCGAACATTGTGTACTGGTCGAACTTTTCACCGACCACGGGTCCGGCACGAAAGTGGTGAGCGCCAAATGACCCATACGACAGAACTGCAGGACCGGTGGTCCGCGGTGATGATGAACAACTACGGCCTCCCGCCGCTGGCATTGGCCAGCGGCAACGGCGCCGTCGTGACCGACGTAGACGGCAAGTCGTACCTCGACCTGCTCGGCGGCATCGCGGTCAACGTGCTCGGCCACGCGCACCCCGCCATCATCGACGCCGTCACCACACAGATGTCGACGCTGGGTCACACCTCCAACCTCTACGCCGCCGAACCCGGTATAGCGCTGGCCGAAGCACTCGTCGGTCTGCTCGGCACCGACGCCGAGGCCCGGGTGTTTTTCTGCAACTCCGGGACCGAGGCCAACGAGGTGGCCTTCAAAATCTCACGCCTCACCGGCCGGACGAAACTGGTTGCGGCCCAAGGAGGTTTCCACGGCCGGACGATGGGATCGCTGGCGCTGACCGGTCAGCCGTCCAAGCAGGCGCCGTTCGCGCCGCTGCCGGGTGACGTCACACACGTGCCCTACGGCGATGTCGACGCACTGGCCGGTGCGGTCGGTGACGACACCGCCGCGGTGTTCCTCGAGCCGATCATGGGGGAGAGCGGCGTCGTCGTCCCCCCCGACGGTTACCTGGCCGCCGCTCACGAGATCACCGCCGCGCATGGCGCGCTGCTTGTCCTTGACGAGGTGCAGACCGGAATGGGCCGCACCGGAACGTTTTTCGCCCATCAACACGACGGCATCACCCCTGACGTGGTGACGATGGCCAAAGGGCTCGGCGGCGGACTGCCGATCGGGGCGTGCCTGGCGGTCGGCCCGGCCGCTGAGTTGCTCACCCCCGGACTGCATGGCAGCACGTTCGGCGGTAACCCCATCTGCGCGGCGGCAGCGCTGGCCGTGCTGCGGGTGATCGCCGCCGACGACCTGGTGCGCCGCGCCGGGGTGCTGGGAAAGACGTTGAGCCAGAGCATCAAAGCGCTGCACCACCCGTTGGTCGACCATGTCCGCGGCCGGGGCCTGCTGTTGGGCGTGGTGCTCACCGCGCCCGTAGCCACGGACGTCGAGGCGGCAGCCCGCGCCGCCGGGTTCCTGGTCAACACCCCAGCACCCGATGTGATCCGCCTGGCGCCGCCGTTGATCATCACCGAGCGTCAGATCGACTCCTTCGTGACCGCGCTGCCGGCAATCCTCGACACCGCACAGGGGGCGCAATGACCCGGCACTTCCTGCGCGACGACGACGTGACACCCGACGAACAGGCCGAGATCCTCCAGCTGGCGGCCGAATTGAAGAAAGACCCGTTCAGCCGGCGACCGCTGGAAGGGCCCCGCGGCGTCGCCGTCATCTTCGACAAGAACTCCACCCGTACCCGGTTCTCCTTCGAAGTCGGCATCGCTCAGCTCGGCGGGCACGCCGTCGTCGTCGACGGCCGCAGCACCCAGCTCGGCCGCGAGGAGACGCTGCAGGACACCGCAAGAGTGTTGTCCCGCTACGTGGATGCCATCGTGTGGCGGACCTTCGGGCAGGTGCGACTCACCGCGATGGCGTCGACCGCGACGGTACCGATCGTCAACGCGCTGTCCGATCAGTTCCACCCCTGTCAGGTGCTGGCCGATCTGCAGACGCTCGTTGAACGCAAAGGCTCGCTGCCCGGTTTGCGGATGGCGTACTTCGGTGACGGCGCCAACAACATGGCGCACTCGCTGATGTTGGGCGGTGTCACCGCCGGCATCCATGTCACGGTTGCCGCGCCGGAGGGTTTCGCGCCGCACCCGGCGGTGCTCGCTGACGCGCAGCGCCGGGCCGAGTCCACCGGCGCCTCGGTGACGATCACGTCGGATGCGGTCGCCGCGGCGTCCGGCGCCGACGTGCTGGTGACCGACACCTGGACCTCGATGGGGCAGGAGGACGACGGGCTGGATCGAGTGCGACCGTTCCGCCCGTTCCAACTCAACGCGGAGCTGTTGGCTAAGGCAGACTCGGACGTTGTTGTGCTGCACTGCCTTCCGGCCCACCGCGGTCACGAGATCACCGATGAGGTGCTCGACGGCCCGCACAGCGCGGTGTGGGACGAGGCCGAGAACCGGCTGCACGCGCAGAAAGCGCTGCTGGTGTGGCTGCTGGAGCGGTCGACGTGACGCGCTGGCGACGATGCAGAGCGCAGCGATGAGGAGGAGCAGCGCAATGCCCCAGTCGAAGACGTCCCCGGAGATCACCCGGGTGGGGCGACAGGCGCGCATCGTGGCGATCCTGTCGTCGTCCGAGGTTCGCAGCCAAGGTGAGCTGGCCGCGCTGCTCGCTGCCGACGGCGTCGAGGTCACCCAGGCCACGCTGTCCCGCGACCTGGAGGAGCTCGGCGCGGTGAAGCTGCGCGGCGCCGACGGCGGTGTCGGCGTCTACGTGGTGCCTGAGGATGGCAGCCCGCTGCGCGGGGTGTCCGGCGGCACCGCGCGCCTGTCGAGGCTGTTGAGCGAGGTCCTGGTGTCCACCGACGCCACCGGAAACCTCGCCGTGCTGCGCACCCCGCCGGGCGCGGCGGACTACTTGGCGAGCGCGATCGACCGGGCAGCGCTGCCGTACGTCGTCGGGACCATCGCCGGGGATGACACCATCTTCGTGGCGGCCCGCGAACCGATGACCGGCGCAGAACTCGCGGCCACGATTCAAGACCTCACGTAACCGCACTACCAAAGGAGATCAATTCATGTCCGAGCGCGTCATCTTGGCGTATTCCGGCGGTCTGGACACCTCGGTGGCGATCAGCTGGATCGGCAAGGAGACCGGCCGCGAGGTGGTCGCCGTCGCGATCGACCTCGGTCAGGGCGGTGAGGACATGGAGCTCATCCGTCAGCGTGCACTGGACTGTGGCGCGGTCGAAGCGGTCGTCGTCGACGCCCGTGACGAATTCGCCGAGCAGTACTGTCTGCCGACCATCTTGTCCAACGCCTTGTACATGGATCGCTACCCGCTGGTGTCGGCGATCAGCCGCCCGTTGATCGTCAAGCATCTGGTCGAGGCCGCCCGCGAGCACGGCGGCGGGATCGTCGCGCACGGGTGCACCGGCAAAGGCAACGACCAGGTCCGCTTCGAGGTCGGATTCGCCTCGCTGGCACCCGATTTGGAGGTGCTGGCCCCGGTCCGCGACTACGCGTGGACGCGGGAGAAGGCCATAGCCTTTGCCGAGGAGAACGCGATCCCGATCAACGTCACCAAGCGCTCACCGTTCTCGATCGACCAGAACGTCTGGGGCCGCGCGGTGGAAACCGGCTTCCTGGAACACCTCTGGAACGCACCCACCAAAGATGTCTACGACTACACCGAAGACCCGACAGTCAACTGGAACACCCCAGACGAGGTGATCGTCGGCTTCGAACAAGGTGTTCCGGTCTCGATCGACGGCAAGCCGGTGTCGGTGCTGCAGGCCATCGAAGAACTCAACCGTCGGGGCGGCGCGCAGGGCGTCGGGCGCCTCGACGTGGTCGAGGACCGACTGGTCGGCATCAAGAGTCGCGAAATCTACGAGGCGCCCGGAGCGATGGTGCTCATCACCGCGCACACCGAACTCGAGCACGTCACCCTCGAGCGGGAGTTGGGCCGTTTCAAGCGGCAAACCGATCAGCGCTGGGCAGAGCTGGTGTACGACGGCCTGTGGTACTCGCCGCTGAAGACGGCGTTGGAGACCTTCGTCGCCAAGACCCAGGAACATGTCACCGGTGAAATTCGAATGGTGTTGCACGGCGGGCACATTGCGGTCAACGGCCGGCGCAGTGCCGAATCGCTGTACGACTTCAATCTGGCCACCTACGACGAGGGTGACACCTTCGACCAGTCCAAGGCCAAGGGGTTCGTCTACGTGCACGGGTTGTCGTCGAAGCTTGCCGCCCGCCGGGATCTGACCGCCGAAAAGTGAGCACCAACGAAGGATCGCTGTGGGGCGGCCGGTTCGCCGACGGGCCGTCCGACGCGCTGGTCGCGCTGAGTCGCTCCACCCACTTCGACTGGGTGCTGGCGCCTTACGACGTCACCGCGTCCAAGGCGCACGCCGTGGTGCTGTTCAATGCCGGTTTGCTCACCGAGGATCAGCGCGACGGCCTGCTCGCCGGACTGGACAGTCTCGGCGACGACGTCGCCGACGGGAGCTTCATCCCGCTGGTGACCGACGAGGACGTGCACGCCGCACTCGAGCGGGGTCTGATCGATCGGGTGGGGTCCGATCTGGGGGGTCGGCTGCGGGCGGGCCGGTCGCGCAATGACCAGGTGGCCACGCTGTTCCGGATGTGGCTGCGCGACGCGATCCGACGAGTCGCCGACGGTGCGTTGGACCTGGTCAGTGCGCTCGTCGACCAGGCCGCCGCACACCCGAAGGCGGTGATGCCGGGCAAGACACATTTGCAGTCCGCGCAACCGATCCTGCTGGCCCATCACTTGCTGGCGCACGCCCATCCGCTGCTGCGCGACGTCGACCGTATCGTCGATCTCGATGCGCGCACCGCGATATCCCCGTACGGCTCTGGGGCACTGGCCGGCTCGTCGCTGGGCCTGGACCCCGACGCGATCGCCGCGCAGCTCGGCTTCACCGCGGCGGCCGACAACTCCATCGACGCCACCGCGTCCCGGGACTTCGCGGCCGAGGCGGCTTTCGTGTTCGCGATGATCGGCGTCGATCTGTCGCGCCTCGCCGAAGACATTATCCTATGGAGTTCAACCGAATTCGGCTACGTCACCCTGCACGACTCCTGGTCGACGGGCAGTTCGATCATGCCGCAGAAGAAGAATCCCGACATCGCCGAGCTGGCACGTGGCAAGTCCGGCCGGCTGATCGGAAACCTGGCCGGCCTGCTGGCGACGCTGAAGGCTCAGCCGCTCGCCTATAACCGCGACCTGCAGGAGGACAAGGAGCCGGTCTTCGACTCGGTGGCGCAGCTGGAGCTGCTGCTGCCGGCGATGGCAGGCCTGGTGAGCACCTTGACGTTCGACGTGGAACGGATGGCGGCACTGGCAACGGCTGGCTATACCTTGGCCACGGACATCGCCGAATGGCTTGTGCGCCAGGGTGTTGCGTTCCGCGACGCCCACGAGGCCGCTGGGGCGGCGGTGCAGATCGCCGAGAAGCTCGGCGTAGGGCTCGAAGACTTGACCGACGATCAGCTCGCTGCGGTCAGCGACGCGCTGACTCCGGCGGTTCGAGAAGTGCTGACCGTCGAGGGCTCGGTGTCGTCGCGCGACGCCCGGGGCGGCACCGCGCCGGCGCGAGTCGCCCGCCAGGTCGAATCGGTGCGTGCTAACGCAGAACGGCTTCGAGCACAGTTGAGTCGCTGATACCGGCAACATCCGAACATGGATTGGGTCAGCGTGTTTCGGGCACCCGCTTCGATTGAATGAGCGGGATCTCGCGGGCCGGTAGCGGTCCGCAAAAGTAATTACCCTGAATGACGTCGCAGCCGAATCTCTTGAGCCACCGGACCGTTTCCTCGTTTTCCACACCCTCGGCGACGCTGGCGATACCGAATTCTTCGGCCAGCTCGATAACCGAACGGGCAATGGTCGCCGCGCGACGGTCGTAGAGGATCGGTGCGATGAGCTGGCGGTCCAGTTTGACTTCATCGATCGGCAGCTCACGTAAGTAAGTCAGCGTGGAATAGCCGCTGCCGAAGTCATCGATCGAGACCCGGATGCCGGCGCTGCGGAGGCGATTGAGCACGGCACGGACTTTGACGAAGTCTGCCACCACCAGCTCCTCGGTGATCTCAACGGTGAGCAGGCGGGCCGACATGCCGTGGGCGTCGAGCACCGACATGATGCGGTCGGGCAGGGTGTCTTCGTCGAGCGACCGCGCCCACAAGTTGATTGCGACCGGAATATCGGTGCCTTGCGCGTGCCACTCCGAGGCATCCGCAACCGCCCGCCACAGGACCATGTCGGTCACGGCATCCATCAACCCGTGTTCGCGGACCAGCGGCAAGAACTCCTGGGGCTCCAAGATGCCCAAAGTCGGGTGCTTCCACCGGAGTAACGCCTCGGCTCCGCAGATCGCGCCACTGCGCATCTCGAATTGCGGTTGGTAGACCAAATTCAGCAGCCGGTCATCGATGGCGCGCCGGAGATCCCACAACAGCTGCAGTCGCGCCGCACCGTCACGGGATGCCTGCCGACCCGAGAGATCGGCATCCATCTCGGGTGAAAAGGTTTGCACGGCGCTAGCGGTGGTCGGTTCGGCGCGCAACCGGGCGGCTTCGGCCCGGCTGAGAAGATTCTCTGCGGTCAGCACGGGACCGTAGTCCGACCCGGTGGACGCCACGCCAACGCTCAGGTGCACATACACTTCGCGATCCCCGACCTGCAGGGGGCTGTCGAACGATCGGGCGAGCCGTTCGGCGACCTGTACAGCGATGTCGGGCGGGTCTTCGAGCAGGATGGCGAATTCGTCCCCGCCCATCCGCGCAACGGTGTCGTCGGTGCGCACACCGGATTGGATTCGCGCGCCAACGCTGCGCAGCAACTCGTCGCCGGCTGCATAGCCCAGCGAGTCATCGACCAATTTGAAGTCGTCGACTCTGGCCCGCAACAGGCTGATCGGGACGGCAAGGCGCAGATGCAGCTGCACAGCATGTTCCAGCCGTTCATCGAGCAATCGCCGATTCGCCAAGCCGGTCGTCGGATCCCGCAAAGCGGCATCGGCCAGTGCCTCGAGCAGGCGACGCCGCCGGTCGAGAACCAGTAGTTGCCGCAGCAGCACGACGACGGAGAGAAACATACCGGCCGCGAATACGAACGCATTGCCGCGGTCTCGGGGCCAGAAACGCACGGCGAATATCGCGAGCGCGACCGACACCGGCAGGTACGGCAGCCACATAGCCTGCCGCGAGAGGCCGGGGGTTCGTCCGGCGTCCAGGTCCGGTCCCATCCGGAACACGATTGCCGACAACGCGAGAAAATAGGTGCCGCTGATCCACCCGAAAGTCACGACGTCGCCGGGAATGTGGTCGGCCCCGTTCCCGTACAGGTGCAAACCGCCGGCGACACCAATGGCCGCGAACCCCGTGGTCAGTAGCGACGTAGAGAGCCTGCGGCGGGGCTCGGTTGCCCGCATAACAACCAATCCAATGACAGCGAGCCCGAGATAGATCGCCGTGATGACAGCCAACAGGATGCGCGTGATGCTCGCCCCAGGCGCCGCGTCCACCACCAGACTGCCTATCGCCAAGAACAACGCCGCGGCAACGAGAACCCCGTCAAGCAGCAGGCCGATGCCGAATAGGTCGTCATTACGGTTAGGCACCAGAACCGCTGCGCCCAAGGCACATAGCGGCAGCACGACGTAGCCCAGTTCGCCCACGGTGGTAATCGAAATCGGGGCCGTTCCTCCCAGCGCGACGTAGCACCAAACGGCACTCCCGGCTGCCCAGCCGCCCACCCCGGTAGCCAGGGCAATCCAGGCAGACCGCTGGCGGCCACGGGCAGTCCAAGTGGCGTTGACTGCGCAAGCAGTCGCAAAGACCCCCATGGTCACAATGCCTGCTGGCCCGACCACCGAATCGTGTGCGCCGCCGAACAACATCGCCGCAAGGAAGAGCAAGCCCGCGGTCGCCAACGCGACCAGCGCCCAACGCCGCGTCGTCAGTGTGAACATCACTCGACCTGTCAGATGGGGACCCGAACCCCGGGGCAAGCCAGCATGCCTGTCCATTTGCTTCCGGGCAGTTTAGGACACGTTTGCCGGTAGTGGATCGGTTCGAATTCTGAGTTGTTTCCGCAACAACTTGTTTGCCCTACTCGAGAACATCGGAAATCTCCAGCCATCGGCTTTCCAGCTCGGCGACATCGCCTTCGAGGTCGCGCAATTGATCGGTGAGACGCGCGACGCCGATGTGGTCGGATTGGTCGTAGTCGGCGAGCTCGGAATGCTTTGCCGCGATCTGATCGGCCAGTCGGGCCAGCCGACGGTCGATCGCCGCGATTTCCTTCTCGGCGGCGCGTAGCTGAGCCCCGGAGATCTCCTGCGATGCGGACGGTCTGGCGGCGGGTCGTGCGGCACGCTCTCCCGTCGCCATGGCTGCCAGTCGGAGGTATTCGTCCACACCGCCGGGGAGGTGTCGCAACCGGCCGTCGAGGATCGCGTACTGCTGGTCGGTCACTCGTTCCAGCAAATAGCGGTCGTGGGACACCACGATCAAAGTGCCCGGCCAGGAGTCGAGCAGGTCTTCGGTGGCGGCGAGCATGTCGGTGTCCACGTCGTTGGTCGGCTCGTCGAGCAGCAGCACGTTGGGTTCGGCCAGCAGCGTCAGCATGAGGTGCAACCGCCGGCGTTGCCCACCCGAGAGTTCATCGACGCGCGCCGACAACTGACCACCTGCGAACCCCAGCCGCTCCAGCAGCTGCGCGGGTGTGACGTCGCGACCGTCGACCTGATAGCCGGCGCGCAGTCGCCCGATGACATCAGCGACCCGCTCACTCGCCAGCGGTACCAGCTCATCGCCCCGCTGATCCAGCATTCCGACCCGAACTGTCTTGCCACGCTTGACTCTTCCGCTATCCGGTTGAATCGCCCCGGTGATGAGTCCGAGCAACGTGGACTTGCCCGCTCCGTTGGCGCCGACGATGCCGCTGCGTTCGCCGGGCCCGATACGCCATTCGACATCGCGCAGCACCGGCCGGCCGTCGAATGAGACCGACACGTCGAGCAGGTCGATGACGTCCTTGCCTAGTCGCGCGGTGGCGAGCTTGGCCAACTCGACGGTATTGCGCAACGGCGGCACGTCGGCGATCAACTGGTTGGCCGCATCGATGCGGAACTTCGGTTTCGAGGTGCGGGCCGGCGGGCCGCGGCGCAGCCAGGCCAACTCCTTGCGCATCAGGTTCTGCCGCTTCGACTCGGCGACGGCGGCTTGCCGGTCTCGTTCGACGCGCTGCAGGACGTAGGCGGCGTAGCCGCCGTCGAAGGGCTCGACGATTCCGTCGTGCACCTCCCACGTCGTGGTCGCCACCTCGTCGAGGAACCAGCGGTCGTGGGTCACCAACAGCAGCCCGCCGGTGTTACGGGCCCAGCGCTGATTCAGATGGCTGGCCAGCCAGGTGATGCCTTCGATGTCGAGGTGGTTGGTCGGCTCATCCAGCGCGATGACATCACAGTCGTCGATCAGCAGCGCGGCCAGCTGGATGCGCCGCCGCTGACCACCGCTGAGCGTGCCGATGGCGGCGTCCCAGGCGATGTCGGCGACCAGGCCGCCGACCACGTCGCGGATGCGCGGATCGCCGGCCCATTCGTGTTCGGGCCGGTCGCCGACCAACGTCCAGCCGACCGTGCTGTTCGAATCGAGGGTGTCGGTCTGGCTCACCGACCCGACCCGAAGCCCGCTGCGTTGGGTGACCCGGCCGGAGTCCGGACGCAGCTGACCTGTGAGTAGTCCCAGCAAACTGGATTTACCGTCACCGTTGCGGCCGACGATGCCGATGCGGTCGCCGTCGCTGAGTCCGACGGTCACTGATTCGAACACAACCTGAGTCGGATATTCGAGGTGAACGGCCTCGGCCCCCAGCAGGTGTGCCACTGTGCAAACCCTAGACGGCTGCCACGCACCGGCGGCCTGGCGGCCGCGATGACTAGGCTGGTCCAACGGATCGGTACCGGTGACCAAAGCAACGGGCCCACCCCCTGTGATGTGCCATGATGTGCCCGCGTGCAGCACACGGATGGTCATTGTTCGAAGGAGGGGCGGCATGGATCTGAAGTTCTCAGCGGTCACCCGGCCGGTTGAGCGTCTGATCGCGACCGCCCAGAACGGGCTGGAAGTGCTGCGACTTGGCGGGCTGGAAACGGGTAACTCTCCGTCGCCGTCACAGGTCGTGGAAAGCGTGTCGATGTACAAGCTGCGGCGGTATTTCCCGCCGGACAGCCGCCCGGGGCATCCGCAGGCAGGTCCGCCGGTGCTGCTGGTGCACCCGATGATGATGTCGGCGAGCATGTGGGACGTCACCCCGGAGGAAGGCGCGGTGGGCATCTTGCACTCCGCCGGGCTGGACCCGTGGGTTATCGACTTCGGCTCACCGGACGAGGTCGAAGGCGGAATGCGCCGCACTTTGGCCGACCACATCGTTGCGTTGAGCGAAGCGCTCGACGCCGTCACCGAGATCACCGGTCAAGACGTGCACCTCACCGGCTACTCCCAGGGCGGGATGTTCTGCTATCAGGCGGCGGCCTACCGCCGCTCGAAAGGCATCGCGAGCATCGTGACGTTCGGCTCGCCGGTCGACACCTTGGCCGCTCTTCCGATGGGACTCCCGCCGAACCTGGCCCCCGGCATCGCCAACTTCATGGCCGACCACGTCTTCAACCGACTAGACATTCCAGGTTGGCTGGCGCGCACCGGCTTTCAGATGCTCGATCCACTCAAGACCGCCAAGGCACGGGTTGATTTCGTGCGCCAACTGCACGACCGCGAGGCACTGCTGCCACGGGAAGCGCAGCGCAGATTCCTGGAGTCGGAAGGCTGGATCGCCTGGTCGGGACCGGCGATCTCCGAACTGCTCAAGCAGTTCATCGCGCACAACCGGATGATGACCGGCGGTTTCGCGATCAACGGTCAGCTGGTGACGCTGACCGACATCACCTGTCCCGTACTGGCTTTCGTCGGTGAGGTCGACGATATCGGTCAGCCGGCCGCGGTGCGGGGTATCCGCCGCGCGGCACCCAACGCGGACGTCTACGAATATCTCATCAGGACAGGTCATTTCGGCCTGGTCGTCGGGTCCCGGGCAGCGCAGGAGTCCTGGCCGACGGTCGCCGATTGGGCACTGTGGATTTCCGGCAACGGGGAGAAGCCCACCGATATTTTCCCGATGGCGGATCAACCCACCGAGGGCGACGATCGCGGTGTCGCGCTCAGTTCGCGGATGATGCACGGCATCGGCGAGGCGTCCGAGGTGGCACTGACACTGGCCCGCGGGGCCGCCGACGCCGTGTTCGCCGCGAACAGGTCGATGCGAACGTTGGCCGTCGAAACCGTGCGGACACTGCCTCGCCTGGCCCGGTTGGGTCAGATCAACGACCACACCCGAATCTCGCTCGGCCGGATCATCGGCGAGCAGGCGCACGATGCCCCCAACGGCGAATTCCTGCTCTTCGACGGACGCGTGCACACCTACGAGGCGGTGAACCGGCGTATCGACAACGTGGTGCGCGGCCTGATCGCGGTCGGGGTGCGCCAAGGCGAGCATGTCGGCGTGCTGATGGAAACCCGACCCAGTGCACTGGTCGCCATCGCCGCGCTGTCTCGGCTGGGTGCCGTCGCGGTCCTGCTGCAACCGGACGCCGATCTGACCGGACAGGTGCGGCTTGGGGGAGTGAGCGAAATCATCACCGACCCAACCAATCTCGGGACGGCGCGGCAATTGCCATGCCAGATCCTGGTCTTGGGCGGCGGTGAATCCCGCGATTTGCACCTCGCCGCCGACGCCGCCGTCACCGACATGGAACAGATCGACCCCGACGTCGTGGCCCTGCCCGCCTGGTATCGCCCCAACCCGGGCTATGCCCGCGATCTGGCATTCATCGGATTCAGCACGGCCAGCGGGCAACTCGTCGCCAAGCAGATCACCAACTACCGGTGGGCGTTGTCGGCGTTCGGAACCGCGTCGGCGGCTGCTCTCGGACGCACCGACACCGTGTACTGCCTCACACCGCTGCACCACGAGTCCGGTCTGCTGGTCAGCCTCGGCGGCGCGGTGGTCGGCGGCACCCGAATTGCGTTGTCCCGCGGACTGAAGCCCGAGCGTTTTGTCGCCGAGTTGCACCAGTACGGCGTCACTGTCGTCTCCTACACGTGGGCCATGCTGCGCGATGTCATCGACGACCCGGCTTTTGCGCTGCATGGCACTCACCCGGTGCGGCTGTTCATCGGCTCGGGTATGCCGACCGGTCTGTGGAAGCGGGTCGTCGACGTGTTCGCGCCCGCGAATGTCGTCGAATTCTTCGCGACCACCGACGGACATGCGGTGCTGGCCAACGTATCCGGCGCCAAGATCGGCAGCAAAGGCCGTCCGTTGCCCGGTGCCGGGCGCGTCGAATTGGGCGCCTACGACGCCGAGCACGATCTGATTCTGGAGAACGACACCGGCTTGGTCCGCGTTCCGGAAGCCGGGGAGGTCGGGGTGCTGCTCGCCGAGCCGCGCGGACCGATCGACCCGACCGCCTCGGTCAAACGTGGCGTATTCGCCCCCGCCGACACCTGGATCTCCACCGAGTACCTGTTCCGCCGCGACAACGACGGCGACTTCTGGCTGGTGGGCAGGCGCGGGTCGACGGTGCACACCGAACGTGGCGTGGTGTTCTGCGATCCGATCACCGATGCGCTCGGGTTGATCCCGGCGGTCGACCTCGCGGTGACCTACGGGGTGTCGATGGACGGTCATCAGGTCGCGGTGACTGCGGTGACGACGCGGCCGGGCGCGACGATCACGGCCGCCGATCTCAGCGAAGCCGTCGCCGCCATGCCGTTCGGGCTGGGACCCGACATCGTGCACGTGGTGCCCGAGATGAAGCTCAGCGCGACCTACCGTCCGACGGTCAGCGCGTTGCGCGCTGCGGGGATTCCCAAGGCGGGACGACACGCCTGGTTCTTCGACGCTGAGGCGAATCAGTTCCGGCGGTTGACCGGGCTGGCTCGGGCGGAGCTGTCTGGTGCGCAATGACGTTGGGCACGAACATGATTGACCAGACGCTGCTGCGTATACTGGTCTGCCCTGCTGACCGGGGCCCGTTGCTGCTGCTGGACGGGCCAGACGGACCGCTGTTGTACAACCCGCGGCTGCGACGCGCCTACCGGATCGAGGACAGCATCCCGGTGCTGCTGGTCGACGAGGCCGTCGAGGTCGGCGACGACGAGCATGCACGGCTCATGGCGCAGGCAGGTCCGGCAACTCCCCAGTGAGGTAGCGCTGCAGGGTCGGGGCGATGGTGTCCACGATCTGCTGTGCGGGCAGCGACGCGAACGGCTCGAACTCCAGGATGTAGCGCGCCATCACGACTCCCACCAGTTGTGAGGCGACGAACTGGATTCGGACGACGCCGCTTCCTGGCGGGTTGTCGACGCGCGGGCCCACCTCGACCGTGATCACGTCCTGGATGAAACTGCGAAACAGGTTGACCTCCGAACCGGCCAGGATCGACCGCAGCGCCGCGATGAAACCGGCACCCATCTCAGAGTCCCACAGCGCCAACAACATTGACGGCAGCGTGCGGCCGATCTCGTCGACCGGAACCTCACGCAACGGTCCGATCACGTCCATCGGGTCGATCGGGATGTGCACGGCGGCGGCGAAGAGTTTCTCTTTGGTGCCGAAGTAGTGATGCACCAACGCCGAATCGACGCCGGCAACCGAGGCGACCGAGCGAATCGACGTGTTACCGATCCCATTGCGGGCGAACAGTTCTCGGGCACTGTCGAGAATTCGCTCGCGCGTATTTGAGTTGCCTGCGGGGCGGCCGGGTTTTCTCCGGCCCGCGTCGGTGGTCGCCACGTCAGGGCGTCTTGCGTTTCAGGGTCGCGGCGGCCAGGCACAGTGCTGCCAGCGCAAAGCCCACGACGACCGTGATGTCGCGCACCGCGACGCCGGTCAACTCGCTGTGTGCTCCCACTTGTTGCAGCGCCTCCAGTGCGTAACTGGCCGGCAGGAGGTCGCTGATCCAGTTCAGCCAGGACGGCATCAGCGCGCGAGGGACGATGATGCCCGCCAACAGCAGTTGCGGCACCATCACCAACGGGATGAATTGGACGGCTTGGAATTCGGTCCGGGCGAACGCGCTGCACAACAGTCCGAGGCCGACGCCGAGCACTGCGTTGACGATCGCGATGACGAACACCCACAAGGGGCTGCCGGCGGTGTCGAATCCCAGCAACCAGAACGACACCGCACAGGCCACGACGGCTTGCGTCGCCGCGGCGATCGAGAATGCGGTCCCGTACGCGATCAACAGGTCGAGTCGCCGCAGCGGTGTGGTCAGGATCCGCTCCAACGTCCCCGAGGCCCGCTCGCGCTGCATGGTGATCGCCGTGATGATGAACATCACGAACAGCGGGAACAGGCCCAGCAGGATCAGGCACGCGTTGTTGAACGGCGCCGGCGTGCCCGGACGGTGCGGGACGTTCTGGAACATGAAGTACATCAGCGAGATCACCAGTACCGGTACCGCCAAAATCATTGCGACACTGCGATGATCGGCGATCAGCTGGCGCAGGATCCGCGTCGTGGTCGCGGTGTAACCCCCCAGCCCTAACCGGCTTGGCGGCTGGTGTTGCGCGTGATGATGGACAGAAACGCGTCCTCCAGTGACGGACATCCGGTGTCCTCTCGTAGTTGGGTCGGGGTGGTGTGCGCGACGAGACGGCCGTCGCGCATCAACAACAAGTCGCCGCAGTGGTCGGCCTCGTCCATGACGTGGCTGGAAACCAGCAGCGTGGTCCCGGCCCGGGCCAGATCGAGGAATTGTTCCCACAGGTCTGCCCGCAGCACCGGGTCCAATCCCACGGTGGGTTCGTCGAGTACCAGCAACTCGGGGCGGCAGACCAACGCGCACGCCAGTGACACCCGGGTGCGCTGACCGCCGGAAAGGTTGCCGCAGTAGGCGGTGCGGTGATCACTTAAACCCACCCGGTCGATCGCGGAGTCCGCGGCGGCGCTGTCGAAGCCGTAGAGCGACGCGAAGTACCGCACGTTGTCGACGATCCGTAGGTCGTTGTAGATCGTCGGGTCTTGCGGCAGGTATCCGATCCGATGGCGCAGCGGCGTGGAGCCCGCGGGAAGGCCGAGCACCCGGACGGTTCCGGATGCGACGAGCTGGGTGCCGACGATGCACCGGATCAGGGTGGTCTTTCCACAGCCCGACGGCCCGAGGAGACCGGTGACGCTGCCGCGAGCTATCCGGACGGAGAAGTCGTGCAGGGCGGGCCGCTTGCCGCGAATCACTTTCAGGTGGCTGATGTCGACTGCCGCCTCGTGGCGGTGCGGCGGTAATTCATCACCCGATGAAGTCATCATGGGATGAATATCCGCCCCTGCCCGACGGCTGTCAAGAGCTCTCGCCGATCAGGCACCCAACCGAATGGTGATCAACAGACCGACGAGCGCTATCACGCCGGCGAGAAGCATTGCCGCCCTGGGATTGCCGAAGTTGATCGTCCAACCCAGACCAAACCGGCGCGGAACCAGCAGCGCGCCGTCTTCGTGGTTGATGTAGAACAGGCCGCCCCGCCAGTACTTGTCGTCGTCCCGATGGGTCAGTCCGGTGGCCTCGCCGTCCTCGTACCGCACGCGGTTGTTCCTCGCCAGGACCACGACGGCCACCACGACGGCGGACAGGATCGGCAGCACGATCACCAGCGGCGCCCATCGAGCGGTTGTCCCGGTCCACATCAGCAGGGACGATCCCAGCAATCCGACGTCGATCATCGCGACCAGTCCGAGCAGCGCCTTGGCGCTCACCGACATGTAATGGCGGTGCCACAGCGCGGAGTCCACTGGGTGCGCCGGGTCGATGTCGGCCCGGCTTCTGCGAAAGATCGTCAACGCGATGCCGATAAGTAGCGCTGTGACGGCGATCTGGACGAACACCAGCGAGAACGCGGTGCCAACCGATTTGGCGGCCACGCGGTTCGGTGTGCCCGTCGCGCTGTAATGCATCACCAGGACCTCGGGCATCGACGGGTAGCCGATGACGCCGACCGCCACCGTGACGACCATGACGATGAGCGCCGGCGCCAGCCACAGCCACGGAAAACGCGGGGGATCGGTTCGTAAGCCAGTGTCCACCGCGATGCCTTGGTGCACACTGTCGTACCAGTGCCCAGCTGACTTCGCGGCCCGAATCTCGTTGTTGGCCAGGGAAAAGCAGCCGTACCAGACGCTGACGACCACTAGCAGCGACAACGGCAGCAGCAACGTGGCCCCGGTCGCCCGGTAGCAGACGACGCCGGCCACAACGGCGACAATCGCACCGATGAGCACCCGCCATCGGTAGAGGCGGGTCTGTCTGACGACCGTCGGGTCGTCGGCATACTGGGCCGGCACCCGGACTCCGAACGGCACCGTCGGACTGTTGATCGAGGGCAGCATCAGGGCAATGACGAGCAACAGTGCTGACAACCCGGAGCACACGGCGATCGCAACGGTCATGGCTGGTCCTTTGGCTGCGTAGTGCCGAATGAATCGAGCGTGGACCGGCAGGCACGGAGAACGTCGCCGGTCGGTATGCCTTTCGCGACGGCTTCCGCCAGCAATGTCCGCGCTCTCGCGGTCCATTCCGCGAGGTACGGCGAATCGGCGACCGTCGGCGTCACCACCGCACCGGTTTTGCGGTTGAGCCGGATCAGGCCCTGCTGGCGCAGGAGGTCGTAGGCCTTGTTCACGGTGTGAAAGTTGATCCCGAAGTCCGCGGCCAGCGTCCTGGTGGCCGGCAACGAACTACCCTCGGTCAGCACGCCGTCGGCGATCGCCTCCACGATCCGGTCGCGAAGCTGCTGGTAGATCGGCACCTCGCTGGCCAGGTCGACATTGAGGATCACGCACTCCGCCTTTGCTTTGATATACAAGTTATAGAACAAACTTTCTTTTGCGACAAGGCTGGCCGCGGGCAGAATCTGTTTGGTGGTGGCTGACCAACTCGCGGTCGACCCGGTCGAAGCGGCGCATCGACTACTCGGTGCGACCCTGACCGGTCGCGGCGTGACCGCCGTGATCGTCGAGGTCGAGGCGTACGGCGGCGAGCCCGAAGGTCCGTGGCCTGACGCCGCCGCGCATTCCTTCCGCGGTCCGACCGGACGCAGCGCGATCATGTTCGGCCCGCCCGGTCGGCTCTACGCCTACCGCAGCCACGGGATCCACGTCTGCGCCAACGTGGTCTGCGGAACCGACGGCGTCGCGGCCGCCGTGCTGCTCCGAGCGGCAGCCATCGAGACCGGCCTCGATGTCGCCCAGTCGCGACGCGGCCCATCAGTCCGCACTATGGCGCTGGGCCGCGGTCCGGGCAATCTGTGCTCGGCCACCGGAATCAGCATGGCCGACAACGGGATTGATCTGTTCCATCCCGACAGCCCGATCACGTTGACGCTCAACGGCTCAACCCAGGGGATCGCCGGGCCCCGGGTCGGTGTGAGTCAGGCGGCCGACCGCCCGTGGCGGTTGTGGTTGCCCGGACGGCCCGAAGTATCGGCGTACCGGCGCAGTCCACGCGCACCGGCGCCCGGCTCCAGCGACTGAGTAGGACGCGCCCGGCGCGGCTGTCGTGCGACGGTACGAGAAGATCTATCACTGTGGGCGCTGAAATCCTCGACGAGCTGAACTGGCGTGGGCTGATCGCGCAGTCGACCGACCTCGACGCGCTGGCCGACGAGGCAACACGCGGCCCGATGACGCTCTATGCCGGGTTCGATCCCACTGCGCCGAGCCTCCATGCCGGGCATCTGGTGCCGCTGTTGGCGCTGCGGCGTTTTCAGCGTGCCGGCCACCGACCCATCGTTCTCGCCGGAGGCGCAACCGGTTTGATCGGCGACCCGCGCGACACGGGCGAACGCGTGCTCAACACCGACGAGATCGTGCAGGAGTGGACCGGGCGGATCCGTGGCCAGCTCGAGCGCTTCGTCGACTTCGACAGCTCACCGACCGGTGCCGTCGTGGAGAACAACCTCGAGTGGACCAGTGCCATGTCAGCGATCGAGTTGCTGCGCGACGTCGGAAAGCACTTCTCGGTCAACGTCATGCTCGACCGCGACACCATTCGGCGGCGGCTGGACGGTGAGGGGATCTCCTACACCGAGTTCAGCTACATGCTCTTGCAGGCCAACGATTACGTCGAGTTGCACAAGCGCCACCGTTGCGTGCTGCAGGTCGGCGGCTCCGACCAGTGGGGCAACATCATCGCCGGCGTGAGGTTGGTGCGCCAGAAGCTGGCCGCCTCGGTGCACGCTTTGACGGTCCCCTTGGTGACGGCGGCCGACGGGACCAAGTTCGGCAAGTCCACCGGGGGCGGCAACGTGTGGCTCGACCCGGATATGACGACGCCGTACGCCTGGTATCAGTACTTCGTCAATACGGCCGACGCGGACGTCGTCCGGTATCTGCGGTGGTTCACTTTCCTGTCGGCCGACGAGCTGGCGGAACTCGAGGAGGCCACAACCGCTCGGCCACAGCAACGGGTGGCTCAGCGCCGGTTGGCGCGTGAACTCACGACGCTCGTACACGGCGAGCACGCGACGGACGCGGTCGAGCACGCGAGCCAGGCACTATTCGGGCGCGGCGAGCTCGCTCAGCTGGACGAGCCGACGTTGCGAGCCGCGCTGCGGGAAACCTCGATCGCCGAGCTGCAATCGGGAACGCCCGACGGGATCGTCGACCTGCTTGTCGCCACCGGCTTGTCGCAGAGCAAGGGAGCCGCGCGACGCACGATCGCCGAGGGGGGTGTGTCGGTGAACAACCACAAGATCGAGGACGAGGAGTGGGCGCCGCAGCCGTCCGACTTCCTGCACGGGCGATGGCTTGTGCTGCGCAGGGGCAAGCGCAACGTCGCCGGCGTGGAGCGTCTCGGTTGATCTTGAGACAGCCGAAACACACCGTCTAGCAGCGTGTTTGACTCTCAGTTTTCTGTCGCGTAACTTAATCGAGTCGCTGCGACACGGCCAGTCCGGAGAGCGCGGCGGCATCCCAGAGGGACACCCCATTTCGGTGGGATCTCTCGACGTCCGTGGAACGAGTGAGCGGCCCAAAGCCGCGGGTCTTGCTGCGCGGCCGGTGGGTGTTGTTTGAGAACTCAATAGTGTGTTTGGTGGTTTTGTTTTTGTTGTTGTTTTTTTGCCGCATTCTGACTTCCCGTGTTGGGGTGTGGTGTTTTTGATGCCAGTTTTTGGTGTCGTTTGTTAGGTCAGATTGTTCTGATTGAATTCTGCCTGCACTGTTGTGGTGTGGGGGTTTTTGTTTGGAGAGTTTGATCCTGGCTCAGGACGAACGCTGGCGGCGTGCTTAACACATGCAAGTCGAACGGAAAGGCCCTTTCGGGGGTACTCGAGTGGCGAACGGGTGAGTAACACGTGGGTGATCTGCCCTGCACTTTGGGATAAGCCTGGGAAACTGGGTCTAATACCGGATAGGACTACGGACTGCATGGTCTGTGGTGGAAAGCTTGTTGCGGTGTGGGATGGGCCCGCGGCCTATCAGCTTGTTGGTGGGGTGATGGCCTACCAAGGCGACGACGGGTAGCCGGCCTGAGAGGGTGTCCGGCCACACTGGGACTGAGATACGGCCCAGACTCCTACGGGAGGCAGCAGTGGGGAATATTGCACAATGGGCGCAAGCCTGATGCAGCGACGCCGCGTGGGGGATGACGGCCTTCGGGTTGTAAACCTCTTTCACCATCGGCGAAGCCGGGAGCTTTTGTTTCTGGTGACGGTAGGTGGAGAAGAAGCACCGGCCAACTACGTGCCAGCAGCCGCGGTAATACGTAGGGTGCGAGCGTTGTCCGGAATTACTGGGCGTAAAGAGCTCGTAGGTGGTTTGTCGCGTTGTCCGTGAAATTCCCTGGCTTAACTGGGGGCGTGCGGGCGATACGGGCAGACTGGAGTACTGCAGGGGAGACTGGAATTCCTGGTGTAGCGGTGGAATGCGCAGATATCAGGAGGAACACCGGTGGCGAAGGCGGGTCTCTGGGCAGTAACTGACGCTGAGGAGCGAAAGCGTGGGGAGCGAACAGGATTAGATACCCTGGTAGTCCACGCCGTAAACGGTGGGTACTAGGTGTGGGTTTCCTTCCTTGGGATCCGTGCCGTAGCTAACGCATTAAGTACCCCGCCTGGGGAGTACGGCCGCAAGGCTAAAACTCAAAGGAATTGACGGGGGCCCGCACAAGCGGCGGAGCATGTGGATTAATTCGATGCAACGCGAAGAACCTTACCTGGGTTTGACATGCACAGGACGCCGGCAGAGATGTCGGTTCCCTTGTGGCCTGTGTGCAGGTGGTGCATGGCTGTCGTCAGCTCGTGTCGTGAGATGTTGGGTTAAGTCCCGCAACGAGCGCAACCCTTGTCTCATGTTGCCAGCGCGTTATGGCGGGGACTCGTGAGAGACTGCCGGGGTCAACTCGGAGGAAGGTGGGGATGACGTCAAGTCATCATGCCCCTTATGTCCAGGGCTTCACACATGCTACAATGGCCGGTACAAAGGGCTGCGATGCCGTGAGGCTTAGCGAATCCTTGAAAGCCGGTCTCAGTTCGGATCGGGGTCTGCAACTCGACCCCGTGAAGTCGGAGTCGCTAGTAATCGCAGATCAGCAACGCTGCGGTGAATACGTTCCCGGGCCTTGTACACACCGCCCGTCACGTCATGAAAGTCGGTAACACCCGAAGCCAGTGGCCTAACCCTTGTGGGGGGAGCTGTCGAAGGTGGGATCGGCGATTGGGACGAAGTCGTAACAAGGTAGCCGTACCGGAAGGTGCGGCTGGATCACCTCCTTTCTAAGGAGCACCACGAAAAACATCCTCAATTGGTGGGGATGTGAGCCGTGAGAGCCGGTCGCCTGTAGTGGGTGTCGGCTTGGTGCGCAACAGCAATTGTCTTGTTGAGGCAGCAGAATCGCCGGCACACTATTGGGTCCTGAGGCAACACCTGGTGTTGTCCCGGGCCAAGGGATTGGTTCGGGGTCAGGTGGTGTCGCTCCATCTTGGTGGTGGGGTGTGGTGTTTGGTAATTGGATAGTGGTTGCGAGCATCTAAGCAAAATTGCTGATTTGTAGCGTTTTTGTTTGAGTTGTTTTCTTGTGTTTGTAAGTGTTAAAGGGCGCATGGTGGATGCCTTGGCATCAGGAGCCGATGAAGGACGTGGGAGGCTGCGATATGCCTCGGGGAGCTGTCAACCGAGCGTGGATCCGAGGATGTCCGAATGGGGAAACCCGGCACGAGTGATGTCGTGTCACCCGTATCTGAATACATAGGGTGCGGGAGGGAACGCGGGGAAGTGAAACATCTCAGTACCCGTAGGAAAAGAAAACAAGTGTGATTCCGTTAGTAGTGGCGAGCGAACGCGGAGGATGGCTAAACCGTGCGCATGTGTAACCGGGTAGGGGTTGTGTGTGCGGGGTTGTGGGGATGATGCGTCTGGTTCTATCCGACCGGAGAGCAGCAGTGTGTGGTTAGTCGAAGTGGCCTGGGATGGTCTGCCGTAGACGGTGAGAGCCCGGTAGGTGAAAACTGCGCACCTGTTTTGTGTCGTTACCCGAGTAGCAGCGGGCCCGTGGAATCTGCTGTGAATCTGCCGGGACCACCCGGTAAGCCTGAATACTTCCTGATGACCGATAGCGGATTAGTACCGTGAGGGAATGGTGAAAAGTACCCCGGGAGGGGAGTGAAAGAGTACCTGAAACCGTGTGCCTACAAGCCGTCAGAGCCTTCGACTTGTCGTGGGGTGATGGCGTGCCTTTTGAAGAATGAGCCTGCGAGTCAGGGACATGTCGCGAGGTTAACCCGGGAGGGGTAGCCGCAGCGAAAGCGAGTCTGAATAGGGCGTATCCACCTTTGGGTGGTGTAGTGGTGTGTTCTGGACCCGAAGCGGAGTGATCTACCCATGGCCAGGGTGAAGCGCGGGTAAGACCGCGTGGAGGCCCGAACCCACTTAGGTTGAAGACTGAGGGGATGAGTTGTGGGTAGGGGTGAAAGGCCAATCAAACTCCGTGATAGCTGGTTCTCCCCGAAATGCATTTAGGTGCAGCGTTACATGTTTCTTGCCGGAGGTAGAGCTACTGGATGGCCGATGGGCCCTACTAGGTTACTGACGTCAGCCAAACTCCGAATGCCGGTAAGTGAAAGTGTGGCAGTGAGACGGCGGGGGATAAGCTCCGTGCGTCGAGAGGGAAACAGCCCAGATCGCCGGCTAAGGCCCCTAAGCGTGTGCTAAGTGGAAAAGGATGTGCAGTCGCATAGACAACCAGGAGGTTGGCTTAGAAGCAGCCACCCTTGAAAGAGTGCGTAATAGCTCACTGGTCAAGTGATTGTGCGCCGATAATGTAGCGGGGCTCAAGCACACCGCCGAAGCCGCGGCAACAACCTTGTGTTGTTGGGTAGGGGAGCGTCCTGCATCCAGCGAAGCCACCTAGTGATGGTGTGGTGGAGGGTGTGGGAGTGAGAATGCAGGCATGAGTAGCGATAAGGCAAGTGAGAACCTTGCCCGCCGAAAGACCAAGGGTTCCTGGGCCAGGCCAGTCCGCCCAGGGTGAGTCGGGACCTAAGGCGAGGCCGACAGGCGTAGTCGATGGACAACGGGTTGATATTCCCGTACCCGTGTGTGCGCGCCCGTGACGAATCCATTCTGCTAACCGCCCAAAAGGTGGTTCATCAATCCCTTCGGGGTGCGAGAACTCACCGGCTGCGCGGGACCCGGATGGGTAGTAGTCAAGCGATGGGGTGACGCAGGAAGGTAGCCGTACCAGTCAGTGGTAACACTGGGGCAAACCGGTAGGACGACATCTAGGTAAATCCGGGTGTCATATCAGTCCGAGAGGTGATGCATAGCCGGATGAGGTGAATTCGGTGATCCTATGCTGCCAAGAAAAGCCTCTAGCGAGCACACACACGGCCCGTACCCCAAACCAACACAGGTGGTCAGGTAGAGAATACCAAGGCGTACGAGAGAACTATGGTTAAGGAACTCGGCAAAATACCCCCGTAACTTCGGGAGAAGGGGGGCCCACACACCGTCATGGCCTTCGCGGCCGGCAGCGGTAGTGGGTCGCAGAAACCAGTGAGAAGCGACTGTTTACTAAAAACACAGGTCCGTGCGAAGTCGCAAGACGATGTATACGGACTGACGCCTGCCCGGTGCTGGAAGGTTAAGAGGACCCGTTAACCCCTCGGGGTGAAGCGGAGAATTTAAGCCCCAGTAAACGGCGGTGGTAACTATAACCATCCTAAGGTAGCGAAATTCCTTGTCGGGTAAGTTCCGACCTGCACGAATGGCGTAACGACTTCTCAACTGTCTCAACCATAGACTCGGCGAAATTGCACTACGAGTAAAGATGCTCGTTACGCGCGGCAGGACGAAAAGACCCCGGGACCTTCACTATAGCTTGGTATTGATGTTCGGTACGGTTTGTGTAGGATAGGTGGGAGACTGTGAAACAATTACGCCAGTAATTGCGGAGTCGTTGTTGAAATACCACTCTGATCGTATTGGACCTCTAACCTCGAACCGTCTATCCGGTTCAGGAACAGTGCCTGGTGGGTAGTTTAACTGGGGCGGTTGCCTCCCAAAATGTAACGGAGGCGCCCAAAGGTTCCCTCAACCTGGACGGCAATCAGGTGGCGAGTGCAAGTGCACAAGGGAGCTTGACTGCAAGACTGACACGTCAAGCAGGGACGAAAGTCGGGACTAGTGATCCGGCACCCCCGAGTGGAAGGGGTGTCGCTCAACGGATAAAAGGTACCCCGGGGATAACAGGCTGATCTTCCCCAAGAGTCCATATCGACGGGATGGTTTGGCACCTCGATGTCGGCTCGTCGCATCCTGGGGCTGGAGCAGGTCCCAAGGGTTGGGCTGTTCGCCCATTAAAGCGGCACGCGAGCTGGGTTTAGAACGTCGTGAGACAGTTCGGTCTCTATCCGCCGCGCGCGTCAGAAGCTTGAGGAAACCTGTCCCTAGTACGAGAGGACCGGGACGGACGAACCTCTGGTCCACCAGTTGTCCCACCAGGGGCACCGCTGGATAGCCACGTTCGGACAGGATAACCGCTGAAAGCATCTAAGCGGGAAACCTTCTCCAAGACCAGGCTTCTCACCCATTCAAGTGGGATAAGGCCCCCCGCAGACCACGGGATCAATAGACCAGACCTAGAAGACCAGCAATGGTTGCAGGGAACTGGCACTAACCGGCCGAAAACTTACACACACGCAACCACTACACCAAATAACCACAAATCTGCCGCACCCCACCACCAATAACAACCCCACAATTTTATATAAAGTTACGGCGGTCATAGCGACAGGGAAACGCCCGGACCCATCCCGAACCCGGAAGCTAAGCCTGCCAGCGCCGATGATACTACCCACCCGGGTGGAAAAGTAGGACACCGCCGAACACAACCACAAAACCCTCGGCCCCCCATATCGGGGGGCCGAGGCATTTGTGAAACAATTCAACTTGCTTTTGAATATATTTGAAGACCGAGAAAAGAATTAATCAGCCGTGCGCGATTAAATGCTCAACGTCGCAGCCCTGGAATTCGGCCGATGCCGGCGCGGCGCTCGCGCATCTTGGCCGACGGGGCGCTGCAGCAGGCGGCCACCGTATCCTTTGGTACGACGCCAATCGCAATTCGAGGTGAAGGGCACGAGTGGTCCACGACAAGCACAGCGAGGGAACGCAACGACCAAAGCGAACACCGCGTCCCCAAGCACCCACCTCAGGTCCGGGACGCGCTCGCAGGGCCCAGCCCAGGCACGAATCCACCAACGACGACCGCAATTCGCCGCAGATACCGCCTGAGATCGAGGCGAAGCAACTGGCGCCCGATGTTCGGCGTGAGCTCAGCACACTGGATCGCCACACCGCCGACGCCGTGGCCCGCCACCTGGTCGCGGCCGGGGAACTGATCGACGAGGACCCCGAGACGGCACTCGAGCACGCACGCGCCGCACGGGCCCGCTCTGGTCGTATCGCCGCCGTCCGCGAAGCTGTCGGCATCGCGGCATACCGGTGCGGCGACTGGGCGCAGGCCCTGGCAGAACTCCGCGCGGCCCGCAGGATGGGCAGCAAGTCGCCGCTGCTTCCGCTGATCGCCGACTGCGAACGCGGCCTCGGCCGGCCGGAGCGGGCACTCGAGTTGGCGCGCGGTTCCGAAGCGGCCAAACTCACCGGCGATGAAGCCGACGAGTTGCGCATCGTCACCGCGGGGGCCCGTACCGACCTCGGGCAACTCGAACAGGCCCTGACCGTCTTGTCCACCCCGCAGCTGGACCCGACGCGGACCGGGGTGATCGCCGCCCGGTTGTGCTACGCGTACGCGGAGACATTGCTGGCGCTCGACCGCGGGGACGAGGCACTGCAATGGTTCCTGCATGCCGCCGCGGCTGACGTCGACGGTGTCACCGATGCCGAAGACCGAGTGAGCGAGCTCGGCTGACGTGGGATCGCTTGCGCGGGAACATGATTGCCTATTGCTCGATCTGGACGGAACGGTCTTCCGAGGTCACGAGCTGACCGACGGGGCAGCAGCGGCGCTGGAAGAAGCATCCGGCCGAAAACTGTTCGTCACCAATAACGCGTCGCGCAGTGCCGACGAGGTTGCCGGCCACCTCAACGACATCGGGCTCGACGCGACCGCCGACGACGTGGTCACCAGTGCGCAGAGCGCCGCGCACGTTCTGGCCGACCAACTTCCGCCCGAATCGCGGGTCCTGATCGTCGGCACCGACTCGCTGGCCGCCGAGATCGAGGCCGTCGGCCTACGGCCCGTCCGCCTGTTCGACGACGAACCGCACGCGGTAGTCCAGGGTCACTCCCCGCAAACCGGGTGGAGCGATCTCGCCGAGGCGGCGCTGGCCATCCGGGCCGGCGCACTGTGGGTGGCGGCCAACGTCGACCGCACCCTGCCCACCGAACGCGGGCTGCTACCAGGCAACGGCTCGATGGTCGCCGCGCTTCGGGCAGCGACGGACGCCGAGCCTCGGGTCGCGGGGAAGCCGGCCCCGACGCTCATGCGAGATGCATTGGCCCGCGGCGACTTTCGCACACCATTGGTCGTCGGCGATCGACTGGACACCGATATCGCCGGTGCCAATGCGGCCGAGCTGCCCAGCCTGTTCGTGCTGACCGGCGTGAATTCCGCGCGCGACGCGGTCTATGCCGTGCCCGAACAACGCCCGACTTACATCGGTCACGATCTGCGCTCGCTGCACGAGGACGCCGATGCGCTGGCGGTGGCCGCCCAGCCGGGCTGGCGCATCGAGGCCTCAGGCGGGTCGCTGACCGTATCCGCCAAGGGCGAGCACCGAAACGGCGACGGGTTATCGATCGTTCGTGCCGTGGCCGACGCCCTCTGGTCCGGACAGTTCAACGGCCGTTCCGTCGCCGTCGAGGCCGGCGACGACACCGCCCGGGACGCCCTGCAACGGTGGTCCCTGACGTAAATCCGATAGCGTTGGAACGCGATGCATCGCGTCGGCGACGATGCAGAGCAATGCGATGAGGAGGAGTGGCGCCATTACCAACGACCCAGATCAGATTCGCGCACAAATCGACGCCGTACTCGCCGAGCTGCCCGACCCTGCCAACCCGGAAAACATGCCCTCCGAAGCCGATCTCGAGGAGATCGCCCGTCGGCTGTCCGAGGCGCACGACATGCTGGTGCAGGCGCTGGAGTCAGCGGAGAAGGGCTGAATTCCTCGTGCCGCGGCACAGCCGTGTCGACGCCGAACTGGTCCGGCGCGGCCTCGCTCGCTCTCGCCAGCAGGCCGCGGAGTTGATCGGCGCCGGCAAGGTCAGCATCGACGGAATGCCGGCGGTGAAGCCGAGCACAGCCGTCGCGGCATCCGCCGCACTGACCGTCACCGGCGACATCGGGCGCAGTTGGGTGTCGCGGGGCGCACACAAGCTCATCGGCGCTCTTGACGCGTTCGTGATCAGCGTCGACGGGCGACGCTGCCTGGACGCGGGCGCCTCGACGGGTGGATTCACCGAAGTCTTGCTGGATCGCGGCGCCGGCGAGGTGGTCGCCGTCGATGTCGGCTACGGCCAGCTGGCCTGGTCATTGCGGTCCGATCCCCGCGTGGTGGTCGTCGAGCGGACCAATGCGCGCGAGCTCACCCCAGACGCGATCGGCGGTCCGGTCCAGTTCGTCGTCGCTGACCTGTCGTTCATCTCGCTGACCACGGTATTGCCCGCGCTGACTGGATGCGCGTCGCCCGACGCAGATATCGTTCCCATGGTGAAGCCGCAGTTCGAGGTGGGTAAGGGGCAGGTGGGAGCCGGCGGCGTGGTGCACAGTGCCGAATTGCGGGCGGGTGCCGTGCTCGCCGTCGCACGCCGCGCCGACGAGCTTGGCTGGCACACCGTCGGGGTCACCCCGAGTCCGCTTCCGGGGCCGTCGGGCAACGTTGAATACTTCCTGTGGCTGCGTGCCGAAACCGATCGGAGCCTGTTGGCTGATGACCTGCACAGCGCTGTACACCGAGCCGTCGAGGAAGGTCCGCAATGACTCGTGAGCGCACCGTCCTTCTCGTCGTGCACACCGGACGAGAAGAAGCCACCGAGACCGCACGACGGGTCGAAAAAGTGTTGCACGACAACGGTATTGGCCTTCGCGTGTTGTCAGCCGAAGCGGTGGACCGCGGTCCGCTGCATCTGGCCCCCGACGATATGCGCGCGCTGGGTGTCGACATCGAGGTCGTCGACGCCGACCCGGACGCCGGTCAGGGCTGCGAGCTGGTCATCGGCCTCGGCGGCGACGGCACATTCCTGCGCGCCGCGGAACTGGCCCGCAACGCCGAGATCCCGGTGCTGGGCATCAATCTCGGCCGGATCGGCTTCCTGGCCGAAGCCGAGACGGAGGCGATCGACAGCGTGCTCGACCATGTGGTCGCGCGCACCTACAACATCGAAGAACGACTCACCCTCGACATCGCGGTGTGGTTCAGGGGCGAGGTGCTGTCCCGCGGCTGGGCGCTGAACGAAGTCAGCTTGGAAAAGGGTCCGCGGCTCGGGGTGCTCGGGGTGGTCCTCGAGGTCGACGGCCGGCCGGTGTCGACGTTCGGCTGTGACGGCGTGCTGGTGTCCACGCCCACCGGCTCCACGGCCTACGCGTTCTCCGCGGGCGGGCCCATCCTGTGGCCGGATCTCGAGGCGTTGTTGGTGGTACCCAACAACGCTCACGCTTTGTTCGCCCGACCGATGGTCACCAGTCCCGACGCGCGGATCGCGATCGAAATCGAGGCCGACGGACACGACGCCCTGGTGTTCTGCGACGGCCGCCGGGAGATGTTGGTGCCGGCAGGTGCACGGCTGGAAGTGCGCCGCTGCGACGTGTCGGTCAAATGGGCACGGCTGGACAGCGCGCCGTTCACCGACCGCCTGGTGCGTAAATTCCGGCTGCCGGTCACCGGTTGGCGCGGACGGTAACGGTGCTCAGTGAGATTCGGATCGAGTCGTTGGGCGCCATCAGCGCCGCAACGGCCGAATTCGGCAGCGGTCTCACGGTTTTGACGGGGGAGACCGGAACGGGCAAGACCATGGTGGTGACCGGGCTGCATCTGCTCGGCGGGGCCCGCGCCGACGCCAACCGGGTTCGCTCGGGAGCTGAGCGGGCAATCGTCGAAGGTCGCTTCAGCACTGGTGATCTCGACGATAAAGCGGCGACGCAGATCGACGAGATGCTGGATGCCTCCGGCGCCGAGCGCGACGAGGACGGCAGCATCATCGCGCTGCGCTCGGTCAGCCGCGACGGTCCGTCCCGGGCCTACCTCGGTGGACGCAGCGTGCCCGCCAAATCGCTCAGCGAGTTCACCACCGAGCTACTCACTCTGCACGGGCAGAACGATCAGCTGCGGCTGATGCGCCCCGATGAGCAACGCGGCGCCCTGGACCGGTTCGCGGCCGTTGGTGCCAAGCTGGAGCGCTACCGCAAGCTGCGCGACGCGTGGCAGTCGGCGCGACGCGACCTCGCCGACCGAAGCGATCGGGCTCGCGAGTTGGCGCAGGAGGCCGATCGGCTGAAGTTCGCGCTGCACGAGATCGACGCCGTCGATCCGGCGCCCGGCGAAGACGATGCGCTGGTTGCCGACATTCGCCGGCTCTCGGAGTTGGACGCGCTGCGCGAGGCGGCGTCCGGGGCGCGCGCTGCGTTGTCCGGTGCGGCAGAGGACACCGCAGATCCGGCCGGCCTGGCCGCGTCGGCGGCGGACGGTGTCGCGCGAGCAAAATCCGCACTGGAGTCGACGGATGACGCCACGCTGCGGGGCTTGGCCGGTCAGCTCGGTGAGGCGTTGGCGGTGGTCGGCGACGTCGCGCGCGAGCTCGGCGGATATCTGGGCGAGCTGCCGGCTGACGCCAGCACATTGGACGCCAAGCTCGCCCGCCAAGCCGAGCTGCGCACGCTCACCCGCAAGTACGCAGCAGACATCGACGGCGTGCTGCAGTGGTCTGGCGAAGCGCGAGATCGGCTGGCGCACTTGGATGTTTCCGAGGAGGCGCTGGCCGGTCTGCAGCAGCGGGTCGACGATCTCGCCATGCAATTAGCCAGTGCGGCAACCGAACTCAGCAAGGCACGCGGCCAGGCCGCCAAGCGACTGGCCAAGGACGTCACTGGTGAGTTGTCCGGGTTGGCGATGGCCGACGCCGAGTTCACCATCACCGTGTCGACCATGCCGGCGGCCGCCGACGATCCCGCGGCGCTGACGCTCGCCTCGGGTACCCGGGCGCACGCCGGCGGTGACGGCGTCGACCAGGTCGAGTTCGGTTTCGCCGCGCACCGGGGCACGACGGTGCTGCCGTTGTCCAAGAGCGCCTCGGGCGGTGAACTGTCGCGGGTAATGCTCGCGCTCGAGGTCGTGCTCACCGCGTCGATGGCCGGCACCACGATGGTGTTCGACGAAGTCGACGCGGGGGTCGGCGGCCGCGCGGCAGTACAGATCGGCCGGCGGCTGGCGCGGCTGGCCCGCAATCGTCAGGTCATTGTCGTGACGCACCTGCCGCAGGTCGCCGCCTACGCCGACGTGCACCTGATGGTCGACAGCAACGGACCCAAGGGCGCCAGCGGGGTGCGGCGTCTCGACGGCGATGACCGGGTTGCCGAACTGGCCAGAATGCTGGCCGGGCTGGGTGATTCGGATACCGCGCGCGCACATGCCCGTGAACTTCTCGAGGCCGCCGACTGTGACCGGATTGCGACCTCGTAAGCGTATAGATGCTGTTGCAGATGTGACAAGATATAACTTCTGAGGCTGTTGTTACGGCGCGCCTCCCCGCACGATCTCGGGTTGCCCGACAGAATCGCCCCCATGAGCGTCACCACCACACTGTCAGGTCTGCTGTCTCGCAACACCGACCGACCGGGTCTCGTTGGCACGGCCCGAGTCGACCGCGACATCGACCGACTGCTGCGCCGGGTCTGCCCCGGCGACATCGCCGTCCTCGATGTGCTGGACCTCGACCGGATCACGGCCGACGCGCTGGTCGATGCGCAGATCTCCGCGGTGGTCAACGCTTCCACGTCAGTGTCCGGTCGCTATCCCAACCTGGGCCCCGAGGTCTTGGTGAACAACGGCGTCACCCTGATCGACGACGCGGGCCCCGACGTCTTCAAGAAGATCAAGGACGGCTCGAAGATCCGGCTGCACAATGGCGGCGTGTACGTCGGAGACCGGCGGCTGATCCGCGGCACCGAGCGCACCGACGAAGAGATCGCCGATCTGATGCAGGAAGCCAAGACCGGATTGGTCTCGCACCTGGAGGCGTTCGCGGGCAACACCATTGAATTCATCCGGAGCGAGAGCCCGCTGCTGATCGACGGGATCGGGATCCCCGACGTCGACGTCGAACTGCGTCGTCGGCACGTCGTCGTGGTCGCCGACGACGACGACGCCGCCGAGGACCTCAAACGGCTCAAGCCCTTCATCAAGGAGTACCAGCCGGTGCTCATCGGGGCGGGTGCCGGCGCAGATGTGTTGCGCGAGGTCGGATATCGCCCGCAACTCATCGTCGGTGATCCCAGCGAGCTGAGCGCCGAGGTGCTCAAAAGCGGAGCGCAGGTGGTGCTGCCGGCCGACGCCGACGGCCATGCCCCCGGCCTGGAACGCATCCAGGACCTCGGTATCGGCGCGATGACGTTTCCCGCCGCTGGTTCGCCTGCCGACCTGGCGCTGCTGTTGGCCGATCACCATGGCGCCGCTCTGCTGGTGACCGCGGGCCACAAGGCCAACATCGAGACGTTCTTCGACCGGACCCGCCAGCAGAGCAACCCGTCGACATTCCTCACCCGGCTGCGCGTGGGTGAGAAAGTCGTCGACGCCAAAGCGGTTGCCACGCTGTACCACAACCGCATCTCCGGTGGCGCCATCGCGTTGCTGATCTTGACGATGCTGATCGCGGTCATCGCCGCACTGTGGGTGTCGCGCACCGACACCGTGGTGCTGCACTGGGCCGTCGTGTACTGGAACCACTTCCTTGCCTGGGCGCAGCACTGGATCCATTAAGGCGGCACAAACGTGATATCCCTTCGTCAGCATGCGATTTCGCTAGCCGCTGTGTTCTTGGCGCTGGCGGTCGGGGTGGTCCTCGGCTCCGGTCTACTCTCCAACACGATGCTGTCCGGGTTGCGTGAGGAAACGAAAAACCTGCACGGCCAGATCAACACGCTGATCGACGAGAAGAATATCCTGACCGGAAAGCTCAGCGCTGCAAATACTTTCGACACCCAGATGGCGGGCCGGATGGTGCATGACGCACTCAACGGCAAGTCGGTGGTGATCTTCCGAGCCCCCGACGCCAAGGACGATGACGTCGATGCGGTGTCCAAGCTCATCGGCCAGGCCGGCGGCGCGGTCACCGGCACGGTGGCGTTGACCCAGGAGTTCGTCGACGCCAACTCCGCCGAGAAGCTGCATTCGGTGGTCAGCTCGTCGGTCCTGCCCGCCGGCGCACAGTTGAGCACCAAGCTGGTCGACGGCGGCTCGCAGGCCGGCGACCTGCTCGGCATCGCCCTGCTGATCAATCGTGATCCCGCCGTACCGCCGGTCGACGACGCGCAGCGCGACACCGTACTGGCGTCATTGCGTGACACCGGTTTCATCGGCTACGGGAATCAGCACGTCGGCGCGGCCAACGCCGCGGCGATCGTCACCGGCGGCTCGCTCGGTAACGACGCCGGCAACCAGGGCGTCAGCGTGGCCCGGTTTGCCGCTGCATTGTCGCCACACGGCTCCGGTGTGCTGCTGGCCGGGCGGGACGGTTCGTCCGGCGGACCGGCGGCCGTTGCGGTGGCCCGCGGAGACGCCACGGTGACCCCGGCGATCAGCACCGTCGACGATGTCGACGTCGAGTCCGGTCGGATCACCGCGATCCTGGGCCTTGCCGACCTGATCAACGGCGGTCACACCAGCCAGTACGGCACCGGTCAACGCAACACCGGCCTCACCGTCGCTCAATAGGCCCCGCAAGGTGCGCGCGCTCTGACGGGCGTGTTAGCGACGAGTCGGCGGAGTGTTTGTTAGGGTGGGTTTCCGTGGGTCGGCAGGCCCAAAGCTGGAGATCAGCCCTCAAACAGAGGTCTAGCCCTGCGCCGTCTTCACGGAGGTCGCCACATTGCGTAAGCATCCGCAGACCGCCACCAAGCACCTCTTCGTCAGCGGCGGCGTCGTCTCGTCGCTCGGCAAGGGCCTGACCGCGAGCAGCCTTGGACAGCTGCTGACCGCGCGCGGGCTGCAGGTGACGATGCAGAAGCTCGATCCCTACCTCAACGTCGACCCCGGCACCATGAACCCGTTTCAGCATGGCGAGGTTTTCGTCACCGAAGACGGCGCCGAGACCGACCTCGACGTCGGGCACTACGAGCGCTTCCTAGACCGCGATCTGTCTGGCTCGGCGAATGTCACGACCGGACAGGTGTATTCGACCGTCATCGCCAAAGAGCGCCGCGGCGAATACCTCGGTGACACCGTCCAGGTGATCCCGCACATCACCGACGAGATCAAGCGCCGCATCCTGGCGATGGCCGAGCCGGACGCCGAGGGCAACCGGCCCGACGTCGTCATCACCGAAATCGGCGGCACCGTAGGCGATATCGAGTCGCAGCCGTTTCTCGAGGCGGCCAGACAGGTGCGTCACGATCTCGGCCGAGAGAATGTCTTCTTCCTGCACGTGTCGCTCATCCCGTACCTGGCGCCGTCGGGCGAATTGAAAACCAAACCCACCCAGCACTCGATCGCCGCGCTGCGCAGCATCGGTATCAGTGCCGACGCCTTGATCCTGCGCTGCGATCGCGACGTTCCCGAGCCGCTGAAGAACAAGATCGCGCTGATGTGCGACGTCGACATCGACGGCGTCATCTCCACACCTGATGCGCCGTCGATCTACGACATTCCCAAGGTGCTGCACCGCGAGGAGTTGGACGCCTACGTGGTGCGCCGGCTCAACCTGCCGTTCCGCGACGTCGACTGGACCGAGTGGGACGACCTGCTGCGACGGGTGCACGATCCCCAGGAAACAGTCCGAATTGCTCTGGTAGGCAAGTACATTGACCTGTCCGACGCATACCTGTCGGTGAGTGAGGCGCTGCGGGCTGCCGGGTTCAAGCACCGCGCGAAGGTGGAGATCCGCTGGGTCGGCTCCGACGACTGCGAAACGCCGAGCGGCGCGGCGGCGGTGCTCGACGACGTCCACGGTGTGCTGATCCCCGGCGGGTTCGGCATCCGGGGAATCGAGGGCAAGATCGGCGCCATCTCGCACGCGCGGTCTCGAGGGCTGCCCGTCTTGGGTCTGTGTCTTGGCTTGCAGTGCATCGTGATCGAAGCCGCGCGCTCGGTCGGCCTGACGGAGGCCAACTCCGCGGAATTCGACCCGTCCACGCCCGATCCGGTCATCTCCACCATGGCCGACCAGCAGGAGATCGTCGCCGGCGAAGCCGACCTCGGCGGCACCATGCGGCTCGGGGCGTATCCGGCAGTCTTGGAGCCGGGTTCTATTGTCGCGCAGGCATATCAGTCGACCGAGGTGTCGGAGCGGCATCGGCATCGCTACGAGGTCAACAACGCCTACCGGGAACGCATCGCCGAGAGCGGCCTGAAGTTCTCCGGGACATCCCCCGATGGTCATCTGGTCGAATTCGTCGAGTACCCGCCGCAGATGCATTCGTTCGTCGTCGGCACCCAGGCACACCCCGAGTTGAAGAGCCGGCCGACCCGGCCGCACCCGCTTTTCGTCGGCTTCATCGGCGCGGCCATCGACTACAAGGCAGCCGAGCGGTTGCCGGTGGAGATCCCGGAACGACGGGAGAACGGCAGCGACCAACACGACGTCGCCCCGGCGGCGTCGTTGTCCGAGCCTGCCCGTGGCTGACCACGACTTCGAGACGACTTCGTCCGAAACCTTGTTCAGCGGAAAGATTTTCGCGCTGCGCCGAGACCAGGTCCGGATGCCCGGCGGCAAGATCGTCGCACGGGAGGTCGTCGAACACTTCGGCGCGGTGGCCGTCGTCTCGATAGACGACGACGGACGCATCCCGCTGGTGTACCAGTACCGCCACCCGCTCGGCCGGCGGCTATGGGAATTGCCCGCCGGACTTCTCGACATGCACGGCGAGGCCCCGCACCTGACCGCGGCCAGGGAGCTGCGCGAGGAGGCCGGGCTGGAGGCCACGACCTGGCAGGTGCTGTGCGACCTGGATTCCACGCCTGGTTTCAGCGACGAATCGGTGCGGGTTTATCTGGCCACCGGGCTGACCGATGTCGGACGACCCGAGGCGCACGACGAAGAAGCCGACATGACGCTGCGGTGGTTTCCGATCGCCGAGGTCGTGCAGCGGGTGTTCAGCGGTGAGATCGTCAATGCCCTTGCGGTGGGCGGGATTTTAGCCGCCTATGCCGTCTGCGAGGGGATCGCGGAACCGCGGCCGGTGGATTCGCCGTGGGCCGACAGGCCGACGGCATTCAGCGCGCGGCAGGTAGCCCGGTGACGATGCGGGCCGGAACGGCCCGAGGAGGAGGCGGGCAGTTGAGTCCGAGCCCGGTGACGATGCGGGCCGGAACGGCCCGAGGAGGAGGCGGGCAGTTGAGTCCGAGCCCGGTGACGACGCTGGCGCCGCCCCTGGAAGGCCAGTTGCAGGGATACCTCGACCACCTGACGATCGAACGCGGGGTGGCGGCCAACACCTTGAGCTCGTATCGCCGTGACCTTCGCCGCTACTCCGATCACCTCACGTTGCGCGGCGTCGACGATTTGGCCAAGGTCAGCGAGGACGACGTCAGCGAATTCCTGATGGCGCTGCGGCGCGGTGACCCGGACTCCGGCGTCTCACCCTTGTCGGCGGTGTCGGCGGCGCGGACCCTGATCGCGGTGCGCGGGCTGCACCGCTTCGCCGCCGCTGAAGGGTTGGCCGAATTCGACGTCGCGCAGGCGGTCAAGCCACCCACACCGGGGCGGCGGCTGCCCAAGAGCCTCAGCGTGGATCAGGTGCTCGCACTGCTGGCCGGTGCCGGCGGCGACAGCCCGTCCGATGGCCCGTTGACGCTGCGCAACCGCGCGTTGCTCGAGCTGCTGTACTCAACCGGCGCAAGGATTTCCGAGGCGGTGGGCCTCGACGTCGACGACATCGACACCCACGCGCGGTCGGTGCTGCTGCATGGGAAGGGCGGCAAGCAGCGGCTGGTTCCGATCGGGCGCCCCGCGGTGCAGGCGCTGGACGCCTACATGGTGCGGGGACGGTCGGAGTTGGCCCGCCGCGGCCGCGGTACCCCGGCCATCTTCCTCAATGCGCGAGGCGGCCGGTTGTCACGGCAGAGCGCGTGGCAGGTGCTGCAGGACTCCGCTGAGCGAGCCGGCATCACGTCGGGTGTGTCACCGCATACGCTGCGGCACTCGTTCGCGACCCACCTGTTGGAAGGCGGCGCCGACGTCCGGGTGGTGCAGGAGTTACTCGGGCACGCCTCGGTGACCACGACGCAGATCTACACGATGGTCACGGTTCACGCGCTGCGTGAGGTCTGGGCCGAAGCCCACCCCCGCGCGCATTAACTGCCCAAGTACTCCGATTCGAGCACCAGGTCGGGCAGCATCCGCTGATATTCCAGATGCGCCTTGTGCTCGACGGTCTGCCATAGCGTGCCCTGCTGCCGACGCATGTATTCGCGATATTTCGGGGCACCGGGGACTTTGACGTTGTCGGCCACCACAATCGCGCCGGTGCGCAGCCAGCCACGGTCGAGGATGCTCAGCAGATCCGTCAGATAAACCGACTTCTCGTGATCGAGGAACAGAAAGTCGAGTGCTCCAGGGGCGAAGCCGTGTTCAGACGCCAATGCGTCCAGGGTGTGGCCGCCGTCGCCGATCGTGCCCACCACGCAGGTGATCTGGTCGGCGACGCCGGCGTGCGCCCAGATCTGCCGGGCGTTGGCGGCGTTGGCTTCTGACAGCTCGACGGAATACACCTTGGCGCCCGGCGCGGACCGGGCAATGCGCAGCGCGCTGTAGCCGCAGTAGGTGCCCAGCTCCAACGCCAGCTTCGGGTCGGCCCGCCGGACCGCGGCGTCGAGCAGCGGACCCTTCTCGTCGCCGATGTTGATCAGCAGCGACTTCTCGTACGCGAACCGGTCAATGGTGGCCAGCACGTCGTCGATGTCGCCCGGCCGGGCGTGCTCCAGCACGTAGGCGACCGCGGCGGCTTCGCGCCCGTCGCCGAACTGTCCCGTCGTGAAGAAACTCCGGGCGCCGACAGCCATCCGCCACACTGACCACCGCAACAGAGGAATGCGCTGCTTCAGACTCATGGTGGTCACCCTAGCTCGCCGCGACGCGTGGCGGTGCCTCGCCAAATTCGCTGGTGACGTTGTTGCGGGTCTCCCGGCAGGAGCGTCCGTAACCGTTACACTTTCGTGCCATGCCCGCCGTTTCCCTATCGCCAGTGATGCGGCTGACCGCTGATGACTGAGCCCGCCGATAGCGGCACCGAAGTCGGCCTCACCGGGCGTCCACCGCGGGCGATCCCCGAACCCAAGCCGCGCACGTCACACGGGCCGGCCAAAGTCATCGCGATGTGCAACCAGAAGGGCGGCGTGGGAAAAACCACGTCGACGATCAACCTGGGTGCGGCGCTGGCCGAATGCGGTCGTCGAGTCCTGCTTGTCGACCTCGACCCGCAGGGAGCATTGTCGGCGGGCCTCGGTGTGCCGCACTACGAGCTGGAACACACCATCCACAACCTGCTGGTCGAGCCCCGGGTGTCGCTCGACAACGTGCTGATGCACACGCGCGTCAAGAACCTGGACCTGGTGCCCAGCAACATCGATCTGTCCGCCGCGGAGATCCAGCTGGTCAACGAGGTGGGCCGCGAACAGACGCTGGCTCGCGCCCTGCACCCGGTGCTGGATCGCTACGACTATGTTCTGATCGACTGCCAGCCGTCGCTGGGTCTGCTGACCGTCAATGGTCTGGCCTGCTCAGACGGCGTCATCATCCCGACCGAATGCGAGTTCTTCTCACTGCGCGGCTTGGCCTTGCTGACCGACACCGTCGAGAAGGTCCGCGACCGGCTTAACCCGAAGCTGGACATCAGCGGCATCCTGATCACTCGCTACGACCCGCGCACGGTGAACTCCCGCGAGGTCATGGCGAGGGTGGTGGAGCGCTTCGGCGACTTGGTGTTCGACACCGTGATCAGCCGCACTGTCCGATTCCCGGAGACCAGCGTCGCCGGCGAACCGATCATCTCCTGGGCCCCGAAGTCGGGCGGCGCCGCCGCCTACCGCGCATTGGCCCGCGAGGTGATTTACCGGTTCGGCGCGTGACCGGCGGAGTCGGCTGCGAGGAGGCATCACCCCAGAACGGCTTCCAGGTCAGGCTGACCAATTTCGAGGGGCCCTTCGATCTGCTGTTGCAGCTGATCTTCGCCCATCGTCTGGATGTCACCGAAGTGGCGTTGCATCGGGTCACCGATGACTTCATCGCCTACACCCGCGAGATCGGTCGCGCGCTGGAACTCGAGGAGACCACCGCATTCCTGGTCGTCGCCGCGACGCTGCTGGACTTGAAGGCAGCCCGGCTGCTGCCGTCCGGCCAAGTCACCGACGAGGAGGACCTGGCGCTGCTGGAGGTCCGCGACCTGCTGTTCGCCAGGCTGCTGCAGTATCGGGCGTTCAAGCACGTCGCGGTGATGTTCGGCGAGCTGGAAGCCGCCGCCCTGCGCAGTTACCCGCGTGCGGTGTCGCTGGAGGACCGGTTCGCCGACTTGCTGCCCGAGGTGATGTTGGGCGTCGACGCCGAGGTGTTCGCTCAGATCGCCGCGACTGCGTTCCAGCCGCGGCCGGTGCCGACGGTGGCCACCGAACATCTCCACGATATGCACGTGTCGGTGCCGGAACAGGCCAGGCGACTGCTGTGGTTCCTGGAGCAGCGTGGGATAGGGCAGTGGGCGTCGTTTTCCGACCTGATCGCCGACTGTCAGCCGATCGAGATCGTCGGTCGCTTCCTGGCGCTGCTCGAACTGTATCGATCGCGGGCGGTAGCATTCGACCAAGTAGAACCGCTTGGTGTGCTCCAGGTTTCGTGGACCGGAGAACGGCCGACCAACGAAGAATTGCGGGAAGCGGATTCGCCCCCCGATCAAGAAGTGTGAGACCTGTAATGACCGAGCCCATTCGCGCCGGCGACGATGCAGAGCGCAGCGATGAGGAGGAGCGGCGCCATAACCACGCCGGCGACGATGACGTCGACTCCGCAGCGGACGCCAACCTCGGCATCGACGTCGCGACCGCACCGGAACTCGAGGACACCGAACTGGGCGCGGTGCTCGAAGCGCTGCTGTTGGTCGTCGACACCCCAGTGACGGTCGATGCGCTGGCCGCGGCCACCGAGCAACCGGCATACCGGGTGGCGGCCAAGCTGCGCCTGATGGCCGACGAGCTCACCGAACGCGACAGCGGCATCGACCTGCGGGAAGCCGGCGGGGGGTGGCGGATGTACACCCGGTCGCGGTTCGCGCCGTATGTGGAGCGGCTGCTGCTGGACGGGTCTCGATCGAAGCTGACCCGGGCGGCGCTGGAGACGCTGGCCGTCGTGGCCTACCGCCAGCCCGTGACGCGGGCGCGGGTCAGCGCGGTGCGCGGCGTCAACGTCGACGCGGTCATGCGCACGCTGCTGGCGCGCGGCTTGATCACCGAAGCCGGCGCCGACCCCGACACCGCTGCGGTGACGTTCGCGACGACTGAGCTCTTCCTGGAACGGCTGGGGCTGTCGTCGCTGAACGACCTCCCCGATATCGCACCGCTGCTTCCCGATGTCGACATGATCGAAGATCTCAGCGAATCACTGGATGCCGAGCCACGTTTCGTGAAACTCGGCGGCGGCTCGGCTGCCAACGATCAGCCGTTGTCGTTCGACGTGGACCAGGAATGATGGTCGACACCGGCGAAGACCGTGGGATTCGCCTGCAGAAAGTGTTGTCGCAGGCCGGAATTGCCTCCCGGCGCAACGCGGAGAAGATGATCAGGGACGGCCGCGTCGAGGTCGACGGGCAGGTGGTGATCGAGCTGGGCACCCGGGTCGACCCGAACGTGTCGGTGATCCGCGTCGACGGTGCGCGGGTGGTGCTGGACGACTCGCTGGTGTACCTGGCGCTGAACAAGCCGCGGGGGATGCACTCGACGATGTCCGACGACCACGGGCGGCCGTGTATCGGCGACTTGGTCGAGCATCGAGTCCGGGGCAACAAGAAGCTCTTTCACGTTGGTCGCCTCGACGCGGACACCGAGGGATTGATCTTGCTGACCAACGACGGCGAACTCGCGCACCGCCTGATGCACCCGTCGTACGAGATTCCCAAGACGTATCTGGCGACTGTCAACGGGTCGGTGCCGCGTGGGCTCGGCAAAAAATTGCGGGTCGGAATCGAGCTCGACGACGGGCCGGTCGCGGTCGACGACTTCGCGGTGGTGGACTCCATCCCCGGCAAAACGCTGATTCGCGTCACGCTGCACGAAGGGCGCAAACGCATCGTGCGGCGAATGTTGGCGGAGGTCGGATTCCCTGTGCAGGAGTTGGTCCGCACCGACATCGGCACACTGTCGCTTGGGGAGCAGCGTCCGGGCAGCATTCGGGCGTTGCGCCGCAACGAGATCGGGGACCTCTACAAGGCGGTCGGCTTGTGAGTTCTGTCGTCGTCGCGGTGGACGGCCCCGCGGGCACCGGAAAGTCCTCGGTATCACGAGGTTTGGCCCGCGCACTGCAGGCCCGCTACCTCGATACCGGTGCCATGTATCGCATCGTCACACTGGCGATGCTGCGCGCCGGAATCGACCCGGCGGACCAAGCCGAGGTTGCCGCAGCCGTTGCAGACGTCCGGTTGTCGGTGGGCTATGACCCCGACGAGGATCGCAGTTACCTTGACGGCGAAGATGTTTCAGCGGAGATCCGCGGCGACGAGGTCACCACGGCAGTGTCGGCAGTGTCGTCCGTCCCGGCAGTGCGCACGCGTCTGGTCGAACTGCAACGCACCATGGCACACGGCCCCGGCGGCGTCGTGGTGGAAGGACGCGATATCGGCACCGTGGTGCTACCCCATGCCGACGTCAAGATCTTCCTGACCGCATCAGCCGAGACGCGGGCGCGGCGCCGCAACGATCAGAACGTCGCCGGCGGACTGCCCGATGACTACGCCGGAGTGCTGGCCGACGTGCGCCGTCGCGACCATCTCGACTCGACGCGAGCGGTGTCGCCGCTGCGGGCGGCTGCTGATGCAGTGGTCGTCGACACCAGTGACATGACCGAATCCGAAGTGATCGCCCACCTGCTCGATCTGGTGCATCAGCGAAGCGAGGCGGTCCGGTGAGCCCCACCGACGACGGTACCTGGGTCGACGAAAGCGACTGGGAATCAACCGAATTCACTGAACCAACTGATGACGAAACCGCCGGTCCGCCACCGGTGGTGGCTGTGGTGGGCCGGCCGAACGTCGGCAAGTCGACGTTGGTCAACCGGATCCTCGGCCGGCGTGAGGCGGTGGTTCAGGACGTGCCCGGAGTGACGCGTGACCGGGTGTCCTATGACGCACTGTGGACCGGTCACCGGTTCGTCGTGCAGGACACCGGGGGATGGGAGCCCGATGCGAAGGGTCTGCAGCAGCTGGTCGCCGAGCAGGCGTCGGTGGCCATGCGTACCGCCGATGCGGTGATCCTGGTCGTGGATGCCGTCGTCGGCGCGACCGCCGGCGACGAGGCTGCTGCCCGTATTCTGCGGCGCTCCGGCAAGCCGGTGTTTCTGGCCGCCAACAAAGTTGACAGCGACAAAGGCGAATCCGACGCCGCGGCGCTGTGGTCGTTGGGCATCGGCGAACCGTTCGCGGTCAGCGCGATACATGGTCGCGGCGTGGCCGATCTGCTCGACGCGGTCGTCGCTGCGTTGCCGGAGGTCGCGGAGTCGGCCTCGACCCGAGGCGGTCCGCGGCGGGTGGCCTTGGTCGGTAAACCCAACGTCGGCAAGAGTTCGCTGCTGAACCGGTTGGCGGGCGACGAGCGATCGGTGGTCCACGACGTCGCGGGCACCACCGTCGACCCGGTGGACTCGCTCATCGAGATGGACGGCAAGGTCTGGAGATTCGTCGACACGGCCGGACTGCGCCGCAAGGTCGGCCAGGCCAGTGGTCACGAGTTCTACGCCTCGGTGCGCACCCACGGAGCCATCGACGCGGCCGAGGTGGTGATCGTGCTGATCGACGGCTCGGTGCCGCTGACCGAACAGGACCAACGGGTGCTGTCGATGGTCATCGAGTCCGGGCGAGCGCTGGTACTGGCGTTCAACAAGTGGGATCTCGTCGACGAAGAACGGCGCTACCAGATCGAGAAGGAAATCGACCGCGAGCTGGTGCAGCTGCGCTGGGCTCAGCGGGTCAACATCTCCGCGAAGACCGGTCGGGCGGTGCAGAAGTTGGTGCCGGCGTTGGAAGGCGCGTTGGCGTCCTGGGATACCCGGATCAGCACCGGCCGGTTGAACTCCTGGATCAAGGAGGTCGTGGCCGCGACGCCTCCGCCGGTTCGTGGCGGCAAGCAGCCGCGCATCCTGTTCGCCACGCAGGCCACCGCACGCCCACCCACGTTCGTGTTGTTCACCTCCGGCTTCTTGGAGGCCGGCTACCGCCGGTTCCTGGAGCGACGACTGCGCGAGACGTTCGGTTTCGAGGGCAGCCCGATCCGCATCAACGTGCGCGTGCGCGAGAAGCGTAAGCCGAAGTCCCGCTGACACCCCGGTGACGCCGAAACCCAGCCAGCTAAGGTCGATTCGGTGTCCCTGTCACACGCGATCCTGATCGTTCTTGCCGGTGTGGGCGCGGGCACCATCAACGCTCTTGTCGGCTCCGGCACGCTGATCACCTTCCCGACGCTGGTGGCGATGGGCTATCCGCCGGTGACCTCGACCATGTCGAATGCGGTGGGCCTGGTCGCGGGCAACGTCTCGAGCACGTGGGCATACCGCCGCGAGTTAAGTGGTCAGTGGGACCGGCTGCGCTGGCAGATACCGGCGTCAATCATCGGCGCGATCATCGGTGCCGGGCTGCTGCTGCATCTGCCGGAGAAAGTATTCGCTGAGATCGTGCCGGTCCTGCTGATCGCGGCGCTGATCCTGGTAGTCGTCGGCCCGCGGATTCAGGCGTGGGCGCAAGACCGGGCCCAGAAAGCAGGTCGTGCTGGTGACGAGGTGTCACCGCGCAGGATGGCCGCATTGGTGTTGAGCACCTTCGCGATCGGAATCTACGGCGGCTATTTCACTGCGGCGCAGGGCATTCTGCTCGTCGGCGTGATGGGTGCACTGTTGCCCGAATCCATGCAGCGGATGAACGCGGCGAAGAATCTGCTGACTCTGCTCGTGAATCTTGTTGCAGCGCTGGCCTATACATTCGTGGCTTTCCACCGGATAAGTTGGCCGGTCGCGGGTCTCATCGCGGTCGGGTCGCTGCTCGGCGGGTGGTTGGGCGCACGCTACGGTCGTCGGTTGTCGCCGAATGCGTTGCGCGCGACGATCGTTGTCGTCGGGCTGATCGGGGTGTACCGGCTGCTCGCCGTGTAAAGATCAGCCCTGGTGGACGACGTTTCCTTCGCCGGATTGCTCGATGTGCGGCGAGCCCTTGCGGTAGGTGATCTGGTTGCTGAAGCCGGAGGCTTCGATGCTATCGACCGCCTCGACAGTGATCTTGTTCTGCACGCCGGACACCGACAGGCTGGTGCAGTGGCCCGTGATCACGACCGTGTTGCCCACCCCGCTGATGCTGACGGTGTTCTGGTTGCAGGCGATCGTCCGGTTCTCGTTGATGCCGGAGATGCTGAGGGTCTCGCCTGACGGCGGCACCGACGGCGCGGCAGCAGGCGCGGTGGGCGTGACGGCGATGGATGGACTCGGGCGGTCGGGGACGAAGCTCGGGGTCGGGAAGAGTGTGGTCAGACCGCTGTGCGAGACCTGGTGTGCGGTGAAGAACAAGATCGCGACCGGCAAGGCGATCATGCCAATCACGAAGACAGCGGCCACGATCCACCACACCCGGTTGTTCGACGACGGCTGCGGTGCTTGCCCGAACATCGAGCCGGTATAGGGCAGCGGCGGGGGTGGCGGTGCGAGCGCGGGACCGCCACCGCTGTAGGGCGGCGGTGGCGGCGGAGCCACCGGACCGGACGGGGCAGCCCACTTGCTGGGCGGCTGATTTCCGACGGCTTCGGATGCGCGAGCCGTGTCCGCCAGCGGTTGCTCCAGCTCCCGAATTCGGGCTTCGGGATCGTCGTCGGATGTCATCCACAGATGCTCCCATACCAAGATCGGGCCGAATAGGCCATTCGCATTCGGTAGTTTCTGCATCGTGCCCGACTTTGCGAACCGCCAGATCCTGCTGCGTCGCCGCCCCAGCGGCCTTGTTCAGTCGGATGACACTGAGCTGGTGACCACGCCGGCACCCGAGCCGGCCGAGGGTGAAGCGCTCGTCCGCACCACCTACGTCGGCCTCGATGCCGCGGTCCGGACCTGGCTCAACGACCAGCAGGGCTACCTTCCGCCGGTGCAGCTCGGTGAGGTCATCCGCGCGGCGGGCATCGGCGAGGTGGTGTCGTCACGGTGCGACGCCTACAAGGTCGGCGACGTGATCACCACGCTGACCGGTTTTCAGGAATACGTGATCATCCGCGACGATGTGTTCAGCACACCGATCCCGGGGGAGAGCGACCAGCTGGCCATCATGTCGGTCTATGGCCCGACGGGCGCGACGGCATACATCGGGATGACCGACGTCGGGAAGCCGCAAGCCGGCGACACCGTGGTCGTGTCGGCCGCGGCGGGTGCCACCGGCTCGATCGCCGGCCAGATCGCCAAGATCGCCGGGGCACGGGTGGTGGGCATCGCCGGCGGGCCGGAGAAATGCCGGGCGGTCGTGGAGGACTTCGGGTTCGACGCGTGCATCGACTACAAGAACGACGATCTGCAGGCCGCGCTCAAACAGCACTGCCCGCAGCGGGTGAATGTCTACTTCGACAACGTCGGCGGTCCCATCCTCGACGCGGTACTGGGCCGGTTGGCGATGAACGCACGGGTGGTGCTGTGCGGCGTGATCTCCAGCTACCTCAGCGGCGATCATCCCGGTCCGGCCAACTACGTGAACATTCTGGCCAAGACCGCGACGATGCAGGGATTCAATGCGCTCGACCAGTGGGGCCGTTTCGACGAGGCCTCGGCTGCGCTCCGGCAATGGGAGCATGAGGGCCGAATCAGGCACCGCGAGACCATCTTTGAGGGCATCGAATCCTGCGTCGATGCCCTCAACGGGCTGTTCACCGGCGCCAATATCGGCAAAATGCTGGTCAAGCTCAGCGAGCCGACGACCGTTTAGCCCAACTCCTGAATGCGGATCATGGTGCCTGCGGGGTCGCGGACGGCGCAGTCGCGGATTCCGTACGGCTGCTCTGTCGGTTCCTGCACGATGTCGGCGTTGCCCGATTGCAGTCGTTCGAAGGTGGCATCGAGGTCCTTGGTGGCCAGGACGATGGTCGCGTAGGTGCCCTTGGCCATCATCTCGGCGATGGTCCGTCGTTCGTCATTGGTGAGGCCCGGGTTGGCGCTCGGCGGATTCAAGACGATCGACGTGTCGGGCTGATTCGGCGGCCCGACAGTGATCCACCGCATCGTGCCCTTGCCGACGTCAAGGCGGACTTCGAAGCCGAGGACGTCGCGGTAAAAGGCCAGTGATTCTTCCGGATTGTCGTGTGGCACAAAGCTCGAGTGAATGGTGATGTCCATGGATGTCACGGTAGGTGCAGGGCGACCGCGGGTGCTTCTCGATTCCTGACCGGTCGGGTGACTTGCTTCTCCATGCACGACGGCAGGCCGGCGCTCACCCCTGCTGTCTGGTCCCGATAGACACTGGGCGAGACGCCGACCAGCTCGCTGAATCGAGTGCTGAATGTTCCCAGCGACGAGCAGCCCACGGCGAAACAGACTTCGGTGACGCTGAGATCGCCGCGCCGCAGCAACGCCATCGCGCGCTCGATGCGTCGTGTCATGAGGTAGGAGTACGGCGACTCGCCGTAAGCGGCTTTGAATTGCCGGCTGAGGTGCCCGGCCGACATGTGCGCGTCGCGGGCCAGCGCTTCGACGTCCAACGGCTGGGCGTAGTCCCGATCGACCCGGTCACGCACTCGACGCAGCCGGGTCAATTCCCGCAGCCGCTGCGATTCGGCTGGTTGGATCGCCACCTGCGCGATCGTGCCACGTCGTTCCGGTGGGCGCTACCGCCTGCTGTAGGCTTTCCACCTGCTGCCGTCAGCGGTCGGCGGCGCCGGGCTGTGGCGCAGTTTGGTAGCGCACTTGACTGGGGGTCAAGTGGTCGCAGGTTCAAATCCTGTCAGCCCGACACAGGTCAGAGGCGGTTTTTGACCGTCTGAACGTCCGTTTTCCGACGTTTGACCCACACGTTTGACCCAAACCAGCTTTCCCGGCACCCGAAAATGTGTTTGCTGGCCGTTTTGGGTGGTCACGGCGGCTGTATCCACAGTGGCGGGCAATATGACCCTATGCCGCGCCGCAAACAGGTCTACAAGATCACGTACCCGAACGGGAAAATCTACGTCGGTCTGGACGTCACCGGCACCTTGGCTTACTTCGGTAGTCCGAGCAACCGAGGCAAAGAACAAATCGCCGCCGACCACATCGACCAGCGACTCGATCTGACGGTGCGAAAGCAAATCCTCTGGGAGTCGGAGACCGCGACCGACGCCGAGGCCCGCGCAATGGAGGTCAAGCTCATCCGCGAGACGGGCGCGAATAATCCGGCCATCGGCTACAACCTCAGTCCGCGATGGTCGGAGTTGGGGCCGCTAAGCGGGCATTAACCAGTCGTCCGCCGACAGGATGAACCAATCATGTTCACGGCTGTCATACGGTGCCCACCCGTGCGCCTCGGCGGGAAGCCACCACCGCGGGAACCGCACCGGCTGGAATGCCAACAGTTCATCAACTTGGTAGAGCACGGTCGGTGAGTATTTCGGCGCGGTCGCCGCTACCCTCTCGTATTCGACCGGGTCATCTTTGACCAGCCACAGTCGCGGGTCCGGTGAGAATGCCAGCTTCAATTCCTTGGCGCGGATCTTTTCGTACAGACCGGGCACGTGCAACCGAGGACATTGTTCAGCGGACGCGAACCCATCACGCACCATCCATCCGGGCTTTGGCCGCGTTGTGTTGCGCCCACCGCGACCGGGCGGCGGCTTGCTTGATCGGGTCCTTGGTGCCAGGGCCGTCCAGCTTCAGCGACGAAATTAATTTCGCCAGCGCCGCACGTTGCAACCTGAGTTCGACCACACAGCCATGCACAACGACCCGGCCATCCTTCAGCACAACCGTCCGGCCCTCGTCCTCGACGACAGACTTCAGCCGTTCGATCTCGTCCGCGATATCCGCGACCACCGAAAACAATTCCCGGTCCCGCTGATCAGGTTCCAATTGATGCGCGGCCATGTCGGCGATGACCCGCTCCACAAGCAGCCCGCCACAAGACAATTCAGCCATACCAGCCAGTCTCTCACGCGCGGGGAAGCGTTTTGCATTCCAGCCAGCCCTTTCTTCGGATTGGGCCGTGGCGGGGAGGGTGATCGGGGGAGGGATGGTCGGCGGGGCGGTCGCCAGTGTGGCTGTGCGCCGGTCGGTTTGGGGCCTCGGCGGCGTCTTGGCTTTGGAGTCTCGGGTGTCGATTGCTGTGGCTGAGCGCAACGCTGGCGGCTGTTCGGGCTGTAGGAGGTGGTTTTAAGAATCCCCCATCTCTAGTCGATGCGCACCGTGGTCTGGATGTCTGTTCGGACATTGTTTTGTGTTGTCTCGGCGACGTTGTTGTCGTCGGAGAATGTAGTGACCACTACCCAAGTGTCTTGAGCTTGCGGAACGCAAGTGACTTGCACGAATACGGAGTTGTCGGCCGCGCTGGCAACCGTCGTATATCCCTCAGTTAGGCGGACGATCAAGTTGAAGCTCGCGAACGCACTCTGGGTATACGCCAGGCATGTTTGCGGGTCGTCGGGCTTGGTGAAAGTGTTGTAATACCAGTACATGATCCTTGCCTCCGTTCGCTTTTTCGTAGTGACTTCGGACAGCCGTATTTGGTTGTGCTTCGCAGGAAATCAAGGTACCGCGCTAAAGGATTACCGTTCGTCGATCTAGCCGTAGTCGCCTAGCCCTGGGAGGTTGTCAAGGTCCAGCGTCCCGCCCTTCGGTACTCCAAGTTCTTCACGAATTGCCTCTAGCAAACCGTGGACCGCTTTCCTTGCACGCCATTCCAGCTCCCCGCTTTGCTTACCCTCGCTCTGTGCCCGTGCCCAAGTCAGAACGAGATCGAGGGCCAAATCGGCTAGGGTCACGATCTTGTCTGTTCCATACACCGCGATATCCGGAAAATGTTCGAATATCTCGTCGCGCCAATCTTCGAAAGGGAATGGCTGGTTTTCGTCTAACTCTTGTATGCGCGACGAGAGCGTGCGTAGCCTCCGGTACAGCTCGACGTAGGCTTCGCGGCGGTGCTCGAATGTCCTCGCCTCATCCTCGCGCAACCACTGTGCGTGCTCTCGCTGACGGGAAGCGCGTTGCTGGATGAGCATTCCACCGATGGTGCCGCCAGCCGTACCAATGACACCGATCAGTGCGACGACCAGCGGGACCCACAACGGTGTGGTGCTCATCTGGAGGTGCGGCCCCCGATCCATTCCCTCATCACGCAGCCACACACTAGCGCCCCGGTCGGTTCAATTTAAGGAGTCGGCCTAGTCCCGGGCGTGTCTGCAAGCTCATGCAATTCAGCCTTTGCTTGACTTTTGAGTATGGAAGAACCTAACCGGACAGACTCGCCCAACTGGTGGCTGGCGGCGCTCGGCACAGTCGGTGCTCTCGCGCTGATCTTCTTCTTGGGCGTCGGCTACGGACAAGAGTGGGGTGCACCGCAATGGGGACCGCTAGCCGAATGGCTTGCCGGTGGATTCACGTTCGCCGCTGTGGTCGTCGCGCTCCGTGCGGCGATATACGCACAACGCGAATCGGCCCGCGCCGAACGCAGCCGATTGGTGGACCACGAACTCCAACGCCGCCGAGAAAATATCCGTAGCTTGAGCGGTCTTTGGGCTGCGATCGTCTCAATGGGCATCGACTTGGCGAGTTTCACGGCCTACATGAAGAACTTGCCTCCGACCTTCGACCCAAACAGACCCCGATCGGATATCGCACCGCCGGAGCCGGGAGACATACCAGGAGAGCCGGTCTGTTACCAATTTGGTCGGGTGTATCAGACATTCGCCGACAAATGGTTCCAGACGATCGAACCGCCCTTGTTCTCTGCGTTGGCAATACTGAACGGCTCAGCGCTCGACGAGGCGGTCAAGTCCCTCAACGTCAAACTCCGCGAGATCACGGAGAAGTGCTTGCCGCTACTGAGCGCGGATTTCGCAAGAGGTCGTCGTCCCGATGTGACCGCCATCGAGACGACATGGAAAGACGCGGGTCGGCGGCGGCAGGCGCATCTCGACCTCGCCCGACAGCATTTCAGCTTGAAGCTTGACGATGTAGAACAGCACTTGTTCGGCTGATCAAAACGGTATTTGGCCCCGATGCCCGCGAACCCGGAACCATCGCCAGCCTTGGCGGCACCTTTCACAGCGTTGATGGGACCAACGGACACCGGGGGGAGCCTTTTTGATTTAACTACCGCTGGCCTGAACTTTCACGATGGCCTTGTGCCACGGATAACCGAACCCAACACGAGCAGTTACCGACGGTGCCCTTTAGTCGTTGCCCATCCGCCGATCATGCGTCGCGGCGGGATCTCACTTCGCGCCTCAGCTTGATCACCTCTTTTTCGAGGTCGATGACACCCTTTGCGCACATAGCAGTTAGGCCGATGAGTTTCACGACGGCGGCCCAGAGAGGGTTCTTTCCGGTAAAGGACTGGTCGAGCTCAGCGAACCGGTCGCGGAGCTCCTTGCCCACGACGGATTCAGGGTCAAGCTCGATCTCTCTCATCCTGTGGAACGGCGAGAAGTCGGGGAGTGCCTCTGGTTCGGCTGCCATGGAGAAGAAGTTTAGGCCTGAAAGTCCCAGAGTCGCAGAGAAACCGAGCCGCAGTACGCAATCCGGGCTGCCGCTGCGCGGGGAGAGCGGTGGAGGAAGGCGGTGCCATTAACGCACTGATGCCGGTCGTCGAGCAGGCTGTAGCGGTCGGCTCACCGAGTCGGCGTTCGAACTGGACTACGCGGAAGTGCGCAATTAAGCGCGCACGTGTTTGATGAGGCCTGCTGAGTACGCCTATGTTGACTCGCTCGCATGAGTTGGTCGGCATTCAGCTTTCAGTTGCGTTTCGGCTGGGCCTGTGATCAGAGCATGTCGGGAGTCATTGCAAGACAATCGAAATTGTCCAATGTCTGACCGGGGGTCAAGTGGAAGTTCATGCTCGGGCGGCTCGAGGTGAGAAACGTCTGGGCAGCATGAGCAGGGCGGCAATCAGGAAGCACAGCGCCCCGACGAAGGTACCAGCGTTGGCCAGCAGGGCGTCGTCGGTGACGCCTGTCTTCGTGATGAAGGCGCCGACCGCCGAGGCGCCGAAGGCGATTGAGCCGATCATGTTGGTCCACGCTGCCAACCATTCGCGTGATTTCAGTTGAGCGAGCCCGACCGTGCGGGTTACTGCCACGACCCCAAGTGCCCCGCTAATAAGGAATGCGACCGAACCCGTCGCGTCCGGCCACCACACCAAGTGCTGGCGCGCAAGTATTCGATGCGCCCACAACGCTGCACCGGTGCTGACATTGAAGCGCAGGGTGCCGACGAACTGCGTTGCCGCCGATAGGAATTCAGCTCGTATTGAGGGCGTTTCCCACGATCGACTCGTCGACGGTCTGCTAAGCAGCAGTTGGATCAGTGCCGCGCTGGTGAAAAACCAAGAGCCGATGAAACACAGTAGGTTGGTGGCGCCAGCACCGCCCACCATGGCGAATCCCGGAGCCGTGCCGATCGCGAATAATGACGAACCGATCGCGAATAACCAGCACTGGCGCCGCAGCATGTGAGTGCTCGGCTGGCTGTCGATAGCTTGCGCATTCTCCGAAGTCCGTCGCCACCGCGTCACAGACCCCCATTCGAGCACCGAAGTGAAACCGAAGCAAATGGAATTGGCAACTGCCGCGGATACGGTCAGCGGCGGCGACCCACTGTGCGGCGGTGTTGTAGACGGCATTGCCGCTGTAGTTCGCAGCCCAGGCGTAGTCAGCGGGCCAGAAGGTATCTGTGGGCGGCATGGAACTGCCGCTCGTCTGTGCCAGTCATCCGCGGGTAACTGATTTGTCGTAGCTCGGCCACGTGCGGGCGCTAAGTTGCTTCGAATGGCGAAGCACTACGCGACCACCGAAATCCGCGTCGAGGACGTGGAGATCGGTTTTGAGTTGCTCATGCCGTCTGGCATGGACGGCGTACCGCCTGCGAACTTCGTCGTCGACGGGGTCAAGCTAATCCACGATCAGGGTGCTGGAGAACCGCCGAAGATCCGGCTGACATCGGATTTTCCTGAAGGACCGTACACCGTCGAGTTCCCGCGCGACGCGATCGTCACCATGATTCTCGAGCCTCGGGACGACGACTGAGTTTCCGTGCCGCCAATTCGGTCCGAGCAGATGGCGTGGACGGGATTAAAATCTTGTCGTGCGCACTGGCAGTACCAGCATTGCAGACGCTCTGATTACCGCCGCGGTGGTGCTGACCGCCGCAATGATTTGCGCGGGCGCGGCGAGCGCCGACCCAAGCCAGCAGGATCAGTTTGTGGACTTGCTCGAACAAGATCAGGTTCCGGTCATGGACAACTTGCCTGCCCTGGTCGCCCGAGCCCATCAAATCTGTAACGAACTCAATCACGGCACTTCGGTCTACACCGTGGTGGACGAAGAGATGAACGGCATGTTCGAGGATGATCCGGCTCTGCGCCAACAGACCGCTCGGGTTCATAGAACCGCGATCAGATTCATCGCCGTATCAGCGCAGGTCTACTGCCCAAGCCACCTGACCGATCCATATGTAAGCGACGATGTCGGCTTCTCCATCCACGATCCAGCGGCAGCGGTATTTGACCAGATTTAGCCGGGTTTGTTGTGGGGCAGCGGGTCTCACTGACACCGAGTCATTGAGACTGGTGGACCGTGATGACGGAAGATGTCGCGGCGGAAGAGAAGTCATCGTCGCCGTCGGTATGTGCGTGGGGCGCCGCCAGTAACCCCACGACCAGCGCCACCAGGAGCGCCAACAGTGCGAGGCCCGCGGCCAACACGTTTCGCTTCATACCAACCGAAGTTAGGCCCCCAACCTCTGCTGGCGAACGTGGCGAAAGTCCTCGTGTACGCGTGCCGTTGGTCATCGCCGGCAGGGAGGCGGCCAGGCCTAGTGATGCTCACGAATTCGCAATGATCAAGTTCGCGCGCGAGAGTCACATCCGGCCGAGCTGACCTGACACGGTCCGCTGAGATGCAGGCGCCACGCCAAAATAGCGCTGCCGCAGCGTGTCGATGTGGGACTGAGCCTCGTTGACGTCGCGGCGTAGCGCCAAGGCGTCCATCTGAGAACCGTGCTTTTCCAGCCGCCTCATCTGGCTGATCAACTTATCTCGCACATCGGACAAAGCCCGTATCAACACTTCAGCTTGGAGTGCATCGCGATCCCCCATGCGGGGGATTGTGCCACCTGCCCGCGACCACCGCCGCATGGACCAACCCGCGATTGGACGGCGCTTCGAACGTGGATTAGCGGACCACCAGGCTTGCTCAACATGTGTGTTATAGACGCTGCGGTTCGGGTAACCGGTATTGCACGTTGGTGTCCGCTCGGGGCGCTGCTACGACAGGAGTTGGAATGATCGGATCAATAATCCTTGCACTCATCGTGGGCGCGGTCATCGGTGTGGTGGCACGTCTCGTCATGCCGGGTAGGCAGGACATCGGGATGCTCCCGACAGTTCTCATCGGCGCCCTGGGTGGCTTGATCGGCTCTGCGGTGGCTAGCCAATTCGGATACCACAATGCCAATGGTGGAGTCGCGTGGATTCCGTTCTTCGTCGGAGTCGTGGCTGCCGTCGTTCTCATCGCGATCTACGAATCCGTGACGGGTCGGCGCGGCGGCGGCGGTTTGTTGGGCCGGCGTGGCGGCACTGGCCTGATGGGTCGGCGTACGCGTACCCGCTTCTTCGGCTAGCCGGGTGAAATCCGCGGACCCTGCACCGCGCGACGAAAAGCTGGAAATGCCGCGACCCGGGTCGCGGCATTTCCTTGCTGAATAGCGGCTACTGCGTCGGGAGCGGAGTTGGCGGGGCATGGGTGATCTGTTGCCCCATGTGTTGTGGGCAGTAAGCGCTGGCCGCGATCATGGTGAACTGGGCCGCGGCGTCGCTGCTGAAGCCCGGATTACTCGATGACACGCTATTGATCACGCCGACTTGCGGATTGCCCTGGTCCATCAGCTCGCATGCCTTTTTGGCGGCCGCGACGGCAACACTTGGGTCCTGATAGGTGATGCCGGCCTTGTTGAGCGCCGCCAAGAAGCTGGCGTCGGGACCCGAGCTACTCGGATCGGCGTGTGCCGGCGTGGCCACCCCGAGCGCGGCGGCGAAGCCCGCAAGCATCACAAGAAATCGCATGGCTTCATCCTCGTACAGAGTGGCGTCGATGTCTCGACCGATCTCAGGCGATGACCGTTACCGATGAACTCGCAGTAGCCACGGGATGGCGGTTCGGCGTGCCGTGCGGTGATTGCCCACCGGCGTGACCGGCGCACGTTATGAATCAACGATGCACAACCACCATGTGAACCTGACCCAGCAGGAGAATTCGCTGATCGGCGAGAGTCATCCCGACGCTCTGGATCGCATGAACGTGAAGCAGCTGAAGGATCTCCAGAGCCGGCTCAGAACGTTGCGCGAGAAGAACTTCAGCCTGTTGCGGCGACAGGGTGCGGCGCGAGTGGAGGCCGAGGGTGCTCGAGGGTCCGCCCAGCCGGCCAACGAAAAGCGCGGCGAGAAGGTGGAAATCTTCGACGAGGCGCTGGCCCGGGTGAACCAGCGCCTCGAAGTTGTCACCGACGCCGAATAGCAGCCTCCGATTCAGTAGCCGCTCTGGCCGGGCGCGTGCGGTGGTTCGGCGATCACCTGCATCCACTGGCCGGGCGCGTGGTATTCGGTCGACTTTGCCTTGTTGGCGGCGTACACGATCGACAGCACGCCGCCCTCCAGGAAGTTGTACGAGTCGCCCGTGTCGTAGTCGTTGAACTTGTCGGTGAATCGCACTTTGAATGCCATATCAGAGAGCCTGCCATTGATGACCGCGATCGGCACAGTTGCGGCGACGCGCGGCAATTCGAGCGGGCTAACCCTTCACGGGTTGACGCGGGCTGAGCGAGTCCCGCCGGCTGGTGGGCGCGAGGCCGGGTCGGATCGCCGACCGGCCCGCTTCCTTGGCCAGCATCACCCCGACAATCCGGCGCGCGCGCAAGGCGGCGGCGTCAGCCTGAAATTCCACGCCACCCCGCCAGCCGTCGTATCCGACGTGCGCGGATGCCATCTCCAGGATCGACGTGTCGCGCTCGGCAACCCCGGCCAGGAACGACGTGAGCCGGTCTGTCACCGCATGGTCGTCGAGTCCGTAGTTGCGTGACGCTTGTAAGAACACGTGTGTCGACGTTTCCGTCTCGGGCGTGATGCCGTGGGTTCGGGTGGTGGTGTACCGCTCGCCATTCGCGGTCGCGAGCTCCCAGTACTGACGGTGCATCGCGGGGGAGACGAAGGTTCCGCTCTCGCGGCGCTTGTAGGTCACGTCGCGATCCAGTCCGGTCGCGTCGGCCTCCCAGTCGACGAGTTGCGCATCGGGCAGCAGCCGGGTGTAGGAGACGGTCGTCTCGGTGACCTCGATGTCGTTAAACGCTGGCATGCTGTCGATCTCGGCGGGCACATCACGCCTGTGCAGGATGGGGGCGTAGCTGAAGTCCATGTAGTGTTCGTGGACCATCATGTAATTCGCGTTGACGTGCCAGGCGCTGCCGAACGTCGACCACCCTGGATCGCTGGTCCACGGATTGCGCGGCGGTTCGCTCCCACCGGAAGCGCCCGGGGGCCCCAGCCAGATCCAGACGAACGGCGGCTCCTCAAGAAGCGGAAACACCGGCACCCGCATCCCAGTCGGCACCTTCGGCTGGCTCGGCGTATACACGCAGTTGCCATCGGAGTCGTAGGTGCACCCGTGATAACCACAGACCAGCCGATCTCCGTCGATTCGACTGTGCGACAACGGGAACGACCTATGCGCGCAACGGTTTTCGAATGCGTTGACGCTGCCGCTGGCGCCGCGCCACAACACCACGTCGCGGCCGAGCAACCGGCGCCCGAGTGGCACTTCGCCGAGTTCGGCGCAGTTCGCCGCCACGTACCAGCACTTCAACGGATAGTTGCTTCTCACAGGTCCAGCACCAGCCTCTCGGTGCGGGAGCGCGATACGCACGGCATCATCACTTCGCAACTTGCTCTCTCGGCATCGGTCAGCACGGAGTCCCGGTGAGCCGGGATGCCCTCCAGCACCTTGGCCTCACATGTTCCGCAGACGCCTTCATAACAGCTGCCCAAGATCGGGATGTCTGATTCCTCAAGGACTTCCAGAACCGACTGCTCCGGCCCGATCTCGAAACTGGCCCCGGACCGCTGGCACACCACCTCGAAGTGGTCGAGGGCCTCAGCGGTTTCCTCCGCCGACTGCGCCCGCGGCGCAAACCGTTCGATATGAAGCACTCCGCTTGGCCAATGGGCGCACTGCTGCTCCATCGCCGCGAGCAAGGGCTCAGGCCCGCAGCAGTACACCAACGTATTGTCCTGGGGCTTTTCGAGCAGCGATTTGAGGTCGAGCAGACCGCGTTCATCCTGGGGCCACAACGTAACCCGCGAGGGATAGCGCTCGGCAAGATCTTCCGCGAACGCCATCGAAGCCCGCGTCCGGCCACCGTAGAGCAGCGTCCAGTCACCGCCGGCGCGCTGCACGGCCTCGATCATCGCGGAGATCGGCGTGATGCCGATACCACCGGCGACGAATTTGTAGTGCAACGCGTCGACGAGCGGGAAATGGTTGCGCGGGCCGCGAACTCGGACCGTCGCTCCTTCGTGAAGCTTTTCGTGAACGTATTGCGAGCCGCCCCGACTGTGGGTTTCGAGCAGTACCCCGATGCGCCAGACGCCCGCGTCGCGCGGATCACCGCACAGCGAGTACTGACGCGTCACCCCGTCGTCGAGCATCAAGTCGATGTGAGCGCCCGGCCCCCAGCGCGGCAGCTCTTCGTCTGCCGGATGCGCGAGGTCAAGCACCACCACGCCTTCTACCGGCGTGCTGCGCTGCCGCACCGTCAGCTCGGTGGTGAACTCATGCACGTTGGCGCTGGGCGCGGTGACGGCGGGCGCAGACATGTCTCCTTGCTCCGATCGTGACACGAAATCAGCTCAGCTCCAGTCGAACTACAACTGCGTGGCCTGTTGCTGGTCGGGAACCGGTGGCAGGTAGATGGTCTTGTACACCTGGAACGCGTGCAGACCTTCCGGACCGAGTTCGCGACCCATCCCGCTTTGCTTGATGCCGCCGAACGGGGCAACGGGATCGTTGACGTAGTGGTTGATCCCTACGGTCCCGGAACGAACCCGGCGAGCAACGCTGGTGGCGTGTTCGGCATCCGAAGACCACACCGTGCCGCCAAGGCCGTAGACACTGTCGTTGGCGATCGCGATCGCTTCCTGCTCGTCGGAGTAGGGGATGAGGGAGAGTACCGGACCGAAGATCTCCTCCCTCGAGATCGTCGCGTTGTTGTCCAAGTCGGCGAAGATGGTCGGCGACAGAAACCAACCCCGGTCGAATGGCCGAGAGCCGCCGGTGGTCATCCGAGCGCCTTCGCTCTTGCCCTGGGCGATGTAGCCTTCGACGCGGTCACGCTGCCGCTGCGACACCAGCGGGCCAATCTTGGTTTCCGGATCGAGCGGGTCGCCGATCGTCAGTGAACGCGCGAGATCTGTTATTGTGTCGACGATTTCGTTGTACCTGCTGCGCGGAGCCAGGACTCGGGTGTTCAGCCAACATATCTGACCGTTGTTCAGCAGAGTGCAGCCGAAGAAGGACTCGAGCGAGGCGGCGAGGTCAGTGTCGTCGAGGATGATGGCGGCCGACTTGCCACCCAGTTCAAGAGTGACCGGTCGTAGCAGTCGTCCGCAGGTTTCAGCGATCCACCGACCCGCAGCGGTGGAGCCGGTGAACGACACCTTGTCCACGCCAGGATGTTCGACGAGGTAGGCACCTACCTCACGACCGCCGGGGACAACGTTGAGCACACCGTCGGGCACGCCCGCGGCGGCCGCGGCCTCAGCCATGAGGAATGCGTCGAGCACGGTTTCCTCGGCTGGCTTGAGCACCACGGAGCAGCCGGCTGCCAGGGCGGGTGCGAGTTTCAGAAATGAAATCCCTTGCGGGACATTCCAGGGCACTATGGCGCCCACCACGCCGACGGGCTGCTTGGACACCAGCGATGCGCCACCGAGCATGCCGACGCGTGGTTCCTCGACCGGCGCACTGGTCATCAGGTCGCTGTAGTAGCGCAACAGCAACGGCGGGAAGCCGGCCTCGAATTGCTGGGCGAGCCAGATCGGCATGCCGTTCTGCATCGACACCCGTCGGGCCGTTTCAGCGCCGCGCGCTTCCAGCTCCACCGCGAATCGTTCGAGGACGTCGGCGCGCTCCTTGGGATCCCAGTTCGCCCAACCGTCCGGGGCGTCGAACGCCGTTCTGGCAGACGAGACAGCCGCGTCGATATCGGCTTCGGTGCCCCTGGGTACCGAACCGATGCGATTTTCTGTTGCAGGCGAATAGACCCCGATGCTGTCGTGACCGGCGGGAGCTCGCCACGTGCCGCCGATGTAGAGCTGGGGATAGTCGATGGTTGTCATCTGAAAGTGCCGGCGGCTCAGGAGATCTTGACTTTGGCGGGCAGGTGCTTGAGACCGCCGACGAAGTTCGTCTGCGTCACGCTGCCGGGCCCTAGGACCTCGATCGAGTCCAGTCGGGGGAGCAGTTCCTCGAACATCACCTTCAATTCCTGCTTGCCCAGGTGCTGTCCGACACAGGTGTGCGCGCCGAACCCGAACGCGAGGTGGTTGTTCGGCTTGCGGTCGATGTTGAACTCGTCGGGGTGGTCGAAGACGTCCTCGTCGCGGCAGCCCGACTGGAACAACGGCATCAAACGATCACCGGCTTTGATCGTCTGACCGTGCAACGTGAAGTCCGTCAACGCTTTGCGCATGAAGTGTTTGACCGGTGCCACATAACGCAGACCCTCCTGGATCAGGTCAGGGATCAGACTCGGGTCGGCTTTGACGCGCGCCAGAATGTCGGGGTGTTTAGCCAATTGCTGGAGCGTGCCGGCCAGGGTTGCCGATGTGGTGTCGTGCCCAGCGGTGAAGATGGCCGTGTACCAGCCGTAGACGAAGGACTTGGGCCAGTACTCACCGTCCGCCCCCTTCGCGCAGGCGACCACCGTGGCCAGGTCGTCGCGAGGGTTGGCGCGGCGGTCTTCGGCGAGAGCGTCGAAGTAGCCGAAGAAGTCCTGGATGGTGGCCGAGAACTGTTGGGCCATCGCCTCCGGGGACAGCACCTCGACGTCGTCGCGCTGATGCTCCGGGTCGGCCGCGCCGAAGAACTCCTGGGTAAGCGCCATCATCCGCGGCTCGTCCTCGCGCGGCACGCCCACCAACGTCATCATCACGTGCAGTGGGTAGCCCAGCGCCCAGTCGTCGACGAGATCGATCTCGCCGCGGGCCGACACCTGCTTGAGTTGCTCGATCGACTCCCTTGCGAGCTCGCGAATCTGGTCCTCCAACTTCTTGACCGAATTGGGCTTGAAGTAGTTGAACGCCATGTTCTTGGCGTGAGTGTGCTCGGGTGGGTCGATGTAGGGGAGTGCGTCGAGGATGCGCAGGCTGCCACCGAGGAGTTGCTTGGTGAACCCGTCACCGGCGAGGTTCTGCAGGATCGGGTTGTGCGAGCCGGGATTGTCGGCGCCACCGCCCGCGGCGAATACCTCCGAGAGGCTTTCCACTTCCTGGATGTCGGCGTGCTTGCTGATCAACCAGACCGGGTCGTAGCCATCGACGACTGCCTTGGCCACCGGCATGTTGTGGCGCAGCCATTTGTAGGCCTCGTGCAGCGCGGTGAGATCGGAGTGGCCTTCGGGGAGCACCACGCGTCGCGCGATCTCGTCTGGAAGAACGGCTGACTCGGTGTGTTCGGTAATCGTCATCTCGGGTGTCCTGTTCCTACTGCCTTGAGTGACCAACGTGGCTGCCTACGGCTGTTTCAAGTCTCATCGCGTGAGGCTTCTTTGTGCGTCACCATGACGGGGGGTCATCACTGCCACGTTGGGGGTAATCGGGTCCGCGATGGCTGTTCAGACCAGGATTTCGCGCTGGTCAATCCGCCGGGCAGCCGTCGTCGATCCACTGCTCGATGCGGTCGATGTCCTCCGCCGGGACCGGATCGAGGTAGGCCGGCATGCGAGGGATCACTGCGCCGACGGGCGGGTCGTCCAGGTCGGAGCCAAACGGTGCTTCGCCTTTCAACGACAACACCAGGTTTGAGCCGGCGCCGTCGCCGAGGACGACGAGCTTTCTTCCGCCGACCTTCATGTCAACGAATCGGTCTCGCGTGACATCGCGCCAGAAGGGGCCGTGCGACACCACATCGGCGTCGGCACCGCCGACCGAGTTGTCCAGTATTGCAACGACGTCCTTGAAGTTCACGATGCCCCTTCCCGCATTCCCGGCTTCAAGTCTTAGCGTGACGGCCTTCTTCGCGCGTCACCATGACGGGGGGTCATCGCTGCCACCATGGGGGTAAGAGCAAGCCAAATCAGTTGGCGCTCCGGCATTTCAGCGTCATTCGGGCGTCCAGGTCGCCGGAAGCCGCTTGACGCCGGTCATGAAGTTCGACAGCAGCAGCTCTGGTTCCGCCGACTGAAGATTCTTCATCCGGGTGTAGACCTGCCGCATCTGAGACTTCAAATACCGCCTTGCCCAGCGCATGGCCGATGCAGTAGTGCGGACCGCCGCCGCCGAACGCCTGGTGAGGATTGTGCTTTTGGGTGCGGCTGATGTCGAACGTGTCGGGGTGGTCGAAGACATCTTCGTCCCGGTTGCCGGAGATGTACCACATCACCACCTTGTCGCCCTTCTTGATGGTGACGTCATCCAGTTGGTGGTCGCGCAGAGCGGTCCGGCGGAAGTGCATCAGCGGCGGTTCCATCCGCAAGGACTCGTTGACCGCGTCGTCGGCCCGGCCTTCGAAATCCTCCATGAGATAAGCGAGTTGGTCGGGGTTGTGCTGGAACAGCGTGATGACGTGCGCCATCGCGTGGCGGGTGGTGTCGTTGGCGCCGGCGGCAAGAAGCGCGAAGAAGACCCCGACTTCTCCGGTGGTCAGTTTGTGACCCTCGTACTCCGCTTGGGCCACCCACGTGAGCAGGTCGTCGCCGGGATTGCGCTTGCGTTCCTCGGCAAGTTCCAGGGCGAGTGTCGCAAGCTTGTTCGAGGCGTCGGCGAACACCATCAACGGTGAGCCGATGTGCGCCCATTCAGGGTCGGCCCACCCGGCGAACTGTTCGGCGGCGTCCATCACGTACTCGATGTGATCGGGGTCGTGGATGCCCATGAAGTTGGCGAAGACCCGGCCGGGCACTTCCTTGGTGATCAGTTGACACAGGTCCCCTTCGCCCAGCGGCGCAACCTTGTCGATGATCTTCTCCACCAGCCCGTTGATCTGATCGACCATCTTATTGATGTTGCGCGGGGCGAACGCGACGTTGACGATGTTGCGCATCTCGGTGTGCCGCGGTGGGTCGGTCACGATGAACGACAGCATCGTCTCCAACTGAGGGAAGTCGTCGATGAAGACGCCCTCGGCGGAGCTGAAGATCTCCGGGTGCCGCGAAACCTCTTGTATGTGGCGATTTTTGACGACTGACCAGAACCCTTTGGCGTTGTCGAGGTTGGGATCCAGTGCCTCGGGAGCATTGTTCCAACTGATCGGCTGGTTGGCCCGAAGCCACTTGAACGTCCGGTGGTGTTCGGGGCGGGGCTGCGCCCAGAACGACATCGTGTTCAGGTCGGTTCTGACGACTTCATCCGTTACGGCCATGATCAGTTCCCATCGTCTTCATCGCCGATACGAACGATCGGCGTCTTAACAGCCGACGGTAGGTCGCTGTGATCTGCGGCACCTCTCCCATCCGGGCTAACTTTCCTACCCCTAGATCGGTATTTGTCGCCTGATGGCAGCAAAAACACCCCGTTGGAGAGATGCGGTGCGAAGGTGAGGCGTGACCACAATTCGGTGACGTGGTCGTGAGGGTGATGGAGGGTTGTGGACATGAAGACCAAAGCCGCGCTGTTGTGGGGCCCGGGTGAGAAGTGGCAAGTCGAAGAAGTCACTCTCGACCCACCCGGACCCAACGAGGTCATGGTCAAGATGACGGCGTCCGGCTTGTGCCATTCCGACTACCACCTGGTCACCGGCGATATACCGATACCGTTTCCGGTCGTCGGCGGACATGAGGGCGCCGGCGTCGTAGCCGCTGTCGGACCCGGCGTCAGCGACATCGGCGAGGGCGACTCGGTTGTCCTGAGCTTTCTGCCCGCGTGTGGGAAATGCTCGTACTGCGCGCGCGGCATGACGAATTTGTGCGATCTCGGCGCCGCGATAATTCAGGGTCCGCAGCTTGACGGGACATATCGTTTTCACGCCCGCGGCGCCGGCGTGGGCCAAATGTGTCTACTAGGAACATTTTCTGAATACACGGTGGTGCCTACCGCGTCAGTGGTGAAAGTCGACGCCGGTAGTCGGCTGGATCGGGCGGTGCTGATCGGATGCTGTGTGCCAACGGGTTTCGGCAGCGTCGTCAACACCGCTCAGGTCAGGCCGGGCCAAACCGTCGTCGTGCTCGGTGTGGGAGGAATCGGCAGCAATGCCATTCAGGGCGCGAAAGCCGCAGGAGCGCGCCACATTGTCGCGGTGGACCCGGTGGCCTACAAGCGGGACCGGGCCGTTGATTTCGGCGCCACCCACACCTCTGCGACAGTCGAAGAGGCGCAGGGCCTGATCGCCGATCTGACCCGTGGACAGCTCGCGGACGCCTGCATCATCACCACCGACGTGGCAGAGAGTGCATACGTGGGCCAGGCGCTGAGCTTGGTCGGCAAACGCGGCAAGGTGATCGTCACCGCTATCGGTCACCCGACCGATTTGTCGATCAGCGGCTCGCTGTTCGAATTGACGCTGTACGAGAAGTCAATTCACGGTTCGCTGTTCGGATCGTCGAACCCGCGCCACGATATCCCGCGCTACCTGGAGATGTACAACCTCGGTCAGCTGAAGCTCGACGAACTGGTGACCATCGAATACTCGCTGGACGACATCAACACCGGGTATGAGGACATGCTGGAGGGCCGCAACATACGCGGCGTGATCCGATTCTGAACTACGTCAATTGACGATGTGGTGATACTTGGCAACGGCTTCGGTGCGATTTGCCGCTCCAAGCTTCCTCAGTACGTGCTTGACATGGGTTTTGACGGTCCCCTCGGCAACGAACAGGCTGATCGCGATTTGCGCGTTGGTCTTTCCCGCAGCGATTCCGTGCAACACGTCCCATTCCCGGCGGGTCAGCGTCTCCGCAGCGCCGCCGTCGCGTTCGCGAGGAGGGGCAGGTTCGAGGGGCTCACCGAGGGCCGCGCTTTCCATCACCGCAACGGTGACGTCGTCGACGACCGCATTGACGTCGCGCGCGTAGTCGTTACAGGCCTGCTGCACCGACTTGAGTCTGTCCAGCAACAGATTGCGCTCGAATGCGATACCCAGCCCTTCGGCGAACACGGCCAGCACGTCGCGGTCCGACTCGTCCACCAGCGCCGACTTCGCCTGCCGGTCAGCGTGCAGTAGACCGATGGGCTGGCCCCAAGCGAGTACCGGCGCCGCGACATAGGCCTCCGTTTCGGTGAGGGCGACCAATTCGGTGTACACCCGTGGGTTCGACTGAGGATCACGAACCACCATCGGTGCGCCACGGCGCACCATCTCTGCCTAAAGGAGAGCGCCGTTGAGTTTGCGCGGATGTGCCAGCCCCACTTCGATCAAGGTGTGCGCAAACCCCTCATCGGTGCCGGCGTACGCCGAAGACGCCAGCCAGAATCCATGATCGATGCGCGAGAACAAGATTCGGTCGAACCCCATGTACTGGGCTTCCGCGGCCGCCCGCTCGATGAGCTCCGCCGTGCTTCCCGCTTGTCGGAGCCGCCCCACCGCATCGCGGACCATGAGGACCTTGGCTGCCCGCCGGTCAAGCAGTGCATCGAGGACTTCGGCCTGCGCACGTTCCGATCGCACCAGCAGCGCCGCTATCTGCACGGCCCGGGCGGGATCGGTGTCGCTGGCGCCAGCGGTCAGTCGCTCGCTAAGCGCGCGGCGAGTCGCCGACAACGCGGCAGCCGCCGCGTCGAGATCGTCGTCGCCGAATCCGGGACTGATCGTGCCGCTGCCGACCACTTCTTCGGCGGCGCTGAGGACTTCGCGAGCCTGCTCGACGCTCTCCATGTCAGCCGCTTTTCGCCAGGGCGAGCACTTCGTCGAAGCCCTCGCGCAGGCATATCGCAAATGCCGTGGCGTCGACGACGGCATCGGGATCGAAGTTGACTGCGATACAACATGTTCCGTCGTAAGTCACCATCGCGACCATGGCGGGAATGCCTGGCCGAGGACCCATCGGGTAGATGTGGGTGACCCGTGCGCCGGCCAAATACAGCGGGCGACTGACCGCCCCAAGGTTGGAAGCCTGCAGATCGGATAGGCCGGTCATCCCGCCGGCGATGCGGGTGAGGACAAATCCCGGCAGCCGGCTCAGGACCGGCGCGAGAAGGTCCAGGAAGCCCAGCGCGGGCTCCATCCGCGCGTCGGCGATGAATTCGTGGATGGCAGCGATGCGGGCCTCGGGATCCGGTTCGCCGACCGGCGCCACGAACCGCGCGCCGGCGAACTTGTTCGCGCCCATCGGGTCGGCGTCGGTGCGCAGGCTGACCGGAACTGCCATCGGTATGTAATCGACTGTCAACGAGAGCTTTTCGTGATAACGGCGAAGCCCACCGAGTAGAGCGGCCAGGAACGCATCGTTGACCGAACCGCCGGCCGCCTTGCCGGCAGCCTTCAGGCCGTCGAAAGGTACGTCGAAGGTATCCAGCCGGTAGCCGGATCCGCTGCCTGTCAATGCGGGAGAATGCGGAGCGTCGGGCGGAGTGAGCACTCGTCGCAGTGACATGGCGAATTTGACTGCTTCGCTTGCGGTTCCGATCGGGTCGGTGGCCAGCCGACTGGCGACGTGGAAGACTTCGCGCACAGCGTCACCGGGCGCGCCGACGACCTTGTCGGCCAATCGGTGTAGCAGCAGCCCTTCGGGGGACTCCTGCCGACGCGGCTCGGGTACTGGCCGCAGGTCGGTGGGCCCGGGCTCCCGGCTGTGCCCATGGGCGAGGTCCAACAGCTGCAGCAAGCCGATGCCGTCACTGAGGCTGTGATGCGGCTTGAAGAGATAGGCGGCCTGGCCGCCAGCCACGCCGAGCACCAACAGCGACTCCCACGGGGGACGTTCGGGGTCGAGCGGACGGGCGGCGAATTGTGCCGCCAGCGCGTGTAGTTCGTCCATCGACCCGTCACCCGGGAGCCGCACTCGTTGCAGGTGGTAGCTCAGGTCGAACCGGGGGTCGGGCGACCAGGCCGGCGTCACCAAGGGAAGCACGGGTTCGACAACGCGTTCGCGCAGCCGCGGTACCAGCCGGGTCAGGCGATCGTGGGCGGCGACCAGGCGATCCCAATCCGGCTCGGTGTCAAGCATTTCGACGACCACGCCGGTCGAGCGGGTGCGGTAGTCGTTGCCGGTACGCCACATCAACGCTTCCCAGGCGCTGAGGTCTTGGCCGCCACCCCACGAGGCGAGGTCGTCAGTTTCTTTGCCGGGCAAGACCATCACCTCCCGGTGTCGAGGCTGCCGCGTCGTCGACGGCACGGGTCACTTCGAGGATCAACTCGGCGACACCGGCGGGGTCGTCGGACATCGGCACGTGGCCGACACCGCTGAGGCGGATGAGCTCCGCTCCCGGCAGGCGTTCGAGCATGGGCGAGCCGAAGTGCTTGAACGGCAGGATGCGATCGCGTTCGGCCCACACCAGGCGCACGGGGTAGTCCCGGTCCGCGGGCAATGGGTCTACCGGGGTGAGGTGGAGCACCCGCAACAGTGGCTCGACGACCGGGGACTGACCGCTGGCATGGATGTAGGTCACCAACGTCTCGCGGGGCACCCGATGCGGATGCGCCACCTGGGCGGCCAACATCGCCCAGCGCATCACGCGCCGTGCGGCGATCGCTTCTGCCCGCGACGAATTGCGGGCGAGCGCGCCGAACGAGAACCTGATGCCGTGCGCGGTCGCCCGGAGTCGGCGAGGCGAACGCCAAGCCCCGGCCGGGCTGAGCAGAACGAGTGACCGAGCGCGTCCCCGGCGGGCAAGCTCGATGCCGATCCACCCGCCGAGTGAGTTGCCGGCGATGTGCACGGTCGGCAGGCCCAGCCGATCGAGCTCGGCCTCGATGCCGTCCACCAGCGCTTGGACTGATGGCACCACGCCGGAGTCCAGCGCCGGGCCGCCCGCGTGTCCGTGAAGGGTCGGCACGATCACATCGTGGTGCGGTTCCAGGTATGGCAGCACCGGCGACCAGGCTTGCCAAATGCCCCCGATCCCGTGCAGCAACAGCAGCGGCGTGCCCGTCCCGGCGCGGTGGTTCGGGGTCAGATCCAGGACGGACACTGTTGCGCGGGGCTCGGCGGAGCGGCGCCGGACGAGCGCGGCTCGCGCCGCCGCGGCGGTTCCGCCGAGCAGGGCCGCGGTCAGGATGGTCGCCCGTCGGTGCGAGTTGCTCGCCATGGAAGTGAGTCGGCTCCGATCAGGGTGTCAGTACGACCTTGAGGACTTCGCCGCGGTGCTGGGCGGCGACCGCCTCGTTGATCTGTGCCATCGGCATCGTCGTGATCAGCTTGTCGAACGGGAATTTGCCCTGACGATGAAGATCCAGCAGGTAGGGGATGAAGGTCTGCGGATCGGAGTCGCCCTCGACGATGCCTCGAATGGTGAGCCCGAGCAACGGCGGCTGGAACAGGCCGACCGAGAAGACCGCGTCGGGATCGGCCGGTACACCGATCAGCCCGAGCATTCCCCGCATCCCGAGGGAGGCCAGCAGCTGTTCGACGACCGGGGTCACGGCGGTGGTGTCGATGGCGTAATCGACTCCGGCCGGCACGATCTCCCGGATCTGGTCGGCCAGCGGACCGGCTTGCGGATCGATGGTGTGGGTGGCGCCGAGCTCGGTGGCCAGCGTCCGCCTGCTTTCGTGGAGGTCGACAGCAATGATCGAGCTGGCCTCGCGGACCACCGCGGCCATCACGGCCGACAGGCCCACCGCTCCCGCGCCGGCGACCACCACCGCCGACTCGGGTTGCACGTCAAGCGAATTGAATACTGCGCCGGCGCCGGTCTGGATCCCGCAGCCAAGAGGTCCGACCAATTCGACGGGTACGTCCGACGGCAACTTGACCACGTTGCGTTCGTGGGCGAGCGCATGGGTGGCCAGCGACGACTGGCCGAAGAAATTTGCACCCAATTTGGTGCCGGCGGAAGTCAGTCCGGAGGTTCCGTCCGAGCGCACTCCGCTGAAGTTGTATTCGAGGAAGTTGTGGCAGTACGCCGATTCGCCCATGGCGCACCGAGGACACATACCGCAGCTGTTGAAGCTGATCGCGACATGGTCACCGACGGCAACCGCCGTGACGTCGCCACCGACCGAGACCACGGTTCCGCTGCCTTCGTGGCCCAGGACGCCTGGCAGTTGAAACGGCAGATGGCCTTCCTTGACCGCGATGTCGGTGTGGCAGATGCCGACTCCGGCGATCTGTACCAGCACTTCGTCGGATGCCGGTTCTTGAAGTTCGACATCGGCCATGCTGAACGGCGCTCCCACCTCCTGCACTACTGCGGCTGAAATGTGCATCCGGCTGCCTCTTTTCCGTTCGCTGGCACGCGGGCACGGTGCGAGTACCCACGCGCGTGCTGATGAGTGTGGCCGACCGACCGATGCCACCGCGTCACCACATCGGGCAGTTCTCTACCCCGCAGAGGGGGTATTTCCTTTCCAACCCCTTGGCGCGGTCCGCGCAAGTCCTCATATTGGGATGGTCGCAACCTTGTTTGCAGCCACCGGCCGGAAGTGAGAAATGAGATGACCGGCACGCCAGCACCGGTGATCGCTGTCGACGAATTGATCGAGCGCATCAAGACAGGACCTGCCGGTCGGAGCGTGGCGGCGTTCTTCGACTTCGACGGAACGTTGATCCAGGGGTACTCGGCCGGCGCGCTCTACGCGCACCGCGCCCGCAATCTCGAACTCGGACCCGACGAGCTCATCCGGACATTGCGCGCCGCGATCGGCGGTCCCCTCACCGAGGAGGCATTCAAAGACCTTGTCACGCAGGGCATCCGGGGCTGGGTCGGACGCCAAGACGACGACCTCATGGAATTGGGCGAGCAACTCTTCGCTCAGCAGATCGCCGGCGCGCTCTTTCACGGGGCGTGGCGATTGGTACGCGCCCACCAGAATCGCGGCCACACCGTTGTCATCGCGACCTCGGCGACGCGGATGCAGGCGCAGCCCATTGCCCGGGAATTGGGTGTCGAGCATGTCTTGTGCACCGAGCTCCAGACCGAGCACGGCGTGCTCACCGGTGGCGTCGTGGGACGTCCGCCGTGGGGGGAGGGCAAACTCGCCGCGGTCAAGGAGTTCGCCAGACGTCGACGCATCCCGCTGAAAAACAGCCATGCCTACGCCAACGGCGCCGAGGACGTCCCGCTGCTCGAAGGTGTCGGGTTCCCCCACCCGGTCAACCCGGAGCCGCTGCTGGCCCGTCGAGCAGAAGAGCGCGGGTGGCAACTCCTGCGGTTTTCCGGCAAGCGAAGCCGCCTGCATCCCGTGGCGCTGGCCAGGACGTCGGCGTTGTTCGGGAGCTTCGCCGCGGCGGTGGGCGTGGGCGCGCTGGCCGGGGCGTTGACCGTGGATCGCCGCCACGGGGTCGACGCGGCCACGCGGCTGTTCGGCCGTGTCGGTGGACAATTGAGCAACGTCCGGGTCACGGTCCTCGACGAGCATCACAGCACGCGACGGCCGGCGGTGTTTCTCATCAACCATCAGAGCACGTTGATCGACGCACTGGTCACCTCGCGGGTGGTCCAGCGCGGCTTCAGCGTCATGGCCAAAGCCGAAGTGAAACAGATCCCGGTGCTCGGGCAGTTGCTCACGCTGGCCGATGTCGCGTTCGTCGACCGGGCAAACACGTCTCAGGCCATCTCGGCAATGCAGCCCGTGGTGGAAAAGCTACGCGCCGGGATCTCGATCGTGTTGGCGCCCGAAGGCACTCGGTCGCTGAGCCCGCGCGTCGGCGCATTCAAAAAGGGCGGCTTTCACCTGGCCCGCGACGCCGGGGTGCCGATCGTTCCGATCGTCATTCGCAACGCAGGCGAGATCATGTGGCGCAATGCCAAGGTGGTTCAGGAAGGCACGATCGAAGTCGTTGTCCACGAACCGGTTCCGACCACCGACTGGACGCGGGACGACCTGAACGAATGGGTGTCGCGGACGCGCCAGTTGTATGTCGACACATTGGACGATTGGCCGGGTATCGACGCGGCAAAGAGGTGGTCGGATGCGATCGCGCAGGGATCCGGAGCGGTGCAGCGATGACGTCGCTGCACGACCGGTTCACCAGGGTGCTCGGTGCGAAAGCGTCCGCCGGCCGGTCGTCAGACGAAGCCGAGGCACTGCTCGGGTCTGACGACTTTCATCGCGCCACAACGCAATTAGCTTCGCAACTGGGCCGCGATGCGACCGACGTGCACGCCGAGGCGGTCGGCTATGTACGCGAGATGGCGGCCACTCATGTCCCATCCGTCGTGCGCACCTGGAAAGCATTGTCCGCATGGATGGTTCGTGGCTTTCAGGTCGTCGTCGACGACGACGAGGTGGCCCGACTGCGGGCCCTCGACCGCGACCACGCATTGATCTTCTTGATCTCGCACCGGTCTTACCTGGATCAGTTCTCGTTTCCGCCGCGCCTCACCCGGGAAGGTATCTCGCCGACCTTCGGGCTCGCCGGCGCCAACCTCAACTTTTTCCCGCTGGGCACGATGGCCCGACGCAACGGATTCATCCCGGTCCGGCGCTCGACGGGCGACGTACCGGTGTATCGGTTGGCCCTGCGCGCGCTCGTCGGCCAGATGGTGGCCAGTGGCCGCAACCTGGTGTGGTCGATCGAAGGGGGCCGCACACGCACCGGCAAGTTGCGGACCCCGCGGTACGGATTGCTGCGGTATGTCACCGATGCCGTCGAATCCGTGGGCTCACAGCAGACGCTCGCCGTTCCCGTCTCGATTCTCTTCGACCAGTTGCCGCTGCACGAAGTCAAACTGATGACAGAGGAATCGCGTGGGCTTCCCAAGAAGCCCGAGAACGCGCGCTGGTTGTTGAGTTACGCACGCGGCCTTCGGTATCGGCTGGGCCATATCTACATCAACTTCGCTGCGCCGGTGCCGCTGTACGAGCGCATGGTGGCGTTGCGCGCCGAGGGGCTGAACGACCGGCAAATCGTCGAGCGGATCGCGCTCGACATCTGCCACCGCCTCAACCAGGTCACACCGGTGACTGCGACAGCCGCGGTGTGCGTTGCGATGCTCGGTGAAGACCGTGCCCTGACACTCGACGAAGTGTGCGCCACGGTCGCGCCGCTGGCCCGGTACCTGCGCGCCCGCGGCTGGCCCGTCGCCGGGAGGGCCGACCTCACCGACCGCGCTACGGTCTCGCGGACGCTGCGCGACTTGGTCGGCTCCGGGGTGTTGTCGTGCTACTCCGAAGGGCCGAGCACGGTGTGGGGGATCGGCGGCGACCAGCATCTGATCGCGGCGGTCTACCGCAACAGCGCGGTCCATGTCCTGGTGATGAGGGCGATCGCCGAGCTTGCCTTGCTGGCCATCGTCCGGACGCCGGGGGCCACCAAGCGCACGGGATGGGAAAGGGCGTCGGCGGTCCGCGAACTGCTCAAATTCGACTTCTTCTTCGCCGGGCGTGCCGAGTTCGCCGACGAATTGTGGAATGAGTTCGCGATCATGACCGGCCGCGGCCACGACCCCGGGGCGCCGCTGGATCCCGATGAGGCGATGCGCAGTTTGACCGAAAGCGAGCTACTTGTAGCACATCTCGTGCTCAGGCCCTTCATCGACGCGTACCGGGTGATGGCTGAGGAGTTGCTCAGCAGCGGCACTGTGCGCGACGTGGACGAGCCCGCGCTGCTCGAGAGGTGTCTTCGGCTCGCTCGTCAGTGGTCCCTGCAGCACCGCATCACCGAAGAGTCGGTGTCGGCCGATATGTTCACCGCCGCCCTGAAGATGGCCCGTCACCGCGGGCTTCTCGACCCCGCTGCCGCGGAGTCCGATATTGCCGTCGGTCGGGAAGCCCTTGTCGCCGAGCTCGACGACCTGCAGCGGTCAATCGGTGAACTGGCCCAGCTGCGTCGGGACTTCGTGACGGTATGAGCACGTCGCCGCGTCTGGCGCCGGCTGGCGTCGCTTTGGTAATATGGTAAGACCATAAACGAGTGGCTTTCAGGACCTTCTGACTTGCCGGGCTTTCAATGAGGAGAGGCAACCGATGACCGAGTTCACCGACATTTCCTACGAGGTCGACCGTGGTCTGGCCTGGATCACGATCAACAGGCCCGAACGCTACAACGCGTTTCGGGCGCGCACGCTCGACGAGCTGATTCGGGCCTTCAAATTGGCTTGGGGCAGTTCGGAAGTCGGCGTGATCTGCCTGACGGGGGCGGGCGAGAAAGCCTTCTGCACCGGTGGCGACCAGAAGCAGCGCGCCGAGACCGGTGACTACGGCCCGTCCGAAACCGGGTTGTTCGAGGTGGATACGTTGCATCGGGTCATCCGGGACGTGCCGAAGCCGGTGATCGCGGCGGTCAACGGATTCGCGATCGGCGGCGGTCATGTTCTGCACGTGCTGTGCGACCTGACGATCGCCGCCGACACCGCGCTGTTCGGTCAAAACGGTCCGCGAGTCGGCTCGTTCGACGCGGGCTTCGGAACCGGCTACCTCGCGCGTGTGGTCGGCGAGAAGCGCGCACGCGAGATCTGGTTCCTGTGCCGCAGGTATTCCGCTCAGCAGGCCTACGACTGGGGACTGGTCAACAAGGTCGTACCGCCCGACCAGCTCAAGTCCGAAGTCCGCGCATGGGCCGACGAAATCCTGCAGCTTTCCCCGACCGCGTTGAAGGTTCTCAAGCAGTCGTTCAACACCGACACCGAACAATTCGCGTCGGTGGGTCAGATGGCGTACTCGACGCTGAAGATGTTCGGCGACACTCCCGAAGCGCAGGAAGGCATCACCGCCTTCAACGAGAAGCGCAGCCCCGAATTCGCTGCCTACCGGGGCAACTGAGCATGTTCACGGCCGAGCAGTCGGAGTTCGCGGCCGCGATCGAACGATTCTGTGCCGACAACTGCGCCACCTTCGAACAGCGCGCGCAGTTGACCAACGGCCTGTCCAACAGCTCCGAACTGCTGCGACGGTTTGCCGAACTCGGCTGGCTCGGTGTGTCGATTCCCGTCGCATACGGCGGCGGGGGAGCGGGGATGGTCGAAGAGTGCATCTTCTTGGAGGAGACCGCGCGCGGCCAGGCGCCAATCCATGCCTACGGCACGGGATTGACTGCGGCACAGACCTATTTGCGACACGGCACCGAACAGCAGAAGAAGGAGGTCGTCGGCAACCTGTGCGCCGGGCACTTTGAAGCGATCGCGTTGTCCGAACCCGGCGCGGGGTCCGATCTCGCGGGGGTCCGCACCCGAGCGGTCCGCGACGATCACCGCTTCATCGTCAACGGCCAGAAGACCTGGATCACCGCGGCACATCTGGCCGATCACCTGCTGGTCCTCACCCGCACCGATCCCGACGCCGCAAAACACCACGGCCTGACACTGCTGTACCTGCCGACCTCGACGCCAGGACTGGATATCAAGGCGATCCAGACCATGGACGGCCACACCGTCAACGACGTGTTCTTCACCGACGTCGTCGTACCCGTCGACAACGTCGTCGGCGGGATCGGTGACGCCTGGCATCGGTTGATGCGCGGGCTCAACGTCGAGCGACTCATCATCGCCGCGATGTCGCAGGGCGCCGCACGCCGATCTCTGCAAGACACCATCGGCTATGTGCGCACCCGCGAACAGTTCGGCAGGCCCATCGGTACGTTCCAGGCCGTCCGCCATCGGCTGGCCGATCTGGCCGCCGAGATCGACTGCTGCCGCGCGTATGTGTATCAGGTGGCCGCTCAGATCGACGCCGGACTGGAAGACCAACTCGCCCGGGAAGGTTCGATCGCGAAACTCAAGTGCACCGAAGTGGCCAAACGTGCCGCGCTCGAGGGTGTGCAACTGATGGGCGGCAATGGCTACAGCGTCGAATTCGGCATGGAGGCGCAGGTCCGGAAAGCATTGGCACCACCGATCTACGGCGGCGCCAACGAGATTCAGCGCGAGATCATCGGGAAGAGCTTGGGACTATGACGCGCATCTTCGATCCGAGGGTGCTCGATGGCAAGCGCATTCTGATCACCGGCGGCGGTACTGGGCTGGGTCGCGGAGTCGCCCAGCGGTTGGTCGCCCACGGTGCCCATGTGCATTTGTGGGGGCGGCGCGAATCTGTGCTGGCCGAGGCGGCCGCCGACATCGCGACCGGATATCCCGGCGCGATTCACTATCAGACGGTCAACGTTCGAGAATTCGACGCGGTCGACGCCGCGGTCGCCGAGATATGGGACCGGCACGGCCCGTTGACCGGAGTGTTGAACAATGCGGCTGCGAATTTCATTGCGCCGACGGTCAGTCTGAGCCCGCGTGCTTTCGACGCGATCACCTCGACGGTCATGACGGGTTCCTTCAATACGACGCTGGCCGTGGGCAGACGCTGGATTGCTGCGGGGCTGCCCGGATCGGTGCTGTCGAATCTGACGACGTGGGTGTGGAGCGGTTCGGCCTTCGTCGTCCCTTCGGCCATGGCGAAAGCTGCCGTGCACGCGATGACGATGTCGCTGGCAGTCGAGTGGGGTCCGTACGGAATTCGCCTCAACGCCCTTGCGCCGGGGCCGATTCCGACCGAGTTCGCCTGGGAGATGCTCAATCCGACCGACAAGAGCTCGACCGGGGCCACTCAGCCCGAACAGATTCCGCTGCGCCGGTCGGGAACCATCGGCGAACTGGCGAACCTGACGATTTTCGCGTTCTCGGATGCGTGCGACTATCTCACCGGGGAGACGATCGCGATGGACGGAGGCCAGCGGCTCGCCGGCCCCAACACCTTCGCCGGCTTGTCGGTCATGAGCGAAGACGACTGGGTGCAGGCCCGCGCGCACAGTAAAGCGGCCTCCGCGTCGGCCAAGTCCGCCCGCTCGGTGTAGGCCCGTCACGAACATGACCCGAATAATTTCCTCCATCGACGATGCCGTCGGCGCTGTCGGCGAAGAATTGGGCGTCTCCGACTGGTTGACCGTCGATCAGGATCGCATCGACGCGTTCGCTGATGCCACCGGCGACCACCAATGGATCCATGTCGACGTCGAGCGAGCCCGCAGCGATAGCCCGTTCAAAACGACTATTGCCCACGGCTTCTTGACGCTGTCGCTGATCCCGGGCTTGAGCAAGGCCAATTACCGGGTCGAGAACGCGAAGATGGGCATCAACTACGGGCTCAACAGGGTGCGCTTTCTCGCGCCGGTTCGGGTGGGCAGTCGCGTCCGGGTCCGATCTGACCTCGTCAACGCCGTCAAGGCCGGCGACTCGACGATCGATCTGACCGTCCGGCACACCGTTGAACTCGATAATTCCGACAAGCCGGCGGCCGTAGCCGAGCTGATCGCGAGAATGGTGTTCTGAGCTGTTACGGACCACGTTCGACCGGATTTACCCGCAAATAGGCTAACCTTAGTGATAGGCCTTACCTTTAAGCCGAAGTCTGGGGGACCACAGCGATGGCACAAGGTGAAACGAACGGCGGGACGAGCTCGGCGCCGACACGGTCGACGCTCCTGCTGAAACCGGTCGACGTTCCCAAAGCGTCCGACGTGTTGGCGCGTGAGCTGCGCGAGCGGATCCTCAGCGGCGAACTCCCCGAGGGAACAGCGCTTCCGGCGGAGCGCGAATTGGTCAAGCAAACTCAGATGAGCCGGGCCACGGTGCGAGAAGCATTGCGAATCCTCGAGGTTCAAAATCTGGTGCGGGTCAGAGCGGGCCGGGCCGGTGGTGCGTTCGTCCAACGTCCGACCACGACGTCGATGGCCAGTTCGGTGAGCATGCTGATCCGGGGGCAACGGATCAAACTGGCGGATCTGATGGAGACGCGCGAGGCGCTGGAACCGTTCTGCGCCGAATTGGCCGCCCGTAAACGAACCGACGAGGACCTGGCCGTGTTGGACCGGGCGAACAACGACATCGCCGACCTCGACTCCGACCTGTCGGCATTTCTGCAGGCCAACCTCGACTGGCATGTCGGGGTGGCGATGGCCAGCCACAATGAGTTACTGATCGGATTCATGACCGCGTTGTCGCAAGCGATTTATGCGGGCACCGAGAACGCGGCCTTCGTCGATGAGAACGTGCGAACGGTCACGGCGCGAGCGCATAAATCGATCACCAACGCGATCCGCAGCGGCGACGCCGAGGCGGCGGCCCGGCGGATGCGCCGCCATGTGCACAGTTACGCCAAGGCCGCCCTCGCGATGGATGACCGGCAGGCAATCAGCGTCGACGATTGACCGGCGGGCATCACGCCACTGCTGGAAGCGCAAGCGGCGCTTCGGTTTTCGAAACAATCTCGTCAACAGTGACGCCGGGCGCCGTCTCGATCAGGTGCAGACCGTCGTCGGCGACATCGATCACGGCGAGATCGGTGAAGATACGGTGCACGCAGCGTTTGCCGGTCAGGGGCAGCGTGCATTGCTCGACGATCTTGGCGCTGCCGTCCTTCGCGGTGTGCTCCATCATCACGAAGATCTGTCCGACGCCGTGCACCAGGTCCATCGCCCCGCCCATGCCTTTGATCATCTTGCCGGGGATCGTCCAGTTGGCGAGGTCCCCGGCGGCCGAGACCTGCATGGCGCCCAGCACCGCGATGTCGAGGTGGCCGCCGCGGATGATCCCGAACGAGGACGACGAGCAGAAGAATGCCGCACCCGGCAAGGTGGTGACCGTCTCCTTACCAGCGTTGATCAGGTCGGCGTCGAGGTCCTTGCGCCGAGGGTACGGCCCGACGCCGAGAATCCCGTTTTCCGAATGCAAGACGACGGTGATGTCGGCAGGGATGTGGCCGGGGATCAGGGTGGGCAACCCGACGCCGAGGTTGACGTACTGCCCGTCGTGCAACTCGGCGGCAACCCGCGCCGCCAGTTCGTCTCGACTCCAGGTCATATGGCGCCACTCCTCCTCATCGCTGTACTCATGTCCGCATCGTCTCCTTTTCGATCTGCTTCACCGGGTTGGCCACGTGTACCACCCGCTGAACGTAGATCCCCGGCGTATGTACGTGGGCGGGTTCGATCTCGCCCGGTTCGACCAGGTGCTCCACCTGCGCGATGGTGATGCGGCCCGCCACGGCACAGTCCGGATTGAAGTTCGCGGCCGCCGCGTGATACACCAGGTTGCCATGCCGGTCCCCTTTGACGGCGTGCACCAGCGCGAAGTCGGTCCGGATGGCCCTCTCCAGAACGTAAGCACGCCCGTCGAATTCGCGGATCTCCTTCGGCGGTGAGGCGACGGCCACCGTACCGTCGTGGTGGTAGCGCCAGGCCAGACCGCCGTCGGCCACCTGAGTCCCGACTCCGGCAGGCGTGTAGAAGGCGGGGATCCCGGCCCCGCCGGCACGCAGCCGCTCGGCCAGCGTGCCCTGCGGGGTCAGTTCGAGCTCGAGTTCACCCGCCATGTACTGCCGGGCGAATTCCTTGTTCTCTCCCACATATGAGTTGACTGTGCGCCGGATCCTCTTGTGTTCCAGGAGTATTCCCAGGCCGACCCCGTCGACGCCCAGGTTGTTCGAGACCGTCTCGAGGTCGCTCACCCCGAGGTCGAGGACCGCCGCGATCAACGCCTGGGGAATGCCGCACAGCCCGAACCCCCCTACAGCCAGCGACGATCCGTCTGTCACGTCGGATACTGCCTCTGCCGTCGTCGCCACGACTTTATCCATCGTCACGATCCTCCTCGGTGTGTCAGCTCTTCGGCATGCCGAGAATGCGCTCGGCGACGATGTTGCGCTGGATGAACGTCGACCCGCCGGCGATGGCGGTTCCCCTCGCCTGATACGCCAGCCGCAGCCACCGCTGCTGAGACGCCGTCGACGCGTCCGCGATGCCTTTCTCGGCGAGGGCGAACTGCCCGCCCATCTCGTCGAGCTCCAGACCGAAATCGGCGATGTCTTCGACCAGCGGACAGAAGAACAGCTTCCCGATGGAGGTGACCGGGCCCGGCGGTTCGCCCTCGGCGGCCCCGGTGATCACCCGCTGTCCGATCAGGTAGTGCATCAGGGCACGCCCGTAGAGGTCGGCGATCCGTTGGCGCACCAGCGGATCGGCGCCCAGCGGGGTGCCGTCGTCGGCGCTTCGAGCTGCAATCTCGCGAATCAGATCGTTGACCGCGCCGGTGGTGTTCACCCGCCCGGTGGCGATACCCACCCGCTCGAAGGCCAGGGTGCCCATCGCCACCTGCCAGCCGCTGTCTACCTCGCCGAGAACGCAGTCATCGGGAACGAACACGTCGTCGAGGAACACCTCGTTGAACTCCGACTCGCCCAGCATGTGCGCCAGCGGGCGCACCTGGATGCCCGGGCTGGTCATGTCGAGCAGGAAGTACGTGATCCCGCGGTGCCGCGGTCCGCCACCGGTGCGGGCCAGCAAGATCGCCTGGGACGCCAGTTGGGCACGGCTGGTCCATATCTTCTGCCCCTGAATTCGCCAACCGCCGTCGACGTTGGTGGCAGAGGTACGCAACGAGGCCAGGTCCGAACCGGCCTCCGGCTCGGAGAACAACTGGCACCAGATTTCGTTGCCGGTGAGTATTTCTCGCAGATAGCGCTGATGCTGTGCCGGCGTACCGAACTGGATGATCGTAGGTCCGGCGAAGTCTTCGCCGATGATGTTGAGCCGCTCCGGCGCGCCGGCTCTGTCGAGCTCCTCGTTGAACACCGCCCGCAGCTTGGCATCCGCGCCGCCGCCGCCGTGTTCCTTGGGCCATGACAGCCCGGCATACCCGGCGTCGTAGAGCAGCCGCTGCCAGGCGCGCCAGTAGTCGAGTTTGTCCTCAAGGCGTGCCGGTTCAGCGCCACCGAGACGCGGGAGCGTGTCCTGCAACCACACCCGCACGCGGGCACGGAATTCCGCCTCGGCGGGACTGTCCTTCAATTCCATCAGCTGGCGCCCGCAACTTCCTTGGCTCGCGCGGCTTCCTCGTCGAGGCGCCTTTCGATGTCTTTGCGCAGTTCGTGTTTGAGGACCTTGCCGGTCGCCGTCATCGGTAGCGACTCGATGACGACGACGCGCTCGGGTGTCTTCTGGATCGGCATACCGCGCTCGAGCAGAAATTCGCGGATGTCGTCGACCGTGGGCGCCTCATGGCCCAGCGCCGCGACCACGAAGCAGCACACCCGCTCGCCGAGGCGCTCGTCGGGCATTCCGACGACTGAGAAGGCCTGTAGTGCGGGATGATTCGCCAGATGCTCCTCGATTTCGCGGACGCTGATGTTCATCCCACCGCGGATGACGATGTCTTTCGTTCGACCGGTCACCCGCACATAGCCATCCGGGGTCATCGTCCCGAGATCTCCCGACTTGGAAAAGCCGTCGTCGGTGAACAGTGCCGCGGTTTCCACGGGATTGGCGAGGTATTCGATCATGTGAGCCGGTCCGCGGTAAGCGATGTCACCTTCCGCGCCGCGAGGCACCTCGGCGCCGTCCGCGTTGACGATCTTGATCTCTGAGCCCGGCATCGCCCGGCCGTCCGACGTCAATGCGCGCGACACGTCATCCGTGACCGAACACGTCGAGGTGACCAGGTTTTCGCTGCGCCCGTAGAGACTGAGCACCTTCATGCCCGGCAGCGTTGCGCCGGCCCGCTCGACGACCGCCGCGGGGATCGGGGCACCCGCACATGTCCAGAGCCGCAACGTCGACAGGTCGTGGCGCTCAACGTCGTAGGCGGATAGCAAGGTGTGCAGAAACGTCGGTGCGGTCACCGCGGCGGTGCAGCCGAAGCGCTGGATCTCCTCGATGCCGCGCGCTGGATCCCATCTGGCCATGATGTGCGTCGACGCTCCGGTCAGCATCGGCAGCAAGACGCTGGTGACCAGCCCGGTGGTGTGCGCGATGGGGGAGGGACCGAACTGAACGTCGGTTTCGGAGTATCCGAACGGCCCGATCAGCTGACGTGAGCCCGAACAGTAGGTGTTGAACGTGTGCACACACCCCTTCGGTCGCGATGTGGTCCCGGAGGTGTAGACGATTACAAACGGGTCATCCGGACCCGCCGCGGCGTCGAGTTCCTCTCTGGCGCTGGTGTCGTCGGTATCGACTTCCAGATTCTGCAGAGAGAACACATCGCTGTGCGCACCGATGACATCGTCAGCGGCCGCGTCGGGGCGGGCCACGACGATCGTCAGGTCGGGATGGTCTTCACGCAGACCGAGATACATGTTCAGATAATCGAATTCAGCGAACCGGGCCGGAGCGAAGACTGCCCGCACCCCTGCGTTGGACAGCACGTAGCCGACGTCTTCGCGTCGATAGATCGGCATGATCGGGACCATGATGACGCCCAGGCGCGACACTGCGGTCAGCACCTGAATGAACTCCACCCAGTTGGGCAACTGCACGGCGACGGTGTCACCGCTTCGCAGTCCATAGCGGTGCAGACCGACGGCCAGCCGTTGGCCGGCATCGAAAAGCTCTCGATAGGTCAGCGATCGCGTTCCGTCGGTCGCAAACACCTTGTCAGGGTTGTCGTCGAGGCGCCGCAGCAGGAGGTCGTGGAACGTATCGGTGCTCCACAACCCCGCGCGGTAGTACTGCTCGATTTCTTGAGTTGTGTACCGGGCGGTGTGGGGACTCGGCTTCATCGCGTTGTTCCTCGGTTCTCAGGATCCGCCGACCGTAGTATACGGAGGCGTAATCCTCCGAATTGTAGAATGGTCAGACCGAAAGTGGCAAGGGTCCCGACGAATCGAAGCGGGGCGCTCACGCATTGCGCCACTGTGGTGCGCGCTTTTCTTTGAAGGCCCGCACGCCCTCCGCGAGGTCTTCGGTGGTGAATGCCAGAGCGAGCTGGGCCTGCAGGTAGTCCAGCGCCGAATCCATCGGGAGATCCCGGGTCGCCGCCAAAGCCCGCTTGCCCATGCCGAGCAACAGGGGCGACTTGACCGCGATGCCGGCAACCCATTGGCGCACGGTGTCGTCGAACTCGGCGTCGTCCACCACCTTGTTGACCAGCCCGGCCGCCGCCGCCTCGAAAGCGTCGATCAGGCGACCGGTCATCATCAGCTCGTTGGCGATCAACCTGCCGGTGGCGCGGAATATCAATGCCGAGATCATGAATGGGAAGGCGCCGACATTGATTTCCGGGCAGCCCAACCGAATTGACGACTTGGCGATGATCAGGTCGCAGGCCAACGCGATGCCCAGCGCACCGGCCAGCACGTCGCCGTTCGCGGCGCAGACGATCGGCTTGTCGATCTCGGTGAGGGTGCGGAAGAGGTTGGGAAAGCGGTTCAGGCCTTCGTATTTGGTGATCGTCGGCCGGTCGTCGGCGAATGCGTCAAGGTTGCCCCCAGACGAGAAGATCCGCGGGTGCGAGGACGTCAGCACGATCACCCTGACCTGCGAATCGGATCCAGCGCGCCGCAGCAGGCCGCTCAGCTGATCGAGCAGGGCGTCGGACAGCGCGTTACGCCGGTCGGGATCGTTGAGCGTCAGATAGGCGACCATGGCGGTGCCGTCGTCGCGGTCGGCGAGCGCCGGTTCGAGTCGGTAGGTGACCAGTTCGGGGGATTCGGTCACGGCGCGCCTCCTAGTCGATTGTCAGAACACATTTGCCGAACGTGCGTCCGCGTTCGAGGTAGTCGTGCGCCTCGGCCGCGCGGTCCAACGGAAACGCCCGATCGATGACCGGCGGACGCATCGAGCAGCGATCGATCATGTCGAGCAATCCGGCGAAATCCCGGCTGCTGCCCATGGTGGTTCCGAGCAGATCGAATTGACCGAAATAGAAGCGACGGATATCCATCTGCGCGGTGTCGGCGGCGTTCGCGCCCAGCACCACGAGCCGGCCGCCGGGCCGCAGCGCTTGCACGGATTCGCTCCAGCGGCCGACCGGGTCGAGGATCAGATCGAATCCGGCACCGCCGGGTGACAGGGTTCGCGCGTGTTCGGGCCATTCGGGTTCGCTGTGCAGCACGCCGCCGCATGCGCCGGCGGACACCGCACGCTCGACGGTGCCAGTCGATGACGAGGTCACCGCGATGCTGGCGCCGGCAGCGACCGCGAGTGCGATCGCCATGGTGGAGATCCCGCCGCCGGCGCCGATCACCAGCATCGACTCGCCCGCCCGCAAGCGTCCGCGGGAAAACAGCGCGCGGTAGGTGGTGACTCCGACGAGCGGCAGGGCCGCGGCTTCGGTCCAGCTCAGTCCCGCGGGTTTGGCGGCCAGACAACCGGTCGGCACGCTGAGCAGCTCCGCGTAGGTGCCCGGCACGTGATCGCCCAGAATCTGCCAGCCGCTGCCGGGTGCCTCTTCGCGATCGCCCCAGTCGAGCGACGGCAGAATCACCACTTCCTCGCCGGTGTCGGTACGCACGCCGGCACCGTCAGCGCCGATGATGTGCGGCAGTGGTGAACGGTAGCGACCCTGGCGCACCAGGACGTCATGCCAGTTCAGTGCGCTTGCGCGCAGGGCGACGGTGGTCCAGCCCGGGCGCGTGGCCGGGTCCGGATGTTCGCCCGGCCGCAGTACCGCGGCGGTGCCGAACTCGTTCATGATCACAGCGTGCAAGCCAACCTCCTATGGCCTGACCATTAGACCATTGTCGGTTGCGTCGGACAAGGCCGACCCGGCGGACGCAGAGGTTGGCCGCCGACTGTCGAGGCGCAAGCAAATTGCCGAATCCGTTGTGTGACGCGCGACACCTGATCTATGCTCGGTCTAATGGTCTGACCAATGGACACAGTTTGGGCGGTCCCGAGCAGAGAAAGAGAAGCGATGGTTTCACAAATGCTGACGGCGTCGATCGCGGAAGACCCGCTGGTGATTGCGCGTGCCGAGGCAGTTGTCGCGGCTGCCGCCGACCACCTCGAGGTGGCGCCTCCCGATCTGACGCCGACTGCGTTGGGGCACCAGCTGGACAACCTGAGGCAACGACTCGAGCAACGCATCGCGTTGACGGCTGAGCCGCGAGATGACTCGGCGGCGACGGCCGAAATCCTGATCTCGATTCTGCGGTTGCAGTGCGAACTGCTCGACCACGATCTGGCCCGACGGCTCAAAAGCATGTCGGAAATCAGTCAGGCGCTCGGGCAGCTACGGGGTCTGCCGCCGCGCAAAATGATCTTCGCCGCACCGGAAGTGCTCAGCAGGGAACTGGCTTTCGCCCGGGCGATGATCTCCACGGTGCGGGGTTCACTCTGGCTCCCTCTGCACATGCACATCGAAGACGAAGCGGCCGATCCACATTCGCGGCAGTTCCACGAATACGTGGCGGGCCGCCACATCCAGCTGGGCGACGCTCCACTGGAGACAGAACTCGTCCGCAAGCGATGCGGCGCCTTCGCCCCGTCACCGATGGACGACAAGCGCACCTTCAAGGAGATCGTCAAAGTCAGTAACAGCTTCGGCTACATCGCCGCCCCCATCACCGTTCAGGGCAGGGCGGTCGGAATCCTGCACGCGGACCGTCCCGAACCCCACGGACTGGTGACGATGGAGCATCTCGAGCAGCTGGAGGCTTTCGCCGAATGTCTCTCGGTGGCTTTCGAGAGTGCGGCCCTCGACGAAAAGGCCGCGCAACAGCGCGTGGAAATCGACAGTCTCAGCGGCAACATCGACGAGCTGCTCGGTAGGTCGCCACGATCGGTGCTGTGGTCATCGCAGGGTGCGGCGCGCGGACCGCGATACGACACCGGCCGCCATCATGATCAGCCCGGCGCCCCCGAACTGACCTCACGCGAGCGGGAGATCATGTCGCACGTGGCGACCGGGGCCACCAACGGTCAGATCGCCCGCTGCCTTGTGATCTCCGAAGGGACGGTGAAGTCGCATCTGAAGCACATCGCCAAGAAGCTAAACACCACCAGCAGGGCGGCGGCGGTGGCAACCTACGCCGGTGTCGCCACGGCCGACGCCGGAATGCCGCGATGAACGCTCGCGCGATGGTGGCCCGGCTGAACGAGCTCGACGAGCAGTTGTGCTCCGCGTTCGGGATCCCGCGAGCAGAGGACGCAACGACACTCGACGCGGCGATCACGATGTCGGCCGCGACCACCGAGCGGCTCATGGCCCACGAACGCGGCCTTCGCGACGAATCGCCGATTGGGCCGACTATCCTGGCCGCGTTCCTGCAGTCGCAGGTGGAAGCGCGCCAGATGAAAGCCGGCGACCGCGCCGACGTGGTGCGGTCGTTGACCGATGGCGTCCGTCGGATGAAGAAGGCCGGATCGCTGCAAGGCCTCGGACATCAGGCGTGTACCGAACTGTGCGAGATGCTCGGCTTCGACAGCGCGTTGATGTCGTTCGTCGAGGACGACGGATTCGTGGTCGAGGAATCCGATCACAGCCTTGGTGGCCCCACGGTGATCCCGCGTCGTCACTGCACAGTGGAAAAAGCATGTATTCGCCTGCGTGAGATCACCGGGACGAATGGCGCCGACATGCTCGTGTCACCCGGTTATGGCGAGCTGCTCGGCACGACGGACTATCTCGTGGCTCCCGTCATCACGAATTCGCAAGTGGTTGCCCTCATTCACGTCGGGCGCCGCGGCGACGACGGTGTCTCGCGCGTCGACGTCGACGTGTTCGATGCGTTCGCATCCGCCTATTCGTTGCTTCATGAGCGGATGCTGAATACCGAACGCGTACAACAACAACGGACCTCGATTGCCCGCGCGGCAGCGCGGCTGACGGAGCAGGCGGACCGCATCGCCGCCGCGGCCATCAGCTTCGATGTGGAAGACGACACTCGCGTTGAGCCACCGAGCATTCCGGCGGACTCGGCGTTGGCGGCGACCCTCTCGCACCGGGAGCGCCAAGTCTTCGAGAGACTGGTGCTCGGAGCTTCCAATGCCGAGATCGCCGACGACCTCGTCATCACCATTGAAACGGTCAAGACACACGTGAAGCGGATTCTGCGCAAGATCGGCGCCATCAACCGGTCGGAGGCGATAGCGCTCTACCTGGACGACACCAAGACCACGTCACGGCGACGCGGTCAATAGCCGTTGGGCGACAATCTCTTTCCCGCCCGGCCTATGCCGCGGAGATGCCGCCGTTGACGCTGATCGCCTGCCCTGTCAGGCGGGCGGCCGCCGGGCCACACAAGAACACGGCCAGCGCCGCGATGTCCTCGGCAGTCGGCACCCCGAGCTGAGCCTGCTGGGCTGCTCGGGCGAAGAGCTTGCCGCTGAAGCCATCAGCGGTGATGCGTTCGGTCGAAGCGGTGCCGTGCACCAGCGAAGGCGTCATCGCGTTGGCGCGGATACCGAAGCGCTTCTCCTCGATGGCGATCGTCCGGGTGAACATCACGATCGCCGCCTTGGCCGCACCGATCAGCGCCTCGCCCGGGGTGGCGGTTTTGGCCGCATCGGAGGCCACGTTCACGATGACGCCGCCTCGGCGACGCCGCATGCCCCGCAGCACCTCGCTGGCCATGTGCATGGACGGCAGCGCCAATTGCGTAACTATGTGAGCGATATCGGGGGTTGGGATGTCGATGAAAAGCTCCGGCCGGACGTCCGCGGCGGTGCTGCACATCAGGATGTCGATACCCGAGAGGATCTCATCGGCCCGTGCCGCAATGAGCGCCGCGGCATGGGGATCGGTGGCGTCACCTGCGACGAAATGTGCGTCGGCGCCGAGTTCGGCGATCGACTTCGCGGCGAGTTCGCCCCGCTCGGCGTTGCGGCCGACGATGACGATCCGCGGCACGCCGGCGGTGACGAGTGCCCGAGCTGACGCCAACCCGATGCCGGCGGTTCCGCCGACGATCAGCGCGGTGGATGCGTCGAGGTCCTTGGGAGCAGGCAGCTCGGTCTTGCGGTCATCAGTCATCGTTTCGTCCTTGCGGTCGTTGAGGTTTCAGGCGGTTGAGCTTCAATTCTCGGCCTCACAGGGGAGTCGACGTAGCACCGACCCGGCCGCGATCGACCTTGTCGAAGAAGTTCTGCGACCGCTCTTGCACGGTGGCGTTGCCGCCGCACAATGCATAGCCCCACATCGCTTCGACGCGCAGCTGGTCGTGCAGCGGACGGCCGATGATCTCTAACACCGTCTCCTTCGCCGATTCGACGGCGGCTTGGTCGCACCGCAGGATTCGTTGGACCACCGCGTCGGTTTCGGCCATCAGCTTTTCGTGTGGCACCACCCGGGCAACCATGTTGGCCGTCAGTGCCCGCTCAGCGGATATCGGTTCACCGGTCAGCAGCAATTCCAGCGCGACCCCGACGCCACATGTGTTGACCAGACGCACAATTCCACCGTCTGCGGGGTGCATGCCGCGGCGCACCTCGAAGGTGCCGAACTGCGCACGCTCAGAGGCGATGCGGATGTCGCAGGCCATCGCCAGCTCGACGCCGTGCCCCACGCACCAGCCGTTGATCGCGGCGACGATCGGCTTGCTGACGCGCGACAACGGTCCCCGGGTGATCCCGCAGAGACCGTCCTCGAGGCGCTCGCGGCCGACCATCGGCCCGACCGTCTGCCATTCCGGCGCATGGGTTTTCAAGTCGGCGCCCGCGGTGAACGCGTCGCCGGTTCCGGTGATGACCGCGACCCGCAGCGCTGGGTCGTCGCGGAAGTCGCGCCAGGCAGCGCACAGCAGCTCGTGGCATTCGATGTCGATCGCGTTCTTGACCTCTGGACGATTAAGCGTGATGTAGGCGACCGCATCGCGTTTTTGGTAGAGAACTTTTGCTGACATAGCAGAACCTTTCGCTCAATGCTGGTTCGACGCGGTGACGTCGAGGATGGCAGGGCTTGCGGCACGGTGGAATCCGTCGAAGGGGGTGTTGTGGTGCACGGGTTGCAGCTCCCACCAACCCGGTTTGGCGTTGGGCGCTCCACCGTCGACGCGCACACAGGTTCCGGCGATGAAGCTGGCAGCAGGTGACAGCAAGAACACCACCGCGGCGGCAACTTCGGCCTCGGTCCCGAACCGCTGCAGCGGGATTTCGCGGGCAACCTGGTTGCGGATGAAGTCGGTGTCTTTGCTGTCGTAGGTGTCGAGTCCGCTCGATGCGATAGAGCCCGGTGCGATGGTGTTGACCCGTACACCGGCGGCGGCCCACTCGGTGGCGGCCGATTCACTCAGCGTCAACATTCCGCCGCGGGCAGCCGCCGAATGGGCGAAGTGCGGCCAGCCGTGCCAGATGTCGGCGATCATGTTGACCACGGCACCGCCGTGCTGCTTGAACCATTTAACGTAGATCTCGCGCATGACTATGAAGCCGCCGGTCAGATTGTTTCGCACGACCGCCTCGAAACCCTTGGTGGTAATGGTTTCCAGGGCCGCCCGGTACTGTCCGCCGGCGTTGTTGAACAAGCCGTCGATGCGTCCGTGCTCGGCGAGGACCGCGTCGACCACATCGCTGACGGCAGCCTCGTCGCGGATGTCGGCGGTGTGAACGGAGACGCGGCCGCCGTCGGCGCGGATCTCGGCGCGCACGGCCTCGAGCTTGTCGGGGTTGCGGCCGACGATCGCGACGTCAGCACCCAACGCGGCGAGTTCGTGAGCGGTGCATCTGCCGATCCCGCTACCACCGCCGGTGATCACAACTGTCTGACCGGCAAAGAGATCGCTCTTGAATATCGAGTTGTAGCCCATGCATTGCCTCCTTTGGCTGGTCATACTCGTTGCTGCGGATGACTCTGAAGCTGTTGGCGCAGAGTCGCTTTCTGCACCTTTCCGCTGGCGGTCAGCGGTAGCCCATCGGTCAGGTAAATATTTTTTGGCACCTTGTATCCGGCGATCAGACCGCGGCAGTGTGCCTCGAGTTCAGCGGCGTCGACATTCGCAGCAGGATGAAGATCAACGAAGGCGACTACCCGTTCACCCCACTTGCTGTCGGGCGCACCGACAACGGCGACTGACCGCACCGACGGATGTGTCGCCAGCGCGCGTTCAACCTCGGCTGAGTAGATGTTCTCGCCGCCACTGACAATCATGTCCTTCAGTCGATCAACGAGATATAGGTTGCCGTTCTGGTCGCGGATGCCGACGTCGCCCGTGTGGTACCAGCCGTCGACGATCGCGGCGGCGGTCGCCTCGGGCTTGTTCCAGTAGGCGTTGAGCATCCACGGTGAGCGCACCAACACCTCGCCGGCTTCCTGCGCGGCCAGCTCGCTTCCATCGGTGCCCACGATTCGCAGTTCGACGCCGGGCATCGGTTGCCCGCAGGATTGCAACAGGTCCGGACTGTCGGGGCGGTGCTGCTCGGGTCGCAGCAGCGTGATGATGAATGTCTCTGTGGTGCCATAGAACTGCACGAAATCGCAGCCGAACACCTCGAGTGCCCGCCGCAAGGTGTGCTGCCCGATCGGCGAACCGGCGTAAAGTATTCGGCGCAGCGACGAGAAGTCACCCTGATTTGGCGAAGCGTCGTCAAGCAGCATCTGCATCGCCGTCGGAACAAGGCAGGTTACGGTCGGGCGAAGCGCTGCGACCGCGGCCTTGAAGGCCCGGGGATCGAATGCGGGCAAAATCGCTAGGGCCGCACCGTGATACAGCGCCGGTAACGAGACCAAGGTTCCGGCCAGGTGGAAGTTCGGCATCGCCATCAGGCCGATGTCCTCGGAGGTCCAATTCACTGATGGTTCCATCGCGGCGGCATCGAACCAGCGCATCAGGGCGCCGTGCGAAATCGGGACACCCTTGGGGGCGGCGGTAGTGCCCGACGTATAGGCCAATAGCGCAGTAGCCTCGGCGGTCAATGCAATCCTTGGTCCTGCCTCGTCGACACCAGAGGCCCACGTGTCCAACTCGTCTTCGGGGACGATAGTCACGCTGATCCCCGCTGCCGTGCACACCCGCTCGGCGACTTCGGTGAAGTCACGGCCGACGAAGATCAGGGGGACATTCGCGTCCCGCACGACTTCCACCAGTTCCGCTGGTGCGCTGCGCCAGTTCAGCGGGGTGAGCGCGGATCCCGCTTTCGTCACGCCTATCCAGATCTCAAAGAACGCCGAGGAATTCCTGCCCAGGAAGCCGATGTGCGATCCTGGCCGTATTCCGGCGGCAAGAAGCGCATTGCCGATGCGGTTCGATCGGACGTTCAGTTGGCCGTATGTGGCCACGCGACCGGAATCGATCAATGCAGCCTTATCCGGTGCCGCGTCCGACCAGGCCTGGGCCATGTCAGGGAGGCAATGGATGTCTGCGGTGACTGCCAAAGCTGCGCCTAGATCTCGACTATAATAATGGTCAGACCATACTGACAGCGGGTCTGAAAGTCAACGATCCGGGAGCCGACGAGCTGTCGCGTCAGCGTCCTCCGATCACTGGGGCGAAAGACACTTCGACCGAGCCGATTTGGTCGATAAGAGCGGCATACGCGCTTCCGGGCCGCACCGGAACCATGGGGCCGAGCGCGCCGGACAGCACAATGTGGCCGGCACGCAAAGGCGAACCGTTTTCGATGGCCCTGCGGGCGAGCCACCGGAGCGCGTTGAGCGGGTCGCCCAGGCAATCCGAGCCCCGCCCGGTGGAGACCGCGATCCCGTCCTGCGTGAGCTGCATTGTGCGCGCGGCGAAGTCCAGATCGTCTGCGGCCACCGCGTTCGAACCAAGCACGAACAGTGCCGAGGAGCCGTTGTCGGCGATGGTGTCGACAATGCTGATCGACCAGTCACGCACCCGCGAATCGACGATTTCGATCGCGGGCATCGCGATACCGGCGGCGGCTCTGATCCGCGATTCCGACAGATCGCCGTCGAGGTCCTCGGCGAGGATGAACGCGATCTCGGCCTCGATCTTGGGCTGCAGCAACGTATTGGTCTCGGCCACCGCGCCATTAGCCACCCGCATGTCCGCGAACAGCACGCCCGAGTCGGGCTGATCGACACCCAGTTGGTGCTGCACGGCCGGCGATGTCAGGCCGATCTTGTGCCCAACGATCGTGCGCCCTCGCGCGAGTGAGTCGTCGGTCAGCAGGCGCTGTACTGCATAGGCCGCCGCGATGTCGGTCCCGCTGAGGATGTCACGCACCGGATCGCACTGCAGCGGTCCTGCTGCGGCTGCGATAAGCCGATCGGCGGCAGTGCGGAGTCCAGTTGTGCTGAGCGTCATCAGGTTCGGCCCTTCAGGTTATGGGGCCTCATGCCATCAGCCCATGCTGCTGCCGCCGTTGACGTACATCGTTTGCCCGGTGATGAACCGGCTGTCCTCGCCGGCCAGGAAGGCGACAGCTGCGGCGACCTCGGCAGGATCGCTCGGGCGCCCGAGCGGGACGATGGCCGTTGCTTCCTCGATGACGTGCCTCAGACGTGCCGGAGCATCCGGGGAGTCGAGCAGCCTGGCCACCTCGCGTGTTCGCACGTAGCACGGCGCCACGGTGTTTGCGGTGATGCCGGCGGCGGCGAACTCGCGCGTTAGGCCGGTGACCATCGCGTGCACGCCGCCCTTCGCGGCGTTGTACATCGCGTGATCCACCAGTCCGGTACGCACCGAATCCGCGCCGATGTTGACAATACGACCGTGTCCGCGAGACACCATGTGCGGCAGCACCGCTCGCACGCAGTAGATCGTCGTCCACAGGTTGTTGTCGACGGTGGCGCGCAGCGTCTCCTCGGTGTGATCGAGGGTCGCCAGGATCACGCCGCCGCCCGCATTGTTGACCAGGACGTCGACGTGGCCCAGCGTCGCGACCGCCGACTCCACCATGTCGTCGGCCGCACCGGGTTGGTGGAGTTCGCCGACGAATCCGCCGGCGATCGCCGCCTGCTCGTACACGAGCTCGAGGTCGTCCTTGTCGCGGGTTGCCGCGAAAACCACTGCGCCGTCGGCGATCAGCCGCTCGGTGATGCCCAGGCCGATGCCGGATGCGGCCCCGGTCACGATCGCTGTCCGACCGTCCAGCGCACCGCTCATATGATGATCGCCACGTCGGAGACGGAACGAAGGTCCGTCATGTCCAATTCCGCTCGCTTGGAGGCGATCCGGAAGCCGCCGTCACTGTGTCGGAGTCGGTAGCGGTATTGCCCGACGTAGCAGCTGCTGCGTCCCGCGCGGAATCGCCACACCGTGAACGAGGCGGTCACCGACACCGCGTCGGCTGGTCCGTCCAGCACCCGCACATTGCACACCTGGTGATTCGTTCGGGAGTGCGGGTACTCGCGGTGAGCGCGTCGGCTGTTGAGCCGGGCGACCCTGGCCGTCAGCCGCACGTAGTTGTCGTCGATGAGGAGCAGGTCGTGGGCTGGATCGGCGTCGAGTGCGTCGTTGCACGGCACTTCGTATTTGGCATCCGCGTCGAAAAGCTGCAGCCACTCGTCGAGCGCCCACGCGTCCAGCAATGCCGCCTCGGCGTAGAGGAAGTCCTCGACCTGCTGCCTCAACAAGACGTGCTGCTGCCACGCCACGGCGGTCACCGGGCACCTGCCAGGTCCGCCGCAGTTCCCATTTGTTGCTGCCAGCGACGCCAGAACACCCGCATCTGCTCTTCGTCGTTCGCCACCGGCGTTCGCCCCATGCCGCGGGAGATGTCGTTCCATTCGACGCCACCGCTGGCGAAGCCCTGCTGGCACGACTCCAACGCTTCCATGTCGTCGGGGGTGGCGAAACCGCCCGGGCCCAGGAACGTCAGGAAGCTGTCGAGCCGGCGGTGACGCAGGGATGCCGGCTCGTTGCGGGGAGCCAAAGCCCACGCGGTGACGTCCACGGCGTCGGGCGTAGGCGGATAGAAGGTGCGCACCGTCACGGCCATGATGTCGTTGATGATGAGGTTCGGATAGATCAGCAGATTACGGTTGACCTCCGCCATCGCGTGCGCCCGCTGCTCGCCGTGCCGCGCGACCAGATCCGCACGTAGCCGGTCGATTTCGGTGTGCGCGTCCGGACCGAACAGCGGCTCCCATTTCGCGACCGGACGTCCCCACGGGGAACTGTATTCGATCACCGCGTGACCGTTGCCCAAGTCGACGGCTCCACCGCTGACACCGCCGCGCAGATCGGTGCCGATCGACACCAGATACTTGAAGTAGGTATCGTGCGTCGACTCCGCGTGGTATCCGTCGAAACTGTTCTCCACCAGAAGCTTCCAGTTGGCGCCGAAGCTGTATTGGTTGGTGCCGCGGGCCATCTCGACTGACCCACCACAGCCGTCGACGACGAGGTCGATGTAGTCCTTTGCACCGGCCAGGTAATCGGTCAGGTCTTCGATGGCAGGGTCGAAACAGGCAAAAACGAAGCCGCGGTAGGACTCCGCGCGCGCTACCCGTTTGAGCCCCAGATCATCGAAGTCGACGCCGCCGGCGTAGGCATCGCGATCGGGCACCCCCTTGAGCCTGCCTTCGGAATCGAAGGTCCAGGCGTGGTAGAAGCACTGGAATACCTTGGAATTGCCGGAATCCTGCCGGCACACCAAAGCGCCACGGTGCGTGCAGGTGTTGTGGAACACGTTGACGTTGCCGGTCTTCACGCCGCGGACCATGAAGATCGGCCGCCCGCCGACCTGCCGCCGGACGAAGTCACCCGGTTCGGGGATCTCCGATTCGTGTCCGACATAGAGCCACGACTTGCCGAAGATCCGCTCAACCTCTGCGCGGTGCACCGCCGGCGACGTCATCGCCGAGCGGTGCACCTGAAAGCGTTGCGCCGCAGCGTCGTCGACGACTATCGGTAGATCGGCCGCTTCTTCGCTCGCCCGGCCGACCCGTGGCTCGGTACCGGTGCTCATCGGCGTGCCAGGTAGTCGCCGACCAGCGTGGAGAACTCGTCCGCGCGCTCGATCTGGGTCCAGTGTCCGCATGCGCTGAACACATGCAGGTCGGCGTTTGGCAGCAGCCCCAGCATTGTGACGGAGACTTGCATCGGAACCACCTTGTCCTCTCGACCGTGCACCAGTAATGCGGGTGTGGCTATGGCGCGCACCTCGGCCTCGCTGATGCCGAGCTCCGATCCGGCGTGCCTCGGATCGAAAAACATTGCACGGTAGGCCTCGTAAGCGCCTCCGGCGATACTGGCCTCGTACCGGATTGCGACGAGGTCGTCGGTGATCATTGTCGGATCGACCGCGAAGTAATTGCGCAGCAGATCGCGCATCGCGCCATGTGACGGCTCGTATGCCCGCAACGCGGCAAGCCCTTCGGTCGGCGTCATGCCCACACCCGGTGCACCCATCAGCACCATCTTGATGATCCGATCCGGTCGGTCGGTGGCCATCTGCAGCGCGATGCGCCCGCCGAGCGAGTTGCCGACAATTGCGGTCGTCTCGATGCCAAGTGCGTCCAGGAACGACCAGATGTGATCGGTCCAGGTGCGCAACGAATACACGACGTCGTCGGGCCGGTGGGTCGCACCGAAGCCGACGATGTCCGGAGCGAGCACCCGGAATCGCTGCGACAGCGCTCCAATGTTGTGCTGCCAGTTGGCCAACGCTGACACACCTGGGCCCGAACCGTGCAGCATGACGAGTGGTTCGCCATGACCGGCCTCGAGGTAGCTGGTCTGGATACCGCCGGCCTCGACGGTCCTCGCTTCCGTCGCGATCCCTGCCACTGCTGACGTCATCACGCGCCTCCTTCGTTGAAGACCGCAAAACATTTGTTGGAGTTGAAGACATCGGTGGTGACCAGTTCTGACCACGAAAGGTCCAGCCCGAGTTCGTCGACCGCCCCGGTCAGGCAGAACCAATTGAGCATTTCGTGCTGACCGGCGTCGACGATGTCGCGGCTCGGGGTGGCTTGCCACGTGTCGTACTCATGGTCGACGAACAACTGATACAGCCGGCGGTCGGCTGCGGTGTCGGGCGTGATGTGCCATGTCTTGTCAGTGAGGAACGCGTGCGACCAACTGGAGGAGGCCACCAACGCAACCCGCAGGTCGGTGCTTGTGAACGCCTGGGCGACCGCGCGGCCCAACGCAAAACAGCGCGCTGGTGTCGGGCCGCTGGGGTCGAGTCGTTCATCGGCGATGGCGGCGAATCGGGCCAGCCCGCCGCGGCGGGCGATCGCATGCTGCCCGTAGCAGTTGACCGTGATCGGGATCATCGGGTATTCGAAGCGCGCGCCGGCGTTGGGATAGTCAAGGAACAGTTGGGTATTGAGGATCGCGTGCGGAAATGGAGAGCTGTTCCGCTTCTGATACGAGTAGGCCATGTCGAAGCCGCGGCCGATCAGATCGTCGGCGAGTTGACGGGCACAGTCGGGGTCGCCATGCAAGGTGATGGTGCTGTCATCGGGCAGGCCCCAGGCGTTGGGGATGCCGCGGTCGTTCATCAGCTCGAAGGGGTTGACATCGACGTCACCGTAAGCGAGCACGCAGAACGGGGGGATCACCTCTTCGCGGAAGTTCTCGTACTGGTCGTCGCCCCAGACCACCACCACGTCGGGCGCAAACGCGTCGAGTGCGTCGCGGCACCGAGCAAGGTTCTCCACCAGTAGCTTTCGGTGCAAAGCGGCGGATCCGACACCGCCGTCGGCGCCCCACTCGGCCCGCATCGACTCCGGCCAGTTGGCCGGATCTTTAGCCTCGGCCGGAATGTCGGGGTCAGTCAACGTCCAGCGCAACAGGTCGGCCATATGCTCGTCGGTGCCGGCCAGCAATGGGTAGTGGGTCATTCCCAGACCCAGGAAGTGCGCCATGATGCTCCTCCAAATTGGTGTGGCAGATTCTGCGACGCAGGTCGGTCGGCAGGTTGGCAACGATGTCGTCGAAGGGGTCGGGCATCGCCGGGAAGGGGTAGTCGGATCCGAAAACCACGTGGTCGCGACCGAAGACCGCGATGGCTTGCTGAAGTGCGAGATGGTTGTAAGTCATTGAATCGCACCATAATTGGGCGGCGAGTCGGCTGGGAAGATCAGCCGAGTTGACCGATTCACCGGCCATGATCGCCGCCTTGTCGAGCCGGCCGATGATGCCGGGCAGCGCGCCGCCGCCGTGTGCGAGGCAGATGCGTACCGCAGGTCGGCGGAGTAGAGCGCCGCTGGTGATCAGTGCCGCCGCGGCTGCCGCGGTCTCGATGGGCATCCCGGCGCCGAAACCCAGACCGAGGCCGGTCAGTCGAGGCGGCAGATCCTGGTCGCTCGGATGGACCAGTATCAGTGCGCCCAGTTCATGAGCGACGGCGAAGAACCGGTCCAGGCTCGGATCGGCCAGCTCGATATCGCCGACCCTGGTGCCGATTTCGACACCGAGAAATCCCGGTTCGCGCATGCACCGTCTCAACTCATCGACAGCCCGGTCGGGTTCCTGCAGGGCGACGGCGCCCAGCGCCGTGAAGCGGGTGGGGTGCTGGTGGACGACCCGCGCAAAGAAGTCGTTCTGCGCTGCTGCCAATTCGGCTGTGCCGGACGCCGTTGCACGATAGCAGAAGGTCACCGGAATCGGCGAGAGCACCTGCACCGCAACGCGTTCGCGATCCATGTCGACAAGCCGCGCCTCAGGCGACCAGCAGCGATGGTCGATTCGCCGGTAGGGCCGTCCACCGAACATCAGGCGCGCCTCGGTGTCGCCGATGCGTTCGATGCTGGGCCACTGATCGTGCGGGTAGACCCGGCTCAGATCCGGCAGAGATTCGTCGATGGCATGTGTGTGGACATCGAAAAGGCCTGTGCGGGTGGACCGATGAGCGTCGATGGCCGTAACTCCAAATAACACGTGGAACGGGAGATTCGACCACCGTAGCAATTGTGCATGCATAATTCAAGACATACATGCACAATGTTGTGGATCACATGATGAGGTGGGCACCCTCGAGCGCGCTCAAAGACAGGGGAGTAGCCGGCGATGCCCGGTCAGGGATGCTGCGGCGTGATCGGGGTGCGGTCCGGGTCGTCGACGCGAATCAGATCTTGGTCGTGTCGGTTGATCGCGTCGACGAATGACGGTTGATCGTGCAGTGCGATGGCGGCCACGATGTCGTCGTGGACGTCGAGGCTCCTGGCCAGCAGCGGTTTATGACCGTGGACGAATACCACCCGCGTCAGCACCGCCTTGATGCTGGTGATGATGAGTTGGTGCATTCCTTCGAGGACAGGGATGTGGGCGGCCGCCGCCACGACGCGGTGAAATGCCAGCACGGCGTCGAAGAACTGGGTGGCATTGGCGGCGGCACGCATCGCTACCATCGCCGTGCGCATCGCCGCGACATCGTCACTGGTCGCACGTTCGAAAGCAGCTTTGGTGAGGCCGAATTCCAGGTACAGCCGGGCTTCGAACAGGTCCAGCGGGTGCGGTGTGGACGGCTGAAACGAGAGATCCAGCGCGCCGACCCGAACCTGTGGCGGCGCGCTCGCCACCGTGATCCCACCGCCAGGTCCCGGCCGGACTGCGACGAGGTCTCGATCGCGCAGGATACGCAGCGTTTCGTTCATCACCGTCGGGCTGATACCGAATCGGTCCATGATTTCTGAGCGCCGTCCCAAGTGAGCGCCGATTGGCAGGCGCGCACTGAGGATTTCGTGCTCCAGATCGGCTGCGACGCGCTCGGCCCGGGAGGATCGCAATGCAGGCTCGCGACGTTGCACGCGCAGCCTCCTTCGGGTCGTCGCCGGGCGCCGTACCGGCACCGCTCCGCAAGTTTCTCAGATAAACCCGAGAACCGGCCGCATATCCCGCACGCCACGGAAGACGTTGTGAGCACGTTTGTTCGACGCGCGCACAGCAAACTGCACGTCATCGACCGATCTGCCGGAAAGTGACCCCGATGGGGTACCCACAATCCCTCTTGGTGGAGCAGTCACTGCCCTGAGAGCGTCGATATCGTTTCCGCCATGCCGCAGGATGAGCATGACTATCTGCAGCTGCGGATTCAGGGTGCCCTCGCCGCGGCGGCATCGGTCGTGCCCCGGAGGCTCAGATGGTGACGGTGAATCAGGTCACCAAGCCGGTCCGGTTGGTCGGCGACATGTTCGCGATGGCGCTGGACGCCACCGTGCTGTCGTTCACCCCGCCGTTCGCCTGGCGTGAATATCTGCTTCAAAGCTGGTTTGTCGCAAGGGTTTCCATGCTACCGGCGCTGATGATGACGCTGCCGTACTCGGTCATCCTGACGTTCATCTTCAACATTCTGCTGACCGAGATCGGTGCCGGGGATTTCTCGGGAACCGGCGCGGCCATCGGCACTGTCAACCAGATCGCCCCGATTGTCACGGTTTTGGTGGTCTCCGGTGCCGCCTCCACGGCCATGTGTGCCGATTTGGGCGCCAGGACGATCCGCGAAGAGATCGACGCGATGCGGGTGCTGGGCATCAATCCCGTACAGAGGCTGGTGGTCCCGCGCGTGCTGGCGGCCACCACAGTGGCGTTGGCGCTGGAATCCGCGGTCACCGTGGTCGGCCTTGTCGGTGCATTCCTGTTCACCGTGTACGTCCAACATGTCTCCGCGGGCGCATTCGTGACGGGACTGACCACGCTCACCGGTCTCGCCGACGTCGTCGTGTCGATGGTCAAGGCAACGCTTTTCGGCTATGCGGCCGGGTTGATCGCTTGTTACAAAGGCCTCTCCGTCGGCGGCGGCCCGGCCGGCGTCGGCAACGCGGTCAACGAGACCGTGGTCTTCACGTTCATGGTGCTGTTCGCGATCAATGTGATCGTGACCGCCGTCGGCATCCAGTTCACGGTGTCGTGAGGTGAACCCATGGCGGTAGCACTTCCCAGCAGGCTTCATCCGCGGCTGCAGCGCTCCAGGAACGCGGTGGCAGGTGAATGGAACCGAATCGGCTCGCAGACGCGGTTTTACGCAACGACGATCGGCGCGATCCCCGACGCGATCGCCAACTATCGAACCGAGATACTGCGGCTGATCGCGCAGATGGGGCTGGGTACCGCGGCGCTGGCGATGGTCGGCGGGACGATCGTGATCGTCGGCTTCCTGACGATGACCACCGGAGCCCTGGTCGCGGTCCAGGGCTACAACCAGTTGGCCTCCGTCGGTATCGAAGCTCTCACCGGGTTTGCATCGGCGTACTTCAACGTCAGGCTGATCGTCCCCGGCACCGCCTCCGTCGCGTTGTCGGCGACCATCGGCGCCGGCGCAACCGCTCAGATCGGCGCAATGCGGATCAACGAAGAGGTGGACGCGCTCGAGGTGATCGGCATCCGCAGCGTCAGCTATCTGGCATCGACGCGAGTTGTCGCCGGGGTGATCGTGGTGATCCCGCTCTACTGCGTCGCGGTGATGATGGCCTTCCTGGCTTCGCGTGCCGGAACCACCGCCGTCTACGGCCAGAGCACCGGTGTCTACGACCACTACTTCAACACGTTCCTGAGTCCCCGCGACGTCATCTGGTCGTTCATTCAATCCGTGGCGATCGCAATCGTCGTCATGCTGGTGCACACCTACTACGGCTACACCGCGCGCGGCGGACCCGCCGGAGTCGGTGAGGCCGTGGGCCGCGCCGTGCGTACCTCAATGGTTGTCGCGGCGGTCGAGATCGTGATGATCACGCTCGCCGTCTACGGCGAGTCCGGCAACTTCCACCTGGCGAGCTAGTGCGATGAAACGCAGAGCGGGACAACATCGCATCGCGAGCGGCTGGTGGACGCTGATCTTGCTGGCGGTGATCGGTATCTTCCTCTTTGCGACGACGGCGGCCTTCAGCGGCACCTTCCGGTCGTATGTGCCGGTGACGCTGACATCGGATCGGGCCGGCCTGGTGCTCGAGACCAACGCCAAGGTCATGCTGCGGGGTGTCCAGGTCGGCCGGGTCAGCGACATCGGCGAAGGCAGGGAATCGGCCAACCTGAAGCTGGAAATCGATCCCGACCAGATCCCGTACATCCCCGCCAATGTGCAGGCTCAGATCAGTGCCACCACGGCGTTCGGCGCCAAGTTCGTCGACCTCGTGTACCCGCCGAACCCGAGCGCGGCCCGGCTGCCCGCCGGCGCGGTACTGCGTTCGCAGAACGTCAGCACCGAAGTGAACACGGTGTTCGAGAACGTGGTCGACCTACTCAAAATGGTCGATCCGCTGAAGCTGAACGCGGTGCTCTCCGCGGTGGCCGAGGGCGTGCGCGGACAGGGCGAACGGATGGGCGAGGCCACCACCGACCTCAATCAGGTGCTGCTGGCGCTCAACACACGCAACGGCACGATCCGCGAAGACTGGCGCAAGCTCGGGGAACTCAGCAACGCATACGACGGGGCCGCCCCGAACATCTTGACCACGCTGAAGGCCGCGAGCACGACCAGCACCACGATCGTGGACCATCGGTCGGCGCTAAATGACTTGCTGCTCAACACCGTTGGCTTCGCCAACGCCGGAACCCAGCTGCTCGGCACCAGTCGGGACAACCTCATCACATCCATCAACAAACTCGAACCGACCACCGAACTGCTGAACAAATACAACCCCGAGTACACCTGCTTCCTGCAGGGCGTGACGTGGTACCTGAACAACGGCGGATATGCCGCGTGGGGCGGTGCCGACGGCCGGACACTGCAGCTCGACGTCGCACTACTACTGGGCAACGACCCGTACGTCTTTCCGGACAACCTGCCCATCCACCAAGCCAAGGGTGGGCCCGGCGGAAAACCCGGATGCGGGTCGCTGCCGGACGCATCGAAGAACTTCCCGGTCCGCCAGCTCGTCACCAACACCGGCTGGGGCACCGGGCTCGACATCCGGCCCAACTGGGGCATCGGGCATCCCTGCATCGCGTCCTGGTTCTCGGTCACGCACTCGGTGCCGTATCCGCCCAGCGTTCGGCAATGCCTCCCCGGGCCGGCGGTCGGCCCGGAGCCCAATGGCCATGCGGCGCCGCCATTTAACGCGACGCTCTACGGTCCCGGCGGGGTGCCGCTGTTTCCTGGGCAGCCGCCGGCCGCACCCGGCCCGCCACCGTGACCTGACCATCAGCGCCACCGCGAGTACCGACGATCAGCAGACGCAGGAGACGAGCCATGAAGGAAAATCTGAGAGGCACCATCGTGGGCCTCGGCATCTTCCTGATGGTGTGCGGTCTCGCCGCATTTCTGTTGTTCGCCGTTTTCGCGCAGCTTCGCTTCGGTGCGGGCAACACCTACTACGCCCAGTTCAGCAATGTGAGCAACCTGCGCAAGGGCAAATTGGTCCGGATCGCCGGGGTCGAGGTGGGCAAGGTCAAAGACATCGCGATCAACTCCGATGCGACTGTGCGGGTTGAGTTCACCGCCGACAAGTCGGTGACCCTCACCGAAGGCACGCGGGCAGTCCTGCGCTACGACAACCTGTTCGGCGATCGCTACCTCGCACTCGAAGAAGGGGCCGGGGGTGTGCAGAGACTTGCTCCCGGCCAGACCATTCCGATGAACCGAACGGCGCCCGCGCTGGATCTGGACGCATTGATCGGCGGCTTCCGACCGCTCTTCCGGGCACTGAACCCTGAGCAGGTCAATGCGTTGAGCGGACAGCTGATTCAGGCGTTCGACGGACAGGGCCCGACGATCGGCTCGTTTCTGGAAGGCGCTGCCGCGGTGACCAACACGTTGGCCGACCGCGACCTGCTGATCGGTCAGGTCGTCGACAACCTGAACGTGGTGCTCGGGTCGCTCGGCGGTCAAAGCGACCGGTTGGACAAAGCGGTGACGTCGCTGTCGGAGTTGATACATGGTCTGGCGGAACACAAGACAGAGATCACCAATGCGGTGGCCTACACCAACGCCGCCGCGGGGTCGGTCGCCGACCTGCTGTCGCAGGCCCGCGCGCCGTTCCAAAAGGTGGTCCAGGAGACCGACCGGACCGCGAGCATCGCGGTGGCCGATCACGACTACCTCGACAATTTGCTCAACACGCTGCCGGACAAGTACCGGGTGATGGACCGCCAAGCGATGTATGGCGACTTCTTCAGCTTCTACCTGTGCGACATCGTGCTCAAACTGAACGGCAAAGGCGGCCAACCGGTTTACGTGAAGGTCGCCGGTCAGCCCACCGGGCGGTGCGCGCCCAAATGAAAATGTTCTCCGAACGCAACCCGCTGATCATCGGCGCCGTCGGCATCGCGGCGGTCAGCCTGGTCGTGCTGGCCGCGCTGCAGTACCAGAAGCTGCCGTTCTTCAACGGGGGCAGAACCGTCTCCGCGTATTTCGCCGACGCGGGCGGCCTGAAGACCGGCAACGGCGTGGAGGTCTCCGGGTTTCCGGTGGGCAAAGTGTCCAGCATCGAACTGGACGGGCCCGGCGTACTGGTCAAGTTCAAGGTCACCAACCGCGTCCATCTGGGGGAGCGCACCGAGGCGGCGATCAAGACCAAAGGCCTGCTCGGCAGCAAGATCGTCGACGTCGTGCCGCGCGGCAGCGGCCAACTCGACAGTGCCATCCCGATGGACCGGACGGTGTCGCCGTATCAGCTGCCCGACGCCCTGGGTGACTTGGCCACCACGATCAGCGGGCTGAACACCGATCAGCTGTCCGACTCGTTGGCCACCCTCGCGCAAACCTTTTCGCACACCTCACCGGACCTGAAGAACGCTGTCCAGGGGGTGGCGCGATTCGCCGAAACCCTCGACGAGCGCGACGCCGAGCTCCGCACCCTGTTGACCAATGCGGCCCAGGCGACCGGAGTGCTGGCCAAGCGCACCGACCAGGTGGTCAGCCTGGTGCACGACACGAATGCACTGCTGGCGCAGCTGCGGACGCAGAGCGCTGCCCTGGATCGAGTCGCAGTCAACATCTCCGCGGTCTCGCGACAGTTGAAGGGGTTCATCGGCGAAAACCGAGAGCAGTTGCGTCCGGCTCTGGACAAGCTCAACGGGGTGCTGGCGATCGTCGACAACCGCAAAGAACGACTGCAGCAGGTCATTCCGATGGTCAACGCCTATGTGATGTCACTCGGCGAATCGGTCGCGTCAGGCCCGTTCTTCAAGGCGTACGTGGTGAACCTGCTGCCGGGTCAGTTCGTCCAGCCGTTCATCAACTCGGCGTTCTCCGATCTGGGATTGGACCCCTCGACACTGCTGCCGTCGCAGCTGACCGACCCGCCGACCGGTCAGCGCGGGACGCCGCCACTGCCGATGCCCTACCCCCGGACCGGCCAGGGTGGTCCGCCCCGACAGAATCTGCCCGACGCGATCACCGGCAATCCGGGCGACCGCCCTTGCGGGGGCCCGGGTCCCGGCTGCTACCCGTACCGGCAACCGCCACCGCCACCGCCGCCCGGTGGCCCACCACCGGGACCCCCCGCGCCGGCGCCGCCCCGGCTCGGATCGGTGCCGCAGCCCACGCCCGCGCCGGGCAGCATCGAGGTGGGCCCGGGTCCCACCCGGCCCGGAGCTGAATCGTGATGGCGCGGCTGCTGCGGTCCCGCGTTGCGGTGGCGGCCGCACTCGCGGTGATCCTCGTCGGCGGGCTGGTCGCGTTGATGCGGGCCGGCGATCAGACCGACCGAACCGTTGTCGTCGGCTACTTCGACAACAGCAGCGGACTGTTCCGCGGCGACGACGTGAGCATCCGCGGCGTGACCGTCGGCAAGGTGGACAAGATCGAGCCGCAGCCGCTGCGGTCCAAGATCACCTTCTGGTTCGACCGCAAGTACAAGGTGCCGGCCGACGCCAAGGCCGCGATCCTGTCACCGCAGCTGGTGACGGGCCGCGCCATTCAGCTGACGCCGCCGTACTCCGGCGGACCGACGATGGCTGACGGCGCGGTCATCCCGCAGAACCGCACCGCGGTGCCCGTCGAGTGGGACGATCTGCGCGCGCAGCTGGAGCGGGTCACCAAACTGCTGCAGCCCACCCAAGCGGGCGGGGTGAGCACATTGGGTGCACTGATCAACACGGCTGCAGACAACCTGCGGGGCCAGGGCGCCAACATCCGCGACACCATCATCAAGTTGTCGCAGACCGTGTCCGCGCTCGGCGACCACAGCAACGACGTCTTCGGCACGTTCAAGAACCTGTCCACGTTGGTGACGGCGCTGCACGACAGCGCCGACCTGCTCGAGCACTTGAACCGCAATCTCGCCGCGGTGTCGTCGGTGCTGGCCGACGACCCGAACAAGATCGGCCAGGCAATCAAAGACCTCAACGCGGTCGTCGGCGATGTGCAGAGTTTCGCCGCCGACAACCGCGATGCGGTGGGCACCGCATCCGACAAGCTGGCGTCGATCACCACGGCGGTGGTCCAAAGCCTCGATGACATCAAGCAGACCTTGCATCTCGGGCCGACCGTGCTGCAGGACTTCAACAACATCTTCGAGCCGGCCAACGGTGCACTGACCGGCGCCCTGGCGGTCAACAACTTCGCCAACCCGATCAGCTTCCTGTGCGGTTCGGTGCAGGCCGCGTCTCGGCTGGGCGCCGAGCAGGCGTCGAAACTCTGCGCGCAATACCTGGCACCGATCTTCAAGAACCGGCAGTACAATTTCCTGCCGCTCGGGGAGAACCTCTTCGTCGGAGCACAGGCCAGGCCCAACGAGGTCACCTACAGCGAGGATTGGATGCGGCCGGATCACGTTCCGCCGGCGCCGGCTGCCGCAGCGACGAATGCGCCGCCGCCCGGGATAGCGCCGCCCCCGGCCACCGGCACGGTCGCCACCAACCCCGCAGCCGGACTGCCCGGAATGATGGTCCCCGGCGGTGGCTCATGAGATTCAGCTGGCGCGGCCGCGCGGTGGCGGGCGTGATGATGTGCCTCGCCGTGGCCGGCACGTCGGGGTGCAGTTGGCGCGGACTGAATTCGCTGGCGCTGCCCGGAACCCAGGGCAGCGGCCCGAGTTCGTTCGTGATCCAGGCGCAGATGCCCGACGTCAACAACATCCAACCGAACTCGCGGGTCCGAGTTGCCGACGTCACGGTCGGCCATGTGACCAAGATCGAGCGCCAGGGCTGGCATGCGCTGTTGACCATGCGACTCAACGACGACGTTCGTCTGCCGGCCAACGCGACCGCAAAGATCGGCACCACCAGCCTGCTCGGTTCGCTGCACATCGAGTTGGCGCCGCCGACCAGTGAGCCGCCGCAGGGCAGGCTGCACGACGGTTCACTCATCCCGTTGTCGCACGCGGGGGCCTACCCGAGCACCGAGCAGACGCTGGCCGCGTTGTCGCTGGTGCTCAACGGCGGGGGGCTGGGCCAGGTCCAGGACATCACCGAGGCGTTGAGCACCGCGTTCCGCGGCCGCGAACGCGACCTGCGCAGCTTGATCGGCCAACTCGACAAGTTCACCGCGAATCTCAACGACCAGAAGGGCGACATCATCGCGGCCGCGGAGAAGCTCAACAATCTCGTCGGAAAGTTCGCCGCGCAGAAACCCGTCCTGGACCGGGCCATCGAGACCCTTCCCGATGCCTTGGCGGTGCTCAACGAGGAGCGGGACAACATGGTCCAGGCGGCTGATCAGCTGGGCAAATTCAGCGCCCTCACGGCGGACACGGTCAACAAGACCCAGGCGAACCTGGTCAAAGAGTTGAAACAAGTTGGACCGGTTTTGGAGTCGCTGGCCAATGCGGGCCCGAGCATGACCCGTGCGCTCAGCCTGATCCCGACCTTCCCGTTCCCGAACGAGACCTTCGAGAATTTCATGCGGGGCGACTACGTCAACCTGACCGCGATCATCGACCTCACCCTCAGCCGGATCGACCAAGGACTGTTCACCGGTACCCGGTTCGAGTGCCACCTGACCCAACTGGAGCTGCAGTGGGGTCGCACCATCGGCCAGTACCCGAGCCCGTGCATGGCGGGCACCCCGTCCGTCGCGGGCAATCCGCTGACGATTCCGTACCGCTGGGACCAGGGGCGCTAGATGCATCTGGACAGGCGAATGAAGATGCAGCTGATCATCCTGAGCGTGATCGCGCTGGTGGCGCTGTCGGTGATGTCCCTGCACTTCGTGAAACTGCCGGCCATGCTGTTCGGTGTCGGGCGGTACACCGTGCAGCTGGAATTGCCGCAATCGGGCGGGCTGTATCAAACCGGCAATGTCACTTACCGCGGAACCGAAGTCGGCCGGGTGCAGTCGGTGCACCTGACCAAGACCGGCGTCGAAGCCTTGCTGTCGCTGAAATCCGGCATCGCGATTCCGCGAGATCTCAAGGCCGAGGTGCACAGTCAATCGGCGATCGGCGAATCGTACGTGGAGTTGCTGCCCCGCAACGGCACCTCGCCGCCGCTCAAGGACGGCGACGTGATTCAGCCCGCCGACACGTCGGTGCCCCCTGACATCAACGCGTTGCTCAGCGCCGCGAACACCGCTTTGCAGGCGATACCTCACGACAACCTGAAGACCGTGATCGACGAGTCGTACACGGCGGTGGGCGGTTTGGGCCCGGAACTGTCCCGCATCGTCAAAGGCGGGTCGAACCTGTCGATCGACGCACGCAAGAACCTCGACCCGCTGCTTGCCCTGATCGACAAGTGGCAGCCGGTCGCGGACTCGCAGATCCAGACGTCGGACGCCATTCAGGGTTGGGCGGCGCACTTGGCGACCGTGACGACCGAGTTGCAGAGAAACGACCAGGCGGTGGCCGCCGTGATCGATCACGGCGGGCCGGCGCTGAACGAAGCTCGTCAGCTGATCGAGCGGGTGCAACCCACGCTGCCGGTTCTGATGGCCAATCTCACCAGCGTCGCCCAGGTTGGGCTCGACTACCAGAATGACATCGAGTCGCTGTTGGTGATTTTTCCGGAGTCGATCAACGCCGAACAGGCCGGCATTCTCGGCAACTTGAACAGCAAGCAGGCCTACAAGGGCCAGTACCTGAGCTTCAACCTGAACATCAACTTGCCGCCGCCGTGCACGACCGGGTTTCTGCCGGCGCAGCAGGAGCGGGTGCCCACCTTCGAGGACGCTCCGCCGCGGCCGCCCGGCGACCTCTACTGCCGGATCCCACAGGAGTCGCCGATCACCGGCGTGCGTGGCGCCCGGAATCTGCCGTGCGAGACCAGGCCCGGCAAGCGCGCACCGACGGTCAAGCTCTGCGAGAGCGACGAAAACTATGTGCCGCTCAACGACGGCAACGCCTGGAAGGGCGACCCGAACGCGACGTACACCGGGCAAGACGTTCCGCAGCTGCCACCCGGGTCGCCGCCGCGCAAGGAAACACCCCCGCCGGCGCCCCCGCCCCCGGTGGCCGCCGCCCAGTACAACCCGGCCACCGGCACCTATCTCGGGCCCGACGGCCGTCAGTACACCCGATCCGATCTGGCCCAGCCGGCACCGAACGGCAGGTCATGGCAAACGATGCTACTGCCTCCGGGCAACTGACAGCAGGACGAAAACGGAAGGAGAACGGCATGCAGGCAGTGGTTGATTCCGAACCGCATACGGATAACGAGGACATCAGGGATGTCGACGACTGTGCCTCCGAACCGGCCGCAAACGAGATGGAGGGTGAGCGGGATCCGCGGCGCGCAACACTGTTCGGTCTGGCAATTGTCGCCGCATTGGCAATCCTGGTCGGCTGGTTGGGTTTTCACGCCTACCAGTCGCAACAGCCGCAGGCCAAGAGACAACAGTTCCTGCAGACGGCCAGGCAGGGCGCGCTGAACCTGACGACGATCGACTGGCAGCACGCCGACGCCGACGTGCATCGCATACTCGACGGGGCGACGGGGGAGTTCTACGACGACTTCGCCAAACGGTCACAGCCGTTCATCGAGGTGCTCAAGCAATCGAAGGCCAAGACGGTCGGCACGATCACGCAGGCCGGGTTGGAGTCGGAGACGGCTGATTCCGCGCGGGCGCTGGTGGCGGTGTCGGTTTTGACGTCGGATGCCGCTGCGGCTCAACAGGTTCCGCGGGAATGGCGGATGCGCATCGACGTGCAGAAACTGGGCGATCAAGTGAAGATTTCGAACGTCGGGTTCGTGCCATGAGGTGGCCGAAGCCGCGCCGCACAAGTGACCGACCTGTTGACGACACCGCGCCGGAGATTGCCGACGCAGAGGTCGGCGAACCGGATCGCGACGAGCAGCCAACGGCCCCGGGCCGGCGTCGCCGTGAATCGCGGGCGCTCGCCTATACGCTACTACCCGTCTTGGCGCTGCTGCTGGCGTCCGCTGCGGGATACCTGAAATGGCAGCAAGAGTCGGTCCGTGAAGCTCAGGTGGCCGGCGCAGAATCCCTGCGGGCCGCCACCGACGGCGCCATCGCGCTGCTGTCGTACAAGCCCGAGACCGTGCAGAAGGACCTCGACGCTGCGCGGAGCCGGTTGACCGGCACCTTTCTAAACGCCTACACCTCGCTCACCCACGACGTCGTGATCCCGGGCGCGCAGCAGAAGCAGATCGCGGCGGTGGCCTCTGTCCCGGCCGCTGCGACGGTACAGGCGAGTGCCAGCCACGCTGTCGTGCTGCTGTTCATCAACCAAAGCCTGACCATCGGCCAGGACGTGCCGACCAACAGCGCATCAAGCGTCCAGGTCGGCCTCGACAAGATCGACGGCCGATGGCTGATCTCGAAATTCGACCCGGTCTAAGGAGATCGACATGCGCAACGACTTGTTCGCCCTGACCGCCGCGGCCGTGATGGCTGCCGGCCCACTGTTGTGCACGCCGGGTGCCCACGCGGACGGCGACAACAACACGCTGATCCCAAACAACAAGCGACTCAATGACGGAGTGGTGGCCAACACCTACACCATTCAACATCAGGCCGGATGCACCAACGACGTCAAGATCAACCCGCAACTGCAACTGGCCGCCCAACGACACACGGACGACGTGCTGAACAACCGCAACCTCGACGGCGATATCGGCTCTGACGGCTCGTCGCCGCAAGACCGCGCCAACGCGGCGGGGTTCCACGGTCAAGTGGCCGAAACGGTCGCGATCAACCCGGCGTTGGCGATCAGCGGAGTCGAGCTGATGAACCAGTGGTACAACAACCCTGCGGACAAGGCGATCATGGCGAACTGCGCCAACAGCCAGATCGGGGTGTGGTCGGAGAACAGCCCCGCCCGCACCGTCGTGGTGGCCGTCTACGGGCAAGCGGCCAATGCTGCCCAACGAAACGTCGCGCAGTCGTTGCCGCCGGGTTCGCAGGCGAACAACATCCCGATTGATCCCAGCCCCGACTACGACGCCAGCGACGAGCTCGAGCACGGCATCAACTGGTGGGCGTGGATTTTGCGGGGTGTCAGCCCAGCGCCGGGCATTCCGCCCCAGTAACCGCCATCAGCTCCGGCGGACGCTCAATTCGTCTGTCTGAGAGTGCTTCTCGAGGAAGCGCTCGCGGGTGACGAGATACACCGGGAACGCCATCGACACGCCGATGTAGGACAACGCCACGAACACCCAGCCCCACTTGTGGCCCAGCCCTATCCGCGAGCTGTCGGACACGACCCACACCATGAACACCAGCCAGGCAATTGCCATGTCGATGCTCAGGAACGCCGCGGTGCCGCCGGGCGCTATCGCATCGCCGAAGAACGCGATCGGGTTGAGGATATTGCCGCCTTTCGACATCCACTGAAAGGCGTTGGGCCACGTCAAGATCAGCGCCACGGCACCAGCAACGACATAAAACCCGTGGCGAATATTCGTCGACGTCGATACGGACACTGGCGGGCTCCTCGCTAACCGTCGGGGGGTGGTCGGTAATGCTCTGCTGAATTTCGCAGCTGCCAGATTTGGTCAGGGCACAGCAGATTGACGGCGTAGGAGACCAGATAGTTGGTGGCGAACTCGTCGTTGGGGGTCACGTCGCTCTTCGCGTCGCCCATCACTTGGGCGTAGCTCTCGCCCCTGGTGACCCTGTCGCAGATCTGGTAGCCATAGCCGAGCGCGTCGTTGTTAGGAAAGTTGTAGTGCCGCCTCGCCGTAACGTCGTAGAGGTATTCCACCTGGGGTGCCGGGGCGGCGTGCGCTTGTGGGCCCGGTGACGGCACCGCTGCGCCGGCGGCGGCGATCAGTGCGAAGAGCGATGTGGGGATCTTCATGGCTGACTCATCCGTGATCAATCGGTGGCTTGCGATTAAGTTACGGGAAAGATCACCAGGTCACGTCCCCCTAGGCAGGGATTTTCTGCGCCGACGAGAGTGACCGCGTCGCAGGATCTTCGGCGGATCAGGTGAATGCGGAATTCCCGACCGCCAGCCGATCACCCGCAGCCAGGAACGAGTTCACCAGCCCAGGATCTGCGTAATACGGATCGCCGACCCCGCTCTCGAACCGCCTGCGGCTGTACTCGTAGAGCGCGGCGAGTTTGTACATTGACAGTGCGGCATACCAATTCACACCAGATACGTCGGCCCCGGTGCGGTCGGCGTATCGGTCGAGCAGCTCGGCGCGGGTCAGGTAGCCAGGTTCCAGCACCGCGGTACCCATCGCCGATGTCGGGACGAGCGGCTCGTCCGGAAGCGGATACGACGCGAGCAGGTATCCCAGGTCGGCAAGCGGATCGCCGATGGTGGCGAGCTCCCAGTCGAGGACCGCGGCGACAGCGCCGGCCTCGATGTCGACGATCATGTTGCCAATGCGAAAGTCGTTGTGGACGATCGCCGTTGCGGACTCGGGCGGCAGCCGCGCCTCGAGCCACTCGTCCAGCGCACCGAAGGCGGGCGGGACAGCGCCATCCACAGCGATCAGCGACCGCATCCGCCGCAACTGCCGGGCATTGAATCCGTCGGGCTTGCTGAAACCGTCCAGCCCGACAGCGCGCCAAGGCACTTCGTGCAGCACCGCGAGGGTGTCGACCAGTGACTCGGCGATGCGCCGGCGCAGCGTCGTGTGATTCGCCGGTGCCGGTGTCGACTCCGTGATCACCGAGCCGGCAACGAATTCCATGATGAAGATCGGAACATCCAGCAGCTCGCCGGTGGCCGCGGTGGCCAGCACATCCGGGGTGGGAACGGCGGTCTGGGACAACGCCTTCAGCAGCCTCGCCTCCCGCAGCACGTCATGGGCGCCCGACGGCAGCGGCGGCTGTGGCGGCCGGCGCACCACCACCTGTGACTGCCCGTCTGACACCAAGAACGTCAGGTTGGAGTGTCCGTCGCCGATGGCCCGGGCTGTCACCGTCGGGCCGCACAAGCCACGCACGGCAAGAAAGTGACCAAGTCGTTCGAGCTCAGCCCGCGACCACGTCCACATCACGCATCCCGCGCCGACAGGTAGTCCAGGTAGCTTCCCTGCCAATGTGTCTCGAACTGGCCGGCCCCCTCTTCGCCGTCAATGACGGCACGACAGGCACCTTCGCGAATGACCGTCTGCAACCTGTCGTGAGTCGGCAATTCGACCACGCCGAAGACGTCGAACTGCACCTCGGTTCGCGCTCCGCTGATGTCGGTCAGCGTCGCCCTCAGCCGGCGCTGGCGCATCTGATCGTCGTAGTCGGCGTGCTGGTCGATGTGGCGGACCGGGAACGTCACTCCGTCCCGAACGACGTAACCCGCGAATCCCCACTCGCCCTGAGCGATCCAGATCCAGCCATTGAGGGCCCGGCCCGACTCGGTGTAGGCGACGAACCATTTCCAGTGCTGCGGCACACCCCAGTCGCGTATTCCCCAGGAGTGGTCGCGATGCCCCATCCGGTCCCACCCGATGTGGCGGCTACCGATGTGAAGCCCACCGTGCACCCGTCCGGTCTGCTCGATCCTGTTCACCGCGAACCATGGCGGTAGACCGTCGGGGTTGCGGTGGTAGCTGAACGCATCGTGAATGCCGCTGAACGCGAACTCGATTCGTACGTCGTCGCGGTCGTAAGTGAGCAGGCAGGACTGGCGCAGTTCGGGTTGCGCGAGGGTCAGGCCGTCGAAAGAAAAATTGTCGAGGTCGGCGTCGTCGGACACTCGACCCTGATGCAGGTGCAGCGCCAGCGGTCGCGCGTCCGGCCCCCAGACGCAGACGTTGTAGCCGGCTTTTCCGCTGCCGGTCAGGTAGAGGTAGACCTGCACACCGAGTTCTTCCTCGGGCATGATCAGTTCCCAGAACAGGCTGTCGCGCGTTCGTTCTCCGGCCACCGGGCGGTGCCGCAGATCGTCAGCGAGACCGAGCCCGTCGCGCAGTTCCCCAGTAGTCGTCATCGCCGCGCTTGCATCGCCAGGGCCTGGCCGCGAGTGTCCACTTCCACAGCGCTGCGAAATGAGCTGATTTCGAGATTGCGGACGAACGCGTTCTTGGTCGATCTCATGCTGTCAGCGGGGTTTTCGGCGATCGTCTCAGCCAATTCGAGCGCCGCGTCCAGCGCCGCCGTCTCGGTGAGCAGGTCCGCCAGCCCGATGCGGTGGGCCTCGGCGGCTCGCACGGTGCGTCCCGTGAACGCCAGCTCGGAGGCCCGTCCGGGCCCGATCAGCCGGATCAGGTTCCACGACGTACCCAGTTCGCCGATGGATAGCCCCACTCGCACGAACCCCGCGCTGAAACTTGCGGTGTGGTCGGCGATCCGGATGTCGGCGGCCAACGCCAGCGACAGACCCCCGCCGGCCGCCGGACCGCTGACCGCGGCGATCACCGGGTACGGCAAGGCACGCAACCCGGTGGACCCGGACGCCGCCGTCTCGACCAGGTCGGTGAATTCTGACACCGACATCCGAGCAAGGACATCGACCTCGTCCAGGTCGAAGCCCGTGCAGAAGGTCTTCCCACCCGCGCCGGCGACGACTAGCGCACGCAGCGGTGCATTTCGCAATATCGCCGTCGCCCAGGCGATTTCGCCGAACATCTCGATTGTCTGCGAATTCGCCCGGTGCGGGCGATTGACCGACATCACGACGATCCCGCCATCGTGTTCGTCGAAGGCCAGAGTACGAGCCGTGCGCAGTTCGTCGAGAACGTCGGCAAGTGGGCGTCGTGACACCCTGTTCCATTGCCCCGCGGCGGTACTCATGCTCATCGACCGGAGAAGTTCGGCGCGCGCTTGGCTTTGAAGGCCTGCAGCGCTTCGGTCATGTCATCGCAACGCGTCAGCAGCGCCTGCCCACGGTTCTCCAATTCCAGCGCGGCCGCAAACGATGTGACTTCCATGTTCGCCTGTAACGCGCGTTTGGAGATCCGAATACCGCCGGGGGAGTTGGCGCAGATCTGGCCCGCCATGGTGAGGGTCTGGTCGAGCAGGTCATCTGCACCCGTCACCCGGTTGAGCAGACCGAGCCGCTCTGCCTCATCGGCCTCTACCATGCGCCCGGTGAAACCGATCTCGGCGGCTGCCGACGGACCGATCAATCGCGGCAGTAGCCAGGAGGCGCCCAGATCGCCGGCGGAGAGTCCGATGCGTACGAAGGCGGCATTGAATTTGGCCGCAGGTGATCCGAGCCGGATATCGGCCATCAGCGCCAGCGACAGGCCGCCACCGGCCGCCGGGCCGTTTACCGCTGCGATCACCGGTACCGGTACCGCACGGACGGCGCTGAGCGCGCGGGCGGCGCGCTCCTGACGGTCCAGCATGCCCAGTGCCGGCAACGACGCCAGTTCCTCGGCCTCGTCGAGGTCGTATCCGGCGCAAAAAGCCTTGCCTGCACCGGTCAGCACCATCACCCGGACGTCGCGGTCGTCGCCGACCGCGCGCGCCACCGACTCCAGCTCGTCGAACATCGTGACCGTCATCGCGTTGAGACGGTCGGGACGATTCAAGGTGACCTGGATTACGCCGTCTGCGGGAGACTCGAGAAGGATTGTTTGATAACGCGTTTCGAGATCAATCATGACGCCTGCTCCGTGTTCTCACGCGAATTCGGGTGTGCGCTTGTCGATGAAGGCGCGCAGTCCCTCGACGGCCTCACCTTGCTCGAAGAGATCCTGAATCTGGTCGGCTTCGTAGCGTAAGCCGTCCGCCAGCGGGCGGTCGTATGCGGCGTCGACGGTCCGCACCACGGCCAGTTGGGCGGGTGTCGAGGCGGCGGCCAACTCGCGGGCCAGTTGCCAGGCCGTCGCCCGCGCGGTGGTGTCCGGCTCCGCGAGGCGGTCGATCAATCCGATCCAGTACGCCTCGTCGGCCTCGACCTGGCGTCCGGTCAGCATTAGGTCCAGCGCCCGGCTGCGTCCAACGAGACGCGGAAGCCGCTGCGTGCCACCGGCGCCGGGGATCAGGCCCAGCTTGACTTCGGGCAGACCCAGCCGCGCCCGAGCGGCGCCGACGCGCAACGTGCACGCCATCGCCAACTCGAGACCGCCGCCCAGCGCAAGTCCGTCGACGGCGGCCACGGAAATGACAGGCAGGGCGCCAAGACGTTCCAGTGCGCCGCGCAGCGCGTCGCCGTAGCGCCGGAACGACGCGGAGTCGACCGTCGACATATGTTTGATGTCGGCACCGGCCGCGAAGAAGCCGTCCACCGCTGACGCCACCACGATGACCTTGGCGTCGACGGCTTGGGCGTAGTCGATCGCGGTGTGTAATCCGTCGATGAGCTCGGGTCCCAGTGCGTTGGCCGGCGGCCTGTCGAGGATGAACTCGACGATGGACCCGTCCCGGTTCCAGGTCACGGCTGCACGGCCTTGTGGTGTTGCCACTCGAATCTCCTTCGATTGCTGGGGGATTGGCTCAGGCCATCGTGAGTCCGCCGCTGACCGACAATGTCTGACCAGTGACGTACTCCGCGGCATCTGAGGCGAAGAAGGCGACGGCGACGGCGATGTCAGACGGCTGGGCCAGTCGTTTCATCGGCACCGAGCGGGTCATTCCGCCGATCACTTTGTCGGCGTCCTGCCCGGAACTGTCGGCGAACTTGCGCAGGGCCGGGGTATCGGTGGGCCCTGGGCAGACGACGTTGGCCGTCACCCCTTTGGTCGCCACCTCGCGGGCCAGCGTCTTGGTGAACGCGATGATGCCGCCCTTGGCGCCGGAGTAGACCGCTTCCAGCGACGAGCCGACCCGGCCGGCGTCCGAACCGATGTTGATCACCCGGCCGAAACCGCGCTCCACCATGCCGGGAACGACGGCGTGGATGACGCGCAGCGCGCCCTTGAAGTTGATGTCGAGGATCTTGTCCCAGAAGTCCTCGGAGGTCTTCAGGAACGGCATGAAGTCGTCCCAACCGGCATTGTTGACCACGACCTCGATGTCTCCGAGTTCGGCGGCAACCGTCTTCACCGCGCCGCGCACCGAGTCGGTGTCGGTGACGTCGACGTGCACGGCGATGGCTTCGCCGCCGGACTCGGCAATGCGTTTCGCGGTGGCTTCGGCGGCCTCCAGGTTGAGGTCAGCGACCGCGACGCGAAACCCATTGCTGGCCAGGGTCTCTGAGATGCCCTGACCGATGCCTTGGGCTCCGCCGGTGACGAATGCGACGCGGTTGGTCATGTCGTTGTCTCCTAAATGTGGTTGGTAGGTCAGTGGCAGGCGGGAGCGCCGGGCGTCGGCGCCCAGTCGATCGGACCGGCGACGATGGAGTGGCTGGTCAGTTTGCGGCCGAGCACAGCCTGCGCGGCGCGGGCCGCGTCGATGATGGCCGGCAGCGATACCCCGGTGGAGACGCCCATCTCGTGGAACATACTGATCAGATCCTCCGATGCGATGTTCCCGGTGGATCCGACCGGTACCGGGCAGCCACCGAGTTCACCGAAGCTGGATTCGAAGCTGGTGCAGCCGGCCTGCAAGGCGGCGTAGGCATTGGCCAGACCCTGGCCGCGGGTGTTGTGGAAGTGGGCGGTGACTTCGACGCCGGGCAGCCGTTCGATTGCCGCGGCGAAGAATTCGCCGACGTAAGCCGGGTTGGCCATCCCCGTGGTGTCGCCGAATCCCACCTCGGTGGCGCCCGCGGCGGCGAACTGTTCGGCGATGTCGAGCACCCGGTTCATCGGCACCTTGCCCTCGAACGGGCAACCGTAGGAGGTGGCGATGACCGCGGCGCATCGCAGATCCTCGGCGACGATCCGCTTGGCGATGACGTCGTTGTCGGCCATCGATTCGGCGATGGTTCGGTTGACGTTTTTCTTGTTGTGTGTCTCCGACGCGCTGACGAAGATCGCCACCTCGGAAAAGGTCTCGCGCACCTTGAGCGCGTTGTCGAGTCCCTTGCTGTTGGGCACCAACACCATCAGCGACACGTCGTCGGGCACGTCGACGCCGTGCAACACCTCAACGCCGTCGGAGAGCTGTGGGATGACTTCCGGCCGAACGAAACTGGCGACTTCGATGCGCCGCAAGCCGGTCCGGGCCAGCCGGTTGATCAGATCGATCTTGTCGGCGGTGGCAATGGTTTCCGGTTCATTCTGGAAGCCGTCACGCGGCCCGACCTCGCGGATGTCGACGTGCGCGGGCAATCTCGTCACACTGTGCTCCTCTGCTGGTCGAGCTGATCACGGAATTCCGGGGCGGCGATCGCCACCAGTCGTCGGGCCCGTTCCCTCAGACTGCAGCCGCGCAGGTGCGCGACGCCGTATTCGGTGACCACGGTGTCGACATCGGAGCGCGACGTGGTGACCACGCCGCCGTCGAGCGAAGCCTTGATGGTGGACTGACCACCCGATGTCGCGCGCACCGCGATGACGGACCGCTTGCCGGTGAGCGCGGCAGCCCGGGTGAAGTCCACCTGGCCCCCGACGGCGCCGACGTACACGCCACGGCTGACCTCGGCGCCGACCTGCCCGGTCAGGTCGACCTCGACGGCGAAGTTCACCGAGACCAGCGAGTGGAGCTGCGAAAGCACTTGCGGGCTATGGGTATAGCTGGTCGGCAGGAACCTGGCGGGCAGGTCGGGGACACGCTGATACAGCTCTGCCGAACCCAGCGCCGTGCCCGCGACGATCAGCCCGGGGTCGATCTGCTTGCGACTGCCGGTCGCCACGCCCTTGTCGACCAACCGCAGCAACCCGTCGGTGATCATGCCGGTGTGAAATCCCAAATCCTGGTGTCCGGTCAGCGCATCGAGCACCGCGGCACCCAGCGAGCCGACGCCTATCTGGACGGTGTCCCCATCGTCGATGAGCTCAGCGACGCGGGCCGCAATACGCTGCTCGGTCGCCCCCGGTGCGCGGGAAGGATCTTCAGCCAGCGGACGATCGGTGCTGATGGTCGCGGCGAATCGGTCGAGCGGAATCCGCATCGTGCCAACGGTGCTCGGCATGCGCTGGTTGATCTCGGCGATGAGGATCGGGGTGTGCCGCATCGCATCGGCGACATAGTCGACACCGATCCCGAGCGAGCACTTTCCATCCTTGTCGGGCGGGGAGACCTGCATCAGGCCGACGTCACACGGCAGCCGGCGTTCGGCGAACATCCTTGGCAGCGCCGAATAGTGGCACGGCACCACGTCCAGGCGTCCAGACCGGCTCAGTTCGCTCAGCTCGCCGAGTCCACCGTAGGACACCATCGACATCCGTCCGGGAATCGTGACGGCGAGTTGGTCGTTCCAGCTCAATCCGGTGAACGTGCGGATCGGACCGATCCGGGGATTCTGCAGGATCAGCGTGTCGACCAGCGGACGCGCCTCCGCGGCGGCTTGACCCCACCAGACACCGTCACCCTGGGAGAGGAACTTGCCGAAGTCGATCACGTCGGCTCCCGTTGGATCAACGTCGCCGTCCCGAGGCCCCCGCCGCAGCACATCGTGACCAGACCGAGGTCGGCTTCACGACGCTCGAGTTCGGCGACCATCGTGGCCAGCAACCGGGCGCCGGTGGCGCCCACCGCGTGACCGAGCGCGATGGCTCCGCCGTTGACGTTGACCCGATCAGGGTCTGGGCGCAGCTCGCGCTGCCAGGCCAGCACGACCGAGGAGAAGGCTTCGTTGACTTCGAACAGGTCGATGTCATCGACGCTGAGATCGTTGCGCTGCAACATCTTCCGAGTCGCCGGAATGGGCCCGGTCAGCATGATCACGGGGTCGACTCCGACGGTGGTCTGGTCGAGGATCCGGGCGCGGCGGCGCAGCCCGAGCCGGTACGCGGCGTCGGCGGAGCACAGCAGTGTGGCGGCGGCGCCGTCGCTGATCGGCGATGACGACCCGGCGGTGATGCGACCGTTGTCCTTGCGGAACGCCGGCTTGAGGTTGGCCAGCGTGTCCACCGTGGTTTCCGGGCGTACGCATTGGTCGGCAGGGCGGAGTTGGCCGTCGAGTGTCATCGACACCATTTCGTCGACGAACCGGCCGTCGGCGATGGCCTTGGCGGCGTTCTGATGCGACCGTGCGGCGAATGCGTCCATCTCGTCGCGGGTCAGCTGCCACCGGTCGGCGATGAGCTCGGCGCTTTCGCCTTGGTGCACAAAGGCGTAGCGGTCGCGCAGCTCGGCCGGCCAGGGGTCGCCGTACAGTTCGGAGATCTTGGCGGGGGAGTCGATCGGGACGTGACCCATGTGTTCCACGCCGCCGGCGATGACAACGTCGTGCGTGCCGGACGCCACCAGCGCCGCAGCCATTTCGACCGCGGTCTGCGCCGAACCACAGCGTCGGTCCAGCGTGGTGGCGGGGACGTCCGGCGGATAGCCTGCCTGCAACCAGGCGTTGCGGGCGATGTTGCGTGACTGTTCGCCGAATGGCGCGGTGCAGCCGATGATCAAGTCTTCGACCAGCGCAGGCTTGATGTTGCTACGCCGGACCAACTCGGTGTAGCAGGCGGCGAGCATCGCGTTCGGGTGCATGTCGCGGTACCACCCGCGTTCGGGATGCGATTTGCCGATCGGGGTGCGTACGGCCTCGGCGATGTAGACCTCGCGACCCGTCGAAGCGAACGGCCCGGTTACGTTGTGGCGCATCAGATCACCGTCCCACCGTCGACCGGTAAGACCTGCCCGGTGATGTAGGACGCGGCGTCTGACGCCAGAAACACAAACGTCGGCGCGATCTCATCGGGGAAAGCCCATCGTCCCAGCGGGATTCGGGCGAGGGTTTTGGCGGCGAGCTTCTCGTTGCTGCGGATGTTCGCGGTCATGGCGGTGGCGGCCAGCGGGGCGACGGCGTTGACGGTGATGGCCTTGCGCGCCAGCTCGCGGGCCAACGATTTCGTCAGACCGACGATGCCGGCCTTGGCCGCGCCGTAGTTGACCTGGCCGATGGTCCCGGTGAGACCCGCCGCGGATGTGACGTTGATGATCCTGCCGGTCCCATCGGTCGGGAGGTGTCCCAGTGCCGCTTGACTGGTCACGAAGCTGCCTATGAGGTGGATGTCGACGATGCGGCGGAACTTCTCCTCCGACATGTCTTCGAACATGGCTGGCGCGACGGCTCCTGCGTTGTTGACCAGTATGTGCAGTACGCCGCCGCCGAGTTCGGCTGCGAAGCCGGCGGCTTCGGTTGCCGCCGCCGAATCCCGGACGTCGAGGACGTACGGCTGCGCGGTACCGCCGACAGCGTTGATTGATTCCGCGGTCGCGACGGCTGCTTCCTTATCGATGTCGGTCACGAGCACGGCGGCCCCACGCGCGGCGAAGGCCCGGGCGATCGCCTCCCCGAGACCGCCTCCCGCACCGGTGACGAGGGCCGAACGCCCGTCGAGCCGGAACACATCGCGTTGCTGCGTCATCAGTAGCTCCTCGGCAGGTGCAGCACGTGCTCACCCAGATAATTGAGCACCATTTCCTGGCTGATCGGCGCGATGCGGGTCAAGCGGGCCTCGCGGAAGTACCGGGCGACGTGATATTCCTCCGAGTACCCCATGCCACCATGTGTTTGCAGAGCACGGTCGGCCGCGTCGAACGCGGCATCGGCACAGAGGTACTTGGCCGTATTGGCTTCGCGCGCACAGGGTTTGCCTTTGTCGTAGAGCCAGGTGGCTTTGCGCAGCATCAGCTCCGCGGCGTCGAGCCGGGCCAGTGAGTCGGCCAGCGGAAACTGCAGTCCCTGGTTCATGCCGATCGGCCGGCCGAATACCACCCGCTCGTTGCCGTAGCGCACCGCCGCACGCAGCGCGGCACGCCCGATACCCAGCGCCTCGGCGGCGATGAGACAACGCTCGGGGTTCAGCCCGTCGAGAATGTAGCGGAACCCCTGACCTTCTTCGCCGACACGATCCTCGACGGGAATCTCGAGGCCGTCGATGAACAACTCGTTGGAGGAGACCGCATTTCGGCCCATTTTCGGAATCGGGCGGATCTCGACCTTGTCGCGGTCCAGGTCGGTGAAGAACAGCGTGAGGCCATCGGTCTTGCGGGTGACATCCTCGAACTTCGTGGTGCGGGTCAGCAGCAGAATCTTTTCCGATTCCAGCGCTTTCGAGATCCACACTTTGCGACCGTTCACCACGTATCGATCACCGTCGCGCTTGGCGAAGGTGGTGATCTTGGTCGTGTCCAGACCCGCGCCGGGCTCGGTGACGCCGAAACACACGTGCAGGTCGCCGGTCACGATGCGGGGGAGCGTACGTCGCTTGAGCTCTTCGGAGCCATGGACGATCACCGGGTGCATGCCGAAAATCGACATGTGCATCGAGCTTGCCGCGTTCATGCCGCCGCCGCTGGCCGCGACTTCCTCGAGCAGGATCGACGCCTCGGTGATGCCGAAGCCGTGGCCGCCGTACTCCTCGGGCGTGGTGATACCCAGCCAGCCGCCGTCGGCGAACGCGTCGTAGAACTCCGTCGGGAACTCGTGCTGTTGATCCTTGGCCATCCAGTAGTGGTCGTCGAATTTGGCTGCCAGCTCAGCGACCGATGAGCGGATCGTCTGCTGATCGTCGCTTAGCTCGAAGTCCACAACGCTCTCCGCTCGCACAACTACTGAAATGGGTCTAACTGCAAATCATACTAATGGACAGACCAAAAGCAAGATGCATTTGTCTCCTCGGCACGGCGCCGTCGGTCACGCCGTGACGGGCAGCAGCGGCAGCGCACCCGCGATGCGCTCGTTCCACGCCGCCGGGGTGCCGAAGAGCACCCGGTCGAGCTTGGCCCGCTTGTAGAACAGGTGAAGGTCGTGCTCCCAGGTGTAACCGATTGCGCCGTGCAGAGTCAGCGCGCTGTCGGCGAGTTCGGCGGCTGCGGCGGTGACCTGCGCCTTGGCGACGGCCGCGTGAGTCGCACGTTCAGCCAGACCCTCCTGCACCGATTGAGCGGCGTAGCAGACGATCGACAACGACGACTCGGTAGTGACCAGCATCTGCGCGGCGGCGTGCTTGACCGCCTGGAATGATCCGATCGGACGGCCGAACTGCTGGCGTTGCTTGCTGTACTCGACGGCGAGATGGAGCATTCGCTCAGCTGCGCCCAGCGCGTCGGCAGCGACCACAACCGCTGCCCGGGTGGCGATTTCGCTGAGGGTCGCGGTTGCGTCGAGTTCAATGCGCCGTGCCGCGACGTCGTCGAGATGGACATCGGCCACGTCCCGGGAGCGGTCCAGCAGCGACCGGGGATGGATCCGCACGCCCGGGTCAGCGCCATCGGCCAGCCACAACGCCGCGGATCCTTCCGCGACGACCGGGACCAGGAACTGACGCGCCCGCGCGGCACCCAGCACAGCCGGTATCTGCCCGCGCAACCGACCCGCCCGGTTTTCAACGCCTGGCTGCGCCGCCGGAATGCGGTCTGCCCGTATCGCCAGCGCGGTCACTTCGCCGGACTCGGATGCCTTGCGCGCCAACGCCGGCTCGTCGACGAGTGCCGGGACAATGATTGCCGCCTGCTGCCAACCGGCCGATGGTGCTGCTGCGCGCCCCAGCTCTCGCGCGGTGAGCGCGATCTCCAACAGGCCACCGCCTTGACCGCCGAGCTCTTCGTCGAAACCGACGCCGGCCCAGCCTTCTCCGACGAAGAGCCGGTCAAAGCTCGAGAGGTCGCCGGCGTCCAGCCAGCTGCGAACTGCGGCCGGGTCAGCGCGTTCAGCCAGCCACTCACGCAGCGAGGTAACAAACAACTCCTGCTCGTCGGAGAGCTCCCATCGCATAGGCGTCGTCTCCTGCCAATTTGTGAGTACCGAGCCTGGTACGGCGAACTGAACAAATGGTACTTTAGGTCTGACCATAAACTATGAAGGGCATGTGATGGAAGCAGCAAACGCCGCGTCCACACCGTCGCGGTCAGACGTGAAACTCAGCCCATTCGAAGTACCCAAGGCATCTGACGTGCTCGCCAGCGAGCTTCGCGAACGGATTCTCAGTGGCGAACTCGTCGAGGGTGTCCCCCTGCCGGCGGAGCGTGACCTGGTCAAGCAGACCCAGATGAGTCGGGCCACCGTACGAGAAGCATTGCGAATCCTCGAGGTACAGAATCTGGTTCGGGTCAAAGCGGGCCGAGCAGGCGGCGCTTTCGTGCAACGACCGACCACGAAATCGATGGTCAGCTCAGTGAGCATGCTGATCAGAGGCAGACGCATCAAACTCGTCGACTTGATGGAGACGAGAGAGGCCCTGGAACCGTTCTGCGCCGAACTCGCCGCGCGCAACCGCACCGATGCGGACCTGACCGAACTCGACCGGGCCAACGAAGCGATCGCCGATCCAGAGGCGAATCTCGAGCAATTTCTGCAGGCCAACCTCGACTGGCATGTCGGTGTCGCGGTCGCCGGTCACAACGAGCTGCTGATCGGCTTCATGACCGCATTGTCGCAGGCGATCTACGCCGGCACACAAAACGAAGCCTTTGTCGACGCCGAGGTTCGTGCCGTGACAAGCCAGGCACACCAGGCGATCACCGCCGCGATAAGCGGCCGGGATGCCGCGGCGGCCGCCCGCCGCATGCGCCGCCATGTCCACAGTTACGCCGCCGCTCTGGCCGAATCCGACGAGCGCGACGCGATCGACGTCGGCGAGCGGTAGCGGGGGCCGACGACGCCCACGCTTGTCGCGGGTGCCTCAAATGGGGGGCAAAAAGCGCCCTTTCGGGGGAAGCCCGCGACGGTCTGCGTCGGCGACGATGGAGATGCCGTGCTGGGCATGGCGGTCCCGGACCGCCCATGTGCTTTGCAAATCCTCGATCAAAGGAGCCGGTCCGATGGCCACATACGCCGAACCCGCCACCTCCGTCCCGGGTGCCTCATCGCCGTACCGGACCGATTACACGACCTGGAAGATTCTGGCCTGGACGGGCCCGGTGTTTCTGGCCGCGTTCTTTTGCCTTTGGGGGCTGCTGGCTCACAACATTCCGCCGTTTCCGCCCAGCGCGACCCCAGAGGAGGTCATGGCGCATTACAAAGACCTCAGGCTCCCGATCATGATCGGGATGAGTGTCTGCCTCACGATGACCGCTTTCTACATGTCGTGGAGCGTGGCCATCGCGCGGGTGATGGAACGTGTCGAGGGTCCCGGTAATTTGTTGTCAAAGCTCGAGATGATGGGTGGCACGATCACATGTGCGCCTGTCATGACGGCTTGCGCGTTCTGGCTCACCGCCGCGCATGAGGTCAACAATCTCACTCCCGGCATCCTGCACATGCTCTACTGGATGGGCTGGCTTCTGATCGACTTGGCCTACTTTGTCACCTCGTTGCAGATCGCTGCCGTCAGCATCGTGTTCATGCGGGACAAGCGGGAGAAGAAGCTGGTCCCGGAACCTGTAATCTGGTGGGGCTGGGTCACATTCGCGTCGTTCTTCGTGGTCAGCGCAATCCCATTCGTGACGACCGGCCCACTGGCCTTCAACGGCGTGATCAGCTTCTGGATCGCGTTCTTCACCTGGTTCTTCTGGATCCCGTCGCTTTCGTACTTCATCATCAAGGCTGTCGACCGAATCAAGGCCGAGGACGAGGCCGCTGGGCGTGTCAACGCTTAGTCGCAGAGAGGCGGTCACCGCCGAACGCGTGACGCCCAGACGCCTTCCGGGAGTGGACGGCGTCTGGGTTGCAATCGGCGCCGACTCCGTCATCTTTGCGGTCCTGTTCGGCAGCTTCATGCAGGCGCGGCTGCACAATCCAGCCGTGTTCGAGGCGTCGCGGCACACCCTCAACATGAACCTGGGTGGCATCGACACGCTGATCCTGCTGACCAGCTCATGGTCGGTCGCCCTTGCCATCCAGGCCCTCAAGCGCGGTCTCGTCGATCGAGTGCCTCGCTATCTCCTCGGCGGAATCGCCACGGGGCTGTTGTTCATGGTGTCCAAATCGGTTGAGTACGTTGAGAAATTCGCCGCCGGGATCAGGCCGGCCACCAACGAGTTCTACATGTGGTACTTCACCCTGACCGGGCTCCATCTCTTACACGTCGTGTTCGGCACCAGCTTGCTGACCTATGTGTGGACCCGTTCGCGCCGCGGCGCCTACAGCAGTCTGCAACGCGTGGTGCCCGAATGTGTGGCCTCGTACTGGCATCTGGTGGACCTGTTGTGGATTCTGATATTCCCGCTGCTGTATCTACAGAGGGCAGTCTGATGTCCGTTCTGCGCGAGCGGGTCACCATGGTGTGGCTGGGCCTGATGGCGTTGACGTGTGCGACGACATGGGGATTGTCCAAGGATCTGTTCGTGCCCACCGTCGGCGTGATCGGAATCTTCGTCATCGCCGCGGTGAAGGTGAGCTACGTGATGCTGGATTTCATGGAGTTGCGCGATGCCCCGATTCCGGTGCGAATTGCCTTTCAGGCCTGGGCCGTGGCCGTGCCGACGATGATCCTGGGATTCTGGTTCGCCACTCCAGCAATGACATAGGCGACCGACATGCCCCCAAGAGGAGAGCCAAGTGGCTCTTTCGGGGGAAGCGTGCAGCACGCGGGTGCGTGAGGATTACATCCTGCAGCCGAAGGTGTTTCACGAAGGGCAGGTGCCGTCGATGAGCGGATGCGCGCATCACCACGTTGCCCGCGTTGCCCTGCAAGAGGGTTGACCAGTGGCACGTCACCGTGTTGCGTCTCACGCCGTCGTAGCTGCACGGCCGAACCGCCGCCGCCCCGGGGCCTTGCGCCGGCGGGTAATTCGCGCGACGCGAACGTGGTTGTCCAGTGTCGCGGTGATCGCGCCAATGGTATTCAGCGGCTTGGCCGGCGCGGCGTCTCCGCGATTCCTCACGTCGACAACGGCTTTGCTCGCCGCTCCAGCCGCTCCGGTCGTCGCTGTAGCGCCCGTCGAGGATGTTCAGTCCGGCCCCGCAGTGGTCGCAGTTGCGGCCGCACATACGCCTACGGGCCTGCACGTCGTGGCTGCCGTCGCCGGTCCGACGCCGCCGCCGGCGCAGGTGATGAAACCTACTGGTGCACTGGGTATCCCGTCGATGGCATTGTCCGCGTACCAGAACGCAGAGCACACTATGGCAGCGTCCGATCCCGGCTGCGGGATCAGCTGGAATCTGCTGGCCGGCATTGGACGCATCGAGTCCATGCACGCCAACGGCGGTGCGACCGATTCTCGCGGGACCGCGATCCAGCCGATCTACGGCCCCGCCCTGGACGGCACACTGCCCGGCAATGAGGTTGTCGTGCAAGGCAGTTCCGTCGGTCGTGTCACGTACGCGCGCGCGATGGGCCCGATGCAGTTCCTGCCGGGTACTTGGGCGCGGTACGTGTCCGACGGAGACGGCGACGGCGTGGCCGACCCGCAGAACCTTTACGATTCGACGCTTGCGGCGGCGCGATATCTGTGCAGCGGTGGCCTGAACCTACGAGACCAGTCTCAAGTGATGACAGCGATCCTGCGGTACAACAATTCGATGCCATACGCCCGCAACGTGCTCGGCTGGTCTGAGGCGTACGCCGCCGGCGTCGTCCCGGTGGACCTGCCGCCGCTGACCGGGCCGGCGCCACCGCTCGGCGATACTCATTACGAGCATCCCGAGGGCATCGGGCCAGGACTCCCGCTGAACATTCACGGGCTGGCGCCAACCGATCCGCTGGCGCAGATGCCGTTGATCGACCTAAGCCCACCGGGACCGGTGCATCAGTCGCCGACGTGGCCGATGCAGTCGCCGACCCCGAGCGCCCGCGACTGCACGGTCATCTGTATCGGTCAGTGACGGCTGGCGCCGTTACGTGCAAAGGGTGGGAGCGTCGCACACGTTGCCGGGGCAGTAAATCTTGTGCGCGGCGTCGACCATGGTTCCGACATCCAACAGAGTCACACCCCTCTTGTTCAGGTGGTCGTGGATATCGTCGGCGATCTGCTGCGGCTGCCAACCCCACGTGAGGTCGTAGCAGATGAGGTGCGCCTCGCCGATGAGCGCCTCTTCCGTGCTGGGGGGCCACGAGAGGCCGACGGCGCGCAATTGTGCGAGATATGCGTCATCGGCGGGAGTCGCAGTCGCAATGCCTGCGCCGCTCAACAGTGCAGCACCGGCCATCACCGGGATGATGGATCTGGCCAGCCAGCGAGTTGTTGCCACGTGTTGTCCCTTCGGTATTGTTTGGCCTCCGTGAGGCCGCCACAGTATGCCAGCCGATTGCGGCGCAAACGTGAACAATAGCTAAAGCAAGAAACGAAAACTCGTCTAATTCGAGAGAAGCCGGCGGCGGAGCGCGGTCAGGTCGGCGCGGTTACGACAGCGTCCGCGTGCTCTGGCTCGATCCGGCTGTTTTGCGCCGTGGTCCGGTGGCGTCCGTAGACGAACTCGAATATGGGTGTCGCCATCAGTGTGGTGACAATGGCGATGAGGACAAGGATGCTGAACAGCGTCGGGGTGATGATGCCGGCCTGCAGTCCGATATTGAGAAGAATGAGCTCGATGAGTCCGCGGGCGTTCATCAGCGAACCCAAAGCGACCGATTCGCGGAACGGAACTTTTCGCAACCGCGCGGCGAATGTACAGGCGATACCTTTTCCTGCGATCGACACGACGAGAATTCCTGCCGTCACCGCCCACAGTTTCGGACTGTTGACCAGACCGATCTGAGTGTTCAGCCCTGAGTAGACGAAGAACAGCGGCAGCAAGAACGTGGTGACTAGCGGCTCGAGAATCGCAGTGAGCCGTTGCGCGAAGAAACCGGATGGCATCGCGACGCCGAGGATGAAGGCGCCGAATATGGCATAGATACCGACAGCGTCGGTGAACCAGGCGCATGCCATCAGCAAAATCAAGACCGTGCTCAGCACCGCCGGGCTGATCGTGTTTCGGCGTTCGGATACCGTCCCGAGCACACGCAATGCCTTACGTCCGACTGTGAGAAGCAACAGGGTGTACAGAATTCCGCCGATGATTGCTGTTGCGGCCACGGCCGCACTACCGCGATGAATGGCGAGAACCGTGGCGAGAATGCACCAGGACATCGCATCGTCGGTGGCGCCGCACGCCAACGCGAGCGTTCCCAGCGGCGTTCCGGAAAGCCCTCTTTCGTAGATGATCCGGGCCAACATGGGAAATGCGGTCGTCGCAATCGAGGCGCCCAGGAACATCATCGCCATGACCAGCGTGACGCTTTTATCGAAATAAATTCCGCCATGCAACAGGGGCATGGCGATCATCGCGCCAAGAGCGAGCGGCGTGAGAATGCCCGCTGCCGAAACCGCGGCCGCGGTGCCCAGACGATGCTTGATCAGACCGATGTCGAAATTGAGGCCGATCAGAAACATGTACAGCACCAGGCCGATCTGCGCCGCGGTGTACAGCACGACGTTTGCTGGTCCCGGCGGAAACAACTGATGTTGAACGCCGGGCGCGATACGACCCAGCAACGACGGCCCGAGTACCACGCCGGCAATCATTTCGCCGACGACTTGCGGTTGTCCTAGGCGTTGCGACGCCAGTCCGACCAAACGGCACGTTATGAGGATGGCAGCCAGTTCGAGGAAGAAGTGAACAGCGGTTGCTGCCGGCATGGCTCAGATCCCAGCAGTCTGTCGCGCTGCGGCATCGAGCAACTTCCCCATAATTCCTCCGCGGATGCAGGTGACGGCTTGCCAGGGCACTGCTGGGGCCACGCATCTGCGCTTGCCAGCGACCGGGATTAGTGTAGCTTCTTAACTATTAAGTAGCTTATCGATCCCAAATGCGGGAGGGGTACCCGTGGACGTGCAGGCGCAGCTGTCGCAACTGAGCTCCGAGGCACGGGACGCGCTGGCACGACGGATCAAAGCTCATCTCTCAGATCAGCCGCGGCCCTCCGCCGCCGACCACGATGTGGCGATCATCGGGGGCGGAATTGCCGCGCTCACCCTTGCGCTGGAGATGCGCAGCGCCCGCCCGCAGACGCGGATCCTCGTCGTCGAATCCACGTCGCACCCCGTCTCGGAGATCACTCACACGGTCGGTGAGTCGACCGTCGAGATCTCTGCGCACTACCTGCGGGATCGCCTCGGTTTGGCCGACCATCTGAACTCGTCACAGATCCGCAAAATGGGCTTGCGGATGTTCTTCTCGCACAACGGCAACTCCGATATCGCCCAGCGAACGGAACTCGGCAGCTCCTCGTTCACACCTCAGGTCACGTACCAAATCGACCGCGGCCGGTTGGAGAACGAGCTCAATCGGCGTTGTCTGGCGGCGGGTGTCGTGATCACCGCCGGGCGAGTCCGGTCTGTCGAATTCGGTGCTGAGAATGGCGCGCACACCGTCTCGATTCAGAACGGCGACACGGTCACTCACACGACCGCCCGATGGGTGGTCGACGCGTCCGGGCGAAACAGGACACTGCCCCGGCAGATGCACCTCAAGCGGGCCAACGAACACAACTGCAATGCGGTATGGCTGCGCGTCGCGACCGACATCGACGTCGGCCAGTGGAGCGACGACGAGAGCTGGCAGGCACGGCTGGTCGAAGGTGATCGTTCGTTGTCCACCAATCATCTGATGGGCGAAGGGTACTGGGTCTGGCTGATCCGACTTGCGTCCGGCGCCACCAGCGTCGGCATAGTTGCCGACCCCGCTGTGCATGCTTTCGACACTTTCAACACACTCGCGAAAGCCCAAACATGGCTTCGCGAATACGAACCGCAATGCGCGGCGGTGCTGGCCGAGCACGAACACCTGATCAAAGACTTCCGCGTGATGAAGAACTACAGCCACGGCGCAACGCAGGTATACGACGGTCGCGCCCGGTGGTGTGTCACCGGGGATTCCGGGGTGTTCCTGGATCCGTTGTACTCGTCGGGGCTGGACCTGATCGCGATCGGCAACGGGCTGATCACCGACATGATCGGGCGCGAACTCGACGGTGAGGATGTCGTCGCCCGGTCACGGATCAGCGACTCGCTCTTCCGGTCCCTGACCGATATGTGGCTTGCCATCTACTGCCACCAGTACCCATTGATGGGGTCGCCGGTGGTGATGTCGGCAAAAGTAATCTGGGATATCGCGTTCTACTGGGGTTTCCTGGGATTCCTCTACAGCAACGGTCGATTCGTCAGTGTCGCCGACGATCCCGAGGTGGTGCCGTACCTCGACGGCATGATCAACCTCAGCAACCGGATGCAGCAATTCTTCCGCGAGTGGGCGGCCGTTGAGCCTGCGCGTCCCGCAGCACAATTCGTCGACCTATATGCGCCGCACAACTTCATGGTGACCCTGCACACCGCGATGATCGGCAGGTCGCCGGAGTTCGCCCAGGGCTTTCACGCCAACGCCCGACTGCTGCGGCAAATAGCGGGCCAACTGGTCGAAACGGTCCTCGCGGAGAAGAGCGGTCGGTTCTCCGACGACGACGTCATGCAGCAAGTGCAGGCGTGGCAACGAGACTCGTTCCTGCGAGACCTCAGGGCAATCTACCGCGAGGACCAGGTCACCAACCCGATCAGCCGGGACTGGATCCTCGGCACCGCACCTGCACTCGAATTCAGTTGACCAGAACGCTAATCCAAGTCGTCCGGGATGCCGACGTCACGCTCGGTGGGCGCTCCGTTATGAACCAGGCCATCAGGGCGAGAGGATGAACATGCTTGCCGAACACCCGCCCTTGGCGATCGTGGGTATCGGTTGTCGCCTTCCCGGCGGCGCCGATACCCCGGACAGCTACTGGCGCCTGCTGCGCGACGGGATCGACGCCACCTGCGAGGTTCCCGCCACACGATGGAATGCCGCGAAGTACCACGACCCGAACCCGGCAAAAGTCGGCAAGATGGTCACCCGTCGAGGTGGGTTCCTCAGCGAGATCGATCAATTCGACCCGCAATTCTTCGGCATATCCCCGCGTGAGGCGCACCTGATCGACCCGCAACAGCGCCTGCTACTGCGGGCGACGTGGGAAGCGCTGGAAGACGGCGGCATCTCCGCCGACGAGGTGGCCGGCACCGACGTCGGTGTGTTCATCGGCGGCTTCACACTCGACTACCAACTCCTGCAGAATCAGGGCCGCACCAGCCGCTACCGATTCAAAACCCATTCCGCCACCGGGATGATGATGACAATGCTGGCGAACCGGATCTCGTTCACCTTCGACTTCCGCGGACCGAGCATGACTGTCGACACGGCGTGTTCGAGCTCGCTGGTCGCGGTTCACCTTGCCGCACAGAGCATCTGGAACGGCGAGTGCAATCTCGCAGTGGCCGGCGGCGTTAACATCATGGTCGGCCCGAACACGGCCATCGCTGAATCCAAGAGCGGGTTTCTAAGTCCCGACGGCCGTTCCAAGGCTTTCGACGCCTCTGCCGACGGTTACGCGCGGGGCGAAGGTGGTGCGGTCGTCGTCATCAAGCCGCTCGCGCAGGCGCTGCGAGACGGCGACGAGATCTACGCGCAGATCCTCGGCACCGCGGTATCGCAGGACGGTCGCACCGACGGCATCACCGTACCCAGCGAGCAGGCCCAGGAAGCGGCGATCACGACGGCACTGCGCCGAGCGGGCGTCCAGCCCAACGACATCGGCTATGTGGAGGCGCACGGCACCGGGACCCCGGTGGGCGATCCGGTCGAGATGCGGGCGCTCGCGCGCGCGCTGGCCGCAGACCGAGCGACGACAGATCCGCTGCTGATCGGATCGGTCAAGACCAACATCGGCCACCTCGAAGCCGGCGCCGGCGTCGCCGGGTTGATCAAGACGGCACTGGTTCTCAAACACGGCTTCATCCCGGCCAACCTGCATCTCGAGAATCCCAGCGGTCCAATCCCGTTGGAAGAGCTTAATATCGACATCCCTCGCGTCGGTCGTCAGTTCCCCGAGACCACGCGGCGCATCGCGGGCGTCAACTCGTTCGGCTTCGGCGGCACCAACGCCCACGTCGTGCTGGCCGAGCCCCCCGCGCCCGACGATGTCCCGGAGCCGGAGGCCAAGCAGCACCTGCCGCTTACCGTCCTGCCGATCTCGGCGCGCACCGAGGAAGCGTTGGTGACGACCGCGCGGCAGCTGGCCGAGCATGTGAGCGCTCACCCCGAGCTCACCTTGTCAGATCTGGGATACACGCTCAGTCAACGCCGCTCGCACCACAGCTTTCGACGAGCCGTCATCGCCGGCAGCATCACCGACGCGCGTGACGAGCTGCACTCCCTTGCCGACGGCGAGCACATCTCCGTCAGCCGCGCACACTCGAACCCACCCAAGCTGGCCTTCGTCTGCAGCGGCATGGGCCCGCAATGGTGGAAGATGTGCCGCGGACTGCTCGACGTCTATCCCGCTTTCACCGAGAGCATCGTCCGCAGCGATCGGGAGCTGTCCAGGTACGCCGACTGGTCGTTGATCGACGAACTACGAGCCGACGAAACTTCCTCCCGGATGGCGGACACCGATGTCGCGCAACCCGCCAACTTCGCCATCCAGGTCGCACTCGCTGCGCAGCTCAAGGAGTTCGGGATCGAACCGGACGCGGTGATCGGACACAGTGCCGGGGAAGTGGCGGCCCACCACCTCGCCGGTCTTCTGACCTTTGAGCAGGCGATCCAGGTGATCTATCACCGCAGCCGATTGCAGCAACGCACCAGCGGATCGGGCCGCATGCTCGCCGTCGGTGTGGGCGCCGAGGCGCTCACCCAGGCGATCGACGAGAAGACGCGCGACGAGATCGGCCGGCGGGTATCCATCGCCGCAATCAACAGCCCATCGGCCATCACGGTCGCGGGCGACAGCGAGGTTCTCGACGACATCGCCCGTCAGCTGGACGAAGCCACGATCTTCAACCGGTATCTCAACGTGCAGGTGCCGTATCACACCCACTACATGGACGCGGTGAAAGACGACCTGCACACCGCATTGCAGACACTGTCGTCGACGCCGGCGGCTATACCGTTGTACTCCACCGTGACTGGCGAACGGTTGGACGGCTACGCGGCCGGCGCCGCCTACTGGTGGCAGAATACCCGCGCCACAGTCCTTTTCGAACCCGCCGTGCGGCGGATGCTCGACGACGGGTACACCCACTTCGTCGAGCTGGGTCCGCATCCGGTGCTGTCGCCGTCGATCATCGAGATCGCCGGAGCCCAGCGGGTCGAGATTGCCGTCGTGCCCACCCAGCGCCGCAATGACGACGACAGTCGTACGTTGATGAATTGCGTTGGCGCGCTGCACTGTCACGGCCATGACATTGCGTGGGAGGCACTGCATCCGCGCGCGGGCGCCCGGCTGGTGAAGCTTCCGTCGTATCCGTGGCAATGCAAGCGGTTCTGGTACGAGACCGAGGAAGCGGCCGAGGAGTTGCACTACAAGCCGGTGCATCCGTTGTTGGGGCAGCCGGTGTGTGCCGTGCACCCGACCTGGGAATCGGAGTTGAGCACCGCCGTCATTCCATTCCTGGCAGATCACCAGGTGCAGGGCAGCGTTGTCGTGCCCGGCGCGGTGTTCATCGAGATGGCACTGGCAGCGGCGAAGGAGATCTACGGGTCGGCAGAACACAGTGTCGACAATTTGGTGCTCCGGCGCGCGATCATCCTCGACGACACCTGCGATCCGATTCTGCGCACCACGCTCAACCAGGACACCGGCGCAGTGGAATTCGCCGCGTTCACCGCGACAGCGGACGGTGAGCTGAAGTGGACGGTGACGGCGACCGCGGAACTGAACACGCTTCCGCGCTCGCGTGACCGACTCGATGTGACCAGCGACACCGAACCGGCCAGCACCATCAGCAGTGACGAGTTCTACGCCAGCACCCAGGCCATGGGATTCGGCTACGGTGATGCATTCCAGTCCATCGGCAGGCTCGCATCCGGCGACGGCTGGGCAGCGGCTGAGATGGCGGTCCCTCCGGCCATCGCCGACGACGTCGACGACTACCGATTCCACCCGGCACTCATCGACGGCGCCTTCCAAACACTGTTCGGCGCACCGATTCTCGACCGCGACGCAGAAGACAGCCCGTACCTGCCCACCCGGATCCGGCGAAGCGCCATCTACCGGTCACCTGAAGATAAGATGACCGCCCACGTGCGTGTCGTGTCGGCGACCAGAGAACAGGTCGAAAGCGACATCACAATCACCGACGACAGTGGTGAGCTGCTCGCCGTGTTCAGCGGCTTCACCGTGCAGTCACTCAGCGCCTCGTCGCGGGTGTCATCCGACCGCATCGACAAGGGGCTCACCGAGATTCATTGGGTCGCGGGCCCCGACGCAGAGCGTGAGACCGCGGTGTCATTGGACAGTTCGTCCTGGCTCGTTCTGGTCGACAACGCCGGCGTCGGAGCGGCGATCGCCGAGCAACTGCGTGGCAGTGGCCACCGCGTGCGGACCGTCGCGCACCATCCGGTCAACGCGCTCACCGAAGTTGACGGCGGGTACGCGGTAAACCCGCGGCAACCCGAGCATCTGCGCGCACTGCTCGACACGCATCTGGAGACGGAGGGCAGCCTTGCCGGCGTCATCGACTGCTGGCCGATGGACATCGCCGACGAAGCCGATGGGGGAGACGAGACGCACCAGGTCGGTGTCTTCACGATTCTTCGTCTGGTGAAAGCCTTCGCCGACCGAGAGGACATTCAGCCGCGCCTCTACCTGGTCACCGCCAACACCCAGCCGGTGCTCGGAACTCAATCGATTGCCGTTGAGCAGGCAGCCATTTGGGGTCTCGGCCGAGTGATCGGACACCAGGAATTCGTCACACACTGGGGCGGCCTGATCGACATCGACGACGCCGACGACCAAGCTGAGACCGCCGCGCGGATCTGCGCGCATGTCCTCACCGACCGGACCGAGGATCAGATCGCGATCCGCGACCGCGCAACGTTCGTCCCTCGGCTTCGCCCGTGCAGCGGCCTCACCAAAGCCTTCCCCACCAAACTCACGCCGGACGCCACATACGTCGTCACCGGCGGAGCCGGGGCGCTGGGGCGCACCGTGGCGACTTACCTCGCCGAACGGGGGGCACGACACATCGCGCTGCTGGGCCGAAGTGCGATCCCGCCGCGAGAATGTTGGGCCTCGCTGGCTGACGACGATCCGCAGCGCGCGATCGTCGACACGATCCGCGACATCGAAGGCCTCGGCGCCAGGGTGAGCACCGCCAGCGTCGACATCACCGATGCGGGGCAGTTGAATTCGTGGCTCAGTCAACACATCAGCGACGGCGGCCAACCGGTCCGCGGCGTCGTGCATGCCGCGGGATCTGTCGACGACCAACTTCTGGTGAACATGGACGAGACCGATTTCACGAAGGTGCTCGCGCCCAAGGTCACCGGTACACGCATGCTGCACAACTGTTTTGGCGGGCACGACCTCGAGTTCTTCGTGATGTTCGGGTCGGCGGGATCGGTCATCGCATCGCCCGGTCAGGGTAACTACGCCGCCGCGAACGCATTCCTCGACGCCTTCGCGCATTACCGGCAGGCGCAGGGCCTGCCTGCTCTCACCATCGGGTGGGGCCCCTGGTCGATCGGAATGGTCGAAGAGCTCAAGCTGGAAAAGCTGTACGCGCAGCGGGGGATCGAGCTCATCACGCCGGCGGCGGGCGCCAAGATCCTCGATCGGCTCCTCAACCAGAAGGTCGCCAACGTCGTCGCTATCAGCGCCGACTGGAGACTGGCCCGTAGCGCCGGCCTCAGCGGGCAGTTGCCCGCGATGTTCTCCGAGTTGGGCGCGGCCGACGCGTCGCCTGATCAGACCGATGCGGACTCGTCGCTCCTCGACGTTCTCTCCAAGATCCCGGAGGCGGACCGGATCGACGCTGTCGCAGAACGAGTTCGACACCTCGCCGCCGCGGTCTTCGATCTCGAGGTCACCGATATCGGACCCGACGAACTGCTCAACGACATCGGTATGGATTCCATGATGGCAATGGATTTCCGGGTGCGGATCAATGCGATGTTCACGATCGACCTTCCGGTGCTCGAACTGCTCAGGGGGGTCAGCGTCAATTCACTGGCCGAACGCGTGCTCGCCGAGCTTCGCCTGCCAGGTGCTGACGCGCACACCGAACAGCGGTCTGAACTCCCTGACGACGACGTCGCCCGGCTCTTCGCCGAGCTGTCCGAGGACGAGATGCGGGAACTCCTGGTCGAACTCGAGCGACAGCAGCAGCAATGACGCCCGCGATACAGGTCCGTGGTTTGTGCAAGTCCTACGGGCAGGTACCCGCGGTCCGGGATCTGGATCTCGACGTCGAGTACGGGGAGATATTCGCGATTCTCGGGCCCAACGGCGCGGGTAAGTCGACGACGGTCGAAATCCTCGAGGGCAACCGGCAGCGCGATTCCGGAGACGTGGTGGTGTTGGGCGAAGACCCCGGGACCGCGGGCCGGAGTTGGCGCGCGAAGATCGGCATTGTGCTGCAGGAGGCCAGCGATTTCGGCATGTTGACCGTGTCGGAAACCGCGCGCATGTTCGCCCAGTGCTTCGGGGATGCCCGAATCCCGGGCGAGGTATTGCAACTCGTCGGGCTGGGCTCGCTGTCGGATTCGAAAGTGCGCACGCTGTCCGGAGGTCAGCGCCGCAGGCTCGACGTCGCGCTGGGCATCATCGGCATGCCCCAATTGCTGTTCCTCGACGAACCGACGACCGGTTTCGATCCAGAAGCCAGACGGAAATTCTGGGATCTCATCAGGCTTTTGGCGCTCGACGGCACAACCATCGTGCTCACCACCCATTACCTGGACGAAGCCGCCACCCTGGCGGACCGGGTCGCTGTCATCGCCGGGGGCAGGGTGGTGGCGGTCGACTCGCCGGCACAGTTGATCGGATACGTGAACTCGGCCGCGACCGTGCGCTGGATGGAGGGCGATGAGGAACATGTGGAGCACACCGAGCATCCCACCGAATTGATCCGGCGTCGGTCGCGAGACGGTGACGAACTTTCCCGGTTGACGGTCTCTCGGCCGACTCTCGAAGACGCCTACCTGCAACTGATCGGCCAGGCGTGATGGCCATCGACCACACCGCAAACGTGACAACGCCCAGACACCGTCAGGCAGCGCAGGATTCACCGCTGCCGTCCCCCCTGCGAATCGGGTTGTCGCGGGTCGTGCCCGAGTTGAAGATGTTCTACCGTCGACCCGAGCAGGTCGCTCTGACGTTTTCGATGCCCGCGGTGATCAGCCTGCTGCTGGGTTCGATCTTCTCGGCGAAACTCCCGCACAGCACCACCAGCACCGGCGCGGTGATCGGGGCCAGCATGCTCGCCTACGGCATTCTGTCCACGTCATTCATCAACCTCGGCATCGGCATCGCCGGCGACCGCGACACCGGCGCGCTGCGGCGACTTCGCGGAACGCCGACGACAGCATCGTCGTATTTCATCGGAAAAATTTTGCTCGTCGCGGTGGTCAGTTTCGCCGAAGCGATCGTGCTGGTGTCGGCGGGGATCTTGGTGTTCAAACTTCGGCTGCCGTCAAGCCTTTTCGGGTGGTTCACGCTGACGTGGGTATTTCTGCTCGGGGTGGTCAGTTGCTCACTGCTGGGCGTTTTCATCAGCAACTTCGCGAGCAACGCCGTGTCGGCCGCCGTCATCACCAACGGCCCAGCGGTCGGGTTGCAGTTCATCTCCGGCACCTATGTGCCGCTGATGGCGTTGCCGTCGTGGATGTTGACTCTCGGCTCCATCTTTCCGGTCAAATGGATGGCCCAGGGGTTCCGGTCGGTGCTGCTGCCACCGGACATGGTCGCCTTCGAACCGGCTGGGAGCTGGGAGCATTGGCGAATATTTCTCGTGCTGACGGCGTGGAGCATTGGCGGCCTGATCGCCTGTATGGCCGTCTTCCGGTGGTCGGACACCAAGTGACTCAGGTCGCCAGAATCTGTTCGGCGGTCCGACGACCGCTGACCAGCGCGCCCTGAATCGAGGCGGTGTCACGGTGGTCGCCGCACCACCACAGCCCGTCGCCGAGTCGCACCGGTCGTCTCGCCCGCAACGGCGGCGGCTGCGCCGGCAACGCATGAGGAATCACGTTGCGGATCAACGGCTTCCAATTGCGCGAGTCGATGCCCATGATGGCACCCGCGTGCTGTCGCGTGACGGCCTCCGGCGGTGCCGCACCCGAGGAGTCCAGCAGTGCCGACGCGGCGATCAGATGACGTCCGGGCGGCGCATAGCTGGGTGCCGCCTTGCTGATGACGGCGGTATTCAGCACCGGGCCGGCGGGGTCGGCGCGACCGTCGACCCAGAGCATCGGCGGAGTCGTCGGGATGTCGTCGCTCGCCCACCAGTCCGTGACGACTCCGTGCGTGGCGGGCTGCGCCGACCCGGTCAGCGTGGCGGCATCGACGGGACCCGCGGCGACCACGACGTTCGGCGCGTGCGTGACGCCGTCGGAGCCCCACACGTCCCAGCCGTCGGCGCTGCGTTCGATGCGAGTCACCGGATAATTCAAGGCAATCCGGTCGTCCAGCGGCGCCGCCAGCTGACGCGGCAGGGCCTGCATGCCTTCGGCCGGCAATGCCGGAACGCCGCGCAGAAACATCCGGGCCAGCAGCAGGCTGAACGCATTGGACGTGCTGCCGGTGTCCTCGAGCAGCACGCCGGCGAGGAACCGGTCCACGACGCGGCGCACCTCGCCGCGGACCCGGGCTCGATCCAACGCCGCGGCGAGAGTCGTGTCGGGCCGCTCCGGCGATGTGAGTCTGCCCGGCCGCAGCGCGGCAATCCCCCAGCGGGACAGCGCGAGAACGTCCGTCGGCCTGATGCCACCGCCGATGAGCATGGCGGGCACCCGCAAGGGTTCGCGAAGCGGATGCGCCCATATCGCGGCGCTGCGCTCCCGCCGCACCGCAACCCCGGCTCCGAAGGGCTTGAGACCGAGAGCGGGGATATCGACAGCTCGGCGTAGCTCCGGATAGGCCGAGTTCAGCACCTGAAAGCCTCTGTCGCACAGAAAGCCGTCGATGGCATCGGTGCGAACGCGCCCTCCGACGTCGTCACCCAACTCGAGCACTCGCACCTCGCGGCCCGCCGCCGCCAACACGCCCGCGCACCGCAGGCCGGCCAGGCCGGCACCGATTACGAGCACGTCAGCGTCGTCGCTCACCATGACCTCAACGCCCTTCGGTGGAATGCCCGTTGTCGGAGCGGGCGTCCTGGGCAGACCGTCCGGAGGCCGTCTGCAGCTCGTCTTCGAACGCCGACATTGCGTCGTTCATCGCCATCAGTACCCGGTGGGTAGCCAGCAGCTCGTCGTCGGACAGCTCGGCGACCGCCGAGTGCAGGTGAGCGCCGAGCGGACCGAAAAACTCCCGGCCCAGCACTCTGGCGCCATCCTCCATGCGCAGCAACGATTTTCGCCGGTCGGAGGGGTCGGTTTCGCGCCGAATGTGTCCTGCGCTCATCACCCGGTCGACCAGGTATGTGATCGCGGCATTGGAGATGTCCATCCGCTCGCGCAGTTGGCTCGAGTTCAGCGGCTCTCCCGCGGTTTCGGCGACCATGATGTGCAGCAACGCCCGAAGATCGCTGTTGTGCAGATGGTGCTGGCGCGCGAAGTGCCGGCCGAGGCGATCCGACCCGGCCGTCATCGCGCGCAGATCCGCGCCCATCAAGTTCTCGAGTTCTGCTCGACTCGGCGGTGCGCTATGAGCTTCGCGCTCGGCCATGTGCCCGATTCCCCCTCGGCGGTTTCACCTCAACAATGACACGCCTCGCGTCGTCACCACTGCCGAGTTGTGATTAGTGGCCCAGGCCTGCTCGAACGTGGCAGTGGGAACGCGCTCGTCTCGGCCGCTGCTGATGCCGCTGTCGTTGAGGTGTACCACACCCGGTCTGGGTTCGATGCCGGTGACCACCACAAAGTGGTTCCCGACGTCCCGTTTTCCGGCGCGGTTCCAGATGGTTTCGGCGTTGAGTATGACGATGACACCGCGCTTTTCGGCCAGATCCTGCTCGAGCGCGCCGATGGTGGTCTGCACGTTGTCGGCTTGGACGCGATAGTGCGCCAATAGCACCGGCAGGTCTCTGATGTCGGTCCCGGGGGAAAGGCTCCAGATCGGTCCGGGATGTGCTGTGCTCGGCATGCTTTCGGCCAGGGCGATCATCTGCTGCTCGGTGGGCTGGTCGCCGGTGATCTGGCCCACGACAACGGCCACCGCCATTTCGCCACAATCGGAAGTGTGTTGCTGGCGCCAATACGACGCGGCGGATGAAGGGTCCCCGTACGCGGCGACGTCGTGGTTTGTGCTCGCTTCAAGGATGTGACGGTCAGGGGTCGCGTGCACCGCCCCGGTCGACGTGACGGCGGCAGCACACAACAGCGCAACGATCTGTGCGGTGCGCGCTGCCGCGCCGATCGCCTGTCTCGCTGTGCTCGTCATGGGCGCCCTCGCTCGAGCCGCCACAGCGGCATGGTTGGCATATTCGGGACGGGCTCCGATGGCCGTACACACAATCGTCCGGGGAGACCTCGCGAAATCGCCGCAACGCCACGCGGAGATTGCCCTGAGTGCGCTGGCTTGGATGCCGGCGAAAAGGGGAACCCGCACCCACGATGTACCTGATGCGCGGCCAGTCGAGCGGGATGACCAGGGACGACGCTTCCCGCAAACGCTGGCCGCGACCGCTCGGTAAGTGGTTTTCTTTATAGAACGACGCTGACCGGCGAGGGCAGCGGCAGCCGGCCGGCCCAGAGAACGTGAAAGGGATGTCAGTGGTCTTCCGCGCAGACCAGGAGATCGGACGCGATCTCGCCGCTGTCGACTGGAAGTCAACCCCGCTGGGGCCCGTCGAGGGGTGGCCCCAAAGCCTTCGCACGGCCGTCGACATCCTGCTGTCGTCACGGTTTGCCATGTGGATGGCGTGGGGCCCGGAGCTGACGTTCTTCTGCAACGCCGCGTATCGCCGTGACACGCTCGGCCTGAAATACCCGTGGGCGCTCGGCCGTCCGGCCAGCGAGGTGTGGTCCGAGATCTGGTTCGACGTCAGTCCTCGGATCGAGCACGTCCTGTCGACCGGCGAGGCGACTTGGGACGAGGCCCTGATGCTGCTGCTGGAGCGGTCCGGCTACAGCGAGGAGTCGTATCACACGTTCTCCTATAGCCCGCTGCGCGACGACGCCGCGGCCGTGGTCGGCATGCTGTGCGTGGTCAGCGAGGACACCGACCGGGTGATCGCCGAGCGGCGGATGGCGACGCTGCGCGACCTCGGGTCCGATCCCAGCGTGGCGCGCACCGAGCGGCAGATGCTGGACTTTGCGTCCGGACAGCTTGCCGCCAATCCGTACGACCTGCCGTTCACCCTGACCTATCTGTTCGGCGAGGACGGCGACGCACATTTGGCGGGCGTCAGCGGCATCTCGCGCGAGCATCCGGCCGCGCCCGAGACACTTCCGAGCGACGGTGCCGCGGTGTGGCCCGTCCTGAAGGCCTCGCGCGGTGAGACCGAGCTGATCGAAGCCGACGCTCTACCTCTGGATCTGCCCACAGGTGCCTGGCGCGAGCCGCCCACGCAGGCGCTGGTGGTGCCGCTGCTGCAGCAGGGCAGCGCGTCACTCGGATTGTTGGTGGCCGGGCTGAACCGGCACCGCCGCTTCGACGACGATTACCTGGGCTTCATCGAGTTGGTGGCCGGACACGTCGCGTCGTTAGTGAGCAGCGCACGCAGCTTCCGGGCGCAGCAGCAGCGCGCCGAGTCACTGGCCGAACTCGACCGCGCCAAGACCACGTTCTTCTCGAATATCAGCCACGAGTTCCGCACCCCGTTGACGCTGATCCTCGGGCCGGTCGACGAACTTCGCGCCCGGACCGTCGGCGTCGACGAGCAGGCGCGCGCGGAGCTGGAGCTCATCCACCGCAACGGCTTGCGGCTGACCAAGCTGGTCAACACCCTGCTGGACTTCTCCCGCATCCAAGCCGGGCGCATGCAGGCACGCTTCGAGCCCGCCGACTTGCCGTCGGTCACCGCCGAGCTGGCCAGCGTCTTCCGCTCGGCGATCGACCGGGCCGGATTGATGTTCACCGTGGACTGCCCGCCGTTGGACGAGCCGGTGTATCTGGATCGCGAGATGTGGGAGAAGGTCATGCTCAACCTGCTCTCCAACGCGCTGAAGTTCACCTTCGACGGCTCGATCACGGTCGAGGTCGGACGCGACGACACCGCCGCGATCGTCACGGTACGTGACACCGGGATCGGCATTCCCGCCGCCGAGATACCGCGGCTGTTCGAGCGGTTTCACCGGGTCGAGACAATCCGCGCCCGGTCCACGGAGGGCAGCGGAATCGGGCTGGCGCTGGTCAAAGAACTCGTCGGCTTGCACGGCGGCACGATCACCGCCGACAGCGAGGAAGGTGCAGGCTCGACGTTCACTGTGCGGCTGCCCTTCGGTGCGGCCCATCTACCGGTCGACGAGCTTGCCCCGGCGCCGGCAGCTCGCGCGACCTCCGGCACTGTTGCCAACCCTTACCTGCAGGAGGCGTTGCGCTGGCTGCCGTCCGAGGCCGATTCTGTGTCGCCCGACGACAGCACCGCACCGATGATCCCGGCCGACGGTGACGGCGAACGGCCGCGGGTGCTGGTGGCCGACGACAACGCCGACATGCGCGAATACCTGACCAGTCTGATGCGGACGTCCGGCTACCAGGTCAGCGAAGCCACCGACGGCCGGCAGGCGCTCGACGCGATCCGCGCCGAAATGCCCGACCTCGTCATCAGCGACGTCATGATGCCCGGTATGGACGGCCTCCAGTTGGTCGCGGCGCTTCGCGAGGATCCGCAGGTCGCCGCCGTGCCGGTGCTGCTGTTGTCCGCGCGTGCCGGTCAGGAAGCGTCCATCGAAGGCATGCTGGCCGGCGCCGACGATTACCTGGTCAAACCATTCGCGGCCGCGGAGCTGCTGGCCAGGGTGCGCGCCAATATCGAACTCGCCCGGCTTCGCACTCATCAGGCCCGCTGGCGCACCGCCTTGTTGAACTCACTGCAAGAGGCGTTCTTCGTGTGTGACGAACACGGCGCCGTCATCGAAATGAACAGCGCGTTCAGCGAGATCCTCGGCTACGGCCGCGAACACCTGCCGTATCCGGCCACGCACCCGTGGTGGCCGGACGCCGACACCGACCCCGAGGCCCATCATCTGGTCGAAGTGGCGTTCGAGCAGATGCTGGGAAGCACCCATGGGGAATTCACCGTCCCGGTCAATCATCGCGACGGGCACCGGGTGTGGGTCGCAGCCAACTTCAGCCACGCCCAAGATCCCGACTCGGGGCGACCGGTCATGGTCGGCACCATGCGGGACGTCACCGCCGAGCACTATCTCGTGCAGCGTCAGAGCGCCCTGGCCGCACTGAATCAACAACTGGCACAAGCCGATACGGTCGACAGCGCCCTGCGCGGAGCGGCCGAGGAGCTGCGCCGGGTCTGGCAGGCCCGGCGCGTTCTCGCCGTTACGTTCAGCGAGGCCGCCGCCCCCGAAGTGATCTGCGCGGGGGATCCCGTCGGATGGGCCGAGCTGTTGCCGCGGGAGCAGCAGCTGATCGCGTCGCTGCGAGCCGCCGACCTGCTGACCACCCTGACCGACGAGGCGGGCGCGGCAGGGATCGCGCTGCGCCACCCGGGCGGAGTACTGGTCATCTGGGTCGAACTCGCTGAGCAGCGGCCGTTCAGCACCGAAGACCACACGCTGCTCACGGTGCTGGCCGGACGCCTAGGCCAGGGCCTGCAGCGGGTCTACGAGGTGGACGCGCAACGCGAAACCGCTGTGGCGCTGCAGCATGCGATGCTCGGGCCCGAGACGCTGCCCGGAGGATTCGCCGTGCGCTACCACCCCGCGAGCCTGCCGCTGCAGGTCGGGGGGGACTGGTACGACGTCGTCAAGCTCGACCACGGCCGCGTCGCATTGATCGTCGGCGACTGCGTCGGTCATGGTTTGGCCGCCGCCACGGTGATGGGTCAGCTGCGGAGCGCCTGCCGGGCGTTGCTGCTGGAGAAATCCAGTCCCCGCGCTGTGCTTGCCGGGCTGGACCGTTTCGCCGCGCGGTTGCCCGGCGCCGGCTGTACCACGGCGTTCTGCGCCGTGCTCACCCTGGCCACCGGCGAACTGGTGTACTCGAGCGCCGGCCATCCGCCGGCCATCATCGTGCACGCCGACGGCACCACCGGGATGCTCGACGGCGGACAGGGCTTTCCCCTGACGGTTCGCCCAAATCAGCCCAGGCCCGAGGCTCACGCCACAATGGCGCCCCGCTCGACACTGCTGCTCTACACCGACGGTTTGGTCGAACGTCGCGGCAACTCCATCGAGGACGGCATGGCCCGCGCCGCCGGCCTCGTCGGCAACGGCCGCTCGAGCGAGTTGGACGACGTGGCAAACAAGTTGATGTCTGAGCTCGAGCCCACCGGCGGCTATCCCGACGACGTCGCCATCCTGCTCTATCGGCAGCCGGCTCCGCTGGAGATGGACTTCACCGCCGACGTGCGCCATCTCGCCCCGAGCCGCGCTGCGTTGAGAACGTGGCTCACCCAGGCCGGTGTCGAGCCGGATCAGGTTCAGGACATGCTCATCGCCACCGGCGAAGCCGTCGCCAATGCGATCGAACACGGTCACCGCGGCCATCCCGAGGGCACCATCTCGCTGCGTGCGTCCGCCGTCGCCGACGGGCTCCAGGTCAGCGTCGTCGACACCGGCGTCTGGAAGACACCGCGCCACGTGCCCAGCGACTACCGGGGTCGCGGCATTTCGCTCATGCGATGTCTGGTGCAGGACTTGAGCATCCATTCCAATGACGCGGGTACTACAGTTCACATGTACGCAAGGATCCCGTAATGATGACCCCGCTCACCCTTGAAACGGACCGTGGCGCCGATGGGACGCCACGGGTCATTGCGGCGGGCGAAATCGACACCAGCAACATCCATGTCTTCACCGAGGCGCTGACCAGCGCCACCAACGGCACCCGCGGACCGATCACCGTCGACATGAGCGCGGTCAAATACCTCGACAGCGCGGGCATCAATGTACTTTTCAAGCACGCCGACGAGATTGATCGCCTGCACCTCATCGTCCACCCATTCCTCATGCGGGTCCTGACGATCACCGGGCTCAGCGAGATCGCCACGGTTCAACCGGCGCCTACGCCGGACGGCGGCGGTTCGACGCCGGCCTGACGCGTAGCTCAGTGATGGTCGAGATGCTGTGCGGCATTACAGATTCCGTCAGGCGGCATGTCCAGGCGGTCGGTGATCGAGTGGCGCCTTTCCGGTTTGGCGGCAGGTTCACCCCAGTAGTCGGTGACCGTGGTGGCACAGCCGTCGCGTAACTCCGCGATGCTGACGTTGCGGTACAGGCGTCCGTCGCCGTAGTTGCAACTCCATCCGACGACGATCACGTCGACGGGCCGCAGGCGGCGACCGACTCCCAGCGTCAGATCGGGGAAGGGCTCCTCGACGTGGCCGATCAGGTCACGGCCGTATGGACCTCGCCCATTTGCGGCCATTGGCGCCGGCAGTCAGGATCGACACCTGTACCAGGGACGTGTCGCGTCGTAGCATTTTCCACGGTGCTGCACGCCCCCTGAAGAAGCCAGGTGAGCCCGTGATTGACGTCGTGATCGCAGGGGCTGGCCCGGATGGGCTGATGGTGGCGTGCGAATTGGGACTCGCCGGGATCCGGCCGATCGTGCTGGATCCGGCACCTGGCCCTAATCCGGCAGCGCGGGTGAACCGCATAGTGGGCCAAGCGGCGCGGATCCTTGATTACCGAGGTCTCTACAGCGCGCTAACCGGTGCGGATGCGCCGATACCCGTCCCGCATGCGAACTTCGCCGGCCTTTCCCTGGATCTCGCCGCGGTGCCGGCCTCCCAACTGTTCGCCATCCCTGTCCAACAATTCAGTCTCGTTCAGCTGCTTGCCGAGCGGGCGGGCAACTACGGGACGGACATTCGGTGGGGCCATGCCCTGACCGGTTTCGATCAACGCGACGACGGCATCACGGTCCATGTCGCCGGCCCCGACTGCAGCTACGATCTCACGACGCAATACCTGGTCGGCGCGGACGGCGGCACCAGCACAACACGCCACCTCGCCGGCATCGAGTTTCCCGGAATGTCGTCCTACGACCTGGTCATCCGGATCGGGTTCGACGTAGTGCCACCCGACGAGTGGATTGAACCGATCCCGCCGGATCCACGCGGACCCGGCCACCTCCCGCCCCAGCAGTTCCACCGAACTGACCGCGGCGTCTTCGTTTACGGCGAGATGGGTAGCCGCGTGGCGATGATGACCTACGAGCTCGACAACGCTCCTCACGAACAACGCAACGACGGCACCGCCGGTGAGCCGCCCATGAGCCTGGCCGAATTGCAGGCCAGCGCAGAGCGTGTGCTTGGCACCGATGTGCCGCTGCGGCCGGTATCTCGTGACGCACCCCTTGATCTACGGCGCGTCGCCGGCATCAACTCTCGGATTGCGTCCCACTATCAGGTCGGCAGGGTGTTCCTGGTCGGCGACGCCGCGCACGTCCATGCGCCGATCGGTGGACCGGGCCTCAACCTTGGTTTGCAGGACGGCGTGAACCTCGGCTGGAAGTTGGCGGCGGTGTCGAGTGGGCGGGTGGCACCCGCGTTGCTTGCCACCTATGAGGTCGAGCGGCGGCCCGCTGCCGAACGCCTCGTCATGCAGACCCGAGCACAACTGGCACTTTTCCGTCCGGGCCCGGAAGTCACCGCGCTGCGCGATCTTTTCACCGAACTACTCAGCGATCCCAACAATGTCCTGCGGATCAGTGACCTGCTCTCCGGCGCGGACAACCACTACACGGCAGGCAACGGCGCCCATCCGTTCGTCGGACGGTGGGTGCCCGACTTCACCGTGGCGAGCGCCTCCGGGCGGCAACGCGTCGCCGAGCTCGCCCGCGCCGGGCTACCGGTACTGGTCGATCTGACCGAGGACGGCGCGTTCGCAGCCGCGGTGACCGATACCGACGACCGGCTCACGGTCGCGGTCGGACGGCCTGTCGACGCGGTGGGCGCCACGGCCGTGCTGGTGCGCCCCGACGGTTACGTGGCCTGGGCGTCGTCGCAGGCCCAGCCCGCGCGCGAGGACACACACCAGCTACGTGCCGTGCTCACCCAGTGGTTCGGCATCTGACCGCCCACCCAACAGGAGAAAGCATGAGCGACCGTGTTGCCGTTGTCACCGGAGCCAGCCGCGGGATCGGTGCCGCAACCGCACTCGTCCTCGCACAGCAGGGTTTTCGGGTGGTAGTCAACTACCGGTCCAGCGCACCGGAAGCCGAGGAGGTCGTGCGGGCCGCGGCCGCGGCCGGCGGTGAGGCCGTCGCGATTCGCGCCGACGTCACCGCACCTGATGATGTGGCCGCAATGTTCGAGCACACCAATCGGCGCTGGGGCCGAGTCGACGTGCTCGTGCACAACGCCTTGATTCCTTACGATGTCACCTCGTTTGCCGATCTGAGCTGGGAGCAGCTCGGTGGCAAACTGGAGCGCGAGTTGCACGCCGCATTCCTGGTGACGAAAGCGGTTGTGCCGGGGATGATTTCCCGTAGTTATGGACGGCTGATTTTTCTCACCACGGTGCTGTCCCGCCGACCGCGCGACGGCATGATCACGCTGGGTACCGCCAAGGCGGCGATGGACCAGTTCGTCCGGTACGTCGCGCTCGAGGTGGCGCCACACGGCATCACCGCCAATCTCGTTTCACCGGCCACGGTGGCGACTGCGACGCCGGATGCGCTGCTCGAGGCCGGAGAGGTTCGTCGACTGGGCGCCACCAACCCCATGGGGCGCCTGGTCCGTCCCGAGGAAGTGGCCAAGACGGTGGCTTTCCTGGCGAGTGAGGATTCCGGTTTCACCACCGGCCACTGCCTGGAGGTCAACGGCGGGTTGGCAATGGACTGAAACAGCTTGCGGCGCAGAATAATTCTCTGATCGGAAAGGGTCAGCTGATGGACACGATCGATCTTGCCTATGTCGGCCGTGGCCTGCATGAGGAGCTGGTCGCCTACGTCGCTGATCAGGAAGGCTACTTCGAGGCCGAGAAGGTCCACGTCGCCATCCGCGACGGGATTGGTTGGTCGGCGGAGCGGCTGCGCCGCGGTGCGGTGATCGGCCTGGGCCGCACGCTGTTATCCAGGCTGACCGATGGAATCGGTTGGACCGCGCTCAGCGTCAGCACCGACCATCCGCTGTTCTGGTTTCTGGGTAACGCCGAGGTGCAGTCCATGGCGGACCTCCGCGGGCGACGCCTGGCTGTCCACGCCGCCCACAGCCCGCCAGGCGCGTTCGCCCGAATCGTGCTGCGCAAGCACGGCTTGGATCCCGACCGTGACGTCGAATGCGTCGAACGACATCCCGGTGACTACCAGATGGACCTACGGCACCTTCGGGACGGCTCGATCGACGCCGCTTACGTCGGCAGCACGTTGTCGCCCGAACAAGTCGCCGACGAAGAGGGGTTCCACCTGCTGGCCTGGGTCGGCGACCACTTCCAAATTCCCACCGTGGGCGTAGTCGTGGACCCCGCGCACATTTCGCTGGACAGCCCCGCTCTGCAGGGCCTGGTGCGGGCGAACCAGCGCGCACTGGAATTACTTTTCGAAAATCGCAGTCGCGCAGTGGATTACGTCGCTGGATTTCTCGACCGACTCACTCGCGAGGAGGCGCAGCGGTACTACGAACGCTACGTTGAGCCGTATTTTCTCCCCGGACGCGTGCTGGACCTCACCGCCGTGCAGCACGCAGTCGACACCGTCGCTGCCGAACTAGGCGTGGCGTCGGTGGCCGCCGACACGATTTATATGAACTCATCCGCGAAATACGAACGAGAAAGCCGAAACCCGTGACACCGAACGAGGATCTAACGCAGCGCAGATTTCCCTTGAACAACGGCAGCGGTGCGATCCCCGCGCTCGGGTTCGGTACCTCGCTGTCCGACAACACCAAGACCCGACAGTCCGTCAAGACCGCCGTCGAGGTGGGATTCCGGCATCTCGACGCCGCCGAGCGATACCGCAACGAAGCGGACGTCGGCGTTGCACTCAAGGAGTTGTTTGCCGACGGCACTGTGCGTCGCGAGGACCTGTTCGTGACCACGAAGCTGTGGAACAACAACCACCGCCCCGAACGGGTCAAGCCCGCACTGCAGGCCAGCCTGGACCGACTCGGGCTCGATGCCGTCGATCTGTATCTCGTGCACACCCCGTTCGCATTCAAGCCCGGGGATGATCAAGATCCCCGCTATCCCGATGGGTCGGTCGTCTACGACGACGGGGTCACCCTCGGCGAAACCTGGACGGCCATGGAAGCCTCTGTCGACGAAGGACTTTCACACGCCATCGGCCTCTCCGACATCGGCGTCGACCGCGCCCGGGACATCGTCGAGGCCGCCCGGATCAAGCCGGCGGTCGTCGAGGTCGAGTCGCACCCATACCACCCGCAGTGGGAACTCCATGAGTTGTGCGCGACACATGGGATCATCCTGCTGGCGTTCGCATCGCTGGGACATGCTCTGGAGCCGAGACTACTTGACGACCCCCTCATCGTCTCGATCGCTCAGCGACTTGAAAAGACCCCTGCCCAAGTACTTTTGGCCTGGGGGATTCAACGCGGCACCGCCGTTCTGACGGGATCTGTCACGCCGTCACGCATCCGGGAGAACTTCGATATCACCGCACTTCCCGAAAGTGTCGTAGAGGAGATCAGCGAGCACGAAACTCGGATCCGATTCAATTCCGTTGCCGACGGAGGAGAACCAGGATTTGCCGAGGTGCCTTCAGACCGATGACCGCCACCGGCCGATAGTCACGCCCCCTGACCGTCGTCGGCCAGATAGACGACGCTGTACCACCGCAGGTCGGGCCGGTTGCCCGCGTCGTCACCATCCACCGCCGTCGCGCGTTCCAAGCGAACATCGGTCAGCTGCGGATTCTGCAGGCGGAGAAAGCCTTCGAGCTCGGCGTCCCGCGCAGCGCCAGTGAGCGTCGCCTCCGCCGGCGCCCGACCCTCGTACCTCGACCAACTCACCGCTACATCTTGCCCTGAGGCGCAAGGACTAGTTCTGCACCGGCACCGGTTCGGTGACCGGTTCCCGCTCTCGACGCGGCCTGCGGGGCACGATTGTCGGCCACCAGAACCACGGCCCCAAGATGGCGAGGATGGACGGGACGACGAACGAACGCACGATCAGCGTGTCGAGCAGCAGGCCGATGCACACCGTTGAACCCATCTGACCGATGGTCCGGAGACCACTGGTGAGCATGGCCAGCATGGTGAACGCGAACACCAGACCGGCCGATGTCACCACGCCGCCCGTGCTGCCGAGTGCGCGGATCAGACCGGTGTGTATTCCACCGTGAAGTTCTTCCTTGACCCGGTTGATCAGCAGCAGGTTGTAGTCCGATCCGACCGCCACCAGGATGATGAACGTCAGCGGCAATATCAGCCAGTGCAGCGGCAGCCCGATCAGGTGCTGCCAGAGCAGGATCGACAACCCGAACGCGCCGGCATAGGAGAACGCGACGGTGGCGGGAATCACCAAGGCCGCCACCAGACTTCGCGTGATGAACATCATGATCAAAAAGATCAGCACGAAGGCGGCGATCGCAGCGATCAGCAGATCCGATGCGGCAAATCCCTTGATGTCCTTATCGGTGGCTCCCGAACCGCCGATGTACACCCGGGCGCCCGCCAGCGAGGTCTCCTTCAGAATCGTCTTGATGGCCTCGGGGAACATTTCGACATGCTCGACCCCTTCGGGGCCCATTGCGTCACCCTCGTGGGTCACGATGAAGCGGGCTGCCTTGCCGTCCGGCGACATCATCAGTTTCTCGCCGGTTTTGACGTCTGCATTGTCGAAACCCTCGTGCGGTATATAGAAGAAGTCATCGCTGCGGGACTTGTCCCAGTCGTTTCCGACGTTGATCGAGTCATCGAATGTCTGCTCGGTCGCGAGGGATTGAAGGTCGGCAGAACCGTACGAGTTGACTAACTTCGTCCTCAAAGCCTCGGTGTCGTCAGCCGTGGCCTTCAGCTCGGCAATGATCTTGGGAAAGGTCTCGTCCACCACCGCGAGAGAAATCCTGGCGTACTTGATGTCTTCGGCCAGATGGTCGATCTGATCAATGGTCGCGAACACCGATCTGAACGTCCAGCAGATGGGAATGTCGAAACAGTGCTTCTCCCAGAAGAAATAGCTTTTGATCGGACGGAAGAAATCGTCGAGATTCGAGACATCGTCGTTGATCTCGTTGCTGACATGCTCCAGATCCTCGATGGTGAGCACCGTCTTGTGCAGTTCATCGGAGACCCGTTGGAAAAAGGTGATCTCTTTGCGTAGCACGGCAACCGAGTCCGCTTGGATCTGTGCCTGCTGATCCGTGTTCATGTTCTGCTCCCGGTTGAACGGCAGTTGTTGACCGTTGCCGCTGCCCTGAGTAGTGAACAAATAGGGAATGCTGGCGTGTTCGAGCGGCCGGCCCAAGGGTCTGGTCATTCCTTGCACCATCGCCACACCATGCAGGCGGATCAGCGCTCGAGCGACCCGGTCCAGCGAGATGAAGTCGGCCGAGTTGCGCATATCGTGATCGGTTTCCACCATCAGCATTTCGGAGAACAATTTGCTCTTGGGGAAATGTCGATCAGCGGCTTGGAAACCCAGATTCGACTTCGAATTGTGCGGTTGGTACTGCCGGTCGTCGTAATTCTGCCGGTAGGTCGGCACGAAGACCGCCCCGAGCATGACGATGGCCGAACTGGCGACCAGGATCGGCACCGGCCAGCGCACCACGCTCGCGCCGATCCGCCGATACACGTGCGCCTTGGCGGCCTGTCGCGGATCGAACATCCCGAACAGGCTGCCGACCGTCAACATCGCCGGACCGAGCGTCAACGCAGCAGCGATGGTGAACAGCATGGTGATCGCGACAGCGGGACCCATGGTGTGGAAGTAATTCAAGCGCGCAAACGTCAGGCAGTAACACGCGCCGGCGATGGTCAGGCCCGAACCGAGGATGATCGGCGTGACGTTCTTGTAGGCGATGTAGAAGCTGTCTTCTCGGCTCTCTCCGGCTTGCCGAGCTTCGTGATAGCGCCCCATCAGGAAGATGCCGTAGTCCGTCCCGGCTCCCAAGGTCAGTGCGATGACGATGTTTACTGCGAACGAGGACAACTCGAGCAATCCGTGATGCCCGAGGAATGAGATGAGCCCCTTGGCGAACAGCATTTCGATGAGGACGCCAAGCAAAACGGGTAGCAACGTGGGTGGTGAGCGGTAGACGAACATCAACATCACCAGGATGAGGATGATCGTGATGATCGTGACGTTGTTCAAGCTCGAGTTGGCGATGCTCAACGTGTCCGAGGCCAGTGGCGCCGCGCCGCTCACAAAAGCCTTCAGTCCCGGCGGTGGTGGGTCCTTGGCGATTATGTCGCGGACCGCATTCACCGAGTCATTGGCCTGCATCTGGCCGATATCGCCGGCCAGCCGCAGCAGCGTGTAGGTGCATTTGCCGTCCACGCTTTGCGCGCCGGCCGCCGTGAACGGTTGGCCCCAGAGGTCCATCACGTACTGCACGTGCTTGGTGTCGCGCTGGAACCGCTTCATCAAATCGTCGTAGTAAGCGTGATCCTGGTCGCCGAGTTGCCGGTTTTGCGCCTCGAACACCACCATGGTCAGGTTCGTCGAATTCGATTCGTGAAACTTTTCGCCGATGTGCAGCAGCGCCCGCTGCGACGGCGCATAGTGCGGGACCATCGGGCCGGCGAGTTCTTCTGCGACGTCCTCCACCTTGGGCGTGAACGCAGTCATCGTGACCGCAGAAAAACCCCAGAAGAAGATGAGTGGTAATGCGAATCTACGCACCATCCTGGCCAGGAACGGGCGTTTGACCTGTGGCTCATCCAGTCGGTGTTCGCTCACGCGGACTTCACCCTGCACTCGACGTCAGCGTCCGGATGATTATCCGAGGCCTCGGGGACGCCTGACTCCGGAGGTGGCGGCATGCCATCCACCAGCATGCGGCAGCGCAGCGGACCGCCGTGGACATGCACTGAAATGGCGCCGGATGCCACCGTCAGCGTGGTGGTCTCGTCGTGGGTCCAGGGCTCGTTCGTGAAGGTGACATCGACCGGATGCGGATGCCCTTCGATGTCGACGTAGACGATCTTCCCCGCCTTCCCGACGGGGCCGTACACCTCGTACGTCAGCTTCTTGATATTGAATTGCTCCGGCGCCTGGGGCCCGTTGACGGTGATAACCGGCTCCGGCTCGGAGAATTGGTGCACCTTGTACATGCACACCAGGCCGACGCTTACGACAATCACCGCGACCAGCGGCATCCAGAACCTTGACAGGACCGCCCGCCCGCTTGGACGCGGGCTCACTCGCTCACCTCTCGGAACACGTTTCCCCACACCTCGTGCTCTTGACCAAACTCTGTCGTCGACGAGCGCATATCAACCTGGTTGATATGCGCTCGTTATGACGTTACCAGTACAGAACGGGAACGACTACAACGTGCGGAACGTTATCACTTGCCCATGCACTCGGCAGCGCGGACAACTGGGGACTCAGCCCACCACTTCCGTCGTTCGCAAACGACCCTTGAGTCGCCTGGCGCGTAGCAGCTGAATGGCGAGGTTCGTCGAGGTGAGCATGGGAATCACCCCAATGAAATGCCGCTCGGACGGGGTGGCTCCCTGGAGGTATTCCAGACACGCGAAGACGTAGTAGGTCGACATCGCGAACAAGGTAAGCGGGATGCATAGGGCCATGGGATTGCCGCGGATGGCGACAATACGCTGCGCGTACTCGAACTCTTCTCGCGTCATGGTTTCGCGCTTACGCAACTTCTTGATGACTCGCGGCGCTGCTCGGATTTCCTCGCTGAACGGAAGCGTGGGTTCCGCCTCCAACCGCCGGGTGTAGAAGGTTCCGATCGACAACATCACAAATGTCACAGCCAAGGCGATCAACGCGAGCAGACCCCAGAAATACGTACTCACATCCCACTCCTTTGCTCCGCCGTTCGAACCTACATCCGGATCGGGCCGTTCGCCGAGTCGACTGCAAGACTGAAGCACGCTGGCGAGCACTACCCGGGTCTGGCCGGAACGGAGAACCATGAGCGCAGGCGCGCAGACCGGAACCATCTCAACCCGTGTTCCGGCACGGCTGGATCGGTTGCCGTGGTCGCGGTTTCACTGGCGCGTGGTCATCGGCCTCGGCGGAGTGTGGGTGCTCGACGGGCTCGAGGTCACGATGGTCGGCAACGTCTCATCGCGTCTCACCGAGAAGGGCAGCGGGATCCACCTCACTCCCGCTGACATCGGCGTGGCCGCGGCGTTCTACATCGCGGGAGCGTGCCTGGGCGCGCTGTTCTTTGGCCACCTGACTGATCGATTCGGGCGACGCAACCTGTTCATCCTGACCCTCGCGGTCTACCTGACCGCAACTGTCGCAACGGCATTCGCGTTCGCACCGTGGTATTTCTTCATCGCACGCTTCCTCACCGGGTCGGGAATCGGCGGCGAATACGCAGCCATCAATTCGGCGATCGACGAGTTGATTCCCGCCCGGGTCCGGGGCCGGGTGGACCTGGTGATCAACGGCACCTATTGGTTGGGATCGGCGGCGGGGGCGGGCGGTGCGCTCGTCCTGCTCGACACGTCGAATTTTCCCGCCGACATAGGGTGGCGACTGTCCTTCGGCATCGGCGCCATCTTTGGCATTTTCGTTCTTCTGGTACGACGCAACGTCCCGGAGAGCCCGCGCTGGTTGTTCATCCACGGACGCGACCGTGAGGCCGAGCAGATCGTCCATGACATCGAAGCCAGCGTGGAGCGCGAAACTGGTCGCCCGTTGCCTGCACCACGCGGGCGTCCACTGAAAGTTCGCCAGCGCCAGACGATTTCATTTCTCGAGATCGCGAGGGTGGCGTTCACGCTGTATCCGCGGCGCGCGATCCTCGGACTGGCCCTGTTCGTCGGTCAGGCTTTCCTGTACAACGGCGTGACGTTCAATCTGGGCACGTTGTTGAGTGGGTTCTACGACGTCGGCGCCGGAACAGTCCCGCTGTTCTACGTCATGTGGGCGCTGAGCAACTTCTTCGGGCCGCTGGTCCTCGGGCGACTCTTCGACACCGTCGGCCGCAAACCGATGATCGCGCTGTCCTACATCGGCTCGGCGGTCGTGGCGGTCGTCCTGGCAATTCTGTTCGTGACGCAAGCCGGCGGAGTGTGGGGGTTCATCGGGGTGCTCGCCGCGACGTTCTTCTTGGCGTCGGCCGGTGCGAGCGCCGCCTACCTGACCGTCAGCGAGATCTTCCCGATGGAGACCCGGGCGCTGGCGATCGCGTTCTTCTACGCGCTGGGCACCGCGATCGGCGGTATCAGCGGACCGCTGCTATTCGGTCAACTGATCGAGTCCGGCGAACGGGTCCAGGTGATGTGGTCGTTCCTCATCGGCGCTGTGGTGATGGCCCTGGCCGGCGGCGTCGAACTCTGGCTGGGCGTCGCGGCCGAACAGCGCCCGCTGGAAGAGCTCGCGTTGCCGTTGACGGTGGCCGACGCTGAGGCCCACGACGAGGCGCAGTAGTGCGGCGCCAGCCGTCCTGCGAGCTACGGTTACGTGAACACCGGTTGAACTTGGTTGAACGCCAGCTGAGATGTTGCGGGGGGTGGCTGCGCACCGGTCGCAATTTTGGAACACTCAGACACCATGAAACGTCTGCTGATGCTGCTCAGCGTCGCCGCCATGATCGGTACGGCGGCGCCCGTGTACGCCGACGACCCGGACCCCAGCCCCACCAACGACGCGAGCTTTCTCAAGGAAATGTCCGACGCGGGGCTCACCTACCACGATGGGTCTCAAGCGGTCGCGGCGGCCAAAAACGTCTGCGACATGGCCAACAAAGGGACTTCCGAATCCGAGATCGAGAAAAAGCTGCAGGACGTCAACTCCTTCTCCGGGAACGGCGCGAAGAAGTTCATCATGCTCGCGGCCAAATCGTACTGCCCCAAGCAGTTGGAACCAGACGAGAGCCCGGCTCCGAAAGCGCCAGGGCAATAGGGGATTACACCCGAGCGCGGACAACCTCGTCGGCTGCTGCACGCATTCGCTCCGACAACCGGAGCAAGTCGTGCTCGCCGACGCCGTTCTGCAGCGTGTAGGCCAGTTGCCGCAACTCAACTGCGCAGTCACGCAGTTCGTCAAGGAGCCGCGACTCAGCGGTGATCATGACCTTCCCCCTTGGTCGTGACGGACTCGATGTCCGTTGCGTCGAACGTTGACAATGCACGTGTCGCTTCGCAAGCTTCGGCCAGCACCGCGCCGCAATGACATCGCCAGGTCTGATGGCGCCCGCACGCGCACGCCGCGCTGTTGACCACGACCCGTTCAGGCCGCATCAGGTGACCGCGTGGACAGCGCAACGGCGGGGCGGTGGCCCCGCGCGCCGATGGGAACCGCACCAGTTCGCCAACCGCAGGCATAGGGGGACGGTATGCGGCGTCCCTGCGCGCGACATTAATAAACCGAGTGGACTCGCTGAGAAAAATTCAGCGGTGACTCGCGGTCATCTTTGCTGCGCCTAGCGAAACAAACAGGGCATTAACAATTTTCATGTATCTCCTGCACATCCAGGTGCTAACTTCGGTCCGTGCCTGGACTCGGAGTTCCGCTGCGAATCGGTGTGCTCGGTGCGGCGCGAATCGCTCCGTCGGCGCTCATCAAACCGGCCCAGAGCAACGACGATGTCGTCGTCGCGGCGGTGGCGGCGCGCGACCGCTCACGCGCGCAGGCGTTTGCTGCCAAACACAGCATCGCGCGGGTGCACGACACCTACGAGGCGCTGATCGACGACCCGGACATCGATGCGATCTACAACCCCCTGCCGAACGGGCTGCACGGCAGATGGACTCGCGCCGCACTGGCCGCCGGCAAGCATGTGCTGTGCGAAAAGCCTTTCACCGCGAACGCCGCCGAAGCCCGGGAGATCGCGGAATTGGCGGCGAAGTCGGACCGCGTCGTGATGGAAGCATTCCACTACCGCTACCACCCGCTGGCGTTGCGCGCCTTGGAGATCATCGCCTCGGGCGAACTGGGGAAGCTGACGCGGGTGGAAGCTGCCCTGTGTTTCCCGCTGCCGGTGTTCTCCGATATCCGCTATGACTACGCGCTCGCCGGTGGCGCCCTGATGGACGCCGGCTGCTATGCCGTCCACATGGTGCGGACATTCGGCGGTTCGACCCCGGACGTCGTGTCGGCGCAGGCCAAGCTGCATGATCCTCGCGTCGACCGGGCAATGACGGCCGAGCTGCGGTTCGCCGAGGGCCACACCGGGCGGGTCCGCTGCTCGATGTGGTCGACGCGATTGCTGGAGACCAGCGCTCGCATCGTCGGTGACCGCGGTGAGATCAAGCTGCTCAACCCGGTGACACCGCACCTTGTCCACCGCATGTCGGTGCGCTCATCCGAGGGCAAACGTGTCGAGCGATTCTCGCGCCGCCCGACCTACGCGTATCAGCTCGACGCGTTCGCCGGCGCAGTGTTGCGCGGCCAGCCGGTGACGACCACGCCCGAGGACGCCGTCGAGAACATGACGGTCATCGATGCGATCTACCGCGCGGCAGGCCTGCCGCTGCGCGAACCGAGCTGACTGGTCCGACGCCGGAAACTGGGCCGCCGGGCGCGGGTCTGGCCATATCATCGGGTGATGAGCGCCGGTGGCCTGGATATGGCGGACTCGCCGGCCTTCACTGACGAGGAGTCCGCCCGCTACCGCGCCGCCGGTTGGTGGTCCGATGTGACGTTGTCCGACGCGGTATCAGCCAACGCACAACACCATGCGGACCGGGTGGCCTACGTCGACCATCTCGGCGGATCGCTTACCTGGCGCGAATTCGATAGTGCGGCAACGGCTCTGGCTGAACAGTTGGTCGGTGTCGGTGTCGTCCGCGGTGATCGGATCGCGGTGTGGCACGGCGACTCGGCCGCCATCCACGTGCTGTTCGCCGCGATCGAACGATGCGGCGCCGTCGTCGTCGGCATCGGCGCGCGCGCCGGCAGTCGTGAGGTCGCGGCCATCTTGCGCGGTTCGCGGTCGACGTTGTTGATCAGCGACCCGGTCCGCAGCGACGCTGCGACCCGGGCCGCATTTGGATTGCCGATCCTGGAACTCACGGACACCGACGGGGCGCCGCGACTCGACGTCGAGGCGGCTGGCGCTGCGTTGACATCCGAGCGGCGACTCGGCGCCGACGATGTGTTCTTGATCAATTCGACCTCTGGGACAACCGGGATGCCCAAGTGCGTCGTGCACACCCAGAACCGTTGGTATTACTTCCACCAGAAAGCCGTCGCCAACGGGCACCTGACACCGGACGACGTCGTCCTTCCCGTCATCCCCACCCCGTACGGCTTCGGGATCTGGACCAGCCACACCACCCCGATCTATCTGGGCGCGACCGCGGTGATCCAGGAGCGGTTCAACGCCAGGGCCACGTGTCAAGCGATAGCCGCGCACCGCGCGACCGTGTTGTGCTGTGTCAGCACGCAATTGACGATGCTGATGGCGGACCGCGCCTCACGTGAGTACGACCTGAGTTCATTGCGAGTTGTGTTCACCGGCGGAGAGGCGTTGCCGTACCGGCCGGCAGCGGACTTCGAGACGCTCACCGGCGCAACGATTCTGCAGTTTTACGGCTCGAATGAGACCGGCATCCTGAGTGCCACCACGCTGAGCGACCCGCAGCCACGCCGACTGCGGACCGCGGGCCGCATCGTTCCCGAGATGTCGGTAAGACTCTTCGACGGAGATCGAGACGTCACCGACGCGGGACGGGGACAGCCCGCATGCCGGGGTCCGGCGACCAGCCTCGGCTATCTCGACGGCACCGACCATGATCAGCTGTTCACCCGCGACGGCTGGATGCGGATGGGCGACATCGCCGAAATCGATGCCGACGGCTACCTGACCGTCACCGGCCGGACGTCCGATTTCATCCTGCGCGGCGGTAAGAACATCAGCGCCGCTCAGGTCGAGGACGCCGCCGCGACACATCCCGCGATCGCCGTTGCGGCGGCCGTGGCGATGCCTGATCCGGTCTTCGGCGAAAAGGTCTGCCTCTACACCGAACTGGTCGATTCGCAGGCGCTCGACCTGCCCGCACTGGTTCAGCATCTACTGGCGGTGGGGGTGTCCAAAGAGCTGCTGCCCGAACGGCTCGTCGTGCTCGACGAACTACCGCGATCGTCGGGCGGCAAGGTCGCCAAAGGCGTTCTTCGAGAAGATATTCGAGCCAGGATGGAGGCCGGTCATGGACGCTCGTGACGCTCGGCGCGGCGGGCTGGAGGTGTGGGCGCCGGCGGTGGTTCCGCCGATCGGCGTCGACCTGTCCAGCGAGCAGGCGCTCGCCGTGGCATTCCGCCACCTCGCCGCCATCGGCTTCGCGGAGAACATGGCCGGGCACATCACCTGGCAACCCGACGGACAGACCGACATGTTCGTCAACCCGTGGGGCCTCTGGTGGCAGGAGGTCGCCGCCTCGGACATCTGCGTGGTCGACGCCGACGCGCGGGTGGTCCGCGGCCGGTGGGACGTCACTCCGGCCATCCACATCCACACCGAACTGCATCGCGTCCGTGAAGACGCGCGGGTGGTCATCCACAACCACCCCTACTACGCCTGTGTGCTCGCCGCGCTGGGCAGGTTGCCCGAGTTGGTGCATCAGACCGGTTCGTTGTTCCTCGACGACCTGTGTCTGGTGGAGTCCTACGACGGCGAGATCGACAGCGCCACGCGCGCAGCCGATCTCGCTGCCCGCATCGCGGGCGCAAATCTGACGATCCTGGCCAACCACGGCGTCATCGCGACCGGCCGCAATCTGGCCGAGGCGGTGTATCGCGCGGCCTCGATCGAGCGGGTCTGCAAACTGGCCTACGACGTCATGCTGACCGGCAGGGAGCCAGTGCAGATGAGCTGGCCGGATATGGCGGGCATGCAGCGGTCGCTGATCGAGCGGGCCGCCGACGTGTACTGGGCAGGCGCTGCCCGCATGACGATCAAAGCCGACCCGGCCGTCCTGAGCTGAGCGGAGTGTCATGAAATCAATCGACGAGTTGGCCGCGAACCTGAGCTTCACCACCGCCAAGACCGGTGAAAGCCGTTCGGTCACCTTCCTTCCCGACCCGCCCAGGGCGCGACGCCGCTACACACTCATCTCCGTGGACGACCACATCGTCGAACCACCGGACACGTTCACCGGACGTCTGCCGCGCAAGTTCGCCGAACGCGCCCCGAAAGTCGTCGACACCGCCGACGGCGGACAGACGTGGGTCTACGACGGCCGCGAGTTGCCCAATGTCGGTTTCAACGCGGTGGTCGGCCGGCCGGTGTCGGAGTACGGCTTCGAACCGGTCCGATTCGACGAAATGCGCCGGGGCGCCTGGGATATCGACGCGCGCGTCAAGGACATGGACCTGAATGGCATCTATGCGTCGCTGAACTTTCCGTCCTTCCTGCCAGGTTTCGCCGGCCAGCGACTGCAGCAGGTGACCACCGACCCCGAGCTCGCCCTGGCGTCGGTGCGGGCGTGGAATGACTGGCACCACGACGTCTGGGCCGGCGCACACCCCGGCCGGATCATTCCGTGCCAGTTATCGTGGCTGCTCGATCCCGAGCTCGGTGCGGCGATGATTCGCGAAAACGCCGAACGGGGTTTCCACGCCGTCACATTCAGCGAGAATCCCGCGATGCTCGGGTTGCCGAGTATCCACTCCGGCCACTGGGACCCGATGATGGCCGCGTGCGCCGAGACCGGCACCGTCGTCAATCTGCACATCGGCTCGTCCGGATCGTCGCCGTCGACCACCGAGGATGCGCCGCCGGACGTGCAGGGCGTCTTGTTCTTCGCCTATGCCATATCCGCCGCGGTCGACTGGCTGTACTCCGGGTTGCCCAGCAGATTCCCGGATTTGCAGATCTGCCTGTCCGAGGGTGGAATCGGTTGGGTTGCCGGGCTTTTGGACCGCCTCGACCACATGCTCAGCTACCACGCGATGTATGGCACCTGGGCGGAGCTGGGGGAGAGCTTGACCCCCGCGGAGGTGTTCAGCCGCAACTTCTGGTTCTGTGCCGTGGAAGACAAGTCCTCGTTCATGCAGCACGACCGCATCGGCGCGGACAACATCATGTTGGAAGCCGACTACCCGCACTGCGACTCGACGTGGCCGCACACCCAGGAAACCGTCCACCAGCAGATCGGCGACCTGCCACCGGATCTGATCCGGAAATTCACCTGGGAGAACGCATCTCGGCTGTACCGTCATCCGGTTCCGGTCGAGATCCAGCGCGATCCCGAGGCGTTCTGACGACGATTCACTCACTACCAGGAAAGACGTCGCTCGGATACCTGGCCCGTTACCTAACTCCGATGTCGCCGGACGGATAGACTCCGCGGCCATGACGGTACCGCACAGACCGCTGGACGGGCGCCGGATCCTGGTCACCGGTGGCGCCACCGGAATCGGGGCGGCGGCGGTGCACGTCCTGTGCGCTGCGGGCGCCCGGGTGGTCGCGACATATCACCGCACCGCACCGCCGGACGACGCGCCGGCGGTGACGTGGCTGCAGTGCGACGTGCGCGATGCCGCGGCAGTCGAGGCGGCATTCGGCGACGCGGTCCGCGAACTCGGCGGCCTCGACGTCCTGGTCAACGCCGCCGGATCGTGGCAGGCGGGAGTGCCCGGGCAGATCAGCGGCGAGGACATCGACTTCCTGCTCGACACCAACGTCAAAGCCACGATTCTCACGAATCAGGCCGCGCACGCGGCCATGCGCGAAAACGGTGGCCAGATTATCAATTTCGGGTCTGCCGAGGCGGTGATGGGCAGTCCTATCGCCGCGGTGTACGCCGCCACCAAGGGCGCCGTCCAGGCCTGGACTCGCTCGGCGGCCAAGGCGTGGGGCGCCGAGCGGGTGACCGTCAACGCGCTCGCACCGGCCGTCCAGACGCAAGGGGCCGATCGGCTGCGGGCCTTCCTGGGCCCTGGTGCCGCGGCGTTTATCGACCAGCAGATGAAGCTGTCCATACCCTTGGGCGGCAAGCTCGGCGATCCCGCCGGCGATCTGGGACCGGTCTTGGTGTTTCTGGCCGGCACGGGTGCGGCTTTCATCACCGGCCAGCTGATCCCCGTCGACGGTGGCCTTGCCATGGTCGGCGGCTGAGAAGCGCACGTGGGAATGGACCGCCTCGGCATCGAGATGCTCAGCGTGTTCGGCATGCCGCCGGTCGAATACGTCGGCCTCGTCGCCGACCTGGGCTGCCGCTACATCACAGCCGGTTTGGTCGGCTTTGCACCGCTGAATTCCCTTGGTTATCCACCGTTTTCGCTTCGCGACGACCCGGCGTTGCGCCGCGATCTGCTCGCAGCCATGACCGACCGCGGGGTCTCGATCTCGCTGGGCGAAGGTTTGCTGATCGCGCCGGGCGTCGACGTTCGCTGCTACGCCGCCGATCTCGACGTCATGGCCGAATTGCGGATCCCGCGGATCAACACCGTCAGCCTGGAGCCGGACCGTGCTCGCACGTTCGATCAACTTGCTGCGCTCACCGCCCTGGCGGCCGAGCGGGGTATCGCGACGTGTATCGAACCCGTTCTGGGCCTGAGCATCGCGGACTTACCCATGGCCGTCGCCGCCGTCGAGTATGTCGGTCGGGACGACGTCAGCGTGCTGATCGACACCATGCACGTAGCTCGTTTCGGCGCGCGCGCCGACGACCTGCGAGCGCTGCCCGCAGAGCGGATCGGTTACATCCAGCTGAGCGATACCACGCTGCAGCCGAGAATCGCCCATTACGCCGAAGAGGCCATGTTCGAACGACTGCCGCCCGGCGAAGGCGAACTGCCGCTGGCCGACATGCTCGCGGCCCTACCGGCTGATCGCGTCGTCGGTTTGGAGATTCCGATGCGATCCCGCGCCGAGGCCGGCGTCAGCGCCTACGACCGGTTGCGGCCGTGCGTTGAGAGCGCGCGGGCATTACTGGCCGATACGCACGAAATCGATTGAGCCTCAAGCTATCGGTCAGCCACCGAACGCTTTCTTGATCGCGGCGTCCTGCCGTTGCCCGACGTCGGTCACGAAGTCCATCGGCGCCAGCATCTCTGGGGGACCGTCGAACTCCAGCGTCACAAAGGCCTTGCCCTCAGTGAACAGCAAGATCGTCACACCCTTGGAACGATCCTCGCTCAGCCCCTCGATGGTGACGCCGCCAACTCCTACGTCGGCGTTCAGCGCTTTTGTGCGCAGCGCTTCACGGTGCACCGCTTTGGCCGAATCCAGCGCATTCGCGGCAGCCTCCGGATTGAGCAGGATCTCGATGGTGTCGATGATCGTATGGCTGTGGTCTTGGTCGGTGAACGTCGTCGTCGCACCGGTCTGGCCGTTCGGATTCTTCGTTGCGGGCCCGGCGGTGAAAGTATCGGGGGCCTTGATGTCGCCGGCCTTGATCAGGAGCGTGGTGTAGTCAGTGATCGGCGCGCCTGCCGAGGTGGCGGCCCCCGAGGACGGTGTCGACGACGTGGGGTGGCCGCCGCAACCGGCGGCCAGTGACGCCACGGTAGCCAGCGCCGCCACCGCAGACAGGGAAGTCCTCATCGCGTCGTGCTCCTTCACATCGGGTAACGGAATACGGTAACCCAGCCGCAAATTGCCCGCTCACGTTGTGCCCGTCGCACCTCGGCGCGCAGATCCCTCGAGTGGACGTGTTTGACCGGCTGTCACGACGGGAAGGCGAACACGGCGGACGTGCCGGCCTGTCTGGATCGGCGGGACATGAGAGGGCCGGCGGTCCGTTTAATCGAGGTGAATTAGGAGGACTGACTTATGGGCGAGCAGAACAGTGGGCCCGAGGAAGCCGTAAAGGGTGCCGTCGAAGGCATCAAGGGCAAGGCCAAAGAGGTCGGCGGGACGATCGCTGGTCGCGACGACATCGTCAAAGAAGGTAAAGCCCAGCAGGACAAGGCCGATGCCGAGCGCGATGCCGCGAAGAAGGAAGCCGAAGCCGAGTCGGCGCGGGCCGGCGCAGACGCTGCCGAAAAGCGTCAGAAGGAACACCAGTAAGCCAGCGCGAACGAACGGTCCGGTCCGATCCGCGGGCCGGACCGTTTTGTGTCGCAGCTAATCAGCGGCTGATTAGCTGCGCACCAATGCTTTCGGACTCGGCTAGCTCGCCGCCACGTGCTCGCGCGCAAACAACCCGCGTCCGGTCACGAACGGCAGGTCTAGGGTCGTCCTGATTCCCGGTGGGGCCGCGACCACCGCCGGGATGGCGTTGACGATCCGCCCGGCGGCGCCGCAGATCGCGGCTTGATTGTGGTCGCCGTAGCGGCTGCTCGGGACGATGTCCACGGCGTAGGACGGCTCGCCGGTGATCTCGACGCGATACGAACCGCCGCCCGCGGCGGGTTGCTGCCAGTCTGGTCGCAGATCGGGCCGCAGGCGGGTGATGTGCTCGATGACAATCGCCGGATGCCCTGCGACCATGCCGCGGATCTCGAATTGCAGCGCGGCCAGCGTGCCCTTGGCCACGTGACCCACCGCAATGTCGAAGTCCTCTGGCGCCGGCTCGCGCTGGTAGGACTCGGTGATCTCGTCGACCTCGATGCCGAGACCGGCCGCGAGCTGCCGGATGGCCGTACCCCAGGCGATGCTCAGGACGCCCGGCTGCAGCAGCATCGGGGTCTCGTCCAGCGACCGGGCGAAGCCCATGTAGTGCATGACCTCCGCACCGTCGTAGGACGCGTAGTCGTGGATCTCCATGCAGCGCACCTGCTCGATGCGCTGACAGGTGCCGGCAAGTGCAAACGGGATCAAATCGTTAGCAAACCCGGGATCGACCCCGCTGATGAAGATGCTCGCATTTCCTTGCCGCGCAGCATCTTCCACACGTGCGATGTACTTGTCCGGCAACACACCCCACGGATACTGCAGCAACCCCGGCGACGACCCGACAACGTTGACGCCGGCGGCGAGGATGCGCATGACGTCCTTCATCGCGTCGGGCAGACGAGTGTCACCCATCGCGCAGTACACCACGCAGTCCGGCTGGGTGGCGATCGCAGCCTCGAGGTCGTTGACCGCCACGATGCCGGTGTGGGTCTCCAATCCGGCTAGCGCGGCGGCGTCCTTTCCGACCTTCTCCTGCGACGAGACACACACTCCGGTCAGCTCGAACTGCGGATTGCTGATCAACTCGATCAGCGCCAACCGACCGACGTTGCCAGTGCCGACGTGGGCGACCCGGATCGCCATAGATGTCCTCCGTCTCAGGATTCCAACGACAGACCGCACTCGACGCTAGTCCACGCCGGAAGCCGGCGTGACGAATCCTGAGGTCACGAACTCCGGAAGATCAGTTCCCGAAACCTTGGTGCCCGGTGGGGGCCGGTGCGGTACCGCCTTGGAGTCGGGCGGCCGCGAAGTCCGCACCCTGGGCGATGACGTTCCCGTCTTCCACATAGCTGTTGTGGGCGGAGAAATTCATTCCGTCCGAGCAGACCGGGTCTTCGACGGCGCACACCTGAATGGTCTTGGACTGATACAGCGGGCCGATGACCAGTTGCGGCTGACCGAGGAAGTTCATCGCCCGGACATTGGGTGTCCCGAACAGCACCACCGCCGCGACGTGGTTGGCAATTGCGGGGTCTAGCGGCTTGGGGATGGTCGCCGGGTCGACGTCCTGCGGTACCGAGTCCGGAACGGCCGGCGAGGTGACGAAGCCCGCGACGGCGGCGCCCTGCGAGAACCCGCCGAGCACAATCTTGGTGTTGGGGCAGGCAGCGGCCTCATTCACCACGTGCGAACCGGCATCCCTGATGCCGTCCAGACCGGTCGACCATTGGTCGCTGGCGGGGTAATTCACCGGATAGACGTCCATCGATTTTCCGCCCAGGCGCCCGCGGAGGGCGTCCACGAACGCCTGACCCGTCGGACCGACGCCCGGATCCTCACCGGTACCGCGAGCGAACACCACCTGGGTGTCGGGGCACGACGCGGCCGACGCCGAAGGCAGGGCGTCGGCGGAGACAACGGAGACCCCGAGTCCCCACGTCGTCGCCACCACCGCACCGAATAGACGAGAGACATGATGCGCATTCATGAGGCCAAAGATTCCCATACGAATGATTGTCCAAACTAAGAAAAGCCTGCGCAAACCCTGAGTACTGGCGTGTCGCGCCGCAGACGGAGCGTTGACCAGCGCGGCGGCAGTCAGGCCGACACGTCGACGCTGGTCGGCGCCTCGGATAGTGTGATTAGCCGCACCTCCGGCCGCTGCGGCACTTCGTCGGCGAGGAACCACCGAAAAGCCAGGTTGCCGCGGGGATAGTCCACTGTCGTCAACGAATTCGGGTGTGACGTGCCGCTCCGGGAGACGACGATCGTCACCGAGCCGTCGGAGTTGGCCACGGCGCTGTGGCCGTTGATTGAGCAGCGCGCATCGGCGGCACCGTGGGTCGCCATGAACTGGTTCCACACCACCAAGTTCCAGAATCTGCATCGTGGCGGTCGGTGGGTGATGACGAGCGCCTCGTCCTCATCGAGCACGAAGCTGCCGTACGAATAGCAGGCGTCGCGGGCCGACCAGCCGAAATTTGCATCGGGCACCTGGTATGGGTCAGCGAATTGGTTTGCTGCGTGGGCGATCTCGTGGCCGAGCGCGTGCGCCTCATCAACGCGCGCGCCAACCGTCAAGGGGACGATGGCAAACATCGTGCGCATCCAGGCGGCCGTCGCCCGGAGGCGCGCGGCCGTTTCGGCGTCGCCGTGGCGGATCGCGTCGGGCGGCTCGAGCGCCTCGATCTGCCAGGCGATCGGCCGTCCGGTCAGGGGATCGGCCTGGTAGTCGCGAGTCATCAGCACCGCCGCGCCCGGCGTCGGCCCCAGCTCGAACGAAAAGTTGCCGGCCGCATCGATCTCGAGGTCGTCGTCGCGAACGATCGCCACGATGCGATCTGACCAGGCGCCCGGCGACGGTTCGTTGTAGGCCGTCAGCGAAAAGTAGACGCTGTCACCCCGGTTGCCGCTGATCCGGTAGCGGCGGGCGGGGTCGACCGGACAAATGCAGTAGTAGGCGTCGGTGTTGTCACCGCCCCAACGCCGGTCGCGCCGAAAGGGAGTGGTGACCTCGACGAACATTGGACGGCCCGGTTCGCCGAACAGGTAGGTGTCAAAAGCCACGCCCAGCGTCGTCGCGATCATCCGGTAGCCGTCCGCGACGTGCCGGTCATCGGTGACGGCGCGGTCGCCCTCGAGGAACCCGCGATCGAGGCCGCCGAGTGTCTCCAGTAGTTCGTGCCATGCGGCACTGGACTCGTGCGTCGTTGCATCAGTCATCAGCGCTGATTCCTCTCGTGATGAGCGCGGCGGTCCGCTCGACCCAGATGTCGTCGAGTGCGTCGGCGCGCGTGAGCAGAGCCAGGAATGAGGTGCCGGCGACGACCTCCACCACATCGGCGGCGGTGACGTCGGGCCGTACCTCCCGGCGGGCGACAGCGTCGGTGAGCCGCTGCGTCAGTCCGCGGGACAGGATGTCGCCGAAGCGTTCCAGCAGAGCCGCGTGCAGCGTGAGATCCGCCGCCATCTCGCCGACGAGGCCGGGCAACGCGGCCCGCGCGGCCGGTGTACTCAGCACTGCCGCCGTGCGGCGGACCATCTCGCGCACGTCACCGGCCAGCGACCCGGTGTCGGGGAGGGCGGTGGCGTCGCTGATCGGGAAGACCGCCTCGTGGACCAGATGCGCCTTGCTCGGCCAGCGCCGGTAGATCGCCGGTTTGCTGGTGCCGGCCCGGCGGGCGATCGCATCGACCGACAGGTCCGCGTAGCCGGTTTCGCCGATCAGCTCGGCTGTCGCGCGCAGCACGTCGCTGTCGATGCGGCCATCCCGGGGGCGGCCAAGCTCTGTCATCATTACGGAACTCAGAGTAACATAAATACCCATGACTCAGGCCGCTCCAGCTCCTGTGCAGCTCGACGACTTGGCCGAGCCACGATTCAGTCCCGAGATCGACCAACTCCGCGACCTCATGGCGCAGATGGCCCCCGAATGTCCGCTGGATGCCGAGATACTGCACGCCAGAGCGGCCGCCGAGGCCGGGCTGACGGATTTCGGGCCCGATGACTACCGGGAGCGTCTGGACGTCTACCTGGCCGCGCTGCGTGACATCGACGGTCTCAACGGGGCCGGCATCGTCAACTTCCATATGCAGCTGCTGCAGATACTCAAGAATCGGCTGCTACTGAACGACCTGCTCGCACGTCATCCCGAGATTCGTGACATCGAGTTGCTGCCGCCGGTGGTCATCGCCGGCCTGCCGCGGACGGGCACCACCCACCTCCACAACCTGCTCGCGGCGGGCCCGAGCTTTCGCACCCTTCCGTACTGGGAGAGCGTCGAACCTTTTCCGTTGCCGGCCGAGCTGGGGGTCGAGCCCGATCCGCGTAAGGCGCGCATGGACGCCGCCGTCGAATTCATGAATGCGGCGATGCCGCACTTTCCGCTGATGCACGAGATGACCACCGAGCACGTGCATGAAGAAATCCAGCTACTGGCCAACGACGTGTCCACGATGCTGTTCGAGACGCTCGCCCACGTGCCGCGGTGGCGTGACTACTACCTGGCCCACGACCAGACGTCGTCATACCAATACCTGGGCCTGCAGCTCAAGGCCCTGCAGTTCCTTCGGGGTGGCCGTCGATGGCTGCTCAAGTCACCTCAGCATCTCGAGCAGCTGGCGGTGCTGGACGCCGTGTTTCCCGACGTCGTCGTGGTGTTCACCCACCGCGACCCGGTACCCGTGGTGCTGTCGATGCTCGCGATGCTCACCTACACCGCACGCATGCACCGCTCGCCCGTGCCGGTGCACGAGATCGCGTCGTCCTGGTCCGGCCGCCTCCAGCTGATGCTGGACGCGCTGGTGCGCGACCGGGACCGCATTCCACCGGAGCGTTCAATCGACGTCCGCTTCGAGGACTTCATGGCCGACGAACTCGGCGTCGCCGAGCGAATCTACGATCTGGCCGGCGAGCCGCTGACTGAGGCGGCGCTCGCGGCGGTGACCGGTTATCTCGACAACCACCAGCGTGGACGGCTGGGCAGCATCGCCACGTCGGCCGAAATGTTCGGACTCGACGAGCACGACCTGCCCGCCCGGTTCAACCGCTACAGCGAGCGGTTTCTGGCCTGACGCCGGATCAGGCGGCTTCTCCAGGCGGAGGCGGCGCATCTGCGGGCGGAGGCGGCGCGTCCGGGGCGGGCGGCGGAGGAGCATCGGGGGCCGGCGGCGGGGGAGCGTCGGGGGCCGGCGGCGGGGGAGCATCCGGGGTGACGGCGTTCACCAGCATCGGTGCCGGGGGCGGCGGGGCGTCCCCGGGGCCTTCCGGGTCGACAGGCAAGTACATGTGGTGGGTGAACTGCGGCTGGTAGGCGCCACCGCCACCGATTCGGACGCCACCGCCCTCACCGCTGGACACCGGGGTGCCGTCGGGCAGCGTTACCGCCGTGTGGCCACCGTTCCAGCCGATCACGAGCGCGCCGGGGGCCGTTCCGTACTTGAAGCCGCGGGCCAGCAGCGCCGACTCTTCATTGCCGGTGTTGAACCGCTCTCCGAAGGCGGGCCGGTCCGTTGCCACGTTCGATACCACGGAGGCCAGACCCGAGCAGTCGGTCCCTGCGGGGGAATGTCCACCGGTGATATACGGCGTGCCGGACATCTGCTCGAGAAGGCCCATCAGTGTTGCTAAGACAAACATGAGCCGGGACGGTACTTACAAGGTCAATAGACAACCAAACTTTGTGCAGGCCATCACTTTTGCGCAGGAAAGATGACCTACGTCTCATTTGCGAACAAAAAGGCCTGGTAGATAAGGGTTTACACAACGTCATTCTACTTGCGTGGAAGAGTAACCCGTTCTTGACTTTTCGTGATCTATGCCTCAAATTATGCATCTTCAAGCCCAGATGCAGCAACTTTAGGCCCAAAAAGGGGCTTTAGCAAAGAGTTATTTATCGCGGTGATCTTTAGACGCTTTTCGCCCCCGTCTCGGGACCTCGGCACACACCATCCGACGGTGTTCTGTGCGTTGGCTATTCAGCGGGCGGCAGCTGTTTTGGACCGTCAGTTGCACGCAACTCGCGAGGTCCGTCGCGCTCCACCAATTCGCGGAGCGGTTCACCCGGATTGGACACCAATGTTCTGACTTCTGCCCGCTCCGGCGACAGGCGACGCGGCGAGAATGGTTCGGCCGCAGGCGCACCGAAGTCGGCGTGGTGAGTGTCGTCTGGGGCGTCAGCCGTGGACGCGGTACCGGTGCTTTCTTGGGAGTGCACGGTGACCCTGTGCGTGCGCTTGAGCGAGAAGGTGATCTCTTCAACCTCTTCGATCACCTGGCGCGCGGTGCGCAATGGATGGGTTGTCGTATCGATGGCGCGGGCGACGAAGCCGGGAACCAGTGGGCGGATCCAGCGGGCAGCAGCCCGGGTGACATCGGGGATGGTCGGAATCGTCGGCGTAGCAGGTGTATCCGACCGCTCGACCACCGCGGGCAGATTCTCCGCCTCGACGGCAGCAGGCGTCGCCCCCGCTTCGATCGACTGTGTCGCGGCCAGGCTCGCAGCCTCCGCCTCGGCGGCGATCGGCAAATACATATCCTCGACCACCGGCGCCGGCTCCGGTGTCGTCGCCTCGATCGCGGCGGTCACCTGCTGCCGGAGCTGCGCTCGGTCGATCTCGATCTGCGCTTCGACCGCGAGCCGGGCTTGGGCCAGTTGGCCTTCGGCCCACATGGTTTCGGTGGCTGCGCGCACCTCAGCTTGTTTCACTGCGATCGCGGTGTCGGCACTCAGTTCGGCGCGTTCCCGTTCTGCGCGGGCTCGAGCGTGTCGATCGTGGGTCGTCTCGCCTCGCCACAGCCGCAGAATCGTGGGCAATAACGCCAGAAATGCGAAAAATGCAATGCTCAGCAGGCGCAGCATCACCAAGCTCGTGCTGCTCGAGGTCAACTGCTGCATGGCAACCCACCGGGCACCCAGACCGTGATCCGCGTCGGCAATCGCACCTTGCCGGGTTTCGCTGAGCAGTCGTTCGTCGTCGACAATACGAGCATCCAAATCGGGAGCTCGGCGGTCACGAGCAGCATCGGCTTCATCCAGCTCGCGCTGCGAGTCCGCGAGAATCTGGTTGGCCGTTCGGGTTTCGGGCCCCGAACCCGGCACACCCGTGATGCGGGTCTGCGGACAGGACACAGTGGGGTGGTATTCACAACGCGCGACGATCAGAGCCTCGTCGCGACGTGTGCGTGCCACGTCAACTGTCCGGTCGAGCGCGGCACGCGCGTCGCGCATCTGCTGCAGGCTGCCCGACGCTTGTACGACAGCCGGCGACAAAGCGGCGTTGCGGGTGGCCTGTCGTTGCAGGTGTTGATCAATTGGGCTGGAAAGCATTGCAAGCGAGGCGAATTCGCCCGCCATCGCACCAAGGATCACGCCGACGGCCACCACCCCGCGTTGTGCGGCTCCGTGGACTCGGCCGGTGGCGGCCATCCGGCTGATCGCACCCACCAAAAGTGCGAATGCCAGCGTGAACGGCGCGACGGCGAACACCGAGAGGTGCGTTGCCTGCACGACGGCGAGGGTCGTCACCAGCCAGGTCAACGCGACATCGGCAAGAACCACCACGCCGGTGACGGCATGCGCAGAACGCTCGTGACGCTCGTGCAGTTCGTGGCGCTCGCCGCCGCCGACCCAGGTGAGCCACGCCGCGACTGGAGAGCCGACGGCGCGCGGTGCGGTGACGTGGTAGGCGCACATTGGATCGGACACCTCCGAGTAATGCCATGTCGGGACACGGCCTGGTACATCGAGTCAATGGCCGGCTGTGCGGTGCGGTGAACAACCTCAAGAATCGCCAGCCCAGATCGCGCCGGTGCGATGCTGAATTCTCTCACACCCGCCGGTCGCCACCCGGCAACGCGGTCGTCCTCAGCTGTGCCGCACACGTCTGATCATTCGCGCGGTGGCACGCTCGATGGTTTCACGCCGCGTCTCCGGTGTTCGTTGGCGCTTCGCCCGGCGCAGCGCAGAAGCGATCGTGAGGCCCTGCTCATAGGCCGACACCACCCGCGGATCCACGTACGAGCGCCGCGCGACGGCGGGTGTGTTGCCCAATTGCCCGGAGACCGCTCGCATCACGGCAGCTTCTTCTCGACGGCGAGCTGTCTTCGAGGTCGGCTCGCGCGCGATCGCGAACGCTTCGGCGGCCAGCACCGTGCCGTGCCATGTCCGCAGATCCTTGACGCTGAATTCCTCGCCCACCAGCTCGCGGAACCGCACGTTGAGGTCATCGGCATGCACCTCGGACCAGCCGCCCGAGGTTCGATAGGCCAGCAGCCGCGGAGTCGTCGTGTCGGCACGCAACAACGAGCGGACCGCGCTCAGCACCAGCGGATCGTCCAGCGAAACCGTGCGGCGCACACCGCTTTTGGCGGGGTAGTCGAAATCGACGCGGTCCCGCCGCAGCCGGACGTGGTCGCGCAGCAACGTCGACAGTCCATAGCTGCCGTTCTCCTCGACGTATTCCTCACCGCCGGCCCGGAAATAGCCCTGGTCGATCAAATGCTGCGCCAGCGCCAGCACGCGGTCGCCCCACGCCGCGGCCACGTAGATCGGTGAGCAGATGCAGGCGCCAATCCGGCAACTGCTTGGCCAGATTCATCGTCCGGTCGTACTTCTCCTCGGATCTTTCGGCTTGCCATCGCTCGTGATACACGTACTGGCGACGGCCTGCGGCGTCGGTGCCGACGGCCTGAATGTGACCGTTGGGATGCGGGGAAATCCACACGTTCTTCCAGGCAGGCGGGATCACCAGCGACTCGATTCGCGCCAACACCTCCGGGTCGTCGAGACAGTCACGGTGGGCATCGACATAGGAAAAACCGCGGCCGCGGCGGATGCGGCCCAGCCCGGGGCCGTCAACCACGCTCCTGCGCAGCCTCATGCCGTCAGGGCCCTCCGACCAGTGATCATCGGCACCGGTTACCCCCGGGCAGCCTTTGCCTAACCGTTGCATCGACACGACGCGATCAGTCGCCGACTTGGAAGACGACGTGAGACGGTATTCACTTATGCAGGGCCACGAGTACATCAGTTACGAGTCTTTTGGGCGGCACTTCTTCGAAGTGGCGGTGACCGAAGAGCGCGTCGGCGCCGCATTCGCCGCGATCGCGGGCAATCAATTCGACATGCCCCCGATGGTTCAGGGCCCGGGCAAAATCGCCAAAGTCAGCGCCAATGTCACGATCAAAGAGCCGAAGGTCACTCGGAACGTCGGCGACAGCATCACTTTCGACATCCACATCCCGCTGCTGATCGATTTACTGATCGACCTGCGAATCGACAAGCAGCGATTTCAGGTCGACGGCGATATCGCGTTGAGCGCCACCGCACGCGCCGCCGAGCCGTTGCTGTTGATCGTCGACGTCGCGAAACCCCGGCCGACGGATATCACCGTGCACGTGACGTCGAAAAGTATCCGGGGAGAGTTGTTGCGGATCGTCGCGGGCGTGGACGGAGAAATCCGTCGATTCATCGCGCTGTATGTCAACGAGGAAATTGATTCTCCGCAATCGCAAGCGGCGCAAATCATCGACGTGGCCGAGCAACTCGATCAGACCTGGACCGGTATCTGACGATCATCAGCTGCGCGGTTTATCGGGTGGCGCTGTCAGGGTATTCCCGCCCGACACCGCGGTCGGTGTTGCACCTCAGCAGAAAGCGAGACGACGTGGCACGAGTGGATGTCTCGACGACGTCGGATCTTTCGCCGGAGGCGGCGTGGAAGCTGGCGTCGGATCTGGGGCGATTCGGCGACTGGATGACGATTTTCGGCGGCTGGCGCAGCAACGTGCCCGCGACGATTGACAAGGGCACCCGCGTCTCGTCGCTCATCAAGGTCAAGGGATTCCGGAACGTCATCCACTGGGAAGTGACCCAATACGACGAACCCGACGCGATCGAACTGAGCGGTCGCGGGCGCGGCGGGGTTCGCATCACTGTCGCCATGGGGGTCACCGACAACGAGCCCGGCTCGACGTTCGACTTGACCGCCGATCTGAGTGGTGGCGTGCTCGGAGGGCCGGTGGGAAAGCTCGTAGCCCGAATCATCAAATCGGATGTACGTAAATCGGTGTGCAATCTGGCCGCCTTGGAATGACGTCGGACCGCTAAACTGGCCGCGGCGATGCTGGTTTGTGATCGCGGGTGGGTGGCTACAGGCAGATGGTGACGTCAGTAGTAATCGTAGGCAGCGGTTTCACCGGGTTCGAGTGTGCGCGGCGGCTGGCCCGGCTGCTGCGCAAAGACGACGTCGAGGTGACGATCATCTCCCCGGTCGACTACATGCTCTACACGCCGCTACTGCCGGACGTGGCCGGCGGTGTGGTGGATGCCCGGTTTGTCGCCATACCGCTGGCGGGCAGCCTGAAGCGTGTGCGCGCGATACGCGGCCGGGTGGACCACGTCGATCTGCAGGCGCACCGGCTGCAGTACACCGATCTCGAACAGCGCACCCGCGAACTGTCCTGGGATCGGTTGGTGTTGACCCCTGGTTCGGTGACCCGGCTGTTCGATATTCCTGGATTGGCCCAATACGCAAGGGGTTTGAAGTCGACCGCCGAGGCGCTTTACCTCCGCGATCACGTTCTGCAGCAACTGGAACTGTCCTGCCTGGAAGACGACGCCGAGCTCGCGCAGGCTCGCCGGACGATCGTCGTGGTCGGCGCGTCGTACTCCGGCACCGAACTCGTGTTGCAGCTCCGCGCGCTGGCCAACGCCGCCGCCAAGCAGATGAATTTCGACCCGGCCGCGGTGAAGTTCCTGCTGCTCGACGTTGCCGAACAAGTGATGCCCGAGGTCGGCGAGAAGCTGGGCAACCGCGCGCAACGGGTTCTGCGGCGGCGTGGGATTGACGTGCGACTGGGTATGACGCTCAACGAAGTCCATCCGGATCACGTCGTCCTCAGCGACGATTCGCGGGTGGCCGCGCACACCGTCGCGTGGGTGACCGGGGTGACCGCGGCTCCGCTGATCGAGACGCTGAACCTGCCGACCGAGAACGGCCGGTTGACGGTGCAGACCGATCTGTCGGTTCCCGGGCATCCCGACGTCTTCGCCGCCGGCGATGCCGCCGCGGTGCCCGACGTGACCCGGCCCGGCATGATCACCCCGCCGACGGCGCAGCACGCGACCCGCCAGGGAAAGACCTTGGCCAAGAACGTCGCCGCCAGCCTGGGTCGCGGCAAGAAGCGCGACTACAAACACCACGACATGGGGTTGGTCGTCGACCTGGGACCGCACCAGGCAGTGGCGAACCCCCTGAAAATCCCGCTGTCCGGCTTCCCGGCCAAGTGCGTGACCCGCGGCTATCACCTCTACGCCATCCCGCGAGGCGTCAACCGCTGGGCGGTGGCGCTCGCGTATCTGACCGACGCCCTCTTCGCGCGGTCGGTGGTGTCGCTGGGACTGTCCACCCAGAGCGACGCCCAATTCTCCAGCAGTGAAGGCATCCCGCTGCCGCAAGCCGGCTGACACGGCGGTCCGCCCGGCGCGCTCGTCGAGCGATAGGGTTCGCCGATGAAATGTGTGGTGGCCGGCTACGGCAGCCGCGGCGATGTGGAACCCTGCATCGCCGTCGCCGCTGAGCTGGCGCGCCGGGGTCACGACGTGCGCATGGCCGTCACAGTTCCACCGGAGATGCAGGCGTACGTCGCATCGGCGGGTCTGGTCGCTGTGCCCTACGGCCGGCATTGGCAGGATCTCTTGAGCGACAATGGTTTCACCAGCATGGTGGACAACCCGATGAGCGCGATCCCGCAAGCAATCGAATATGTGCACCAGACGCTTGCCGAGAAGTCCACGACGCTGGCGCCGTTGGCCGAGGGCGCAGACCTGATCGTGGCGGGGATGACCGAACAGACGCCGGCGGCCAATATCGCTGAGCTCCAACACATTCCCTTGGCAGCGCTGCACTTCTTCCCGTCGCAGATTCTCCACGAGGGATCGCCCGAATCCGGCGTGTATTCGCAGGCGCAACGGGCTCAGCGCCACGCGCTGGGACTGCCCGAGGTCGCTGAAGTTGCGCGGCCGCTGGAAATTCAGGCCTACGACAGACTCTGCGCGCCACGCCTCGCGGACGAGTGGGCAGGTGACGAGCTGCACCCCTTCGTCGGGGCGCTGACACTGGAGTTGCCAACGGCTACCGACGACGCCGTGCTCTCGTGGATGGCAGCCGGGTCACCACCTGTCTACTTCGGCTTCGGCAGCACGCCGGTCACGGCCCCGGCCGATATGGTCGCCGTGATCGAGGCGGCCTGCAGCCGAGTAGGTGTCAGAGCGTTGATCTGCCTGGGCTCAGATGATTCGAGCGCGATCGGGCATTCTGAGCACGTCAAGATTGTGCACGAGGTCAATCACGCGGCGGTGTTTCCCGCGTGCCGTGCGGTCGTGCATCACGGTGGCGCCGGCACGACGGCGGCCGGCCTACGCGCCGCAGTGCCGGCACTGATCCTGTGGAACGGACTCGACCAGCCGATGTGGGCAGCCGCCGTCACCCACATGGGAGTTGGTTTGAGACGGGGCTTTTCCGAATCGACGCTGGACTCGCTGACGGCAGACCTGAGACTGATCCTCGCCGAGCAGTACGCCGCGCGGGCCCGTGAGATCGCGCGTCTGATGGTCACTCCTGCCGAAAGCCTCACCCGGACCGTCGATCTGCTGGAACGGGCTGCGGGCCAACGGCTCTAGGGCCGTACCTGGCGCGCCGGGCGTGTCTCGATAGCGTCGATCGTCAAAGCCCGGCGCTGGATCCGCCACGAACCGGACTTGGCGCGCCGATACTCGTCGTCGTAGCGCAGATGCCACACCACATCACGAATCTCGTCGTCGTGCGCAATCCAGTGGTGGGCGATACACGCGATGCGCCCGCGAGCAGTGCCGGATCGCGGGTTGGCGTCATAGACTTCGCCCACGATCGCGTGCTGAGTGCGAATGGTGGCGGCGACGGTTGCCAACGCGTCGCCGATGGCGGCGCGTCCGCGATGATGGACAACCGGCTCCAAAGTCGATGGGGGATCGGGCAGCGTCAGCTCAGCGTCGTCGGTGAACAGCTCTGCAGCAGAACTGAAATGCCGATCGTCGACGAGGGCTGCGTAGCAGTGCACCAGGTCGCCGAGAGCAGCCCGGTCGGCGGCGTCCAGCATCAGGCAACCAAACGGAGCCGTTGGGCGCAAGCCGACAATTCGTCCCTGGCCTGGTCGAGATCAGTGATCGACGGCATGGCCAGTACCAGTCGGTCGGCGCCCTGAGCGGCCAGCCGCTGCGCACGTTCAGCGTCGATCTTGGCGACCGAATGACCCAGCGACACTTCGATTTCCGATGGATCCCGGCCGGCGGCGGCCGCCTCGTCGCGCATCAACGTCAGCAGGACCTCCAACTGCGACCCGGCCACGCCTAACGGCTGGAACCCGTCGCCGTAGCGTCCGGCCCGTCGGGCGGCCGCCTTGCTGTGCCCGCCAATGTGCACGGGAAGATGTTTGCCGGCAACCGGTTTCGGGCTGCATACGGCGTTGTCGAAATGAAAGAACTCGCCGTGGTGACTGGCACCCGCCGTGCTGACGTCCCATAGCGCCCGTAGGACGGCCAACTGCTCGTCGGCGCGGCGTCCCCGGCTTTCGAACACCGTGCCACAGGCCTCGATCTCCTCGCGCAGCCAGCCCACACCGACGCAGAGCCGAAGCCGGCCGTTCGACAGCGCGTCCACCGTCGCCGCGCGCTTGGCCAATACCACCGGATGGTGATTGGGCAGTACCAGAACGCCGGTCGCCAAGCCGAGCCGGTCGGTGTGAGCGGCCAAGAACGACAACAGATCCAGCGGGTCGGGTACGGGGCAGTCGGCCGCCAATTCCACCCGCCCGGACGGGTCGTAGGGGTAGACGCTGTCATAGCGGGTGGCCAGCACGGTGTGCTCGACCACGACAATCGATTCGAAGCCGCACTCTTCGAGGTGTCGCGCGAAGGCGGCCATCCACCGCGGGTCTGCGGTCACGCCGGCGGCGACGGGCGCGACCACGCCGAACTTCAACGTCTTCATGGCAATTCGACGCTAACAGGTCGCGGTCGGCTGGACCGCCGTCTGTGCACGCATGGCCTCGGCCAATGTGATCGCGCGGGGATCGCTGAACACGTCTTCGAGCAGCACCGGGCGACCATCGGGACCGCTGAGCGGCACCCGCCAGTTGGGGTATTCGTCGGTGGTGCCCGGCTGATTCTGGGTCCGCCGGTCGCCGACGGCGTCGGTCAGCGCCAATCCCAGCAAGCGCGACGGTGTGCGGCCCAGATACTTGTGCAGGGCGAGCACCGTCTCCTCGACATCGGCGTGCTTGGACAGCAGCCCGACCCGACGCAGCTCGGCGATCCAGGCCGCTCGCTCGGCCTCGGTCGCGGCGAACTCCTCGTCGACCGGCCGGGTCAGTAATCCCAGCGAATCCCGAAGGCGCACATGGTCACCGGCCAGATAGCCGGCCGTCGGCGGCAGGTCGTGAGTCGTCACCGACGACAGGCAGTATTCGCGCCAACGCTCGGCCCGCAGGGGACCGCCGGCACCGTCGCGGTCCTGTTCGAACCACAGGATCGAGGTGCCCAGCACGCCGCGTGCCCGCAGATAATCGCGGACCCACGGCTCGACCGTGCCGAGGTCCTCACCGACCACGAGCGCCGCGGCACGATGGGCTTCCAAAGCGACGATGCCGATCATCGCCTCGTGGTCGTAGCGCACGTAGGTCCCTTGAGTGGGCGCTTCGCCCTGCGGAATCCACCACAGCCGGAACAAACCGATGATGTGGTCGATGCGCACCCCGCCGGCGTGCCGCAGCACGCCGCGGATCAGCGCCCGAAATGGCTGGTATTCCAGCTCTTCGAGCCGGTCGGGGCGCCACGGCGGCTGCGACCAGTCCTGGCCCAACTGATTGAACTCATCGGGCGGCGCGCCGGCCGAGACCCCCAGTGCCAATGCCTCCTGCAGTGCCCAGGAGTCGGCCCCGTCCGGGTGCACACCGACGGCGAGGTCGTGCACGATGCCCAGCGGCATCCCGGCCGACAGTGCGCGCGACTGCGCGGTGGACAGTTGCTCGTCGAGTTGCCACTGCATCCAACGGTGGAAGTCGACCGCTGTTTGATGCTTGACGACGAATTCGGCGACGCCGTCGGCGCTGGGGTGGCGCACCGAGTCGGGCCATTGATGCCAGTCGCCGCCGTACTTCTCGGCCAGCGCGCACCAGGTGGCGAAGTCGTCGAGCGCAGGACCTTCGCGGTCGCAGTACGCCGCGTACGCCAATTCGCGACCGGCGGTGCGGGGAACCCGGTAGACCAGTTTCAGCGCCGCTCGCTTTGCCTTCCACGAGGCGTCGCGGTCGATGGAGTCCAGCGCGCCGGCGCGGTGCTGCACGTCTTTGCGCAGCCGCCGCACCCGGCTGCGTTTGCGCAGGTCGGCGAATTCCGGGATGGCCTCGACCCGGAGATACAGCGGGTTGACGAAGCGGCGCGAGGTCGGCAGATACGGCGACGGCTCCATCGGCTTGATGGGGTTGGCCGCGTGTAGGGGATTGACCAGCACGTACCCGGCCCCGTGCACCGACGCCGACCACACCGCAAGGTCGGTCAGGTCCGTGAGGTCTCCGACGCCCCAGGACTGCCGGGACCGCACGCTATATATCTGTGTCGCCAGCCCCCAGGTTCGGCGAGCGCCCAACCGCTCCGGCAGTCCCAGCCACGCCGGCGTCACGATCAGCGCAGCGCTGGTCTCGTCCGCCCCGGAACGCAGGAACACTCGGTGATAGCCCAGCGGGAGATCGTCGGGCAGCACGAAGCTGGCCTCGCCGATCGAGCGTCCATCGAGGTCGAAGGGCGCGGCGAAGTTGTCGACCTGGCGGATGCCGGTGCGGACGGTGCCGTCCTCCAGCTGCACCCACACCTCGGCGGGGTTGCCATGGGTGACGTGGACCCAGAACGACGTCGGCGCGCCGGCCCGCCCGAGGATGGTCGGCGGCAGCGGGCGCGACCAGTACGCACGGTCCTGAGCGGTCAGCGCCGCGGCCCGGTCCAGCTCGGTCGCCGCGCGGACACCGCACGCGGCAAGCACGGCTACCAGCGTGCTTTCCGGGACGTCAATTCGTCGGCCGCTCCAGTCCTCGTAGTCGGTGGCGATCCCGAACCGGCTTGCGAGTTCGGTCAACGACGGCGGCAGCTCGGTCATACAGCACATCTTCCTTGCCGAGATGACGTCGAAGCGACCCGAGTGTTCACCTCGGCGTCGCCTCTGAGGTGAGTTGGGTTTGCTCCGAGCCGTACGATGCGCAGCGGGGACCTCTTCGATTCCTTCTAACCCAATCAATGGCAGGTGACGGCACGTGGCGCAAAGCACTACCGGGGGGTACGCCAATGGCGGGTGCGTCCAGACATTCGCCTGGCGAGGTCGCCTAGGGTGCCCTACCGTTATCCGTGTGAATCGTGGGACTAGACGGCATTCAGGTGCCCGGTCGGCTTGGAGCGTGAACAAAAATGGCAGGTGACCAGCGAGGATCGGGTTATGGCCTCGGGCTGTCCACCCGAACTCAGGTAACCGGATACCAGTTCCTGGCGCGTCGAACCGCGATGGCGTTGACCCGCTGGCGGGTCCGGATGGAGATCGAGCCCGGCCGGCGCCAGACATTGGCTGTGGTCGCGTCTATCTCGGCTGCACTGGTGATCTGCCTGGGTGCCCTGCTGTACTCCTTCATCAGCCCGTCCGGGCAGCTGAACGACACACCGATCATTGCCGACCGTGATTCCGGGGCGCTTTACGTCCGCGTCGGCGACAAGCTGTATCCCGCGCTCAACCTCGCGTCGGCCAGGCTCATCGCCGGACGCGCGGACAACCCGCACAAGGTGCGCGCCAGCCAGATCGCCCAGCAGCCGCACGGGCCGCTGGTCGGTATCCCCGGTGCGCCGTCCGAGTTCTCCCCGACCACCCCGGCTACCTCGTCGTGGCTGGTGTGCGACTCGGTGGCACCGACCGCGGGCGTGGCCACATCGCCGGTCACCGTCACGGTGATCGACGGGACGCCCGACCTGTCCAGTCGCCGGCACGTGGTGAACGGCTCGGACGCCGTCGTTTTGCACTACGAGAAAGACACCTGGGTGATCCGCCAGGGTCGGCGGTCACGGATCGAGTCGATGAACCGGGCGGTGCTGCTGCCACTCGGTTTGACGCCGGAGAACGTCAGCCAGGCGAAGCCGATGAGCCGGGCGCTGTATGACGCCCTGCCCGTGGGTCCGGAACTGTCGGTGCCCAAGGTGCCCAACGCCGGCCAGCCCGCGGCTTTCGCCGGAGCACCCGGCCCGGTGGGCACCGTGATCGTGACGCCGCAAATCAGTGGGCCGCAACAGTATTCACTGGTGCTGAGCGAAGGGGTCCAGACGGTCAACCCGGTGGTCGCCCAAATCCTGCAGAACGCAGGGACACCGGCCGGTAACACGCCGATGGTGGTGGCGCCCGCGTCGCTGGCCAAGATGCCGGTGGTCAACGGTCTGGATTTGTCGGCCTACCCCGACGGTCCGCTGAACCCGGTGGATATGAAGGAAAACCCCGCGACGTGCTGGTGGTGGCAGAAGACCGCCGGCGAAGAGCGTGCGCGCATCCAGGTGATCTCCGGCCCGACCATCCCGGTGAGTGCCGGCTCGACCGACCAAGTTGTGTCGCTGGTCAAGGCGGACTCGTCCGGTCGCGAAGCCGATCGCGTGTACTTCGGCCCTGACTACGGCAACTGGGTCGAGGTGACCGGAAACGACCCGGGTTCGAGCACCTCCGAATCACTGTGGTGGCTGTCGAGTTCTGGTGTGCGCTTCGGCGTCGACAACACCCGCGACGCCCGTGCGGCACTGGGGCTGAACGCCAAGCCCAGTCCGGCGCCGTGGGTTGCGTTGCGGCTGTTGGCACCTGGACCCGCTCTATCCCGCGCCGATGCGCTGGTGCGCCATGACACCCTCCCGTCCGATATGAGCCCCGCAGAGTTGGTGGTACCGAAGTGAAGCAAGGTTTCGCACGCCCGACACCGGAACGGGCTCCGGCCGTCAAGCCGGAAAACATCGTCCTACCGACACCGCTGAGTGTTCCGCCGCCCGAAGGCAAGCCGTGGTGGCTGATCGTGGTCGGCGTGCTGGTCGTCGGCTTGCTCGTCGGCATGGTCGGCATGACCGTCGCCAACGGCTCGCGGATGTTCCTGGGCGCCGGCTCGATCTTCCCGATCTTCATGATCGGCGGCGTCGCGATGATGATGTTCGGCGGACGCTTCGGCGGCCAGCAGCAGATGAGCCGGCCCAAGCTGGACGCGATGCGTGCCCAGTTCATGCTGATGCTCGACATGCTGCGCGAGACCGCGAACGAGTCCGCCGACAGCATGGACGCCAACTACCGGTGGTTCCACCCGGAGCCGACGACGCTGGCGGCCGCGGTCGGATCGCAGCGGATGTGGGAGCGCAAGCCTGACGGCAAGGACCTCAACTTCGGCGTCGCCCGGATCGGTGTCGGCATGACCCGTCCCGAGGTGACCTGGGGGGAGCCGCAGAACATGCCGACCGACATCGAGCTGGAGCCGGTGACCGGTAAGGCGCTGCAGGAGTTCGGCCGCTACCAGAGCGTCGTCTACAACCTGCCCAAGATGGTGTCGCTGCTCGTCGAGCCGTGGTACGCGCTGGAAGGCAATCGCGACCAGGCCCTGGGCCTCATGCGGGCCATCATCTTGCAGCTGGCGTTCTCGCACGGCCCCGACCACCTGCAGATGATCGTGGTCACCTCCGACATGAGCAAGTGGGACTGGGTCAAGTGGCTGCCGCACTTCGGCGACCCGCGCCGCCGCGACGCGGCCGGCAACGCTCGCATGGTGTACGGATCAGTGCGCGAATTCGCCGCTGACCAAGCCGAATTGTTCGCCGGCCGTGGATCTTTCACGCCGCGGCACGCCAGCTCGTCGGCCGAGACCCCGACGCCGCACCACGTGATCATCGCCGATGTCGACGACCCGCAGTGGGAGTACGTGATCAGCGTCGACGGTGTCGACGGTGTGACGTTCTTCGACTTGACCGGTTCGGCGCTGTGGACGGGCAACCCGGAGCGAGTGCTGCACTTCACCAACGACATCGGCGTGATCGAGGCATTGCCTCGTGACCGCGATACCTGGATGGTGATCGACGACAACCGGTGGTTCTTCGCCCTTGCCGACTACGTCACCGAGTCCGAGGCTGAGCAGTTCGCACAGCGGGTTGCCCGCTGGCGGCTGGCCGAGGCCTACGAGGAGATCGGGCAGCGAGTCGCGCAGATCGGCGCCCGCGACATCCTGTCCTACTACGGCATCGACGATCCGTCGGAGATCGACTTCGATTCACTGTGGGCCAGCCGGCGCGATGCGCTCACCAGCCGCTCGCGGCTGCGGGTGCCGTTCGGAAACCGTTCAGACAACGGCGAGTTGCTGTTCTTGGACATGAAGTCCCTCGACGAGGGCGGTGACGGCCCGCACGGCGTCATGTCAGGAACCACCGGTTCGGGTAAGTCGACTCTGGTGCGTACCGTGCTCGAGTCGCTGATGCTGTCGCATCCGCCGGACGAGCTGCAGTTCGTGCTGGCCGACCTCAAGGGTGGTTCGGCGGTCAAGCCGTTCGCCGGTGTGCCGCACGTGTCGCGCATCATCACCGACCTCGAGGAAGACCAGGCGCTCATGGAGCGCTTCCTGGACGCGCTGTGGGGTGAGATCGCCCGGCGAAAGGCGGTCTGTGACAACGCCGGTGTCGACGACGCCAAGGAATACAACGAAATGCGCTCCCGGATGCGCGCTCGCGGACAGGACATCCCGCCGCTGCCGATGCTGGTGGTCGTGATCGACGAGTTCTACGAGTGGTTCCGGATCATGCCGACCGCCGTCGACGTGCTCGACTCGATCGGCCGGCAGGGTCGTGCCTACTGGATCCACCTGATGATGGCGTCGCAGACCATCGAGAGCCGGGCCGAAAAACTCATGGAGAACATGGGTTACCGGTTGGTGCTGAAAGCGCGCACCGCCGGTGCGGCCCAGGCGGCCGGTGTTCCCAACGCCGTCAACCTGCCTGCACAAGCCGGTCTGGGTTACTTCCGGAAGAGCCTCGACGAGATCATCCGCTTCCAGGCCGAGTTCTTGTGGCGCGACTACCGCCGCGGCATCTCCTACGACGACGATGGTCCGGCGATGTTGACCCACACCGTGGATTACATTCGGCCGCAACTGTTCACGACCGGCTTCACGCCGATCGAGGTCAGCGTCACCGGACCTGACGACTTCGACGCACTCACCAACGGCGACGGCCACAGCGGCAATGGTGAGGTGTTCGGCACCAACGGAGCGAGTGCGCCCGAAGAGGACGAAGAGCAAGAAGCGATCCGGACGCCCAAGGTCGGTACCGTGATCATCGATCAACTTCGCCGGATCGACTTCCAGCCCTACCGGTTGTGGCAGCCGCCGCTGGACCAGCCGATCTCGATCGAGACACTGGTCAACCGCTTCCTCGATCACCCATGGCAAGAGGAGTACGGGACAGCGCGCAACCTGGTGTTCCCGGTCGGCATCATCGACCGGCCGTTCAAACACGACCAGCCGCCGTGGACGGTCGATGTGTCCGGGCCCGGTTCCAACGTGTTGATCCTCGGTGCCGGTGGATCGGGCAAGACCACCGCGTTGCAGACGCTGATCACCTCGGCCGCGCTGACCCACACTCCCGAGCAGGTGCAGTTCTACGTCCTGGCGTACAGCAGCACCGCGCTGACAACGGTGGCCAGGCTGCCGCACGTCGGCGAGGTGGTCGGGCCGACCGACCCGTACGGCGTCCGCCGCACCGTCGCCGAGCTGCTGGCGCTGCTGCGCACCCGCAAGCACACCTTCCTCGAGTTCGACGTTCCGTCGATGGAGGTGTTCCGGCGCCGCAAGTTCGGCGGTGAGGCGGGACGCGTTCCGAACGACGGCTTCGGTGACGTCTTCCTGGTGATCGACAACTACCGGGCGCTCGCCGAGGAGAACGAGGTGTTGATCGAGCAGGTCAACCAGATCATCAACCAGGGACCGTCGTTCGGTATCCACGTGGTGGTCACGGCCGACCGCGAATCCGAGCTGCGGCCGCCGGTGCGCAGTGGGTTCGGATCCCGGATCGAGCTGCGTCTGGCCGCGGTCGAGGACGCCAAGCTGGTGCGGTCGCGGTTCGCCAAGGATGTTCCGGTCAAGCCGGGTCGCGGCATGGTCGCGGTGAACTACGTCCGACTGGACAGCGACCCGCAATCCGGTCTGCACACCCTGGTGGCCCGGCCGGCGCTCGCCGACACTCCGGACAATGACTTCGCGTCCGACAGCGTCGCCGCGGCGGTCAGCCAGGTGGCGGTCACCCAGGCACCTCCGGTTCGCAGGCTGCCCGCGAAGTTCGGGCTGGACCAGGTCCGCGCGCTGGCTCAAAACGACAAGCGCCAGAACGTCGGCGTCGGTGGAATCGCCTGGGCCATCAACGAACTGGACCTGCAGCCGGTGTACCTCAACTTCGCCGAGAACGCCCACCTGATGGTGACGGGTCGACGCGAATGTGGCCGCACCACCACGCTCGCGACGATCATGGCCGAGATCGGCCGGGTCTACGCGCCGGGAGCCAGCATCGCTGCCCCGACGACAAAACCGTCGGCGCAGGTGTGGCTGGTCGACCCGCGTCGTCAACTGCTGACCACGCTGGGCACCGACTACGTCGAGAAGTTCGCCTACAACCTCGACGGCGTCTCGGCCATGATGAACGAACTAGGCGAGGTGCTGGCCCGTCGTGAGCCGCCGCCGGGCCTGTCCGCGGAAGAGCTGTTGTCCCGCGCGTGGTGGAGCGGTCCGGAGATCTTCCTGATCATCGACGACGTCCAGCAGCTGCCGCCCGGCTTCGATTCACCGCTGCAGCGGGCCGCGCCGTGGGTCACACGGGCAGCCGACGTCGGCCTGCACGTGATCGTCACCCGGACCTTCGGTGGATGGTCGTCGGCCGGTAGCGACCCGATGCTGCGGGCACTGGCTCAGGCCAACGCACCGTTGCTGGTGATGGACGCCGACCCCGACGAGGGCTTCATCCGCGGAAAGATGAAGGGTGGGCCGCTGCCGCGCGGCCGTGGTCTGCTGATGGCCGAAGACACTGGTGTCTTCGTTCAGGTGGCAGCCACCGACTTGCGCCGGTAGGCGTCTCTGACGAAGGTCCCTCCGCCCGGTCGGGCGGGGGGACCTTCGTTGTTGGCGGGGGAGTGCGCGCTCTGCGGCCCGACGGTCCAGCCGGACGTTTCATAGCCGGCGCATAGCTTCGCCATGTTTGCCGCCCATCTTGCCTAGTTAACGTCTCTAACTAGTGACAGGTGTGGGCTGATGCGAAGGGAGCGCCGGATGTCATTTGTCAGCACCCGACCAGACGAATTGACCGCGGCCGCAGAGAATCTGCAGGGCATCGGTGCGACCCTGACCGCGCAGAATGCCGCCGCCGCGGCTCCGACGACGGGCGTGCTGCCCGCGGCGGCCGACGAGGTATCCGCGCTGACCGCTGCCCAGTTCGCCACACACGCCGAGATGTATCAGGCGATCAGCGCCCAGGCAGCGGCCATCCACGACATGTTCGTCGACACGCTCGGCGTCAGCGCCGGCTCCTACGCAGCCGTCGAGGCCGCCAACGCGGCCGCGGCGGGCTAAGGCGTTGTCTCGTGCTGGATTTCGGAGCTCTACCACCGGAGATCAACTCCGGACGCATGTATGCCGGCCCGGGGCCGGGCTCGATGCTCGCCGCGGCTACGGCCTGGCAATCGTTGGCCGATGAGCTGACGTCCGCGGCGGCCGGCTACCGCTCGATCGTCTCGACGCTGTCCGGCGGGGCGTGGACCGGCCCCAGTTCGACGGCGATGGCCGCGGCCGCCGCCCCCTACGTGACTTGGCTCAGCGCCACCGGAGATCAGGCACAGCAGACCGCCGCGCAAGCCGCCGCCGCGGCCAGCGCCTACGAAACCGCCTTTGCCGCGACGGTTCCGCCGCCGCTCATCGAAGCGAACCGGAGCCTGCTGGCGGCGCTCGTGGCGACCAACGTCCTCGGGCAGAACACCCCGGCGATTGCTGCGGCGGAGGCGCTTTATGGCGAGATGTGGGCCCAGGACGCCGCCGCCATGTACGGCTACGCCGGCGCCTCGTCGACGGCTTCGCAAGTCACACCGTTCACAACACCGCCGAAGACCACCAATTCCAGCGGTCCGTTGAGCCAGTCCGCCGCGGCCGCCCAATCCGTGGGCACCGCCAGCGGCACCGATGTCGAGACGCTGATGTCGTCTGGCCCGCAAGCGATTTCCGGAATGCCTCAGGCCCTGCAAAGCCTGGCGTCCCCGCAGAGCCTGGACAGCGTCGCATCGACCGCCACCGCGACCGGTACCTCATCGTCGTCGACATCGGCGATGTCGATGCTGAATGAACTCAGCACGCCGCTGAGACTGGCATCGATGCCGATGAGCATGCTGTCGAAATTGTTCACGGCGGGCAGCACGGCCACCGCCGCCAAAGCCGCGACCACGGCCGCCAACGAGTTGGGGGCGGCCCACGCCGTCGGCCTCGCGTCGAGTCCCGCCGCGCTGGGTTCGACGGGCTTCGGCGCCGGCGCGCCGGCCCTCTCGGCGGGTATGGGCCGGGCCACGTCGATCGGTCCGTTGTCGGTGCCGTCCGCCTGGACCGGTGCGGCGCCGTCGGCGTTTCCCGCCGGGACGGCGATGCACCTCGGCGCCACTTCCGCCATCCCTGCGGCGCCGGCGGCTGCGCATTCGGCCTTGCCGCCGATGATGCCGGTGGCCAACATGGGCGGACAAAAGGGCGCCGGAACACCGACCCGATTCGAGCTCCGCTCGACTGTGATCCCGTTCACGCCGGCTGCCGGCTAACGGCCGTACTGCGGCTACCCGGTAGCGCAGAACCAAACATTGAACGAACAACAGTTGATCGCGGATGAACTTTCTTTGTAGAGGAATGAATAGTCGGCATCGTCGTGGCCGATCGCCCGCGCCGCCATCTAAGTTCTCAACCAGCGACTGTTCAGCGATGAGCATCGGCGCTCAATGTTGTTGACGCTCAGGGTTACCGAGTACAGAAAGCACACGTCGTCTGTGGCCACATACCGCGCTCTGCGCAACGCTATCGATCGGGCGGTCGACCACCAGCGCCCGCCGACTGCTGACCAGCTCATGACAACGCCGCGCACCGCCGCCCCCGCGCGACGGCTGACGGGGCGACGCAACTTTGGCTTGTTTACGGAGGGTTTCTAGTGCTTGATTTCGGGCTGTTGCCGCCGGAGGTCAATTCAGGTCGGATGTATTCCGGTCCCGGTCCTGGGCCGATGCTGGCGGCCTCCGAGGCTTGGGACAGCCTGGCCGCGGAGTTGGGTTTCGCCGCCGCCGGCTACACCTCAGCTGTTACGGAGCTGACGAGCAACGCGTGGGTAGGCCCGACATCGGTGGCGATGACGGCCGCGGTCACTCCCTACATCGATTGGATGACCACGACGGGCGCGCAGGCCGAAGAGACGGCCAACCAAGCTCGCGCGGCAGTCGCCGCATACGAGGCGGCGTTCGCGATGACGGTGCCGCCGCCGGTGATCGCGGCCAACCGTGCGCTGCTGGCCGCTTTGGTGGCAACCAACTTTCTCGGTCAGAACACTCCCGCGATCATGGCCACCGAGGCCCTGTACATCGAGATGTGGGCACAGGACGCCGCCGCCATGTACGGCTACGCCGGCGCCTCGCAGGTCGCCTCGACCGTGACGCCGTTCACCGCGCCGCCCCAGACGACCAACCCCGAGGGGGCGAGCAGCCAGGCCAGCGCGGCGGCCAATGCCGCTGCCACGCCGGCCGGCCAAGCGGCGACGGTGGCGCAGAACGCGGCCTCGATAGCGCCGTCCGCGACCACTCAGACGGCCGCGTCCACCGCGGCGCCCGTGGCGACCCCCCCAACGACGCTGGGCGCCTGGCTCGAGACACTGTGGCAAAACACCATCACGAACTTCCCGACCGGCGGTTGGGGCGTGGGCCTGACGGGCGGAACGTCGGGCAACCTGAACACGATGCGGCAGATCCTCCAGGCCTACTTCGCGGTCGGTCTCGCAAACTTCGGCTACGGCATCGGCCAGCAGACGATTACCCCCGCCCAGGCAACGGCACTAGAGCAAGGGCTTGGCTTGATGCCTAAGCCTGTGGCAGCACTTCCCCCCATCGGCGGCACCGCAGGCGTCAGCGGCGCACCGTTTACGGCCAGCAGCGTGTCGGCCAGTTTGGGCGAGGCGAACGCTCTCGGTCGGCTGTCGGTGCCCGCGAGTTGGCAAGGATCGATGCCCACGGAGACGGTGGAGGCCCGGCTGGTCAGCTCCGCGCGGCCTGTCGCGCCGTCGGCGAATGGAATCCTCAACGGTGTTCCGATGTCGGGGGCCGGCGCCGGTATGGGTCGCCAGGGCACCGCCGCCTACACCGTCAAATACGGGGTCCGGCACGCCGTGATGACCAAGCCGCCCGCAGGCGGCTGACGGCGAGCGAGAGTCGATCGACCCGACTCAGACATTGCGCGGCAAGGCATTTCAGGTCCCCTGTGCGCACCGCACCACCCGCCAACGGAATTGCCCTGTCTTCCGATTCACGGCCCCGCCCCAGCGCTTGCGGTGGGTGGCTCGCGTGTCAAAAGCCTTTTAGGCGTAGCGATTTCACGCTCGAGGTCCTTGGGCGGCTCGGCGTGCTTACGCCCAACCGAGGGGCAGCCAGCTCCGCGCGATGTACTGAAAGTCCTTGTGGCTGAGGCCCGCTACCACGATCTGCACGATGCCCAGCTGCAGTCGCGACACCCGCGACGGGCCTGAACCACGGCACGTTTCAGTAGCCGGTCGGATTGAAACGTTACCGCAGGTGGAAGGTTTGTCGAACGCGGGATGAACGGCCGATATCGAGGGGTGAATACTGGTCGTCCAGGCGTGAACAGTTTGGTCGGGAGGGCCTTTATCCGAGCGTGACCATCTAATCTTTCAACCGAACGACCTTGCCCGAGGTCGTAGATGCGCTCGGTTATTTAGGAGGAGACCGGATGTCGTTCGTGACCACACAGCCGGAAGCACTATCGGCAGCGGCCACCAGCCTGCAGGGGATTGGCTCAGGGCTCAACGCCCAGAACGCCGCTGCGGCGGGTCCCACCACAGGAGTGGTTCCCGCTGCCGCGGACGAGGTTTCGGCTCTGACGGCGGCCCAGTTCGTTGCTCACGCGCAGATGTACCAGGCCGTGAGTCAGCAGGCTGCAGCCATCCACGAGATGTTCGTCAACACGTTGGGCACCAGCGCCGGTTCCTACGCAGCCACCGAGGCCGCCAACGCGGCTGCGGCCGGCTAGGAGGCTTTTTCATGATCGATTTCGGGGCGTTACCGCCTGAAGTCAACTCGGCCCGCATGTACACGGGTCCGGGGTCGTCGTCACTGCAGACTGCCGCATCAGCGTGGAACGGCCTCGCGGCTGAGCTTCAGCAAGCTGCTCAGGGCTACGAGACGGTGATCACGCAGCTGTCCAGCGACGGATGGACGGGGCCGGCGTCAGCGAGCATGGCCAGTGCCGCCCAGCCGTACATCAACTGGATGCAGGAGACGGCCGCCCAGGCTGAACAGGCCGCGGCACAAGCTCAGTCCGCAGCCGCCGCGTACGAGCAGGCTTTCGCGCAAACGGTGGCACCGCCGGTCATTGCCGCCAATCGCGCTGAGACTCAGGCGTATACGGCAGCCAACGTGTTCGGTCAGTACACCGGGGTGATTGCGCAACTCGAGGCACAGTACGCGCAGATGTGGGCGCAGGACGCCGCGGCCATGTACGGCTACGCGGGCCAATCGGCGGCGGCCAGCAAGGTGACTCCGTTTGCCACGCCGGCTCAGACGACCAACCCGTCCGGCACTGCGAGTCAAAACGCCGCGGTCGCTGCCGCCACCGGCAGTTCGGCGGCGACGAACTCCCAGAGCATCTTGTCGAAGCTGACCTCGTCGCTGCCTAACTCGCTGCAAAGCCTGGCGTCGCCTACTTCTGCGGCGTCCTCCGCGGCGGCCACCCCGTTGACGCCGCTGCAGGAGCTCTACGCGTTCATATTCGGGACGAGCGTGCTGCCCACGAACCTTTCGGCACTCGTGAGCAACTACTCGCCTTACGCGAGCTTGTTCTACAACACTGAGGGTCTGCCTTACTTCAGCGTTGGTATGGGCAACTTCGGCGTCCAGATCGCGAAGAGCGCCGGAATGTTGGGCGGGGCAGCCCCGGCTGCTGCTGCCCCAGCACTCCACGGCTTGAGTGGCCTCGGAGCCGGGCTCGGCGGCGGCGCTGCCGGCGGGGCCGCGCATTCGGTGTCCGCCATTTCCGGTGGCGCCGGTTCGGTCGGCAAACTCGCGGTGCCCGCGTCGTGGATCGGCGGCGGAACTCCCGCGGCGACGCCGCAGGTGCAGCTCGTCAGCAGCGTCAGCGCCGCCCCGGAGGCCGCGGGTAGCGGAAACCTCATGGGCGGTATGCCGCTGGCCGGTACGAGAGCTGGTAGTGGCTTCGGCTCGGGCCCCCGCTACGGGTTCAAACCCACGGTGATGCCCCGGCCGCCGTCAGCCGGCTAACAGCCGATCAGCTTCACAACTCCTGGGGTGTCACGTCTCGACGTGGCACCCCAGGAGTGTCCTGCCGTCAAGAACGAGGCGACCCCCGAGGTAAATCGCAGATGTCGCAATCATGGCTCTAATATGAACAATTGGCATCGTTCCGGAAGCACGCGAGAGCAGTGGCGTAGGTTTCCGGTTGGTGAACAATCAGGTCTCGGGCAGGAGGGACACGTGGCGCGACATGCGGAGGCATCCGGTGCCCTGGCTCTCTCACGGAGACCCCGCGACGCCGCACGAATGCTCCCCAGGACCACTACCGGGACGCCGGCATTAAGTGCAGCAAGCGTTTTGACCCGCCGCCCCGCTCAGCCTGCCGAGGAAGCTCAGGCGCGAGTGTTTGAGCGGCTTCTGCAGGCCGAGTGCGCCGAACTTCAGGAGCTTGCGCGCCGGATGGCCCGCGACGAGAACCGAAACTCTGGCGATTCCGGAGAGTTGACCCAGATACGTGCTCGCATCGACGAAGTCCGTGGTCTGCTGCGGGCATTGCAAGGGCGGTTCCCACATTCCGTGCCGAACAACGACCGTTAGCCGGCGCGAATCAGATTGGCGCCGGTTCAGTCCTCTTCCAGGATCAGCGCCATCTCCGGGCAGGACGCCACCCCGTCACGAGTTATCTGCTCGTCCTCCGGCGCAACCTCGTGTTCTTTCAAAATGGAGTAGCCGGAATCATCGATCGGAAAGATCTCGGGGTCAACGGCATAGCACTGGGCGTGACCAACGCACCTCGACTGCTCGACACGAACCTTCACAACTCCGAGTCTAAAAGACATTAGCTCGATCCGGCACACGTGAGCGTGGGGACGACGCGACCGAAACCTGGCGGGCCGCATAGCATGTCTACTGTCGCCAGGACGCCACAGTGCCAGCGCAAACGAACGAGAGATCACACACATGAGCACCACTGATGAAAGCCTGTACGGCACCGGCTTTCACCTTCCGCGGCTGGATTACGTCAGCCTGCCGATGGCGGCTGACCGTGGCGCCGGGTGGAAAGTTCTGCGCGACGCCGGACCGGTCGTGTTCATGAACGGCTACTACTACCTCACCCGCCGCGAGGACGTGCTGGCAGCGTTGCGCAGTCCCAACGTTTTCTCGGCTCGACTGGCGCTTCAACCACCCGGAAGCCCAATTCCGGTGATTCCGTTGGGATTCGACCCGCCCGAGCACACTCGGTACCGCAGAATCCTGCAGCCGTTTTTCAGTCCACACGGATTGAGTAAGTCGCGACCGGTGCTGGTTCGTCATGCCGCCGACATGATCGACGCCATCGCCAGCCGCGGTGAGTGCGAGGTGATGAAAGACCTGGCGAAGACCTATCCCTACCAGGTGTTCATGGACCTTTACGGTCTGCCGCTGGAGGACCGCGACCGCGTGATCGCCTGGAAAGAGGCCGTGCTCTCCGACAGCCCGTATGCCTCCATGGAAGACATCGCCCCAGCGGCGCAGGCGATGTACCAATACCTGACGGATGCGATCCGACAGCGCCGGGAGAACCCCGGGTCGGACATGTTGTCTCGGGTGATGCAAAGCAAAGGCAACTTCACCGATCTCGAACTGCTGGGCATGAGCCACCTGCTGATCCTGGCGGGGCTGGACACCGTGACCGCCGCGATCGGCTTCGCCATTCTGGAGTTGGCGCGCAGACCCGCGCTGCGTGCGCAGCTACGCGATAACCCACGGCAGATCAGGGTCTTCATCGAGGAGATTGTGCGGTTGGAGCCGTCAGCGCCGGTGGCGCCGCGGGTACTTACCGAGAACGTCGTCGTCGGTGGCATGACGTTGCCCGCCGGCTCATCGGTGTTCTTGTGCATGGCCTTGATCAACCGGGACGGCAGCGACTCGACCTCCACCGACGAACTCACCATGGACGGAAAGGTGCACCGGCACTGGGGATTTGGCGGCGGACCGCACCGCTGCCTAGGTTCTCATCTGGCGCGCATGGAGCTGACCGTGATCGTCGACGAATGGCTTAAGAGAATCCCTGACTTCGAACTGGAGCCTGACTACCGCCCCGAGATCAAATTCCCCAGCAAGACTTTCGCGCTCAAGAACTTGCCGCTGCGTTTGGGTTGAGCCACGGCGCGTCAGAGGCACGCCAGCGCGAGCAGACCCGATCCTGACGTTATCCGCGGCGAGATTTATTCCGCTTCGCAACCCTCACCTTCGGCCGGCACCCGTAAACGGACCGAGTCGCCGCTACTGGCGGACAATCCCGCCGCCGAATCGGCACGACTGTATATCGTCAGCTCACGGCCACATTTGAGCCAAAAACCCATGTTGACAGAGCGACCTCTGTTACTCGGCTGTTACCGGAGATGAACAGTTGTTGCTCTCGGGTGAACAGTTGCAAACACCCAGCTTTGGCCCCAGCGCAGAGCGGAACGCACGTCTATTCTCATGCACGGAAAGATTGGCGAACCGAACCCGAAAGGACGCCGACATGTCGTTCGTGACCACCCAACCGGAGGCCCTGTCGGCGGCTGCCACCAGCCTCCAAGGGATCGGTTCGGCATTGAACGCTCAGAATGCGTCCGCCGCGGGCCCGACCACGGGAGTGGTTCCCGCTGCCGCCGACGAGGTTTCGGCGCTGACGGCCGCTCAGTTCGCCGCACACGCCCAGCTGTACCAGTCGGTCAGCCAGCAGGCCGCGGCCATCCATGAAATGTTCGTCAACACGTTGGGCACCAGCGCCGGTTCCTACGCAGCCACCGAGGCTGCCAACGCAGCCGCTGCTGGCTGAGTGTTGCCGATGAAGACCGTCCCACTGTGGTGCCACGCACCGTGGTTACCAGTTAGCGGGAAAGGGGGGAACAGCCGTGTGTACCAAGTCGGCGGTTACCGCTGGTAACCGGTCCGACTGCCAGATTCACAGGATTCCATCACTACACCAGCAAGGAGATATGTAAGTGCCTACACGTTTTATGACTGACCCGCACGAGATGCGGTCGATGGCGGGCCGTTTCGACGTGCACGCGCAGACTGTCGAGGACGAGGCCCGCAAGATGTGGGCATCGAGCCAGAACATCGCCGGGGCCGGCTGGAGCGGCACCGCTCAGGCCACCTCCTACGACACCATGGGCCAGATGAACACCGCGTTCCGCAACATCGTCAACATGCTGCACGGTGTCCGGGACGGACTGATCCGCGACGCGAACAACTACGAGAGCCAAGAGCAGGCCTCTCAGCAGATTCTGAGCAGCTAACTCGGCTGTCAGCGTAAACTTTCACAATCAGGAGGACAGATAGATGTCGATTAGTTACCAGTTCGGTGATGTCGACGCCCACGGCGCGTTGATCCGTTCCCAGGCCGCCTCCCTGGAGGCCGAGCACCAGAGCATCGTGCGCGATGTGCTGGCTGCCGGTGATTTCTGGGGTGGCTCGGGTTCGGTGGCTTGCCAGGAGTTCATCACCCAGTTGGGTCGCAACTTCCAGGTGATCTACGAGCAGGCCAACTCCCACGGCCAGAAGGTTCAGACCGCAGGAAACAACATGTCGAGCACTGACTCGGCTGTTGGCTCCAGCTGGGCCTGACAATCAGCACAGGGCGCGGCAGCACACCGATTCAGGTGTGCTGCCGCGTCGTGCGATAACCCCACAACTAGCGAGGTAGCGATGGATCAGAGCACGCGCACGGACATCACAGTCAACGTCGAGGGTTTCTGGATGTTGCAAGCGTTGCTCGATATTCGCCACGTCGCACCGGAATTGCGCTGCCGACCATTCGTGTCGACCGATTCCATGGACTGGCTGAATCAGCATCCGGGCATGACAGTCATGCGCGAGCAGGGCATCGTCGACGGCGAGACGGTCAACGAAGCGGTCGCCGCGCGAATGCGCGTTCTGGCGGCGCCCGATCTCGAAGTCGTCGCGTTGCTGTCCCGGGGCAAATTGCTCTACGGCATCAAAGAAAAAGATGAGGATGGCGCCGAGGAGCCGGTGGGCTCCCGCGACATCCCGGACAACGAATTCCGCGTTCTGTTGGCCCGCCGCGGCCAGCACTGGGTGTCGGCGGTCCGAGTCGGCGACGAAATCACCGTCGACGATGTCGCGATAGCGGACACCACCTCTATTGCGGCTTTGGTGTTCGATGCGCTCGAGTCGATCCACCACGCCGAACCCGCCGCGATCAACGCGGTCAACGTGCCTCTCGAGGAGATGCTCGAGATCACCAAAGCCTGGCAGAGCTCGGGCTTCAATGTCTTCTCTGGTGGCGACCTGCGCCGGCTGGGCATCAGCGCGGCGACCGTGGCCGCGCTCGGCCAGGCGCTCTCGGACCCGGCCGCCGAAGCGGCGGTCTACGCCCGGCAGTACCGCGACGACGACAAAGCGCCCAGCGCCTCGGTGTTGTCGTTGAAGGATGGGTCAGGCGGCCGGATCGCGATGTATCAGCAAGCCCGGACCGCCGGCTCGAACGAAGCGTGGCTGGCGATCTGCCCCGCCACTCCACAACTCGTCCAAGTCGGTGTCAAGACGGTGTTGGAAACACTCCCTTACGGCGAGTGGAAAACGCACAGCAGAGTTTAACCAATTGTTACGGGAATCCGGCGCACGGCAAGGATTTTCCGTGCAGCATTCAGCAAAGGTGCGGATGCGGCCAAATGCACTAGAATCTGCTCAACAGTTGGGACGCTACGTCTCAATTACACATAGCGAGGCAAGACACACATGGACCCACGAACCGTCGACAAAGGGGTGCAGGGATGACCGCAGTAGCTGAGGCGCAGCAGCCAGGCACAGAGGCAATCGCGTCCCCACAATCGGCCGTGATCGGCATCATCGCCGGCGAAGGCGTGCAGATCGGCGTTCTGCTGGACGCCAACGCCCCGGTCTCGGTGATGATCGACCCGCTGCTCAAGGTGGTCAACGTCCGACTTCGGGAGCTGGGCCTCACGCCGCTGGAAGCCAAGCAGCGCGGTCGCTGGGCGCTGTGCCTGGTTGACGGGACGCCGCTGCGGGCCACCCAGTCGCTGACCGAGCAGGATGTCTACGACGGTGACCGCCTGTGGCTGCGCTTCGTCGAGGACACCGAACACCGCTCTCAGGTCATCGAGCACATCTCGACGGCCGTGTCAGTCAATCTCAGCAAACGGTTCACCGCCGTCAACCCGACGATTGCGATCCAGGTCGGTGCCGCGATGGTCGGCTCCGGCGTGCTGCTGGCGTCAGGCCTGCTCGGTTGGTTCCGCTACCAGCATGCGTCCTGGGTCCCGGCGCCGTTCGCCGCGGTGATCGCCGTGCTCACCGCAACGGTCGCGCTGCTGATCCTGGGACGGGCGCACACCCCGCAGAACCGTCGCGCAGGTGACATCCTGCTGTGGGGCGCGATCCCGCCGCTGGCGATCAGCGCGGCATCTGCGCCCCCGGGCCCGGTCGGCTCGCCGCACGCGGTGATGGGCTTTGCTGTCGCCGGTGTCGCCGCGATGCTGATCATGCGCTTCACTGGTCGCCGCCTCGCTACCGGCACGGCGATCGTCACGATTGCGCTGGCGGCGACCGTCGCGAGCCTGGCCCGGATGGCGTTCAACACCGGTGCTGTGACGCTGCTGACCTCGATTCTGCTGGTCTGCGTGTTCGGGTACCACGCCGCTCCGGCGATGTCCCGCTGGCTGTCCGGAATCCGGTTGCCGGTCTTCCCGTCTGCCACCAGCCGCTGGGTGTTCGAGGCCCGGCCCGACCTGCCGACCACCGTGGTGCACCCCGCCGACGGCGGTCGGCCCACGCTGGAAGGCCCCGCGTCGATCCAGGACGTGGTGCTGCGGGCCGAGCGGGCCCGGTCTTTCCTGACCGGTCTGCTGGTCGGCCTCGGCGTTCTGACCGTGGTGTCGCTGGCGGGTGTCTCCGACCCCCGCACCCAGAACCGCTGGTTGCCGCTGCTGCTGGTCGCGACGACGGCCGGCTTCCTGATGCTGCGCGGCCGCTCCTACGTCGACCGCTGGCAGGCGATCATCCTGGCCGTCACGTCGGTGCTCATCGTGGGCACAGTCCTGGTGCGCTACTCGGTCGTGCTGTCCTCGGCTGCTGCGGTGTCGGTTACCGCCGGTCTCGCGGTGCTGATCCCCGCGGCCGGCCTGACGGCCGCGGCGACAGTGCCCAACACCATCTACAGCCCGCTGTTCCGCAAGCTCGTGGAGTGGGTCGAATACCTCTGCCTGATGCCCATCTTCCCGTTGGCGCTGTGGCTGATGAATGTCTATGCCGCGATCCGCTATCGGTAGGAAGCGACTGCGGCCGCTTCGTGCGGCCGCAGTCACTGCCACCACACTGATCGTTGCCACTATCGCGCTGTCCGGGTCACCGGCCTACGCGATCAACCCGCCTGGGATCGACCCGGCCGCGACGCCGCCCGACAGCCCGCCCGGACCACCCCAACCGATGAAGCAGACGTCGTACTGCACTGAGGTCGGCGTGTTACCGGGCAGCGACTTTCGTGTGCAGCCGAAGTACATGGACATGCTCAACCTGCAGGAGGCGTGGCGCTTCGGTCGCGGTGCCGGCGTACGGGTCGCCGTCATCGACACCGGGGTAACCCCGCACCCGCGGCTACCGCACCTGATTCCCGGCGGCGACTACGTGATGGGCGGCGGCGACGGCCTCACCGACTGCGACGCACACGGCACGCTGGTGGCCTCGATGATCGCCGCCGCACCGGGCATCGGCGAACTCCCCGGAGCACCTGCGCCGCGGCGTCCGCCGCCGGTTCCGACCAAGGAACCACCCCCGCCGGCACCACCGCCACAGACGATCAGCGTGGCGCCTCCGCCGCCACAGACCATCACCATGGTGCCGGCACCGCCACCGGCGGAAGAGCCCGCCACACAGGCATGTCCGTGGTGTCCGCCGGAGCCGAAGTCGCAGGGTGGCGCTCAACAAGGTGGTGCTCAGGAGCCCAAGGCGCCCGGAGCTGCCAACCACGGCCACGGCACCGCAGAGCTGCCCGGCTACCGGGGTGATTACCACGGGCGTGTGGTGTCGGTCGATTACCCGCGGCCGGCCGCGCCGCCGGCGCCATTGGATCCGCCGCCTCTGCCGGCGCCGTCTGACGCCTACACCGGCATCGCCCCAGATGTCGAGCTGATCTCGATTCGTCAGGCCAGCGGGGCATTTGGACTCAAGGACGCCTACACCGGCGACCAGGACCCGCAGACCCGGCAAAAGTCCGACAGCATTCGGACCATGGCGCGCGCGATCGTGCACGCGGCCGACATGGGCGCGCAGGTGATCAACATCTCGCAGGTGTTGTGCATGAGTGCGCGCAGCATCATCGACCAGCCCGACCTGGGAGCGGCGGTCCGCTACGCAGCCGTCGACAAGGACGCGGTCATCGTGGCCGCCGCCGGCGACACCGGCCAGAAGGACTGCAAAGCGAATCCGTTGGTCGACCCGTTGCACCCCAACGATTCTCGTGACTGGGGCGGCGTGACCACCGTGGTGACTCCGTCATGGTTCAGCGACTACGTCCTGACGGTCGGCGCAGTGGATGCCTCGGGCGCACCGATGGACAAGACGAGCGTGGCCGGTCCGTGGGTGGGCATCGCAGCGCCCGGCAACGACGTCGTCGGGCTCTCGCCGCGAGATGACAGTCTGATCAACGCGATTGACGGTCCGGACAACACCTTGCTGGTGCCGTCCGGCACCAGCTTCTCCACGGCGATCGTCTCGGGTGTGGCCGCGCTGGTGCGGGCCAAATACCCGCAACTGTCGTCGCACCAGATCATCAACCGGTTGATCCACACTGCCAGGGCGCCTGCTCGGGGCGTCGACAATCAGGTGGGCTACGGGGTCGTCGACCCGGTCGCCGCACTGACGTGGGATGTGCCCGACGGGTCTGTCCTGCCGAAGGATTCGGCGTCGCCGCTGAAGCTGCCGCCGATGCCCGCTCCGCGCAACATGACACCGGTGTGGGTAGCCGCCGCCGGTCTGGGTGGTGCGTTACTGCTTGCCGGTTTGGTCTTCGGTGGAGCTGTCCTCATGCGTAAGACAGGGAGACAGGAATGAAGGCACAACGCGAATACGGGCTGAGCCTGTCGTGGGCGCGAGTGACGACGGTGTTCCTCATTGACGTTGCGCTGCTGGTGATCGCGAGTCATCTGCCCGACAACTGGCAGGCCGATCGCAACCTGACGTTCTGGATCGGCGTCGGTCTGGCGGTGATCGTGACGGTCGCTGCCCTGCTGACCAACGGGGGAGTGCCGGTGGCGTCGGCGCCGATCGCCCGGATCCGCAACTGGTACGCCGACCCCGAAGCCCTGACCGTCGGCTGCACTCCGGCGATCGATCATCGTCGCCAATTCAGCCGCGAAACAGTCGGAATCCGCGAGTACGACGGTCAATTGATCGCTGTGATCGCGGTCGACGGCGCGGGCGAGGCGGGTCGGCATCGTCACCGCGACGCACTGACCACGTCGATACCACTGGAAGCCGTGATCACGTCGTTGCGACAGTTCGATGTCCGGTTGGACAGCGTCGACATCATCTCAGTGGGAACCCGCAGTGCCGCCAGCGGCGTCCAGTCTGCCGTTGCCGACGACGTCGACGGTGGCCGGCGCCCGATCGAGGAGCGCAACACCTGGCTGGTGTTGCGAATGGACCCGCAGCACAACGTCAGTGCCGTCGCTGCCCGTGATTCAGTGGCCTGCACCCTGGCCGCGGCCGCTGAGCGGCTCGCGCACGATTTGGACGGCCGCAGTTGCGCAGCGAGGCCGCTGAGCGCCGACGAGATCGCCGACGTGGATGACGCGGTGTTGGCTGGACTGCAGCCGGCTAACGTTCGGCCGTTCTGGCGATACCTGAAGACCCCTGACGGCTTCGTCACCAGCTTCTGGGTGTCGCCTGGCGACATCACCAGCGAAACGCTCGAGGAGCTGTGGCTGACCGACGCCGACGTCACCGTGATGACAATCCGGATCATCGCCGAGGGTCGCGAGGCCGACGTGTCGGTCTGGGTTCGCTACCACAGCGACAAGCGGTTGCGGAAGGAAGCGTTCAGTGGGCTGAACCGGCTGACGGGGCGTCAGCTGGGTGCGGTGGCCGCCAGCCTCCCGGCGCCGACGTCGCGTCGCCCGCTGCCGATGCCGAGCCGCACGTTGACGACCGCCGACGAGATCCTGGTCCCGGTTGGCGCAGCGATGGGGCAACAGGCAGGCGCCGCCGACGCCTTACGATGATAAGATGACTCGTCCGCAGACCACCGCGTCGGATTCCCGCAACGCGATGGTCGCAGGCCTCCTGGCGTCTGGCATTTCGGTCAACGGGCTGCAGCCGAGCCACAATCCGCAGGTTGCCCTGCAGATGTTCACGACGGCCACCAGACTCGACCCGGACATGTGTGACGCGTGGCTGGCGCGGGTGCTGGCCGGCGACCAGAGCATCGAGGTCCTCAGCGGCGCTTGGCGATCCGTCAAGACCTACGGTTGGGAAATCCGTCGCTGCGGTCTCACCGAGTTGGAGTTCCGCCCCGAGATCTCCGATGGAATGTTCTTGAAGCTGGCGGTCACCAGCGTGGAGTCGCTCGCCGCCGGCTATGCAGCCGCGCTGACCGAAGCCAAGCGGTACGAGGAAGCCGCGGAGGTGCTGGATTCGATCACCCCGCGGCACGCCTCCGACGAGGAGTTGGTCAAGTATGTGCGCGGGTTGCTGCACTTCCGCACCGGCCGCTGGCCGGACGTGCTGGCGCAATTCCCGCCCGGTGCCGGGTGGCGGCACCCCGAACTGAAGGCCGCCGGGGCGGCGATGGCCACCACCGCGCTGGCCTCCCTCGGGGTGTTCGAGGAAGCGGCGCGGCGCGCGCAGGAGGCGATCGAGGGCGATCGGGTACCCAGCGCCGCCAACGTCGCCATGTACACCCAGGGCATGTGCTTCCGGCACCTGGGGCGCGAAGAGGAGGCGGTGGAGGCTTTGCGCCGGGTCTACTCCCGCGACGCCAAGTTCACCCCGGCACGCGAAGCCTTGGACAACCCCAGTTACCGGTTGGTGCTGACCGACCCGGAAACCATTGAGGCACGGACAGATTGGTGGGATGCGGACAGCGCTCCCACCCGCGAGCAAGCCGAGGCCGCGCGACACGCCGAGATGGCCAAGAAGTACTTGGACGAAGGCGACGCCGAACTCAACGCAATGCTCGGCATGGAACAGGCCAAACGTGAGATCAAGCTGATCAAGTCGACGACCAAGGTCAACCTGGCTCGCGCGAAAATGGGTCTGCCCGTGCCGATTACCTCTCGGCACACCCTGTTGTTAGGGCCTCCCGGCACTGGCAAGACATCGGTGGCCCGCGCATTCAGCAAGCAACTGTGCGGCCTGACCGTGCTGCGTAAGCCGTTGGTGGTCGAGACCAGCCGGTCGAAGCTGCTGGGCCGCTACATGGCCGACGCCGAGAAGAACACCGAGGAGATGCTCGAAGAAGCCCGCGGCGGCGCCGTCTTCTTCGATGAGATGCACAACCTCCATGAGAGCGGCTACTCACAGGGCGACGCGTACGGCAACGCGATCATCAACACGTTGCTGCTCTACATGGAGAACCACCGCGACGAGCTGGTGGTCTTCGGTGCCGGGTACGCCAAGGCAATGGAGAAGATGCTGGAGGTCAACCAGGGTCTACGGCGTCGGTTCTCCACCGTCATCGAGTTTTTCAGTTACAACCCGAAAGAGTTGATCGCGCTGACCCAGCTGATGGGCCGGGAGAACGAGGACGTGATCACCGACGATGCCGTCGACGTCTTGCTGCCGTCGTACACCCGGTTCTACGACGACGAGACGCTATCGCAGGACGGCGACCTGATCCGCGGGATCGACACGCTGGGTAACGCCGGGTTCGTACGCAACGTCGTGGAGAAGGCCCGCGATCATCGCAGCTTCCGGTTGGACGACGAAGACCTGGATGCCGTGTTGTCCAGCGACTTCGACGAATTCAGCGAGGACCAGTTGCGCCGGTTCAAGGAGTTGACCCGCGACGACCTCGCCGAGGGATTGAGCGCAGCGGTAGCGGAGAAGAAAGCCGACTAATCCTTCGCCTCCGCCAGGGGCACATCTGCTGGGCGAAGTCCAGTCCCTCGGTAATTTTCCTTACGATTTCCTGGCGGTGGAGTGCCTTGACCAGCGCCGATAGCGCTGCCATCATTGTTACGCACAAGTTACATGCACCTCGCTAGGTGAGGCGTCTGTACGGATATAGGCCACTGACCTCGAACGTCGAAAGACGCCCAGGGTCAGGACAGCTCTTCCCGGCTTAAGGGTTGAGCCCAAGTGGCTTCCGGTCTTGCATTTTTTGTGTAGGCCCGGATACGCCGTGCAGTGCCAAAGCTCTGACGAGAGGGGTGCGGACCCGACCTATGCGTCGGGAAATTCTCCTCTCGTTGGCGTTCCGTCGCGCGGTGCACGTCGTAGCCGCGAGGAGGTGAGCCGCGAGTCACTTCCATTGATGGTCCAGCCAGAACTTTCCGAGATCTACAGCCATCTTCGCTCCGATCCGGTCCTGGCAAGCGCTCTGCCAACGCGGACACCACACCCGTCGCGCAGCGGCCGAGACCAGGTCCAAGGTCGGGCACCTCACCGAGGAGAAGTCCATGTCATTTCCGACAATCAAGCCCGAGACAAAATCCACCGCAATCCATCAGACCTTCATACCCACCCTCAGCGCCGGTGCCGAGTCGTATTCGGCCACCCAAGCTGCCAGCGCGGCCACTGCGGGATAAGGAGCACGGCAATGGATTTCGGAGCATTACCACCAGAGATCAACTCCGGCCGGATGTACGCCGGTCCCGGTTCCACACCGATGCTGGCGGCCGCGTCAGCCTGGGACGCGCTGGCCGCCGAACTCGGTTCAGCGGCATCCTCATACGCCTCGGTCGTCGGCAGTCTTGCCGAAGGGCCTTGGCGCGGAACGGCTTCGGCGGCCATGGCGACGGCCGCCGCGCCGTATGTGCAATGGATGACCGAGGCCGCCGCGCAAGCCGAGCAAACGGGTTACCAAGCCAAGGCCGCCGCGGGGGCCTATGAGGCCGCGTTCGCGATGACGGTGCCACCCGCGGTGGTCGCAGCCAACCGCACTCAGTTGGCCGCACTGGTGGCGACCAACGTTCTGGGCCAGAACACCGCGGCGATTGCGGCTAACGAGGTTCAGTACGGCGAAATGTGGGCCCAGGACGCCGCGGCGATGTACGGCTACGCGGGCTCGTCGGCGGCGGCCTCTGCAGTGGCTCCGTTCAAGTCGCCGCCGGAGACCACCAACGCGGCGGGTGCGGCGAGCCAAGGCGACGCGGTGGCGCAGGCCGCCGGCACATCGTCGAGCGCGGGCACGCAGTCGGCGCTGTCGCAGGTGATCTCCTCGGTCCCCAACACATTGCAGGGACTCGCATCGCCGATGTCAGCGAGCGGGGTGAGTCCCTTTGCGCCAGGATCGAATACGGCAACCACCGGGATCGCCGGGTTCTTGAACATGCTCGACGGGCAGACCGGCTCGTCCATCGGCTCGTTCTTGGCCTCGGGACTTTCCAACGGAGTCCTGTCCGGTAACTGGCTCAACCCGGCGAGCATCAGCCCCGCTGTGACAACAGCGTTCGGCGATATCGGGTTCTTGGCGGTGGCCGGACAAGCCGGTTCCGGTCTGAACCCGGCCTTGTTGATGGGTTCGACGGCTGCACCGTCGGCGATCGGCGCGGCGGGTCTGAGCCATGCCGGTTCGGCGATCGGTTCGTCCGGCCTGGGCGGCTCGGCCGTTTCAGCCGGCGTGGGACGCGCGACCCTGGTTGGGACAGTGTCGGTTCCGCCGAGTTGGACGGCGGCAGTTCCTGCGACGAGCCAAGCGGCGACCGCAACGGCGGCCGAAGGCTGGTACAACCCCCCGGGAATCGAAGAGGCATCCGCAAGGCCAGGAGTTCCCGGTATGCCGGGAATGCCGATGGGAGGTGGCGCCGGCGGACGCGGGTGGGGCTTTGCTGCACCCCGATACGGGTTTAAGCCCACCGTTGTCGCACATCCACCGGCGGCCGGATAGCGGAAGGGAGAAGCCGGCCGTGATCATCGAACCTGCCGTTCCCACGCGACGACATCAGCGACGGCACCGGCCTCGACATGCGCACTCAGCATTTCGGGAGTCCGAGCCTCCCGATCGCCGGTGTCACGGCGAGACGTTATTCTCAATTACCACAGTCGATCTCGGCTCGCGTGTGGCGCCGAAGATGTCGCCACTGTGCCTGACTCCGGCAATCATCTTCGTGAGTTGAGTTGACTACCTTGCATCTCGGTGGAACTATTGCCCGTGCAAGCACCTCGCTAGGTGAGGCGTCTGCACGGATACAGGCCACTGACCTCGAACGTCGAAAGACGCCCAGGGTCAGGACAGCTCCTCCCGGCTTAAGGGTTGAGCCCAAGTGGCTTCCGGCCTTGCATTCTTGTGAAGGCCCGGATACGCCGTGCAGTGCCAAAGCTCTGACGAGAGGGGTGCAGCGGTCGGCATCTGCCGGTTCCGCTTCGTCCCGCGTGCACCGTGTCGGCACCCCCGTGTGCCTTGGCCGCGAGGAGGTGAGGCGAAGTGAGTCCCAGTGACAGTCCGTATCCGAGACCGGTGACCATTTCGTTCGGATCCGGCCCCGGCCTCATCCCCATCATCTGAATCGGCCTGCGCCGCTTCACTTCACGCGCACGCGCGATTTCGCCGTGCGTCTGTCACTTCGTCGTGCATCGACATGAGCGCGGCTTCAGCCTGCTTTGCGTAAGGAGCGTCCGATGACTTTCGTGACCACCCAACCAGAACTCATGACCGCTGCGGCGAATCAGCTGCAAGGTATCGGCAGCGCCGTCGCGGCACAGAACGCCGCGGCCGCGGCTCCGACGCTCGCAGTGGTTCCGGCGGCAGCCGACGAGGTATCCGCTCTGACCGCAATGCAATTCGCCGCTCACGCAGCGCTGTATCAGGAGGTCGGCGCCCAAGCGGCAGCCATTCACGCCGTTTTCGTACAGATCTTGCGGGCCAGCGGCACGTCGTACGCCGGCACTGAAGCCGCCAACGCGATCGCGGCGGGCTAGGACGGGAGTGAACCAATGCTCGACTACGGAATGTTCCCACCGGAAATCAACTCGGCTCGGATGTATGCCGGCCCAGGCGTGGGCTCGATGCTCGCTGCCGCGGCCGGTTGGGATGGGCTGGCCAGCGATTTACGTTCGCAGGCAACCAATTACATGTCGGTGGTCTCGGCTTTGACCACAGAGGGATGGCGCGGACCGGCGTCCATGTCGATGGCGGCCGCGGCCGCGCCCTATGCGGCGTGGATGAACAGCACGGCCGCCCAGGCGGAAGAGACTGCGGCGCAGGCCAAAGCGGCAGCGTCCGCTTATGAGTCGGCATTTTCGATGACGGTGCCGCCATCGATTGTCACCGCGAACCGGACGCAGCTGGCCGCGCTGGTAGCGACCAACGTCTTGGGGCAGAACACCCCGGCGATCGCGGCCAACGAAGCCGAATACGCCGGCATGTGGGCTCAGGATGCCGGGGCGATGTACGGCTACGCCGGCCAGTCCGCGACGGCCAGCCAGCTCGCGCCGTTCGTGGTCCCGGCCCAGACCACCAGCAGCGGCGGGATCGCTGCCCAGTCGGCGCTGACCCAGCTGACCACCGGTATGCCGACTGCTCTGCAGGGCTTGGCATCTGGATCGAGCACCTCGACGACATCGGGATCCGCTGGGCTCTCGAGCCTGCTGAGCAGCGTGACCGGCGACGGGTCGAGTTCGGGCATATTCAGCTCCAGCGGCCTGGGACTGAACAACAACTTCTGGAACACCGTGAGCTCGACGGGTGCGTTCAGCCCGGCCCAGATCGTGCAGGCGGTGACCGGTTCGTCGTTCCTGGGTACCGGGATGGCCGGCGTCCAGAACGCGGTGCCGCCGGCTGTGGTCACGGGTTACAGCCCGGCTACAGCGGTGGTACCGGCGGTGTCGGGTTTCTCGGAGTTCGGTGGTGCGGGCAGTTCCGTCTCGGCCGGTGTTGGTAGAGCCGCCACGCTGGGAACGCTGTCGGTGCCCCCGGCGTGGACCAGCATCGCCACCCCTAACAGCCCGCTGGCGTCGGCATTGGGAGCCACACCGCTCAGCGCGCCGAGGTCCGCGCCGCCCGGCATGCCCGGGATGCCAGTGCCCGCCGGAACACCTACCGCGAACACGGCGGCCGCGACCGCGCCGAAGTACGGCTTCCGGCCGACCGTCGTCATGCAGTCGCCGCTGGCTGGATGAAAAGTGTTGTCAGCGAACAATTTCGAGCAGAAGAATCACGGTTGCTCGGGTTACCCCGGCCTCAACCGGCGCGGCTACCGGCGAATTCTGCCCGAATTCGTCCACACTGGTGAACAACTCGTCTCAGAGGGAAGGAGGGCGCATCATGCAGACACTGAGCATTGCTGAATTCACGCTGCGGCTGGCAGTCGGGCTCGGATGCGGCGCCCTGATCGGCATCGAACGGCAATGGCAGGCACGCCGGGCCGGACTGCGCACCAATGCGCTGGTGGCCACCGGTGCGACGCTGTTCGTGCTGTACGCGGTCGTGACCAATGACAGCAGCCCGACGAGGGTCGCGTCGTACGTGGTGTCCGGCGTCGGCTTCCTCGGCGGGGGCGTGATCCTGCGCGAGGGATTCAACGTGCGCGGGCTCAACACCGCCGCGACCCTGTGGTGTTCGGCGGCGGTCGGCGTCCTTGCCGGGGGCGGGCATCCACTGTTCGCGCTGATCGCGACCGGAACCGTCATCGCCATCCACCTGCTCGGCCGACCGCTGGGCCACCTCATCGACCATGACAGCGTCGTCGAAGAGGACGAGGACGACCAGCCGTACCAACTGCAGCTGGTCTGCCGGCCCAAATCGGCGAAATACGCCCGTGCGCAGATCGTCCAGCGCACCGGCGGCGGCGGAGACCGGCTGGTGCTCCGCGGCATCCACACCGGCCGGACCAGCGACGACAGCGTGGCGTTGACCGCGTACCTACTCAGCGACGGGCATGCCCCGACCCGACTCGAGAAGCTGGTGGCCGAATTGTCGCTGCAGGAGGGTGTGCAGGCGGTGCATTGGTACGCCGGCGAGCAGGATGAGCCCATGCCGCGATGGCGTCACACGGACTGATCACGGCGTCGTAGGATTTTGGACGTGAGTTGGATTGCGGGTTTCTTGACCGTTCTGCCCGAGCAAATGCGGGACCCGGTGCTGTTCGCGATCCCGTTCTTCCTGCTGCTGCTGATTCTGGAGTGGACGGCGGCACGCAAACTCGACCGCATCGAGCGGGCAGCCGAAGCGCGATCGGCGCGGCCGGGCTCGGGTGCATATCTGACCGCCGATTCCTGGGCGAGCATTTCCATGGGCCTCGTTTCGGTGGCGACAACGGCCGGCTGGAAATTCATCGCGTTGATCGGCTACGCCGCGCTCTATGCCTATGTCGCTCCCTGGCATCTGTCCCCGACGCGGTGGTACACCTGGGTCATCGCAATCGTCGGCGTCGACCTGCTGTACTACTGGTATCACCGCTTCGCCCACCGGATTCGGCTGATCTGGGCCACCCACCAAGCCCATCACTCCAGTCAGTACTTCAATTTCGCCACCGCGCTGCGCCAGAAATGGAACAACAGCGGCGAGATCGTGATGTGGATTCCGTTGCCGCTGTTGGGTATTCCGCCGTGGCTGGTATTCGTCAGTTTCTCGTTCAATCTCATCTATCAGTTCTGGGTGCACACCGAGCGCATCGGCCGAATGTGGACGCCCTTCGAATTCGTTTTCAACACACCGTCGCATCACCGAGTGCACCACGGTATGGACCCCGAATACCTCGACAAAAACTACGGCGGGGTCTTCATCATCTGGGACCGGCTGTTCGGCAGCTTCCGGGAAGAGACCTTTCGCCCGCACTACGGACTCACCAAGCAGGTCAACACTTTCAACGTCTGGAAGTTGCAGACGCACGAATACTTAGCCATAGCACGCGATTTCCGGTCGGCCAACCGTCTGCGTGACCGGCTGGGCTACGTCTTCGGGCCGCCGGGTTGGCAGCCCGCAACAGTGGTCCGGTCCGAGGCGCCGGCCCCGTTGACGCCGTCGCGGTGAGCGCCGGGCCGGCGATAAGGCCTTGTTCATTTACCGTTTTTATTTCGGCGAGCCGAACGCCCCCGCAGCCAAGACAAGATCAGTAAGTTCGACATCGAGGCCGGCATCCGCCTCGGCCGCGATAGCGAGGAGAACTGCAGTGGGAGACACGCTCACCGAGGGACAAAAACTTGTCAAGGGTGAATCGCTTACCTCGAGCAACGGGGCTTACACGCTGACGTTGCAAGACGACGGGAACCTGGTCCTGGCATCGCGCGGCCACGCGATCTGGGCGTCGGGAACCAACGGAGAAGACGTAGTTCGCGCGGAGGTCCAGAGCGACGGCAACTTCGTTCTGTACACCGGCGACAAGCCCGTGTGGCACACCCACACGAAGGGCAAGAAGAATGTGCGGCTCGTGCTGCAAGACGACCGCAACCTCGTGTTGTACGCCGCCGACGGAGCGGCATGGTCGACGAAGACGGAGACCGACGCTCCGCCGCCGGCGGAGCCGGAGGCAGCTGCACCGGCCGCCGAAGAAGCACACGCCGAGCCCGCGGCTGAGCACGAGCCGGAGCCGGAGCCAGCGCGGACGTACACGGTCGAGTCCGGCGACACGTTGTGGGCCATCTCTGAGCGGTTCTACGGCGACGGCAGCAAATACCAGGTCATCGCCGACGCCAGCGGCATCTCCAACCCGGATCTGATCCACCCGGGACAGGTTCTGACCATTCCTTGATCGAGCGGGGCAGCGCGGCGATCCGGAAGCGGGTCGCCGCGCTCGCAACCAATTCGCCTGTACGCATGCGATCGGGTCGCTACCCTGGTAACAGGTCGGCATCGTGTCGGTCACGGCTGGGGGGAGTCGAAAGATGCGCCATCCCTCAATTCGCGCGTTCGGCGCGATAATTGCCGCCGCTGCCGCGGCCGGCTACTTTCCCCCGGACGCCAAGGCCGATCCGGTTCCCGTCTTCCCGGGGATGGAAATACACCAGGGCCAGCACCTGTGCACCTTGGGCTATGTCGACCCGGGCCTGCGGGTGGCGTTCACCGCGGGGCACTGCCGGGCCGATGGACCGGTGATGGACAAGGACAACAGGGTCATCGGCAGTGTCGCCACGTTCCGCGACAACACCCCCAACGGCACTTTCGTCCACACCGACCAGCAGATTTCCGACTACGAGTCGATCGTGCTGACCCCCGACGTCGTCGTGAACAACGTCCTGCCGGGCGGGCGGGTGCTGCAATCGGATCCTGGTCTGGTCGTGACGCCGGGGGAGCCCGTCTGCCACTTCGGGGTGATCACCGGCGAAAGCTGCGGCACCGTCGAAAACGTCAACAACGGCTGGTTCACCATGGGTCACGGCGCCGTCAGCCAGCAGGGCGATTCGGGTGGGCCGGTGTACATCACCAACCCCGCCGGGTCGGCCCGCATCGTCGGGATCTTCAACAGCGTCTGGGGCACTCTGCCGGCCGCCGTATCGTGGCAGTCCACCACCCAGCAGGTCCGCGAGGACGTGGGTGTCCACGGACCGGCGATGTAGCTGTCAGCCCACAGCTGCCAGCGCGAACACCGGGATCGACGATGCCGCGGCGCGCAACTCGTCTTCGTCGGAGTCAGGCGTCAGCCCCGCGATGTGGCCTTTGACCTCCCAGTACCACCGGTCCAGATACCCCCGCAGCAACTCTGGTTTCGCTGAGTCTTCAAGCTCGGCCGCGCGACGTCGGCGACGACGCCAGCGCGGTCCTACCTCGACTTCTCCGGCCGCCCGAACGTTGCGGGCCCACTGCGTGTTGCCGCGCGGCGACACGAGATAGTCGACGCCGTCGACGGCCAGCAGGTTGATCACCACCGAGCGCCGCTTGCCCGTCGCGCGCCCGCGCACATGCAGCGCCGTGGTCCCGGCGATGCTGATGCCCATCTCAGCCAGCCAGCGGATCACCGCGTTAGCGGCGATCGCCGCCCGATGGGGCTCGTCGTAGCGCACTGTCATGGTTCGTCCTCTCCGAGTATCAAACGAGAGCACTGCTCTCATGGGCTTGACCATGGCATATCGTGTGGCGAAAAGCAAGAGCACTGTTCTCATTCGTGTCAGGATGGGACGATGGCCAAGCGGCGAGACTCGCGTGAACGCATCGAGGCGCAGATCATCGAGCTCGGCCGCCGCCATCTGATCGAGCACGGCGCGGCGGGGCTGTCGCTGCGGGCCATCGCGCGCGATCTGGGCATGGTGTCCTCGGCGGTTTATCGCTATGTGGCCAGCCGCGACGAGCTGCTGACGTTGCTGCTGGTCGACGCGTATTCCGAACTCGCGGACTCGGTGGACCGCGCTCGCGACGCGATACCCGAGATCTGGAGCGACGACGTGATCGCCATCGCGCACGCGGCACGCAGTTGGGCCATCGAGCACCCGGCCAGCTGGGCACTGTTGTACGGCAGCCCGGTGCCCGGCTACCACGCGCCAGCCGAGCAGACAGTCGGCCCCGGAACGCGGGTGGTCGGCGCCTTGTTCGACGCCGTCGCCGCCGGAATCGCGACCGGTGACATCATGTTGTCCAATTACGCTGCGCCACAACCGCTATCGGCCGACTTCGAGCGGCTGCGCCAAGAGTTCGGTTTTCCGGGTGACGATTCGGTCGTTGCCAAGTGTTTCGCGATCTGGGCCGGCGTGGTGGGAGCGATCAGCTTGGAGGTCTTCGGCCAGTACGGCGCGGACACCGTGAGCGACCCCCACATGGTGTTCGACACCCAGATCCGACTACTGGTCGGCGTCTTGACCCAATCCGACGTCGACTCGCGGCCGTTCTGGATACCGAATTAGAACACGTTCAGCGATCCTCTCGGGCACGCCGATCGTTCGGCATCGGCAACGGGTTTCTACCGAGGCAGGCGCTGCGTTATTCTGCGATGCGATGAGTTTCTCCTTCGGGTCACCGGTCCAGGTCGCCTGGGTGACTCGTGACGTGACCGCCACGGAAACCGCTCTGACCGGCCTGTTGGGTGTCAAGAAGTGGGTGCGACTGCCTGACATCCACTTCGCGCCGGACAGTTGCAGTTATCTCGGCGCACCGGCCGACTTCGTCGCCCACATCTCGCTGAGCTATCTCGGTGACACCCAGTTGGAGCTGATCGAGCCGGTCCGCGGGCCTAATATCTATAGTGACTTCTTGCGGGACAGCGGACCGGGTCTGCACCACGTCTGCGTGGAGGCCGACAGCCTGGAGGATTTCGACGCCAGCTTGACCGCTGCGGTCGATCGGGGTGCGACGGTGCCGCAGTATGGCGTGATGCCGGGCGGCCTGCGATTCGCCTATATCTCCGCGCCGCAATCCGGCATCCCGTTTCTGGAGATCGCGCACTTTTCGGCCGAGATGCGACAGTTCTTCGACTACATCAAGCAGGAGCAGGAGTAGGAGTGGCGCCAATGAACTGCGCCGACGACGATGCAGAGCACCGCGATGAGGAGGAGTGGCGCCAATGAAAAGCCCGATACCAGCAACGCTCAGCGTTGACGACGTGCCGTCATGGTCGGACGAGGTGGACGTCGTGGTGATCGGCTTCGGCATCGGAGGCGGATGCGCGGCGGTGACCGCGGCGGCCGCCGGCTCGCGGGTGCTGGTGCTCGAGCGCGCGGCCGCGGCGGGCGGCACGACGTCGATGGCCGGCGGGCACTTCTACCTCGGTGGCGGCACCGCGGTCCAGCAGGCGACCGGGCACAGCGATACCGCCGAGGAGATGTACAAATATCTGGTCGCAGCGTCGCGTGAACCCGACCTCGAGAAGATCCGCGCCTACAGCGACGGCAGCGTCGAACACTTCAATTGGTTGGAGGACTTGGGTTTTCAGTTCGAGCGCAGCTTCTACCCGGGCAAGGTCGTCGTTCCGCCGGGCACCGAGGGCCTGAGTTACACCGGTAATGAAAAGGTCTGGCCGTTCTGCGAAGAGGCGGTACCTGCGCCGCGTGGCCACTCGGTGCCGGTACCGGGCGAACTCGGCGGCGCGGCCATGGTGATCGACCTACTGGTCAAGCGCGCCGATGATCTGGGCGTGCAGTTCCGCTACGAGACCGGCGCAACCAACCTGGTGGTGAACGAGGACGGCGCCGTGGTCGGTGTGGCGTGGAAGCACTTCTCCGAAACCGGTGCGGTGAAAGCGAAATCGGTCATCATCGCAGCGGGCGGTTTCGCGATGAATCCGGAGATGGTCGCCGAATACACCCCCGCATTAGGTCAGCCGCGTCGCACCAAACACCACGGGCTGGTGGCGCCCTACATCCTGGGCAACCCCAACGACGACGGGCTCGGCCTGCGGATGGGTATCTCGGCGGGCGGCGTCGCCGAGAACATGCACGAGCAGTTCATCACCGCAGCGGCATACCCGCCGGAAGTGTTGCTGACCGGCGTGATCGTCAACAAGGAGGGCAAGCGCTTCGTCGCCGAAGACTCCTACCATTCGCGCACATCGGCTTTCGTGCTCGAGCAGCCGGAGCAGACCGCCTACCTGATCGTCGACGAAGCGCACACCGAGATGCCCGCGATGCCGTTGATCAAGTTCCTCGACGGCTACGAGACGATCGCCGAATTGGAGAACGCCCTGGGCATTCCCGCGGGCAACGTTGCGGCAACGTTGAAGCGCTACAACGAATTCGCTGCCAAAGGCGAGGATCCAGATTTCCACAAGCAGCCGGATTACCTTGCGCCGCAGGATAATGGCCCATGGGCCGTGTTCGATCTGTCACTCGGACGGGCGATGTATTCCGGTTTCACCATGGGCGGTCTGGCGGTCACCGTCGACGGCGAGGTGCGACGTGCCGACGACAGCGTGATCCCCGGCTTGTACGCCGTGGGTGCCTGCGCGTCCAACATCGCGCAAGATGGCAAGGGTTACGCCAGCGGCACCCAGCTCGGTGAAGGCTCGTTCTTCGGGCGCCGCGCCGGAGCGCACGCGGCCGCCAAGGCCGGGGGCGCATAGGCGCGTTGAAACCCAGCGCCGGAGCGCACGCGGCCGCCAAGGCCGGGGCGAAGGCGGCCGGCTAGACCGCCGCGGGTTCCCTGCTCGCCGGCCCCAGCCGCCAGGGGCCGCCGCCGAGTAGTTCGAGCTGCTGGTCGTGGAACCGCTCGACCGCCGGTCGGTGGCTGACGCTGACCACGACGGTCTCCGGTAATTCGTTGCGCAGCAACTGATACAACGCGTGCTCCAGCCCTTCGTCGAGCGCCGACGTGCTCTCGTCGAGGAATACCGCCCTGGGCTTGGCCAATAGGATGCGGGCGAAGGCCACCCGCTGCTGCTCCCCGGGCGACAGCACCTTGGCCCAGTCCCGGACTTCGTCGAGTCGGTCGCTCAGCGGCGCGAGAGCGACCCGTGTCAACGTCTCCTGCAGTGTCTGGTCGGAGACGTCGGTGGGCTCCTTCGGGTAGCACACCACGGTGCGCAGCGTCCCCAGCGGCACATAGGGCAACTGCGACAAGAACATCGTGGCGTTGTCGCCGTCCGGGCAGCGCAGCGTCCCCGACGCGTACGGCCACAACTCGGCAAGGCTGCGCAGCAGCGTGGTCTTGCCGGCACCCGACTGCCCCGTGATCACCAGTGACTGACCGGATTCCAGCCGCACATCCAGCGGGTCGACCAACGGGTCGCCGTCGGGGGTCCGGACCTCCACACCGTCGAATTCGACTGACCCGTCGTCCGTCGGCCAGGTCAGCACCGCCGGCAGGTCCCGGCCCTTGTCGTTGGCGTCGACCAATCCGTGCAACCGGATGATGGCCGCACGGAAGGCGGCGAAGTAGTCGTAGTTGTTGCGGAAGAACGACAGTGATTCGTTGATCTCGCCGAACGCGGTGGCCGTCTGCGTGACGTCACCGAACGCGATCGCACCGGCGAACAGCCTGGGCGCCTGAATGATCCACGGCAGCGGGACAATTGCCTGCGTCACCGACCAGTTCCAGCCGTTGAACAGAATCGTTCGGCGGACGAACCGGCGGTAGTTGTCGATGATCGGGGTGAAGCGTCCCCACAGCGTGAGCCGCTCGACCTGCTCACCCCGGTAGAAGCCGACCGCTTCGGCCGCGTCGCGCAACCGGACCAACGCGTAACGAAACGCGGCGTTGAGTTTCTCGTTGTTGAAGCTGAGCCCGATCAGCGGACGACCGAGCCAGAACGCGACGCCGGTCGCGATCGACACGTAGACCACCACGATCCAGAACATCGCGCGAGGAATGTCGACGCCCATGACGTCCAACCGCCCGGACAGGTTCCACAGGATCGCGGCGAACGACACCACGGACACGACGGCCTTGACGGCCCCGAACAACAACGTGTTGGCGGTCTCGTTGGACGGGATGTTCGGGGTGCCGCCCGCGCCGGTGGTGAAGATGTCGATGTCCTGCTGGATGCGCTGGTCCGGGTTGTCGATGGTGTGGTCGATGAACAGGTCGCGGTAGTACGCCCTGCCCGCCAGCCAGTCGTCGGTGAGGTGGCCGGTCAGCCACATGCGCCACGCGATGATGAACCGCTGGGTCAGGTAGATGTCGAGCAACAGCCGGGCGATGAACAGCGTCGCGAGCACACCGAAGTGCACCAGCGACATCCAAAAGCCGTGTACCCCAGACTCTCTGGCCCGATCATTACCCGTCGCCGCGCCCTCGAACGCTGTCTGCAGTGCGCTGAACATGTCGTTGCTCTGGAAGCTCAGCAGCACCGTCAGCCGTACCGACAACAGCACCAACGCCAGCAGGACCGCCAGCATCACCCAGACCCGCACCGCCTGCGGCCCGGTGAAGTAGCCGCCGGTGATCCGCCAGTACTGCCGTCCCCACTCGGTGACGAACCTCAAGACGACCAACACCACGAGGACACAGACCGCGGCGATCAGCCAGCCTTTGGCCAGCCACCACACCGAATCCAGGGCCGCCGCGGACCAATCGATGGACGGCTTGAAGGTCTTATGTTCCAAGGTCGCGTCTCCTTGCCGACGCAGCTGTCAGCGCAACGTCACAGTGGATGCTTCTCCGCGAAAGTACCGTAGGACAGCCGATAGGCTGCGCCCATGGGCAACGACGCCGACAACACCTTCCACGCCGGCCGGCTCATCGCCCGCCGGCTCAAGGCCAGCGGAATCGACACCGTCTTCACCTTGTCGGGCGGCCATCTGTTCTCGATCTATGACGGCTGTCGCAGCGAGGGCATCCGGCTGATCGATACCCGCCATGAGCAGACCGCGGCGTTCGCGGCCGAAGGCTGGTCGAAGGTGACCCGGCAACCGGGGGTCGCCGCGCTGACCGCGGGCCCGGGCGTGACCAACGGGATGAGCGCGATGGCTGCCGCACAGCAGAACTCGTCGCCGTTGCTGGTACTCGGCGGCCGGGCGCCGGCAGGGCGATGGGGGATGGGGTCGCTGCAGGAGATCGACCACGTCCCGTTCGTGGCGCCGCTGACCAGATTCGCCGCCACTGCGCCGTCGGCCGACGCTGTCTGTGGGCTGATCGACGAGGCGCTGCGCGCCACCGTCGGCGCGCCGTCCGGTGTGGCGTTCATCGACTTCCCGATGGATCACGTCTTTTCCGTCGCCGCCGACGACGGCCGGCCGGGTGCGCTCACGGCACCGCGGGCGCCGTCGCTGGCCGACGGCGACGCCCTGGATCGGGCAGTGAGTCTGCTGGCCACCGCGCAGCGTCCGGTGATCATGGCCGGCACCAACGTCTGGTGGGGTCACGCCGAGGCGGCGCTGCTGCGACTCGCCGAGGAACGACGCATCCCGGTACTGATGAACGGCATGGCCCGTGGCGTGGTGCCCGCCGACCATCCGCTGGCGTTCTCCCGAGCACGCTCAAAAGCGTTGGGCGAAGCCGACGTTGCGGTCGTCGTCGGGGTACCGATGGACTTCCGGCTCGGATTCGGCGCGGTGTTCGGGCCAGACACCCAGCTCGTCGTCGCCGACCGCGCCCAACCCGACCGCCAACATCCCCGGCCGATCGCGGCCGGACTCTACGGCGATCTTTCGGCGACCCTGACCGTGCTGAGCGAGACACCCCGCGCCGAGCCGGCCGGCCATGAAGACTGGATCGCCGGCCTGCGTGCCACCGAGACCACAGCCCGCGAGCGTGAGCACGCCGAGTTGACCGACGACCGCAGCCCGCTGCACCCGATGCGGGTGTACGCCGAACTGGCGCCGCTGCTGGACCGCGACGCGATCGTCGTCGTCGACGCCGGCGACTTCGGCTCCTACGCCGGCCGGGTGATCGACAGTTACGTCCCTGGCGCGTGGCTGGACAGCGGCCCGTTCGGCTGCCTGGGCTCGGGTCCCGGCTACGCGCTGGCCGCCAAGCTGGCCCGGCCGGAGCGACAGGTCGTACTCCTGCAGGGCGACGGCGCGTTCGGCTTCAGCGGCATGGAGTGGGACACCCTGGCCCGGCACGACGTCCCCGTCGTCTCGGTGATCGGCAACAACGGGATCTGGGCGCTCGAAAAACACCCCATGGAGGCCCTGTACGGCTACTCGGTGGTGGCCGAACTGCGGCCCGAGACCCGCTACGACGACGTGGTACGAGCGTTGGGTGGGCACGGCGAGCTGGTAAGAACGCCCGCCGAACTGAAGCCCGCCCTCAAGCGTGCCTTCGACAGCGGCCAACCCGCCGTTGTGAACGTGCTCACCGACCCCGACGTCGCCTATCCACGCCGATCCAATCTCGCGTGAGCAGCCTGGGCTCCGGCTTGATCGGCCGACTTCTCCTCAGGGCGTCCCGCCCTGCATCGTCGTCGGCTCCGGCTTGATCGGCCGACTTCTCCTCAGGGCGTCCCGCCCTGCATCGTCGTCGGCCGGTACCGTTGACCTGTGTCAAAGACCACCCGCGCTTCGTCGGACCGATTGGGCAACCGCTTCTGGCGGCTGCTCGGCGCCAGCACTGAGAAGAATCAGAGCCGTTCCCTGGCCCAGGTGAAAGCCTCGGCGGAGTACGACAAGAAAGCCGCCGGACTCGACGACGAGCAGCTACGCAAGGCCGCCGGCCTGCTCAAGCTCGATGACCTTGCCGAATCCGACGACATCCCGCAGTTCCTCGCGATCGCCCGGGAAGCCGCCGAACGGACCACCGAGCTGCGGCCGTTCGACGTGCAGCTGCTCGGCGCACTGCGCATGCTGGCCGGCGACGTGATCGAAATGGCAACGGGCGAAGGCAAAACCCTGGCCGGAGCGATCGCCGCCGCGGGCTACGCGTTGGCGGGCCGGCACGTTCACGTCGTGACCATCAACGACTATTTGGCGCGCCGCGACGCCGAATGGATGAGCCCGCTGCTGGAGGCGCTCGGCGTCTCGGTCGGCTGGGTGACCGGCGAATCGAGCGCCGACGAGCGTCGCACGGCATACAAGTGCAACGTCACCTACGCGTCGATCAACGAGATCGGCTTCGATGTGCTACGCGATCAGCTGGTGACCGACGAGGCCGACCTGGTGTCGCCCAACCCGGACGTCGCCCTGATCGACGAGGCCGACTCGGTGCTCGTCGACGAGGCGTTGGTACCGCTGGTGCTGGCCGGGACCAGCCACCGCGAGCAGCCGCGGCTGGAGATCATTCGGCTCGTCGGCGAATTGCAGGCCGGCACGGATTACGACACCGACTCCGACAGCCGCAACGTCCACCTGACCGAGGCAGGGGCGCACAAACTGGAAAAGCGGCTCGGCGGAATCGATCTCTACTCCGAGGAGCACGTCGGTACCACGCTCACCGAGATCAATGTCGCGCTGCACGCGCACGTCCTGCTGCACCGCGACGTGCACTACATCGTGCGCGATGACGCGGTGCATTTGATCAATGCTTCGCGTGGCCGGATCGCCCAGCTGCAACGCTGGCCGGACGGCCTGCAGGCAGCCGTGGAGGCAAAAGAAGGCATTGAGACCACCGAAACCGGCGAGGTGCTCGACACCATCACGGTGCAGGCGCTGGTCAACCGTTATCCGACGGTGTGCGGGATGACCGGCACCGCGCTCGCCGCCGGCGAGCAGCTACGCCAGTTCTACAAGCTCGGCGTGTCCCCGATTCCGCCGAACACCCCGAACATCCGCGAGGATGAGACCGACCGCGTCTACATCACCGCGGCCGCGAAGATCGACGCGATCCTGGCGCACATCATCGAGGTGCATGAGACCGGACAACCGGTCCTGGTCGGCACCCACGACGTCGCCGAGTCCGAAGAGCTGCACGAGCGGCTCCAGCGTCGTGGCGTGCCGGCGGTGGTGCTCAACGCCAAGAACGACGCCGAGGAGGCCGCGGTGATCGCCGAGGCCGGCAAGCTCGGGGCCGTCACGGTCTCGACGCAGATGGCCGGGCGCGGCACCGACATCCGGCTCGGCGGCTCCGACGTAGGGGACAACGACGCTGAGAAAAAAGAGGTCGTTGAGCTCGGCGGGCTGCATGTGGTCGGCACCGGCCGCCACCACACCGAACGACTGGACAATCAGCTGCGTGGTCGTGCCGGTCGGCAGGGCGACCCGGGTTCGTCGGTGTTCTTCTCCAGCTGGGAGGACGACGTCGCCGCGTCGAACCTCGAACCCAACAAGTTGCCGACGCAGACCGACGACGACGGCCGGGTCGTCAGCTCCAAGGTCGCCGGACTGCTCGAGCATGCGCAGCGCGTCGCCGAGGGCCGGCTGCTGGATGTGCACGCGAACACGTGGCGCTACAACCAGTTGACCGCTCAGCAACGCGCGATCCTGGTCGACCGCCGCAACACACTGCTGAGCACGGCCGCGGCCCGCGAAGAGCTTGCCGAGCTGGCACCCGAGCGCTACGCGGAGCTGTCTGAGAACATCTCCGAAGAGCGCCTGGAGAAGATCTGCCGGTTGATCATGCTGTACCACCTCGACCGGGGCTGGGCCGATCACCTCGCCTACCTGGCCGATATCCGGGAAAGCATCCATCTGCGTGCGCTGGGACGCCAGAATCCGCTGGACGAGTTCCACCGGATGGCCGTGGACGCGTTCGCATCGCTGGCCGCCGACGCGATCGAGGCCGCCCAGCAGACGTTCGAAACGTCGCCGGCGATCGAAGACGAGCCCGGCGTTGATCTGTCCAAGTTGGCCCGTCCGACATCGACGTGGACTTACATGGTCCACGACAACCCACTGTCCGACGACTCGCTTTCCGCACTGAGCCTGCCGGGCATCTTCAGATGATGATTGCCCGTCTCCTCCTCAGGCCGTTACACGGCCTGCATCGTCGCCGGGCGTAAGCTCACCGCCCATGAACCGGCCGCACGCACACGACCGGCTCCTCACCGTGCCGAACGTGCTGAGCGCGATCCGTCTGGCGCTGATCCCGGTCTTCCTCTACCTCTTGCTGGTCGCGCATGCCGACGGGTGGGCGGTGGCCATCCTGATGTTCAGCGGTGCGTCGGACTGGGCGGACGGCAAGATCGCCCGGTTGATGAACCAGGGCTCGCGGCTGGGGGAGTACCTGGATCCCGCGGTCGACCGGCTCTACATGGTGACGACGCCGATCGCCTTCGGGCTGCGCGGCATCGTGCCCTGGTGGATCATCGCGATCCTGCTGGTGCGTGATGTGTTGCTGGCGGCCGAACTTCCGTTGCTGCGTACGCGCGGCATCACCGCACTGCCGGTGATCTACGTCGGCAAGGCTGCGACGTTCGCGCTGATGTCCGCCTTCCCGCTGATCCTGCTGGGCCAGTTCGACGCGCTGTGGAGTCGGATCGTATTGGCTTGCGGCTGGGCGTTTTTGATCTGGGGCCTGTACATGTACTTGTGGTCCTTCGTGGTGTACGCGATACAGGTGGTGCTGGTCCTGCGCAGCATGCCACCGGCGAATCCCCGCGAAAAGCGTTCGCAGACAAAGGCGGATGCCGATGGCTGACCAGGCGCTCGGCGGCTACGACCCCTATGCGGGTCTGAGCGCGCACGATGCCGGGCAACCACAGCGCATCCCGGTGCCCTCACTGCTGCGGGCCTTGCTCTCCGAACACCTGGACCCGGGGTATGCGGCCGCGGCCGCGAAGCGCGAGAACGCCGACGGTCCGCAGAACGGTCGCGCCCGGGCAGCGGGCTGGGTCTGGCAGGCGCTGGCTGCGTTGCTGGTGGCCACGGTGTTCGCCGCGGCAGTCGCGCAGGCACGGCTCGTCGCGCCGGGCGTCAGTGCGGCCCAACGGGTCTTGGCAGCCGGGGTGCGCTCGGAGGAGGCAGCGACGGGTCAGCTCACCGCGCGGCGCAACGCGCTCACGACGCAGCGCGACGACGTGCAGCGGCGGGCATTGGCCGAAGACTCCGCGGGCCGGCAGCTGCTGACCCAGCTCGACCGGCTGAGCCTGGCAGCCGCGAGCACCCCGGTCACCGGTCCCGGTCTCAGCTTGACGGTCACCGACCCGGGCGTCGGACCGAACCTGTCCGATGTGTCCAAGCAGCGGGTCGCCGGCAGTCGGCAGATCATCCTCGACCGGGATCTACAGCTGGTGGTGAATTCGTTGTGGGCCAGCGGCGCTGAGGCCATCTCCGTCGGCGGGGTCCGGATCGGGCCGAACGTGACGATCCGGCAAGCAGGCGGTGCGATCCTGGTCGACAACAACCCGATCAGCAGTCCGTACGCGGTTCTCGCCGTCGGCCCACCGCATTCCATGCAAGATTTGTTCGACAACAGTCCCGGCCTGCGCCGGCTGCGGCTGTTGGAGGCGTCGTACGGTGTCGGCGTCAGGGTGAGTGCCGGAGACCAGCTCACGATTCCGGCGGGCACGGTCCGAGATGTCAAGTTCGCCAAGCAGATTGGGCCTTAGTACAGACATGCACATGCGGCGAGTCGACATGATGGGAGCGGAAAACCGATGATCGGTATCGCAGCGCTGGTCGTCGGTATCGTGCTGGGACTGGTGTTTCACCCCAGCGTGCCGGAGGTCGTCCAGCCTTACCTGCCGATCGCGGTGGTCGCGGCGCTCGACGCGGTGTTCGGCGGGTTACGGGCTTACCTCGAGCGCATTTTCGACCCGAAGGTCTTCGTCGTGTCGTTCGTGTTCAACGTTCTCGTCGCGGCGCTGGTGGTCTACGTGGGTGACCAGTTGGGTGTTGGCACCCAGCTGTCGACCGCGATCATCGTCGTCCTCGGCATCCGCATCTTCGGTAACGCGGCAGCGCTGCGGCGCCGGCTGTTCGGGGCGTGACGGGATGACGCCGACATGAGCGACACCGACGACACCCCCGCACAGCCCGACGACGCCCACGAGACGGCCCAGCACGGCCGGCACGAACTGGCGCCGCACCAGCCTCAACCCGCGATCGGCGAATTACAGCCCCGCGGATTCCTCGGGGCCCCGCGCCGCGGCCGCACCGTCTTCGTCACCCTGGCGGTGATGCTGTGCCTGCTGCTCGGCGTCGCCATCGCAACCCAGGTCCGCCAGACCAGCACCGGTGACTCGCTGGATACCGCCCGTCCCGCCGATCTACTCGTGCTGCTGGACTCGCTGCGCCAACGCGAAGCCACGCTGAACACCGAAGTCGCCGAACTGCAGCGGTCGTTGAACGCCCTACAGGCCTCGGGCAGCAGCGACCAGGCGGCGATCCAGAACGCCCAGTCCCGGCTCGCTGCTCTGTCGATCCTGATCGGGACGGTCGGCGCCACTGGGCCCGGTGTCACGGTGCACATCACCGACCCGGGGCCGGGCGTGGCACCGCAGGCGATGCTCGACGTGCTGGACGAGTTGAGAGCCGCCGGAGCCGAGGCGATCCAGATCAGCGACGTGCACCAGGCGGTGCGCGCCGGGGTCGACACCTGGATCGTGGGCACCCCTGGTTCGTTGACCGTCGACGGTAAAACCCTGATGCCGCCGTATTCGATTGTGGCCATTGGCGATCCACCGACGTTGGCAGCGGCGATGAACATCCCCGGCGGCGCGGTCGACAGCGTCAAACGCGTCGGCGGCACCATGAGTGTGCAGCAAGCAGACAAGGTCGACATCACCGCCTTGCGACAACCAAAACCGCGCCAATACGCTCAGCCCGTCAAATAAACACCGAGCAGAACAGGAAGACCGTGAGCGAAACCCCACCCGATTTGCACTACACCGCCGAGCACGAGTGGATTCGGCGAACCGGCGACGCCACCGTCCGGGTCGGGATCACGGACTTCGCCCAGGCGGCCCTCGGCGATGTGGTGTTCGTCCGCCTGCCTGACGTGGGTGATGACCTGACCGCGGGCGAGGCGTTCGGCGAGGTGGAGTCGACCAAGTCGGTGTCGGACTTGTACGCACCGGTATCGGCGAAAGTCGTTGCTGTGAACGACGATCTGGATTCCAGCCCGGAGCTGGTCAACTCCGACCCCTACGGCGGTGGCTGGCTGATCGACCTCGAGGTCGAGGGTGACGCACTGCAAAAAGCGTTCGACGAGTTGCTGGACGCGGAGACCTACCGCGGCACGCTGGCCGAATGACCCTTGTTATGGTTCCTTCGCTCGGCGAGGATTCGCGTCGCGACGCGGCGAGGGGGCGAGCCGGGCAATCGGCTCCGCTCGGCGTAACACCGGCCCGATCAGATGTCGCGGCCGATCCGGCGGGGGACGGCACATTGGGCCCCCGTGCGCGGTACGGTCGTCACATCGACGGTCGCAGCGGGTGGGAAGCCGGTCGAGTAGACCCAACCAGACGACGCAGCAGCGGCCAGTGAGGAGCAGCGGGTGACGGACAAGGACAACGACCAGACCTCTGATGAAGTCACCGTGGAAACGACATCGGTCTTCCGCGCCGACTTCCTCAATGAGCTGGACGCTCCCGCACAGACGGGCGCCGAGACCTCGGTGTCCGGAGTCGAAGGGCTGCCGGTCGGTTCGGCGTTGCTGGTCGTCAAACGGGGACCCAACGCCGGTTCTCGCTTCCTGCTCGACCAGCCGACCACGTCGGCCGGTCGCCACCCCGACAGCGACATCTTCCTCGACGACGTCACCGTCAGCCGCCGGCACGCCGAATTCCGCTTGGACAACGACGAGTTCCACGTCGTCGATGTCGGCAGCCTCAACGGCACCTACGTCAACCGCGAGCCGGTCGATTCTGCGGTGCTGGCGAACGGCGACGAGGTGCAGATCGGCAAATTCCGCCTGGTGTTCCTGACCGGACCCAAGGTCGGTGACGATAACGGAGGGCCCGGAAGCTAGTGACCGCGCCCGAGACCCCCGCACTGAGCGGGATGTCTATCGGAGCGGTCCTCGACCTGCTACGGCCGGACTTCCCGGATGTGACGATCTCCAAGATCCGATTCTTGGAGGCCGAGGGTCTCGTCACGCCGCAGCGTGCGGCGTCGGGCTATCGCCGGTTCACCGCCTACGACTGCGCGCGCCTGCGGTTCATCCTGACCGCCCAGCGCGACCAGTATCTGCCGCTCAAGGTGATCAAGGCGCAGCTCGACGCCCAGCCTGACGGCGAGCTGCCACTGGCCGGATCTCCTTACGCCGTAACGCGATTGGTGTCGGTCGGCAACAGCGATCTGTCGGAGCCGACTGTGGACCCGGGGGCGGTGTCCTCAACCCGCGTCCGGCTGAGTCGAGAAGACCTGCTGCAGCGCTCGGGGGTCGACGGCGAGCTGCTGACGGCGCTGCTCAAGGCCGGCGTGATCACCACCGGACCGGGCGGCTTTTTCGACGAACACGCGCCCGCGATCCTGCAATGCGCGCGAGCGCTCGCCGACTACGGCGTCGAACCGCGTCACCTGCGCGCATTCCGCTCGGCCGCCGACCGGCAATCCGACCTGATCGCGCAGATCGCAGCGCCCCTCGTCAACGCCGGCAAGGCCGGGAAGACCGGTGCCCGCGACCGCGCCGACGACCTCGCACGCGAGGTCGCCGCACTCGCCATCACGCTGCACACCTCGCTGATCAAGTCCGCCGTGCGCGACGTTCTGCATCGCTGAAGGACTAGACTTCGGAAACAGCTTGTGTTCGGCGGCTTGACCTTTGCGCCGCGGCGTCGGAGCAGGCGGTGATTTGGATATGGCAGCAGGTGCGGAGGGCAGACACAGATGGGTGAAGTTCGCGTCGTCGGCATTCGCGTCGAGCAGCCGCAGAACCAGCCGGTGCTGTTGCTGCGTGAGGCCAACGGTGACCGGTATCTGCCGATCTGGATCGGCCAGTCCGAAGCCGCAGCGATCGCCCTCGAGCAGCAGGGAGTCGAGCCGCCGCGGCCGTTGACGCACGACCTGATTCGGGATTTGATTGCCGCACTTGGTCATTCGCTCAAAGAGGTGCGGATCGTCGATCTGCAGGAAGGCACCTTCTACGCCGACCTGATTTTCGACCGCAATATCACTGTCTCGGCGCGGCCGTCGGACTCGGTGGCCATCGCGTTGCGGGTGGGCGTGCCCATTTACGTCGAGGAAGCGGTGCTCGCCGAGGCTGGACTGCTGATCCCCGACGAGAGCGATGAAGAGCCTTCCACCGCCGTACGCGAGGACGAAGTCGAGAAATTCAAAGAGTTTCTGGACAGCGTCTCACCCGACGATTTCAAGGCAACCTGACGCCGGTAACACCGTGATCAGCGCCGTGCCGCAAACATCACGGATACGTCTCATCTGGGAGTTCGACCTCGACACGCCCGTTGGATAGCGTTGAGTCACCGCCGCTACCGCCATACTTTGATTTCGACTGATTAGTTCTAGTTCGTTTGAGAAACACCACAACGTGTCGAAAAGCGTATGCTCACAAGCACTCGATTGAGCAAACGCGGAAAACCGGCAGCCCGTCACGAGCGCGATCGGCGAGAGGAAGCACCGTGGGAGATCAACCACGTGAGGATCAACTGGATCTCGAGTCGGTAACCGCGCTCGACGACAGTGCAGCAACCCACGCCGATCAGGCCATCCACGCAGCGAGCGAACCTGTGCAAGGCGGTTTGTTCCCGGACGACTCCGTGCCTGACGAACTGGTCGGTTACCGCGGGCCGAGCGCGTGCCAAATCGCCGGCATCACCTACCGCCAGCTGGACTACTGGGCACGCACGTCGCTGGTCGTGCCGTCGATCCGCAGCGCGGCAGGCTCGGGCAGCCAGCGGCTGTACTCGTTCAAAGACATCCTCGTCCTCAAGATCGTCAAGCGACTGCTCGACACCGGAATCTCGTTGCACAACATCCGCGTTGCCGTCGATCATCTGCGCCAGCGCGGCGTACAGGATCTGGCCAACATCACGCTGTTCTCCGACGGGACCACGGTGTACGAGTGCACGTCCGCCGAAGAGGTCGTCGACCTGCTGCAGGGCGGCCAGGGCGTGTTCGGTATCGCGGTGTCCGGCGCGATGCGTGAGCTGACCGGCGCTATCGCCGACTTTCCGGGCGAGCGGGCCGACGGCGGCGAGTCGATCGCGGCGCCGGAGGACGAGCTGGCGTCCCGGCGCAAGCACCGCGACCGCAAAATCGGCTGACCGGAGAACTTCTGCGCCGCCGGCCCCGCTGGCAGCGGCAAGTGGGTAAACTCGACACCGCATCGTTCTAGCGCGGGAGAGTTTCGTGGCGGCCAGCCACGGACGCCGAAGGAGCAATACCTCTCCGTCAACCTCTCAGGCACCCGGACCGCGCCGGACCCCGATGCCTCTGGAAAGCGGTGGCCCGACTCGGGTCACCCGCCCATGGGGAAAGACATGCGGATGTCGAATCTCTCAGGCGCCCGGTTCGGGTAGACGACAGAGGGGGAGGACCTGTTCCTTGCCTCTGTCAGGAGTTCGCCAGTGTCCGACCACACCAATCCGCTTTTCGCCGACCGGCACATCGGCCCGGACAGCGACGCCATCGCAACGATGCTCGACGTCATCGGCGTCGATTCCCTGGACGAGTTGGCCCGCCGCGCTCTACCCGCCGGAATCCTCGACGGGTTGACCGATTCGGGGTCCGCGCCCGGTCTGGATGAGCTGCCACCGGCGGCCAGCGAAGCCGAAGCACTCGCTGAACTGCGGGCGCTGGCCGACGAGAACACCGTCGCGGTGTCGATGATCGGCCAGGGTTACTACGACACGTACACACCGCCGGTGCTGCTCCGCAACATCTTGGAGAACCCGGCCTGGTACACCGCCTACACGCCGTATCAGCCGGAAATCAGCCAGGGCCGACTGGAGGCGCTGCTGAACTTCCAGACCATGGTCGCCGACCTGACCGGCCTCGAGGTGGCGAACGCATCGATGCTCGACGAGGGCACCGCCGCCGCCGAGGCGATGACGCTGATGCACCGCGCCGTGAAAGGTAATGCCCACAAGCTGGCCGTCGACGTGGACGTCTTCGCCCAGACCGCTGCGGTGCTCGCCACCCGCGCCGAGCCGCTGGGCATCGAGATCGTCACCGCCGACCTGCGTGACGGACTGCCCGACGGCGACTTCTTCGGTGTGATCGCCCAGCTACCCGGTGCCAGCGGCCGGGTCACCGACTGGTCGCCGCTGGTGGCCGAGGCCCACGACCGCGGCGCGCTGGTCGCGATCGGCGCTGACCTGCTGGGTCTGACGTTGATCACGCCGCCGGGCGAGATCGGCGCCGACGTGGCCTTCGGGAATACTCAAAGATTCGGTGTGCCAATGGGATTCGGCGGCCCGCATGCCGGATACCTGGTGGTGCATACGCAACACGCCCGCCAGTTGCCCGGCCGACTGGTCGGTGTCTCCGTCGACGCAGACGGGTCACCGGCCTACCGGCTGGCGCTGCAGACCCGCGAACAGCACATCCGCCGCGACAAGGCGACCAGCAACATCTGCACCGCCCAGGTGCTGCTGTCGGTGATGGCGGCGATGTACGCGAGCTACCACGGCGCCGACGGGCTGATCGGCATCGCCCGGCGCGTACACGGTCACGCCGAGGCCATCGCCGCCGCGCTCGGCGATGCGCTGGTGCACGACAAGTACTTTGACACCGTCCTGGCCCGGGTGCCGGGCCGCGCCGACGAGGTGGTCGCCGCGGCCAAGGCCCACAACATCAACCTGTGGCGGGTCGACGCCGACCATGTCTCGGTGACCTGCGACGAGGTGACGACGGACACGCACGTCGCTGCGGTGCTCGACGCGTTCGGTGTGACGTCCGGTGACGCCGCTTCCGCCGACATCGCGACGCGCTCGTCCCGGTTTCTGACCCACCCGGCGTTCGTCAACTACCGGACCGAGACGTCGATGATGCGCTACCTGCGCGCGCTGGCCGACAAGGATCTTGCGTTGGACCGCAGCATGATTCCGCTCGGCTCGTGCACGATGAAGCTGAACGCCGCAGCCGAGATGGAGTCGATCACCTGGCCGGAGTTCGCCCGACAGCACCCGTTCGCACCTGCGTCTGACAGCGAGGGTCTGCGGCGATTGATCGCCGATCTGGAAACCTGGCTGGTGCAGATGACCGGCTACGACGCGGTGTCGCTGCAACCCAACGCCGGATCGCAGGGCGAGTACGCGGGTCTGCTTGCCATCCGCGCCTTCCACACCAGCCGAGGCGAACCGCAGCGCGACGTCTGCCTGATCCCGTCCAGCGCGCACGGCACCAACGCGGCATCCGCCGCGCTGGCCAAGATGCGGGTGGTCGTGGTGGCATGCCGGGCCAACGGCGACGTGGACCTCGACGACCTGCGCGCCAAGATCGGTGAGCACGCCGAGGCACTCTCGACGCTGATGGTCACCTATCCGTCGACGCACGGCGTCTACGAGCACGACATCGCCGACATCTGCGCGGCCGTGCACGATGCCGGCGGCCAGGTCTACATCGACGGCGCCAACCTGAACGCGCTGGTCGGGCTGGCCCGACCAGGTAAGTTCGGCGGCGACGTCAGCCACCTGAACCTGCACAAGACGTTCTGCATCCCACACGGCGGCGGCGGTCCCGGCGTCGGGCCAGTGGCGGCGCGCTCGCATCTGGCGCCGTTCCTGCCCGGCCACCCCTATGCGCCCGAACTGCCGTCCGGTCGGCCGGTGTCGTCGGCGCCCTACGGGTCGGCATCCATCCTGCCGATCAGCTGGGCCTACATCAGGATGATGGGCGCCTCGGGTCTGCGGGCCGCCTCTCTGACGGCGATCGCCTCGGCCAACTACATCGCCCGCCGGCTCGACGAGTACTACCCGGTGCTCTACACCGGCGAGAACGGCATGGTCGCCCACGAATGCATCCTGGACCTGCGGCCGATCACCAAGTCGACCGGTGTGACCGTCGACGATGTCGCAAAACGCCTGGCGGACTACGGTTTCCACGCACCGACGATGAGCTTCCCGGTTGCGGGGACGCTGATGGTCGAGCCCACCGAGAGCGAGAGCCTGGCCGAGGTCGACGCGTTCTGCGACGCGATGATCGCCATCCGAGGCGAGATCGACAAGGTCAGCGCCGGCGAGTGGGCGGTGGACGACAATCCGCTGCGCGGCGCGCCGCACACCGCCGAGTGCCTGGTGGTCGACAAGTGGGAGCACCCGTACACCCGCGAAGTCGCCGCCTACCCACTCGGGAAGGGCTTCCGGCCCAAGGTGTGGCCGCCGGTGCGCCGCATCGACGGCGCCTACGGTGACCGCAACCTGGTGTGCTCGTGCCCGCCGGTGGAGTCCTTCGCCTGACCGGCGCCCTGCAGGCCGACTAAAGCGCCGCCAGGATCTGCTGCGGGATGACGTCGACCAGTTCGGTGATCAGTCCACCGAAGCCGTCGATGCTGATGGTGCCCAGGTTGCCCAGCCCCAGATCCCCGAGCAGGCCATCCAGGGTCAGGTTCGAGAGATCGCCCAGGTTGCTCAAGTTCAATGCCGTGTCGGAGATGCCGAGGTCGTTGAGCAGGGTTCCCAGGTCCACCGTGTTGAGCAGGCTGGTGATGTCGGAGGTGCCGACGCCGAGATCGTTCAGCAGGCCACCCAGGGTCAGGTCGGCCGTCGAGGGGTTGACGCCTAGGTCGGTGAGGATCCCACCGATGGTCAAGCCGCTGGTCGGCACGGAAACACCCAGGTCTCCCAACAGGGAGCTGACGGTCGCGTCGATGCTCTGACCGCCCAGCAAATCACCGACGGTGATCCCGTTCAATGCTGTTTCGAGGCTGCTGACGCTGAGCAGGTCGTTGAAATTGATGCCGAGCGTGGTCAGGAGTGCGGAAAGTTCGGCTCCGATGAGTGGGTTACTGAGGAGCGGGTTGAGCACACTACCCAGCACGGTGTTGAGGCTGCTGACCACGCCGTTGAGCAGACTGCTCGGCAGTGACGCCAGCAATGTGCCGAGATCCTCGTTGACAAAGCTGCCGAAGCCGAGATCGGACAGCAGGGTGCTCAAACCGAGGTTGATGGTCGGGTCGATGCCGAATGCGCTCAGCACGGAGTCCAGACTCAAGTTGTTGAGGCTGGAGTCCAGACCCAGGCTGCTCAAGATATCGGTGAGGCTGAAGCTACCCAGGCCCAGGTTGCCCAAGCCGAGGTCGCTGAGCAGCGAGCTCAGAGTCGGGTTGCCCAGCAGAGTGCCGAGGCCCTCGTTACTCAAACCCAATGCGCTGAACAAACCACCGATGTCGAGGTTGCCCAGCCCCAGCTGAGTCAGCAGGTTGCTGAGATCGAGGTTGGTCAGGCTCAGGTTTCCCAGGCCTAGCGCGTCGATCAGGCTGGTCAGGTTGAGGTTGATGCCGACGTCTTGCATCGGCGCCAGAATGCCGTTGAAGCCGGTGATGTCGATGATGCCGTTCAACAGGCTGATGTTGTCTTCACCGTTGAGGTAACCGTTCAAGATGGTGGCCGGTGCCTCGATCAGAGTGTTCAGCGCGCCAGACGGGTCGCTCTGCAGCTGCCCGACAACATCACTGATCGCGTTGAGCGTGGTGCCCCAGGCGCCCAGGTTTGCGATTCCGAGCTCGAGTCCGGGCGGCAGCTCCACCGTGATACCCGCGGGCAGTTCTCCGGTGACGGTCGGCGTGAGGTTGGTCAACGCATCGATCACGCCCAGCGGGTTGCTCAGCAGCGCGCTGAAGACGCCCGAGATCGCTGTCGGGTCGGCGTGCCCGACGATGTTCGTCAGATTCGCCGTCGTGTCGGTCAGCAAGGTCGACCAGGCGTCCACGAGTTGGACCGGCCGCGTCTGGACGCTGGGAAGCGGTGCCACAGCCATGGGGGTCACCGCAATCATGCTTGCGCCGACGAGGGCGACACCGGCTGTGGCGTAGGGGCGAAGGGCGTTTTGCATGGCGGATCGTCTCCTTTGTGAACACCGCGCAGTGATGCATGTCACATCACGAGTGCCCGCTAAACCTACCTGAGTTTCATCTGAGAAATTGGACGAATCTCTTATGTGAATCGATTCACAAACTCGCTGAGCGGGCAATCCGGTGTCGGAAAACCTAAGAAAGTCCGGAGAATCGGACTTGGAGTCTGCCGAGCCGGAGGCGCGAGGTCAGCTCAAGAAGTTGGTTATCGCGGTCGCCAACTCAGGCGACGCCGAGGACGCAAGATTCTGGTAGCTGCCACCCGACAGCTTCGCGACGGCCTCCCAGGTCGATCGGTCGGAGTCCGACCCGAAGTCGATGACGTTGACCGCGACCGGCTTGGCCGGATCGACGCTCTGCTTGATGAAGTCCTGCAGGCCCTCGCCGCCCAGACTCTGATCGGTATGCGGGCCGGCCGTGATGACCAGCACGGAATTCGTCTGCCCGGCGTGGAAATTGGCCAGCGCATTCTGGTAGATCAAGCGCAGCGTGGTGAACGACACCGCGCCGCCTGACGAGGCATGTTGTTTTTCCAGCGCCGCTGTCAACGCCTCGGAGCGCGGCTGGCCGTCGACGGGATCCCCGATTGGACCGGCCGACACTTCGCTGCGGCCTTCCTTGCCGTCGAAGGTCCACAACCCGATCACGGCGTTGGGTGGCAGCGCCTTGATCCGGCTGTTCAGCGCGTCGACCACGTTACCGAGCCGGGTCTTTCCGCCCTCATCGGTGATCATCGACTGCTCCAGCATGATGATCGCCGCCGGAGCGCCTGCCGGGGCGGACACGTTGTTGGCCAGCGTCGCACGCATCGCGTCGTCGCCCACCGACAGCGTCGACGGGAGCGCCGCGAACTTGGTGACGTCGCTGCTGGGCGGCTTGGTGCCCTCAGCGCGGAAGCCGGCCTTGGCCAGCTCGGACAGCTGGTCGGACTTGTGCATGAACCGGGCGAACTCGCTGGCCCCGGTCACCTGCTCCTGCGAGAGCCAGGACCCGCTCATCAGCACGGTCGGATAGTCGGCGACCGCGGCCGGCCCCGGCGGCAGCCAGGCGCTGAGCGCGCTGCCGGCGTCGGGCAACGACTGACCCCGGGCGAACACCTGCTGCTCGGTGGTGATCACCGCGTGCACCGGAGCGGTCGCCTGATCGCCTGGCCGCATTAGTGCATCCATCGCCGCGCTCAGCGTGTTGTCGGCCAGCTTCGGCTGACCGCCGATCAGCGAGCGCACGGCGCCGCTACCGTCGCTCGGCGGCGCGCCGGGCGGCACCGACGCCGCCGCCACCGCCTCGCCGGCCAGGAATGCGGCGTCACTGTTGCCGCTGAGCGGCAGCGCCAGCCTCAGCGACCCCCACGTCGGGAGCTTCAGGCCGGCCAACGAGTCGGGCTTGGTCTGCAGCTCGGGCAGCGTCGCCCACTTCTGGTCACCGAGGGCGCGTTGCAGTTCGGGGCGTACCGCCAGCACCACCGGCGAGGTGACCAACGACCGGCTGTCGGTGACGGTTTCCTTGCCTGCCGCGGCGGTGAGCCGGGCAGCGGATACCGAGCTGCCCGGGATCCACAGTGCCGGCCGCTGACCCAGTTCGGCGGGCCAGTTCCCGATGAAACCGTCGACGACGGCGTCGGAGCCGGCGGATTTCACGCTGACCGCCACGCAGTGGTCACCGACCGGTGCGGCGATGGCGTTGAAGCGCTCCGCGAAATGCTGCACGTGGTCGGCGATCGAGGGGTCGGCGATGACGGCCACCGGCTGCTTCTCGCCGACACACCGGGCGGCGCTGTTCGAGCGGTCCGACAGCGCGTCGCCGAAGAAGCGCCACAGGATGACGACGCCGACCACGACGACGACCGCGATCAGAGCGGCGATCACCCCGATGCTGACGCCGCGCCGACCGCCGTCGTTGCGGTGGCCGCCGAGCCGTTCGCGGACGGTTCGGTGGCCGCCGGTCGGCGGTCCGCTCGCTACCCGCGGCTCCGGATCGCGTCGCGGGAAGCCCGGAAAGTCGTCGGGCGTCTCGAGTTCGTCGTGCGGTGGCTCCGGCTCGGGCAACTGCGGCCGCGCGAAGACACTTGTGCTGTCGTCGTTGGGCTCGCCGAAATCGAAAAACCCAGGTGTTTCCGGGAAGTCGTCCGGCGTGGGCGGCGTGTACCGCGGCGGCCCGGAGGCAGCACCGGTGTACGGGGGAAGATCGGCCTGAAAGTCCTCGGGCTCGGGACGGCCGACGTCATCGCCGAAATCCTCCGGCTGAGACTCGGGATACTCGTCCGACGGCTCGTCGTCGTCATCGGGAGCCCTGTGCCTACCCATGGCGGTCCTCTCCTGCGCGCCGGAGGTACCTGCAGCCTCTATTCATGGGGACGGTCGTGGCTCCCCGAACGGTCATCAGTCATGGGCGCGCTTTGAATTCCCGTCGACGCCGATGCAGGATCGGCTCGGTGTAACCGCTGGGCTGCTCGGCGCCCTTGAGGATCAGATCCTGGGCGGCCAGGAACGCGATGCTGTCGTCGAAATTGGGAGCCATCGGCAGGTAGCCGGAGTCTCCGGCGTTCTGCTCGTCCACCAGCGGAGCCATCCGTTCCAGGCTAGCCCGCACATCCTCTTCGGTGATGACGCCATGCCGGAGCCAGTTGGCCAACAATTGGCTGGAAATCCGCAGTGTGGCACGGTCTTCCATCAGCGCGACGTTGTGGATGTCCGGCACCTTCGAGCAACCGACGCCGGCATCGATCCAGCGCACCACATAACCCAGGATGGACTGGCAGTTGTTGTCGACCTCTTCGCGAATCTCCTCCGGGGCCCACGCCAGCTCCTTGGCCAACGGGACGGTCAGCAACTCCTCGACGGTGGCGCGCTTCTTGCCTTCGAGTTCGTCCTGGACGGCGCCCACATCGACATAGTGGTAGTGCATGGCGTGCAGCGTCGCTGCCGTCGGCGAGGGCACCCACGCGGTGGTGGCGCCGGCCTTGGGCTGGCCGATCTTCTGCTCCATCATGTCGGCCATCAGCTCGGTCATGGCCCACATGCCCTTGCCGATCTGCGCCTTGCCCTTGAAACCGGCGGCCAGGCCGGTGTCCACGTTGTTGTCCTCGTAGGCCTTGATCCAGGCGGTGCTCTTCATCGCACCCTTGCGGATCATCGGGCCGGCTTCCATCGACGTGTGGATCTCGTCGCCGGTGCGGTCCAGGAAGCCGGTGTTGATGAACACCACCCGGTCCGCGGCGGCTTTGATGCACGCTTTCAGGTTGAGCGTGGTGCGGCGTTCCTCGTCCATGATGCCGACCTTCAAGGTGCCCTGCGGCAGGCCCAGGACGTCCTCGACGCGGCTGAACAGTTCACACGTGTAGGCCACCTCGTCGGGTCCGTGCATCTTCGGCTTGACGATGTAGATGGATCCGGTGCGGCTGTTGGTCAGCGGCCCGTTGTGGTCGCCGGTCTTGAGTCCGTGGATCGCGGTCACGCCGGTGAACAGCGCGTCGAGGATGCCCTCGAACACCTCATGCCCCTCGGCGTCGACAATCGCGTCGTTGGTCATCAGATGGCCGACGTTGCGGACGAACAACAGGCTGCGGCCCGGCAGGGTCAACTCGCCGTCATCAGGCGTCTTGTAGGTGCGGTCCTGGTTGAGCACCCGGTGGATGGTCTTGCCGCCCTTGTCGACCTCCTCGGACAGGTCGCCCTTGTTCAAGCCGAGCCAGTTGCGGTAGCCGAGCACCTTGTCATCAGCGTCGACGGCGGCGACGGAGTCCTCGAAATCCATGATCGTGGTGATGGCCGATTCCAGGACGACGTCCTTGATGCCGGCCTTGTCGGTCTTGCCGATCGGCGATTCGGGGTCGATCAGGATCTCGATGTGCAGGCCGTGGTTGACCAGCAGCACCGACCAGTCGGGGGAGCCGAGCTCGCCGGTGTAGCCGACGAACTTGTCGGGGTCGGCCAAGCCGACTGAGTCCTCAGCGGTCGCGATCTGCAGGTGGCCGTCGTCGACGCTGAGCCCGGTGGCGTCGGCCCATGAGCCGGATGCCAGCGGAACCGCCTCGTCGAGGAATTTGCGCGCGTACGCGATGACCTTGTCGCCGCGCACCTTGTTGTAGCCGGTGCCTTTCTCGGCGCCGTCGTCTTCCGGGATCACGTCGGTCCCGTACAGCGCGTCGTACAGCGAACCCCAGCGAGCGTTGGCGGCGTTCAGTGCGAACCGGGCGTTGAGCACCGGGACCACCAACTGCGGGCCGGCCGTCGTGGTGATTTCGTCGTCGACTCCGGCGGTGGTGATGGTGAAGTCGGCGGGTTCGGGCTGCAGATAACCGATTTCGGTGAGGAACGCGCGGTACGCCTCGGGGTCGATCGGCTCGATGATGTGCTGCCGGTGCCACTTGTCGATCTGTGCCTGCAGCTGGTCGCGGCGTTCCAGCAGCTCCTGGTTTTTCGGCTGCAGGTCCGTGACGACCTTGTCGACGCCCGCCCAGAAGCTGTCCGGGTCGATGTCGGTGCCGGGCAACGCCTCGGTGTTGATGAAGTCATGCAGCACCTTGGCGACGCGCAGGTTCCCAACCGACACGCGATCCGTCATCATTTTCCTCCGCATCAAGCCTTGATAAATCGTTCCCAGCCTACCGGCCAGCAACCCAACTACCGGCAACCGGCAGCCTGCACCAGCAGGTCACACCGGTCCAGCAACGCCGCCCGCAGCGGCGCAGCGCGTGCCGCGATGGCTTTTTGGCAACGCACATACTCGGCGCGGCCCGCGGCGTCCTCGACGGCGATCGGGGTATACCCGTACTCCCTCAGGTCGTACGGGCTTGCTCGCATGTCTATTTCACGCGCCGCCGCGGCCAAATCCAAGCAGTCCAGCAGCAACTCGGATTCGATCAGCGGGCTCAACTTGTAGGACCATTTGTACAGGTCCATGTTCGCGTGCAAGCACCCGGGCTGCTCCCAATCCTGTTGCGTCTCGCGGCTGGGCGATCCGGTGTTTCGCGGCAAGGCGTCGGCGGTGAAAAAGCGGTACGCGTCGAAGTGGCTGCACCGCAGCGGCCCCGCGACCTCGGCCTCCACCACAGTGTCGGTCCCTGCCGCGCCCAGGCGCAACGGAACACGATCGTGGCGGACGGCGTCGCTGCGATAGACCATCGCCCACTCGTGCAACCCGAAGCAGTTCAGCTGGGGCGGCCGCTGCGCGGTGGCGCGCAGCAGATCAGCCACGAACGCGACGGTGTCCAGCCGGGTCCGCAGATGGTCTGCGCTGACCGTGACCCCGGCGGCGTCGCTGACGTAGCCGCGCCGGTCGCGGTAGCGGCGAAGCGCCTCGGCGCCGGCGAGCCGTACGCCGTAACCCGGGTGCCAGCAGCGCAGCTGTCTCGGGCGCAGGCTGTAATAGCTGAACAGGAAGTCCCACACCGGATGTGACGCGCCGACCCGGGCCCACTGGATGTGCGGAGTGACGAACGCCTCGACCCGCTCGGCGTGCTCGTCTGCGCGGGCCATCCACTGATCGGCATCCAGCAGGAGGGTCGCTGGATTGTCAGACACGCGGCGACCCCTCACGCACCGCCCCGACAAGGTCCCGCACCAGATCGTCCAGCGCGATCATCGCCGCCGCGGTGCCGTCGTGGCCGTTGACCAGCGCGAGGTGACTGTTGCTCCGTCGCATCCGCGACAGCGCCTCGGGCACACTCAGCGACTCGGCGACACGCAGCAGTGGCCGGATCCTGCTGACGTCGACCACCGCGTTCGGGTCGTCGCTCAACGCCAGCACATCCTTGATGTGCAGATAGCCGAGGAATCGGTGGTCGACGTCGACCACCAGAAATCGGGAGTAACCGGTTGCGGCCACTGCCTTTTCGATCGCACCGATCGTCGGCCCGCAGCCCGCGGCGGCCACCGGGACGGTACGGATCGCGGCGGCGGGTATCGCCAGGTCGGCGACTTTCCGGTTGCGGATCTGCAGCGCCCGGGTGAGCCTGGTGTGCTCCTCGGGATCCAGCAGACCCTCCGACACCGACTCGGCGATCATCTCGCTGAGCTCGACCGTGGAAACCGTGATGTCGAGCTCGTCGCGGGGGCGCACCCGAAGCGCTCGCAGGGTGGCGTTGCTGCACCGGTTGAAGAACGCGATGACGGGCCGGACCGCTCGCACATAGATCAGATACGGCGGCATCAGCAGCATCGCCGCCTTCTCCGGGCCGGCCATCGCGATGTTCTTCGGGACGATCTCGCCCAGCAGCAGGTGCAGGACCACCACAATCGCGAGCGCAAGCGCAAACGATGTGGTGTGCAACAGCGCCGGGGACTGATCGAGCAGGTCGAACGGACGGCGCAGCAGGTCGGCTACGGCCGGCTCGCCGATTCGACCGAGCAGGATCGACGACACCGTGACACCCAGCTGGGCGCCGGCGAACATCAGCGGCAGCTGCTCGCCGGCCCTGATCACCGTGACCGCGCCCGACCTGCCCTGCTCTGCCAGGGCTTCGAGACGGTCCCGCCGCGCGGAGATCAGGGAGAATTCCGCGGCGACGAACAGCGCGTTTGCGCCGACCAGCAGGAAGGTCGCCAGAATGCCGAGCAGGTCGCTCATCAGTGGCCTCGTATTGCCGAAGAATCGACGTGGCCGGCCAGCTGGGTCAGCTCCAGCAAGTCGATGCGGCGCCCGTCCATCCGGATCACCTTGGCCCGCCACGACGAGCCGTGCGGAACGCCGTCGGATTCGTAGCCCGCCAGTTGCACCTCGTCGCCGTTGACCGGAATCCGGCCTAGTTGTTGGAGGACCAGCCCGCTGATCGTCTCGTATTCACCCTCCGGAGCGTGATAGCCCGTCGCGTCGGCGATCTCGTCGATGCGCAGCAAGCCAGACACCCGCCAACCGTTGCCGACCGCCACCACGTCCTGACTGGCATTGTCGTGCTCGTCGCGGACGTCGCCGACGATCTCTTCGATCAGATCCTCGGTGGTCACCATGCCCGCGGTGCCGCCGTACTCGTCGACAACCATCGCGGTCTGCAGGGCGCTGGCGCGAATCTCTCCCATCAGCGCGTCGCCGTCCAACGTCGAAGGCACCTTCGCCACCGGGCGCGCGATGGCGGTCACCAGCGTGCGTTGACGATCGGCGGCCGGCACCCCGAAGACCTGCTTGACGTGCACCATGCCGACCGTTTCGTCGAGGTCGCCGTCGATCACCGGAAACCTCGAGAAACCGCTCTCGGCGGCAGCTTCGACCAGATCCGCCACCGTGTTGTCCACTTGCAGCGCAACGATTTTCGCTCGGGGAGTCATCAGCTCCTCGGCGGTCAGCTCGCCGAATTGCAACGAGCGGTCCAGCAATGCCGCGGTGGACTGGTCCAGCGCGCCGCTGCGGGCGGAGCTACGCACCAGCGACGCCAGCTCCTGGGACGAGCGGGCCGATCGCAGTTCCTGAGTGGGCTCGACGCCGAGCTTGCGCAGAATCCAGTTGGCCACACCGTTGGTCAGCCGGATCGGATACGTCATCAGCCAGGAGAACAGCAGCTGCGCGCCGGCGACGGCGCGCGCGGTTTTCAGCGGCCGGGCCACGGCAAGGTTCTTGGGGACCAGCTCACCGAAGATCATCGACACCGAGGTGACCACCAGCAGGGTCAGGACCGTGATGACGACGTCGGCGACCCGGTTGGGCACGCCGAGCGCATCCAATGCCGGGTGCGGTAGTTCGGCGACCAGCGGTTCGGTGAGGTATCCGGTGATCAGCGCGGTGATCGAGATGCCCAATTGCGCCCCGGACAGCTGGAATGACAGGTCGTGGTGCGCGCGGCGGACGAAGCGGTCACGCCGGCGCCCGACGCGGGCGTTGGCGTCGACGGTGCTGCGTTCGAGCGTGGTCAGGGAGAATTCGGCTGCGGTGAACAGTGCATTGCCCAGGGTCAGCACGACGATGGCCAACAGGCTGAGCAGGGTGATGAGGAGGTTCATCGAGGCCACCGTCCAACGGTCGTGACCCGCTTCACCCGGGCTTCGCCCGCGATCGCGATCACTCCGCGAGAAGGAGGCTCCTCGGAGTCGGCGTCACACACGCCGGATGGCGCGGGTGCCTGCGGCACGAAATCCCTTCCCTCGACGTATTCACTGCTGACGTGACCTTTCATGGTAGCGAAGCCGCCACCCGTCGGAGTGCTCGTCGCGGCGACGACACGCCCGATTACCACCCGAAGGGCAGCGGATGGCCTTCGGCGAAGCCCGCGGCGGACTGCACGCCGACCACCACCCGCTCATGCAGGTCGGCCAGCGTCGACGCACCGACGTACGTGCAGGTGCTGCGCACACCCGAGGTGATGTGGTCGAGCAGGTCCTCGACGCCCCCGCGAGCGGGGTCCAACCCCATCTGCGACGTCGAGATGCCTTCTTCGAACAATGCTTTGCGGGCGCGCTCGAAGGCGCTGTCGGCGACGGCGCGGGCCACCACCGCACGCTTGGACGCCATGCCGTAACTCTCCTTGTACGGCCGATTGTCGCGGTCACGCATCAGGTCGCCGGGCGACTCGTAGGTGCCGGCGAACCACGAACCGATCATGACGTTGGACGCGCCGGCCGCCAGCGCCAGTGCAACGTCACGCGGATGACGCACTCCGCCGTCGGCCCAGACGTGTGCACCGAGTTGCGCTGCCGCCGAAGCACATTCGAGCACAGCCGAGAACTGTGGCCGACCGACTCCAGTCATCATGCGGGTGGTGCACATCGCCCCCGGGCCGACGCCGACCTTGACGATCGACGCCCCGGCGCTGATCAGGTCGCGGGTGCCGTCGGCCGACACCACGTTGCCCGCGACCAGTGGCACACCGATGTCCAGCGACGCGATCGCCTTGATCGCCTCCAGCGCCTTGACCTGGTGTCCGTGCGCGGTGTCCACGACGACGAGGTCGACACCGACTTCGACCAGCGCCTGCGCCTTGGCCACCACGTCGCCGTTGATGCCGACCGCGGCGGCGATGCGCAGGCGGCCCTGCGCGTCGACCGCCGGCGTGTAGATCCCGGCGCGGATCGCGCCGGTGCGGGTCAGCACACCGGCCAGCATCCCGTCGGCGCCGGTGAGCACCGCGAGGTCGACGGGGGAGTGCTCGAGCAGATCGAAGACTTTCCGCGGTTCGGTGCCGACCGGGGCGTTGACGAAATCGGTGATCGCGACGTCGCGCACCCGCGCGAACCGATCCACGCCCTCGCAGCACGACTCGGTCACCAGGCCGATCGGCCGGCCCTCGAAGGTGACCACGGCGGCCCCGTGCGCGCGCTTGGAGATCAACGCCAGGGCGTCGGACACCGCATCGTCGGGCGCCAGCACGACCGGGGTGTCGACCACCAGGTCGCGGCTCTTGACGAAGTCCACCGTCTGCTGCACCGCGGTGATCGGAAGGTCTTGCGGCAGAACGACTATCCCGCCCCGGCGGCCCACCGTCTCGGCCATGCGCCGGCCCGCGACGGCGGTCATGTTGGCCACCACCACCGGGATGGTGGTGCCCGAGCCGTCCGCAGCGGACAGGTCGACGTCGAAACGAGACGCCACATCGGAGCGGTTCGGCACGATGAAGACGTCGTCGTACGTCAGGTCGTAGGCGGGACGGTGTCCGTTCAGAAACTTCATTGCTTCACGCCCCTCGCGCGGTTGCGGCTATGCCGGCACCTCGGAACGGTCGCCACCCCACAGTGTGTGGAACTTCTTGCTTGCGTCCTCATCGATCCGTCCATAGGTATGTGCACCGAAAAAGTCCCGCAGCCCCTGGGTGAGCGCGGCAGGCAATCGCTCGGTGCGCAGCGCGTCGTAATACGACAGCGCCGACGCGAAGCCCGGGATCGGGATACCCAATTGGGTGGCCGTCACCACGACGCGACGCCAACTGTCGACGGCTGACTCGATGGCGCTGCGGAAATACGGCGCGGCGATCAACGTGGGCAGGTCGGGGTTCTCGTCGAACGCTTCCTTGATCCGGTTGAGGAACTTGGCCCGGATGATGCAGCCGCCACGCCAGATGGTCGCCATGTCGCCCGGCGTGATGCCCCAGTCGTATTCGGCGCTGCCCGCCTGGATCTGGTTGAAGCCCTGCGCGTAGGCAATGATCTTCGACGCGTACAGGGCCTTACTGACGTCGTCGACGAATTGCTCTGCATCGCTTGGCTTCTCGCCTAGATGGCCGGATGCCAGTCCGGTGGTCGCCTTGCGCTGGGCCACCGACCCCGACAGCGCGCGGGCGAACACCGCCTCGGCGATACCGGTGACCGGGATCCCGAGGTCCAGCGCGGACTTCACCGTCCAGCGGCCGGTGCCCTTCTGTTCGGCCTCGTCGACGATGACGTCTACGAGCGGCTTGCCGGTCTTGGCGTCGGTCTGGCGCAGCACCTCCGCGGTGATCTCGATCAGGAAGCTGTCCAGGTCGCCCCGGTTCCATTCGGCGAAGACGTCGGCGATCTCGGGTGCGCTCTTGCCGAGCCCGTCACGCAGCAGCTGGTAGGCCTCACCGATGAGCTGCATGTCGGAGTATTCGATGCCGTTGTGCACCATTTTGACGAAGTGTCCGGCGCCGTCAGGACCGATGTGCGTGCAGCAGGGGACACCGTCGACGTGTGCCGAGATCTCCTCCAGCAGGGGGCCGAGCGACTTGTAGGACTCGGCCGGTCCGCCCGGCATGATCGACGGTCCATTCAGCGCGCCCTCTTCGCCGCCGGAGATGCCGGCCCCGACGAAGTGCAGTCCACGCTCGCGCATCGCCTTTTCGCGGCGGATGGTGTCGGTGTAGAGCGCGTTGCCGCCGTCGATGATGATGTCGCCGTCCTCCATCGCGTCGGCGAGTTCGTTGATGACAGCGTCGGTGGGGTCACCGGCCTTGACCATGATGATCACCCGGCGCGGCTTCTCCAGCGCATCCAGGAATTCCGCGATGGTCTCCGACCTGACGAAATTGCCTTCGCCGCCATGCTCTTTGAGCAGCGCATCGGTCTTGGCGATGGAACGGTTGTGCAATGCCACCGTGTAGCCGTGATGGGCGAAATTGCGAGCGAGGTTCGAGCCCATCACCGCCAAACCCGTGACGCCGATCTGCGCGGTGCCAGTCTTCGATTCCGACGAGCTCATCTCTTCGCCTCTCGCGTGCGTCACTGTTATGCCGGCCTTGCCCCGAACACTGTGGCACAGCGGGATCGGGCTATCTGCAAAGTATCGCCAAAGCGCTGCGGCTGCCGGTTTGCCGGGTTAGACGGCGGTGAACAACCGGTGCAGTTCGGTGAGCCAGGGAATCGCCAGCGCCAGGGTGGGCACCACCAGCACCGCCGCCGCGGCGAGGTAGGCCGCCGTCGACACCATCCAGCTGTTGCCGCCGCCTGACAGCCGGCGTACCCGCAGCAGCGTGTGCGCGCCGCCGGCGGCCAGTGCACCCAGCGGCGCCTGGCCCGACGCGCACGTCACCAGGGCCCGGGCCAGGGGAGCGCGGCCGGCCACCCGGACCGCGGCATCATCGGCCAACAGCTCGGCCAGTAGCTGCACGGCGTCCAAAGCGCTTGCGCTGCGGACGAATCGGGGAAATGCCGCGTGAGCGGCGGTGAACGCTTCCAGGACCAGATCGTGACGGGCCCGCAGGTGGGCGCGCTCGTGGCTCAGGATCGCCGAGACCTCGGCGTCGGTCAGCGATTCCAGCGTGCCCTCGCTGACCACCACCCGGCCACGGACGCCGGGCAGGCAGTAGGCCAGCGGCTGCGCCACCTCAAGCACGCGAAGGTTGCGGCCGCGGGCGCATGCTCGCACCGAAACCGCATCGGCCGACAGTCCCAGCAGGTCGACCAGCATGCGGTGGTGGGCGCGTCGCCGGCGCGTCGCGACCGCCACCCGGATCACGGCGACCGCCAGACGGGCGCCGATGAGCAACGTCAGCGCCAACACCGCGACGTCCAGGATCCACAGCGGCCAGCCGAGCCGGCCGATCTCTGCGGCGGGGCTGGCGGTCGGTCGCCCGTCGGCACCGGGGACGAACAGTCGGCTGGCGATCGCGATGCCGGCGCTGAACGCCGACAACACCGCAGCCACGGCGATCGCCTGCCACAACACCATCGCGGCCCGGGGTGCGCGCAGCGGCCAGGCCGCCCGCGCCAGCAGTGCCGGTACCGGGCCGACCAGCATCACCGCGAGAATGGTGAAGGCCAGCCCGGACATGGTCCTAGTCTCTCTCAGCCCTCGGACCGCGCGCCACCAGGCGGCGCGCTGCTGCGCTGACTACATTCCAACTCGTCGAGCGCACGTCGCAGCGCCTCAGCCTCGTCGGCGCCGACTCGCTCGACGAAGTGCACCAGCGCGGCCTGCCTGCTTCCGGAATCGGACGCCTGATCCAGCGCGTCGACCATCAGCCCGGCGACGAGTTCGTCGCGTCCGTGCACCGGCGCATAGCGATGCGCGCGATCGTCGCGGATTTGCGACACCAAGTTCTTCTTGGCCAGTCGCTGCAGTACGGTCATCACCGTCGTGTAGGCCAGGTCGCGGTGCTCGGACAGCGCTTCGTGCACCTGGCGCACGGTTTGCGGGTGAGGAGTGGACCACAAGTGATCCATTACCGCACGCTCGAGGTCCCCTAGGCGCGTCAACTTAGCCATGCTTGATCATCTCCTGTGCAATGCCGCCAGCGTACTCGCGATTACTACCGTCTGTCGTATCCGCTGCCCGTTGGGTGTGAACGCCCTCACAGCACTTGACCGGCAATATGGTTAGGCTAACCTCACAAAAGGAGGTGCCTGTGACGACCCTTATCGACGATCCGCTGATCGCGGCGATGTCCATCGAGCGTGTGCTGCCACTGCACGAGTCGAGTCGGCGGCTTCGCGAGCTGTATCCGCAATGCCCCCGGGTCTACGGCGTCGCGGTGGTGGGCGACGTCTCGATCCGCCGGTGGTGGCCGCTGGAATCGGCCGTCCGGACCGATCGGTTGCAGGCGATGTTCGACGCCGCGACGGTCGACATGGACCGACGAAGCGCCGCAAGGCAATTGGTGGCAACGCTGGTGCACACCGTGATCGGCCGGGTGGTCGCGCTGCTCGTGCTCGAGGCACGAGCATGGGACACCGGCCTGGAGAACCTCTGGGTACACGTGGACTCAGACGGTGTCATCGACTGGGCCGCGGTCGTCGACCCAACGGTGCGGGTACTGCCCGACGATCCCGTCGGCGACGGATCGGTGTGCCTGCCGAGCGAGGCCGCGCTGGCCACCTGGGTGGCCCACCGCTGCCATCGCACGCTGGAAGCGCTGTTTGCCAAGCTGCACGACGTCAGCGGCGGGGCGATGTCGATCGCGGCGATGTGGCAGATCGTCGGCGCGATGGTGGTGGCGACGGCGACTCAGGTGCCACAACTGGGCGGCGCCGACGAATTGTTGGCGATGCGTCGCGGTCAGGCGGTGCTGGACGCGCTGGTCGGCTTCGGGCTACCGGTTCGGGGCCGGTCGGTCGCTCGCGCGCGCAGGCGGGCAACCTCTTGCGATATTAGGGCAGCCTTGCCTATTCTGTTGGCATCGAGCGACACATGACCGCGACGGCGTCCTGAGGGCTGCAGTGACCCCCGGTCTTCTCGATACGGCGAGCCCCGTGCATTACGCACGGGGCTCGCCTGTTTCTGGCTATGGGGTTGTCCCTCGGGTCAGTCCTTGACGAAGTTGTACATCCGATAGGACAGCCTTCCGCGCTGCAACTCCTTGTACATCAACGTCCCCGGTGCGCCGGCGAACAGACGAGCGAAGGGCTGCAAGAACTTTGGCACCCGGCGGCCGACCAGGTCGAGGTACTTGTGTGAGTTGTTGTCCAGCCCGCGGAGCACGTCGGCGTTGATCTCCCGCTTGGACACCATCCGCAACGGCAGACCGGCGAGTGCGGCGTCCCAGGCGTCGTATTCGAGGAAGCCGCGGAAGTCGACGTAGAGGAAGTGTCCGCCCGGCCGCAGCACCCGCACCATTTCGGAGAGGAAACGGTCGAAATGCGGGTAGGCATGTGACGCTTCGACATTGAGGACCGCGTCGAACGACTCGTCCGGAAAAGGCAGGGCTTCGGCGTCGCCGTGTACGAAATCCAGCCCCGGGATGTTGTGTCGCTTTTTCGCGAATTTGACACCGTCCGGATTGAAGTCGAGCCCGGTGTAGGACGCGGGGTGCAGCGTCTTCATGATGTACGCACCGCCGCCGCCGTGACCGCAGCTCGGTTCCAGCACCTTCTTGCCGCTCAGATCCACCTGCGTCGCGGTGCGGTGATAGAGCTGGATGCAATACCGGTTTTTCTCGTCGGCAGGGTCAAGCGGCAGCGCCATCGGCGGGTCTTCTTCGTAACCCCAGTTGAGGAAGACGACGTCGTCCTCGTCCCACTTGCGGGTGACGTAGGGATACCAATATTTGTTCATGGCCTTCTTGAACCATGAATAACTACCGATGGGCTTGACGTACTGCCTCAGGGTGCTCGTCACAAGCGGCCAGTATGCCCTACGCCCGACCGGAATCGGCCAGCGCCGCAGCGTCGGAATTGCTTGATGCGCGGTTCGCGCGCCGGTAGACCACCGCGCGTGCGCCCTTGCCGGGCACCGTCGCCACGCCGCGCCAGTACGCGCGCTCGCCAGGCTCATCGGTTGGCACGAAACGGAATTCGCGCAACACAGTGCGCAGCACGATGTCGGACTCCATGTTGGCGAACGCCGCGCCGACGCAGCGGTTCACGCCGCCGCCGAACGGAATCCACGCGGTCGGCTTCGCGCTGGTGCCCATGTAGCGGTCCGGGTTGAACACTGCCGCGTCCGGGAAGTCCGCTTCGGAGTCGTGGGCCAGTTTGATGCTGACGATGATGTTGGTTCCTTCGGGAAGAACCCAGTCGCCCAACCGGATTCGCGTCTTTGTACGCCGCGTCGTGCCGTCCAGAACCGGCCGGGTGCGCTGCACCTCCCAGATGACGGCCTGCCGGTACTCAGATCCCCCGGCGTCGACCTCGTCGGTCAGTCGGGAGAGCACGCCCGGGTGGCGGCGCAGCCGCTCGAATGCCCAGGCGAGCGACGACGCGGTGGTCTCGTGGCCGGAGCCCAGCAAGGTCAGCAGCTCGTCGGTGATGTGCTGGTCCGAAATCGGCTCGCCGTCGTCGTAGCGCGCCTGCAACAGCAGCGCAAGCACATCTTTGCGCTCATCGAGCGCCGGGTCGGCCCGAGCCTCTGCGATCAGCTCGGCGATGACGGCGTCGAAGCGGCGCCGCTTCTTCATGTACCGCCCCCACGGACTCCACGGCCCGAGGTCACGCCGCATGATCGGCGGGCACACCACCAGAAGCGAGCCCAGCGTGACCATCGCGGGCACCGTCTCGCGAAGCTCGTCCAATTTCGGGCCCTCGGCACCGAACACTGCCCGCAGGATCGCGCCGACAGTTATCCGCAGCATCGGCTCGAGCGTTTCGAACTCTTTACCCTCGGGCCACGTCGCGATCTCGCGGATCGCCTCTTCTTCGATGATGCTTTCGTAGCTGCGCATCCGCTTGCCGTGGAACGGCGGTGCGAGCAGTTTGCGGCGCTCGCGGTGCTGGTCGCCGGCAAGGCTGAATGTCGAGCCGGGACCGAACGCCTCGCCGATTGAACCGGCGCCCGACGGCGGGCGCTCCAGCAGATCGGTGCCGGTGGTGAACAGATCCTTCGCCAAGACCGGGTCGCTGATCACCACCGCATGGTTATTGCGGGGCAGGTTGACTCTGACCACGTCGCTGCCGTACCGACGGCCCAAATTCGCGAACATCGCGTGGTTCTGCACCAGGAACTTGATGGTCTGCAGAACCTTGGGGGTCCTGGGACCCGGCGGCAGACAAACAGGCTCCGTTGTCGCCGTCGCCATGTCGTCCCTTCCACGTCTCGGCACCCAGAGGTTTCCGCTGCCCCGGACTCACCCTAGCGGTAGCCGATATGGGCCGCATGAAAGTCCGTTACCTCGGACATGTCGTCGGGGTACCGGACATAACTGCAGTCTCCCGGGCAGTGTAGATACTGAGGCTATGCAGCTGATGCCCGATGCGCCATTCGATGAGCAACTGGGCCTGACGTTCACCGAGATCACTCCGGACCGAACTCTGGCTCATATCGACGTCCAACCAAAGTTGTTGCAGCCGATGGGCATCGTGCACGGCGGGGTGTACTGCGCGATGGTCGAGAGCATGGCCAGCGTCGCCGCCTACACGTGGCTGAGCGTCAACGGCGGCGGCTCGGTTGTCGGCGTCAACAACAACACCGATTTCCTGCGTGCGATCAGCACCGGCACGGTGTATGGCGTGGCCACACCGGTACACCGCGGGCGACGTCAGCAGCTGTGGCTGGTCACCATCACCGACTCCGACGAGCGGTTGGTCGCTCGCGGCCAGGTGCGCCTGCAGAACCTCGAAGCGGATCCTGCCTAACTCGCGGCTTTCGCCGTCTCGCCTTCGTGAGCCTCGGCGGCAAGTACCGCGAGCTGTTCCAGGCGCGTCCGGGCGAAGGCCTGCTGTTCGGTGATCGTCAGCTGTCCACGCCGCGTGCTGAGGAAGGTCACGATCCATGACAGCAGCGTGCTCACTTTGGTTTTGAACCCGACGAGATAGACCAGGTGCAGCACCAGCCACGCCAACCAGGCGATGAAGCCGCTGAATTCCAACGGCCCGATCTTGGCCACCGCGGAAAACCGCGAGACCGTGGCCATCGAACCTTTGTCGAAGTACTGGAACGGTTCGCGGTCTGCCGGTTTTGCGCCGGCGAGTTCCGCTTTGATCGTGCCGGCAACATATTTGGCGCCCTGGATGGCTCCCTGCGCGACCCCGGGCACGCCGTCGACGGCAGCCATGTCACCGACGACGAACACGTTGGGATAGCCCGGCACCGACAGGTCGGGCAACACCTTCACCCGTCCCGCTCGGTCGAGTTCCACGCCAGATTGCCGGGCCAGATCGCGACCCAATGGGCTGGCGGAGACTCCCGCCGACCACACCTTGCAGGCCGATTCGATCCGACGGATGCTGCCGTCAGGGTCCTTGACCGTGATGCCGTCACGATCGACATCGGTCACCATCGCGTCGAGTTGGATTTCGACGCCCATCTTCTCCAGCCGCGCTGCCGCCCTCTTGCCGAGCTTGTCGCCGAATGGCGGCAGTACCGCCGGAGCGGCGTCCAGCAGGATCACCCGTGCCCTGGTCGAGTCGATGTGCCGGAACGCGCCTTTCAACGTGTAGTCGGCGAGTTCGGCGATCTGGCCCGCCATTTCGACGCCGGTAGGCCCGGCGCCGACGACGGTGAACGTCAGCAACTTTTTGCGACGCTCCGGATCGTTGGAGCGTTCGGCGGCTTCGAACGCACTAAGAATGCGGCCGCGCAGTTCCAGCGCGTCGTCGATGGACTTCATGCCGGGCGCGAATTCGGCGAATTGGTCGTTGCCGAAGTAAGACTGGCCGGCGCCCGCCGCAACGATCAAGCTGTCGAAGGGGGTGTCGTAGGTATGGCCGAGCAGATCCGACACCACGACGCTTCGCGCTAGATCGATATGCGTGACGTCACCGAGCAGCACCTGAACGTTGCGCTGCCTGCGCAGGATGACGCGGGTGGTCGGGGCGATCTCGCCCTCGGAGATGATCCCGGTGGCCACCTGATAGAGCAGCGGCTGGAACAGGTGGTGGGTGGTGCGGGCGATCAACTTGATGTCGACGTCGGCCCGCTTGAGTTTCTTGACCGCGTTCAGCCCGCCGAACCCGGATCCAATCACCACGACCCGATGCTTGCGGACGGGTGCAGTGTTGTCGGATTGGGCGTTCATGGGTTTGTGGCTCCTCAGCGGCGACTGGGTTCTCTTCTACCGTACCCGCCCGGACCTGCAATTATTGACGTTACGGGCGTGTGATCGCCCACATTCGAAGTATCGAATGTGATGCGTCTCGCCGAGCCGATCAGAGACCGACGAACGGCCGCAGCGCGTCACCGACCGCGGCGATGACGCCGGGCGTATAGGCCGGCATGTTGATGATGACGCCGTCGATTCCCGCATCGAACACCCTGGCCTGCACCTGTTCGGCAATGTGCTTGGCGCCCCCTGCGACCATTCGCCCGCTCTTCTTTGCCGGATCGGCGTTCTCGTCGAGCATCACGGTCAACAGCACGCTGGTCTCCAGCGTGGAGCGATCGCGTCCGATCTCGTCGCAGCGCTTGGCGAGAGCGTCGAGCTTGCCTGGCAGCTCGTCCAAGCCGGCGATGATGTTGAGGTGGTCGGCGTAACGCGCCGCGATGGCAAAGGTCTTCTTTTCGCCGCCGCCACCGATCATGACCGGGATGCGATCGCGAAAGCGCGGTTCGGCGAGCGCCGACTCGGTGGTGTACCACTTGCCGGAAAACGTCGATCGTTCGCCCTTGATCATCGGGTCGAGGATCTGCAGCGCTTCTTCCAGCCGTTCGAATCGCTCGGTGAAGGTGCCGAACTCGAAGCCGAGTTGTTGGTGCTCGAGTTCGAACCAGCCGGCTCCGATGCCCAGGATCGCCCGGCCGGCACTCACGACGTCCAGCGTGGTGATCGCCTTGGCCAGCAGGGTCGGATTGCGATAGGTGTTGCCGGTCACCAAGGTGCCCAGCTGAACTCGCTCGGTCGCCGTCGCCAGTGCGCCGAGAGCGGTGTAGGCCTCGATCATCGGTTGATCGGGGGAGCCCAGCATCGGCAGTTGGTAGAAGTGGTCCATCACGAAAACCGAGTCGAAACCCGCAGATTCGGCTTCGCGAGCCTGCGCGATGACAGTCGGGAAAAGCTGCTCGACGCCGGTGCCGTAGGAGAAGTTGGGTATCTGAAAGCCAAGGCGGATGGTCACGAGATCAACCCTAGTGACCCGATGGCAGCCGCGGACCCAGCCGAAGCGACTTACGCGTTATGCGAACTGCGTCAGCGCCCCGTGGCTGACGTGCAGCATCTGGCCGGTGATGTGGCGGGCAGCGGAACTGGTCAGGAACAGCGCCATCCTGGCGACCTCGTCCGCTACCGACGGCGGAGTGTTGGAAAGGCCCTCATACCCTGGCTGCGCACTGCGCCCGGTGGCAATCGCGTTGATGGTGATGCCGCGGGTGCCGTAGGCCTTCGCCTGGCCGGCGACCCAGTTCGCGAGCGCGGCCTTGACGGCGGCCTCAGCGCTTCCCGGGCGGGGGTTCTCGGGCACGACGCTGATGATCGATCCGCCCGAGCGCAAGTGGTCGCCGACCGTTTCGACCGCCAGCACCGCCGACAGCAGAGTGTCGTCGAGCGAGTTACGGTACGCAGCAGCCAGATCCGACAGCGAGTACGCGCGCGGATCACCCGAGTCCCAGCGGGGCGCCGGAATGTTGACGATGGTGTCGAGGTGGTGCGGGAATAGGTGGCGGACCTGCGCAAGACCGGCAGGGTCGGTGGTGTCGCAGACAATGGCGTCCGCATCGATTTCCTTGGCGGCCACTTCGAGATCGTCGCGGCGCGCGCCGACCAGGGTGATCGAGTGGCCGTCGTTGTGAAACTCCTCAGCAACGGCGCGACCCAATTCGGTGTCGCCTCCGGTGATCAGTACCTCCACCGCTATGACCTCCTCGTATTCAACGCTGAATCCAGGTTCCGGCCGTTTGCTCGCACCGCGGCTTCCGTCTCGAGCAACGATCATCCGATGCTTCGATGGTGACATACCGCAACGCCGGCCCCTGGGATTTCAGGGCGTGTATGGCCTTAACCTTTTGCCATGTTACTGGACAGTAGCTAGAGATGAAACTCCGAATCCGGCACGGCGTGGTCACCGTTTGGACAACTCTGGACACCGTGACGTCTCGACCGGGGTCAGCATGGAGACGGGCAGCGGTCGGGTTGATGTCGCTGACGATGGTGACCAGCGTGGGCGGTTGCGCCCACAAGGCACCGTCGCCGCAAACCCCGAGCCATTCGCCGACCGCGTCGGTCATGGTATTCGCCGCGGTTCCGCTGAAGGCGGCCTTCACGCTGCTGGCCGGGAAGTTCCAAACCGACAACCCCGGCGCCGCAGTGGATTTCAACTTCGCGACGTCGTCGCAGCTGGCGAACAAGCTAACCCAGGGCGCCACCGCCGACGTCTTTGCCTCGGCGGACAGCGCGCAGATGGACACCGTGGTCAAGGCTGGTCTGACAGGAAGCGATCCGGTCAATTTCGCCACCAACACGCTGGTGATTGTCACCGCACCGGGTGATCCCAAGCAGATCCATTCGTTCGCCGATCTCGCGAAACCGGGTCTGCGCGTCGCGGTGTGTCAATCACCGGTGCCGTGCGGCGTTGCGACCCAGCTGATTGAGGACCACAGCGGGGTGCAGCTCAACCCGGCAAGTGAGGAGTCGACGGTGTCTGCGGTGTTGACGAAGGTCACCGGCGGCGAGGCCGATGCCGGTCTGGTCTACCTCAGCGATGCTCGCAAGGCCGGCGAGGCCGTCGATACGGTCAACTTCCCGGAGTCGACGAGTGCGGTGACGGTCTATCCGATCGCGATCCTCAAGCACGCGTCCCAGCCGGCGCTCGCGCAGAAGTTCGTCGACCTGGTCACCGGTCCGACCGGAGAGAAGGTGCTCAGCCAGGCCGGATTCGCCAATCCGTGAGGACCGTTTCGCGGCTGCACTCCAGACGCGCCCGGCGACGGTCACGATGCCGTCTCGGCATTGCGCCCGCCGACTCGCGGTCGTCGACCCGGTGAACTGCGCCGATGCCGGTAGCGAGTGCACTGACCCGGACGGCAAAGTAATCACTTTGTCAGCAAACCACCCTTGCGTCACGGCTGTAACACGGTAGGTTTTTTGCTCATGGACCAGGTGGACCGAAACTCACAACGGCCCAGAAACCGCTGGCTGGGCGCCATCGCCGCGATCGGCTGCGTCGGCGCCTTCGCGCTCGCCGTGCCGGCCACAGCAGGCGCCGATCCTGCGCCGCCACCCCCGCCGCCCGGCGGTCCGGTCGCACCCGCTCCTGTCGCACCCGGTCCTGCCGCCCCTGCAACCCCCGACGCCGCACCCGGCCCGTCAGGTCCCGCCGCCGCACCTCCGGCCGCCAACCCGGTCGCAGCGCCACCAGGAGCCGACCCCAATGCGCCGGCCCCGCCCGCGACCGACCCGGCCGCGCCCCAGCCCGGACGGGTCGACAACCCCGTCGGAGGGTTCAGCTACGTCGTGCCCGGCGGATGGGTGGAATCCGACGCCACCCACCTCGACTACGGTTCGGCGCTGCTCAGCAAGATCACCGGGGCGCCCAGCCCGGGCCAGCCACCGCCGGTGGCCAACGACACCCGCGTCGTGCTCGGCAAGCTGGACCAGAAGCTGTACGCCAGCGCCGAAGCCGACAGCACCAAGGCCGCTACGCGACTGGCATCAGACATGGGCGAATTCTTCATGCCCTACCCGGGCACCCGGATCAACCAGGAGACCACGGCCCTCAACGCCAACGGCATGTCCGGGGGTGCGTCGTTCTACGAGGTGAAGTTCAGCGACGCCACCAAACCGAGCGGCCAGATCTGGGCCGGAGTCGTCGGTCCGTCGGGCCCGAACGTGCCGCCGGCGGCAGCGAACCAGCGCTGGTTCGTGGTGTGGCTGGGCACCGGGAACGACCCGGTGGACAAGGCAGGCGCGAAGACGCTGGCCGAGTCCGTCCTTCCGCTGCTGGCGCCGGGAGCTCCGGCGCCTGCCCCGGGTGCACCGGCCCCCGCACCGCCACCAGGCGCACCAGCGCCAGCACCGCCACCGGGCGCACCGGCACCAGGCGCGCCAGCTCCAGCACCGGGCGCACCAGCACCGGCACCGGCACCGGCGCCGGGTGCACCCGGCCCGGCTGCGCCTGCTCCAGGCGCACCCCCATCGCCTGCTCCGCCGCCACCGCCGCCCGGACAGCCAGCCGGCGGAAACGGTTCCGCGCCGACGCAGGGGCCGGTCTCGACCTAACGGCGCGGCCGGACATCCCGAATTAGACGCATGGGTAATTACGCGAAGTGGGTATACCGGGTTGACAATTCAGCAGCGGGCTTAGCCGGCTAACCAAGGAGGTCCCGATGAATCTCATGGCAGCGACCGAATACCTCGCGATAGCTACGCCGACGGCAGTCGGTTGGATCGGCTACATCATCATCGGCGGCATTGCCGGCTGGCTCGCCAGCAAAGTCGTTGAAGGCACCGGCTCGGGCATTCTGCTGGACATCGTCGTCGGCGTCATCGGCGGCTTCCTCGGCGGATTCTTGCTCACCAAGCTCGGCTTCGACGTGGCAAGTGGTCGCCACTGGTTCACCTTCTTCACTGCGTTCCTCGGGGCCGTGATCCTGCTCTTCATCGTTCGGTTGGTACGCGGCGTCGGCCACCGCTAACCGGTTGCGGCCGCAGCTGTCTGGATGAGCCGGTGGCGATACCCAAGACCATGAACGCATGGCGCGTGCGCCGGCCCGGTCCGATGAGCAGCGACCCGCTGGAGCACGTCAGCGCCCAGGTGCCGAGGCCGGGGCCGTCGGAGCTGTTGGTCGCAGTGCGCGCGTGCGGCGTCTGCCGCACCGATCTGCACGTCACCGAGGGCGACCTTCCGGTACACCGGGACCGTGTGACGCCCGGACACGAGGTGGTCGGAGAGGTTGTCGAGGTCGGCGCCGACGCCGGCGATGCGTTCAGCGTCGGCGACCGGGTTGGGATCGCATGGCTGCGGCATACCTGCGGGGAGTGCACCTACTGCCGGCGTGGCGACGAGAATTTGTGCCCGAAATCCCGCTACACCGGGTGGGACGCCGACGGCGGGTATGCCGAATTCGCCACCGTGCCAGCGGCGTTCGCGCATCGTCTGCCGGACGGCTACAGCGACACCGAGTTGGCGCCGTTGCTGTGTGCGGGCATCATCGGTTACCGCTCGCTGGTGCGCGCCGCGCTTCCGCCCGGCGGCCGGCTGGGTCTGTACGGGTTCGGCGGTAGCGCGCACATCACCGCCCAGGTCGCGCTGGCCCAGGGCGCCGAGGTGCACGTGATGACGCGTGGCGCCGACGCCAGGGAGTTGGCGCTCGGGTTGGGAGCGGCCTCGGCGCAAGGTGCCGCTGATCCGCCGCCGGTGCCGCTCGATGCCGCGATCCTGTTCGCACCCGTCGGCGATCTGGTGCTGCCGGCGCTGGAGGCTCTGGACCGTGGCGGCACGCTGGCGATCGCCGGGATTCACCTGAGCGACATTCCCGTCCTGAACTATCAGCGCCATCTCTTCCAGGAGCGTCAGGTCCGCTCGGTGACGTCCAACAACCGCGCCGACGCTCGCGCTTTCCTCGACTTCGTTGCCGAGCACCACGTCTCGGTGACCACGCCGGAATATCCGCTCAGCCAAGCCGATCGGGCCTTGTCAGATCTCAGCGCCGGCCGCATCGCCGGCGCGGCGGTCCTGCTGCCCTGACGCCGATCAGCCCGACAGGTGCCAGACCAGAGCCGCCGCCACGGCGCCGACGCCGTTGAGCGACCAGTGCAGCGCGATCGGCGCGAGCAGGCTGCCGCTGCGTCGACGTAGCCAGCTGAACACGAACCCGGCCGCCGCGGTCGCGAGCACCGCCAGGGTGACCCCGGCCAGCATGCCGAAGACGCCGCCTCCGAACAGTCGGGTGAAGCCCACATTGCTGCTCGTCAAGCCCAGCGACGTCGCGATGTGCCACAGCCCGAACAGCAGCGAACCGGCGATGGCGACGCCCCGAAATCCCCACGCCCGGTTCAATGTGCCGTGCAGCACGCCGCGAAACGCCAACTCCTCGGGTATGACGGTCTGCAGCGGAATGATGATCATCGAGGCCAGCAGCGCACCGGAGATCGACGCGTAGTGGCTGTTCATGAACATCGGCCGGGTCAGCGGCAGCAGAGCACCCACCGCGACCACCGCGACCACCAGCCCCACCGCGCCGACCGCGTAGGCGGCGCCGGATTTCCAGTGCTCGCGGCCAAGGCCGAGTTCGACCCAACCCAGACCGGTAAATCGCAGCCACGCGACCAGGCCGATCGCCGCGGCGGGGATCGTCACGACGGCGGCCCACGGGGTGGTGAAGTGCGCGATCAGATTCGCCCACGCCAGCACCACGACGACCACCGCGACCTCGACGCGGACCCGGAATTGGTGCAGCGCCGAGAGCTGCGCGACGACCGGGTGCGGTTCCGCCGCGGCGCTCTCATAGCCAGACATCTCTCCAGGCTACCGGCGGCGTCGAGGCAGGCGTCCGGAGTTGACACCTGCCAACTACGCTGACCTGATGCCTGACGACGCCGCCCACGGGCTTCTGACGTCGCTGCGGGTTCTCGATTTGTCCAGCGACGACGGCGACGCGGTGACCCGGCTGCTTGCCGATCTCGGCGCCGACGTGCTGAAGGTCGAACCGCCGGGAGGCAGCCCGTCGCGCACCACGGCCCCGACGCTGCGCGGCCTCAGCCTCCGGTTCGCCTTGCACAACGCGAACAAGCGCAGCACGGTCCTCGACCCTGCAGACCCGGCCGACCGGGAACGGTTGATCGGGCTCGCCGGTGACGCCGACATCGTCGTCGACAGCGGTATTCCCGGTCAGGCCGCGGCCTACGGAACCTCGTGTGAAGACTTGGCCGACCGGTTCCCGCGACTGGTCGCACTGTCGGTCACCGACTTCGGCAGAACCGGGCCGCGGTCAACCTGGCGGGCAACCGATCCGGTGCTCTACGCGTTGTCGGGAGCGCTGTCACGATCGGGCCCGACCGCCGGGACGCCGGTCTCGCCACCGGACGGCATCGCCTCGGCTACCGCCGCCGTACAGGCCGCCTGGACCGCGCTGGTCGCTTACTACCACCGATTGCGTTGTGGCACAGGCGATTATATCGACTTCTCTCGATTCGAGGCGGTCGTGATGGCGCTCGACCCCGCGTTCGGTGCACACGGGCAGGCCGCCGCGGGTGTCCGTCACCCCAATCGGTGGCGCGGGCGGCCCAGAAACCAGGACGCCTACCCGATCTATCCCTGCCGGGACGGCTACGTCCGGCTCTGCGTGATGTCGCCGCGCCAGTGGCACGGGCTGCGGCGCTGGCTGGGGGAGCCCGACGAGTTCGGAGACCCGAAGTACGACGTGATCGCCGCTCGTTTCGCCGCCTGGCCCAAAATCGGTGTGCTGATCGAGCGGTTGTTCGCCGACCAGACCATGCAGGCGTTGGTCTCGGCCGGTCAGGCGCACGGTGTACCGATCTCGGCCGTACTGGCTCCGACGCAGATCCTGGCCTCCGAGCATTTCGAAGCGGTCGGCGCCGTCGCCGACGTCGAGATCGTGCCCGGGGTGCACAGCCGCGTGCCGACGGGCTACTACGCAGTCGACGGTCGGCACGTCGGCTTCCGAGCGGCCGCCCCGGCCGCCGGTGACCACGCGGCGCGGTGGCTGGCGGAGCCGGCCAACCTCAACGCCGCCGGCACATCCGGTCGGCGTCCATTCGACGGGCTGCGCATCGTCGACCTCGGCGTGATCGTCGCCGGCGGCGAACTCAGTCGCCTGTTCGGCGACTTCGGCGCCGAGGTGATCAAAGTCGAAAGCGCCGCCTACCCCGACGGACTTCGGCAGGCCAGGGTCGGCGACGCGATGAGCGAATCGTTCGCCTGGACACATCGCAACAACCTCGCGCTCGGCCTGGATCTGCGCAGCGACGCGGGCAAGCGGGTGTTCAGCCGGCTGGTCGCCGACGCCGACGCGGTGTTCGCCAACTTCAAACCGGGAACGCTTGCTGCTCTTGGCTTTCCATATGACACGTTGCGGCAGCTCAATCCCCGGATCGTCCTCGCGGAAAGCAGCGCGTTCGGCGACAGCGGGCCGTGGAGCAACCGGCTGGGCTACGGACCGCTGGTGCGCGCCACCGCGGGCGTCAGCATGCTCTGGACGGACGAGCAGTCCGAGCAGTCCCCACCGGACCAATCGAATGACGGTTCGCGGCACCGGTTCTACGACGCGACCACGGTCTTTCCCGACCACGTCGTCGGCCGGATCACCGCGATCGGCGCATTGGCGGCGTTGATCCACCGCGACCGGACCGGCAGCGCCGCCCGCGTGCAGGTTTCGCAGGCCGAGGCCGTCGTCAATCAACTCGATGCCCGGTATGTCGTCGACACCGTGCGCGCCGACGGTCATCCCGAACTACGGGACGACATCAGCATTCACGCCGTCGTGCCATGCGCCGGCGACGACGAGTGGTGCGCGATCTCGATCCGCACCGACGACGAATGGCGCTGCGCCACAGCGGTGTTCGGGTTGCCCGCACTGGCCGACGAGGCACGGTTTGCGACCGGCGAGGCGCGACGGGCCAACCGGGCCGACATGCTGGCGCAGGTCTCGGCGTGGACGTCGGTACGGACGCCGGTCCAGGTGGCCGGAGCCCTGCAGTCGGTGGGCGTGCCCGCGGGTCAGATGAATCGGCCACCCGACGTTCTGGAAGACCCGCAGATACGCGAGCGAAAGCTGTACGCCGACATGCGCCATCCACTGTTCGACCACCCACTGCCGGCCGAAACCGGCCCGGCGCCGTTTCGCCACATTCCGCCCGCGCCGCAACGGCCGGCGCCGCTGCCCGGACAGGACACCCGCGAGATCTGTCACAAGATTCTCGGCATGACCAGCGACGAGACCGAGCAACTGATCGCCGACGGCGTGCTCTTCGCATCCACCGACACCGCCCCTAGCATTCGCCTGGCGCCCAACCGCGGAAGGTTTTCTTGATGCCCCCCAACCCGAGAACGCCGGTGCTGGTCGGCTACGGCCAGATCAATTACCGCCAGGAGGCGAACGGGCAGGACGACAACCCGGAACCGGTCGATCTGATGGCCGAGGCCGCCCGCGCGGCCGCCGATGCACGCGTCCTCGAAGCCGTCGACTCCGTCCGGGTGGTCAACCTGCTCTCGGCGCGCTACCGCGATCCCGGCCTGCTACTCGGGCAGCGCATCGGCGCTGACAATCCGGCGACCCGGTACAGCGGCATCGGAGGCAATGTGCCGCAGACGCTGGTCAACCGGGCCTGTGCGGACATTCAACATGGACGCGCGGACGTCGTTCTGGTTGCCGGCGCCGAAATGTGGCGAACCAGAATGCAATTGCGCGCCAGCGGCCGACGGCTCGGCTACACCGAGCAGGACGAGTCGGTTCCGCTGCCCGAAGGCAGCGACGAGAACGTGCCGATGGCCGGGGCCGCCGAAGACCGCATCGGCCTGGACCGCCCGTCGTTCATCTACCCGATGTTCGAGCAGGCATTGCGGATCAGCACGGGGGAGTCCAGCGACGACCACCGCAAGCGCATCGGCGAATTGTGGGCGCGGTTCAACGAGGTCGCAGTCGCCAACCCGCATGCTTGGATCCGTAAACCGGTTGCTGCCGAAGACATTTGGCAGCAGGGCCCGACGAACCGGATGGTCAGCTGGCCCTACACCAAGCTGATGAACTCCAACAACATGGTCGACCAGTCCGCCGCGTTGATCCTCACGTCGGTGGAGGCCGCGACCCGGCTGAAGATCCCCGCCGAACGCTGGGTGTACCCGTACGCCGGCACCGACTCGCACGACACCTACGCGATCAGCGAGCGTGCCGAACTGCACCGTTCGCCGGCAATCCGGATCGGCGGCACGCGGGCACTGGAGTTGGCCGGGCTGGGTATCGACGACGTGGACCACGTCGACTTGTACTCATGCTTTCCGTCCGCGGTCCAGGTCGCCGCGGCCGAACTCGGACTGCTGGTGGACGACCCGGCCCGACCGCTGACCGTCACGGGCGGCCTGACGTTCGCCGGCGGCCCGTGGAGCAACTACGTCGCGCACTCGATCGCGACGATGGCAGAGTTGCTGGTGGCCAACCCCGGCCACCGGGGCCTGATCACCGCCAACGGCGGCTATCTGACCAAGCACAGCTTCGGCGTGTACGGCACCGAGCCACCGTCGACGGAATTCCGTTGGGAGGACACCCAATCCGAGGTCGACCGGGAGCCGACCCGGACAGCAGCGGTCGAGTGGGAAGGCGTGGGCACCGTGGAGGCCTGGACCACGCCGTTCGACCGGGATGGCCAGCCGGAGAAGACATTCCTGGCGGTGCGCACGCCCGACGGCCGTCGCACCTTGGCGTTGATCAACGACCAGGCGACAGCCGCGGACACGGTGCGCGACGACATCGGCGAAGCCGAGGTGACCGTGCACGCCGACGGTTCCGCAACCTTATTGTGACCCAACCGGGTTAGCTGAAAGCTACCTGTGAACCGGCCCGCGCGATTATTGTCAACTAGTCAACTAGACGCCGTGGAGGTGCTCGGGCGTGCGGATCCTGCTGACCGGCGTCACCGGCCTGCTCGGGCGCGCCGTGGCCCGGCAGCTGGTCGCCGCCGGCCATACGGTCACCGGCATCGCGGCCGAGCCGCATGAATCCCTGCATCCCGACGTCGACTTTGTTCGTGGCTCACTCGTCGACCCGGTGCTGCAGCAACTGGCCGACGCGTCCGAGGTCGTCCTGCACCTTGCCCCGATCGAGGCCGCCGCGCCGGGCAGCGCGGGGATCAACGGTCTGGTGCACGTCGCGCATGCGGCGGCCCGCGCCGGCTCCCGGCTGATCTGCCTGTCACAGTCAGCCGGTCAACCCACGCTCTACGGACAGGCCGAGACGCTGGTGGCCTCCGGGTGGGCGCCCAGCGTGGTGGTGCGGATAGCACCGCTGATGGGCCGCCAGCTCGACTGGATGATCTGCCGCACAGTCGGCAGCCTGTTGGCGAGCAAGAATCCGGCTCAGCCGCTTCGGCTGCTGCATTTCGACGACCTGCTGCGCTTCCTGGTGCATGCGGTGGCCACCAACCGCAGCGGCGTGGTCGACCTCGCGGCTCCGGACACCGTCGATATCGGCGCTGCGCGTCGACTGCTGCGCTCGGCCGATCAGCGACCCCGATTGGCTCGGCTCCCATGCTGGCACCACCTGACGCCCGACTTCGACGATGCAGCGGCGGCGGAGTCGTGGCAGTTTGAATTCGGCTGGCGGGCAAGCGATGCGGTCGCCGACACCACCCGCGGCCTGGTCGGCCGCCGGGTCGATACCCGGGGTGCGGCGGATCTGGCCGGTCATCTGCCACTGCCGGTCGAGGTTGCGCCGCGAGCCAGGCCGTCGGACGGCGCACTGTTGTCGGCTGCTGGAAGCGACGGGCAGGAGGGTGAGTTCGACGACCGCATCGACCCGCGCTTCCCGGTGTTCAGTGCGGCGACGGTAGCCGAGGCGCTGCCCGGCCCGCTGACACCGATGACGCTTGACGTCCAGCTCTCCGGTCTGCGAGCCGCTACCAGGGCGATGAGTCTGGTGATGAGCCCCGGCGATGCGCTGGCCGACGAATGGGGGAGTCGGGCGATCGCCGTGTTCAGTCACCAGCCCTACATCGGTGTTTCGGCGAACGTTCTTGCCGCGGAGCAGTTGCCCGGCTGGAACGCCGACGAGGTCAGACGGGCATCGCTCGGCGGCTCGCACGTCGAGGCGCTGTGGCCGCTCGGCCGCCCGCGGTCGGCTGGCCGCGTGCTCGGGTCGGCCGCCAAAGCCGTTGTCGCCAAACGAGCCTTGGCGTTGCTACGCCATCTCAAGGCCGACACCCAGGCATACGTCGCGGCGGCCGCGGCCGAACATCTGTCTGCGGTGCAACTGATGTCGAAATCCGACGCCGAATTGCAGGTACGGGTTCGGTTGCTGCGGGACAGGATTCATCAGGGTTGGCGGCTAACCGGGCTGTGGCTGATCGACAATGGCGTCACCGCGGCGACGGTGGAGCGCACCGGCGTGCACATCGGCGTCGCCGGAGTGGGCGCGTTGCTGCACAGCGACGCCATCGAAGCCAAGACCGCGTCGCTGGCCGGGCTGATCCATAACGATGCGCAGTTGTGCGCGTTGGCATTAGACCGCGACCTCGACGGCGTCACCGCCATGTCGGGCACCATCGGCGCCGCGTTCACGTCCGCGGTCAGCCGGATCGGGCACCGCGGCCCCGGTGAGGTCGAGCTGGCGAACCTGATGTTCGGCGACGATCCAGCGATGCTGCTGGCTGCCGCCGGACACGCCGCAACCGATGTGCCGCAGCCGGTGAAACCGGCCGGATCGGAGGCGAAGCTGTCCGAGCGGATGGCGGCGAGCACCCGCGCGTCTCGCGAACTCGCCTACGACACGACCATCAGATTCACCCATGAGCTACGAACGACGTTGCGAGAGTTGGGCTCTCGATTAGAGGACGCAGAACTCATCGACGTTGCCGGCGAGGTGTTCTACCTCACCTGCGACGAGGCGGTCACCCCACCGTCGGATGCGCGACTGCGGATCAAGCGTCGTCGCGACGAACGCGAACGGTTCCAGACTCTGCGTCCGCCCACCGTCGTCACGGTCAACTGACGGCGTCGCCCAACGGCTTTTCGGTATCGACCAATGCGTTGAGATTCACCTTGTTCTTCGACCGGATCAGGTTCTTGATGTCGTCGAGCACATCCCAGACGTTGACGTTCATGCCGGCCAGCACCCGGTTTTCGCCGTCCAGCCAGAAGGCCACGAATTCGCGGCCCTCGACGTCGCCGCGGAACACCACCCGATCGCAGTTCGGCGCGTAACCGACGTACTCCATGCCGAGGTCGTACTGGTCGGTGAAAAAATACGGCAGCTCTTTGTATTTCGCGTCTTCGCCGAGCATCCCCGCGACTGCGACGGCCGGCTGATTCAGCGCGTTGGCCCAGTGTTCGGTGCGGATGCGCTCGTCGAACAACGGATGCTCGGCCGCGGCGATGTCACCCACCGCATAGATGTCGGGGTTGCTGGTGCGCAACGACGAGTCGACCAGCACCCCGCCGTCACCGGTCGACAGGCCGGCATCCTCGGCGAGTTCGATGTTGGGCTGCGCACCGACGGCGACCAGCACGCGGTCGGCGGTGACCGTCGACCCGTCGCCCAATCGCAAACCGGTGGCCTTGCCGTCGGTCGTGATGATCTCCTTGACTTCGGTCTCCAGGCGCAGGTCCACACCATGGTCGCGATGCAGCGCGGCGAACACGTTGCCGACTTCTTCGCCGACCGCGCCGATCAACGGCGCCTTGGCCGTCTCGACCACGGTGACATCGATCTTGCGCTCGCGAGCACTAGCCGCAACCTCCAGGCCGATCCACCCGGCCCCGACCACCGCCAGCGACGATCCCTCGAGCAGAGCCGTATTCAGGTTCGACGCGTCGTCGTATTTCCGGAGGTAATGCACTCCGGTGGAGTCGGCACCGGGGATCGTCAGCCACCGCGGACGCGATCCACTGGCCAGCAGCAACTTGTCGTACTTCAGGCTCTCGCCTGAGACTGCGACGGTGTGAGCATTCGGGTCGATCGACAGCACCTCGGTGCCGACCCGCAAGTCGATCTTGTTGTCGCGGTACCACTGTGAGTCGTGCACGGTGAAATCGCCGAGCGACTTCTTGCCGGCAAGAAATTCTTTGGACAATGGCGGTCGCTCGTAAGGTAGGTGCTCCTCGTCGGCGAACAGCACGACTTTGCCGTCAAACCCTTTCTCGCGCAACGCTTCGGCAGCCTTGGCTCCGCCCAGTCCGCCGCCGACGATGACGAATATCTTCGAGTCGACCATGATCACTGCTCCATCCTGTCGGATTACCTTGCTCGTGCAGCCCACACAGATGGCTAGCCGGCCACCCGTTGACGTACGTCGTCGTCGAGAGTCGATCGCACCAGCGCGGCGGCCAGTCGCGCATTGGAGCGCGGGGCGAGGGCGCTGAGCTTGTCCGCATCGCCGGGCAGTCCCAGTGCCGTGGCGCCGGCCCTGGCGCGCTCGTCGAAGAAGGGCCGTGCCCACGTCCACACGTCTTGTACTTCGCGCAGGTAAATGTCGGCGCCGGTGTCACCGATTCCTTTGAACTGCTTGAGCATCCGCTTCGCGGCTTCGATGTCGTGATGACTGCGCTCGGAGATGGCGCGGAGATCACCGGCGTAATCGTCTCGCACATGCTTGGCGATATCCGTCAGCCGCGTGGCCGAACTCTCGTCGTAGCGCACATAGTGGGCGCGGCCGAACGCAGCGATCATGCTGCGTCGATCGGACGCCAGCACGGCCTTGGGAGTGCGCAGCCCGGCTTTGAACAATTCACGGGCAGCACGCATCGCGGTGGCGGCGTCGATCGGCTTACTCGCCAGCATGCAGAGCACCAGCAGCTGAAACAGCGGCATCGGTTTGTCGTCGATACGGATTCCCGTTTCTTCGGCGTAGGTGGTGCCGGCGGTCGTCAGCAACCGCCGCACCAGACGCCTGTCGGGATCCACAGAGCACGGCGTACCCGCAGCGAGGCTTCGCAAACGTCGTGATTACTTCGGCGGAAGACTGCGCGCGTAGTCGGCGCCGCGAGTCACCCAGTCGGTCAATTGCCGTTTGGTTTTCACCCCGCCGGCATCGACGCGGATCCACCCGCGAACCTCGCGTCCGCTCATCACCATCGGGCTGACGTGGCTGCGGCTCAGCAGATTCTCGGTGTCGCCCGGCGGCACCCGCACCATCAGCCCGCCCTGCCCGCTCACGGCGACGGACATATTGCCGTTGATCAGGAAGGCCAGCCCGCCGAACATCCGAATCTCGTCGACGCCGCGCACCGGGCCCAGCAGTTCCCGGACCCGGTCGGCCAGGTCGGCGTCGTACGCCATGCTCAGTCCAGGTCGACCCGGATAGTCAGCAAATCGCTGCCCATCAGCCGCACCAGCGCGCTGTTGACCCCGGGCAGGCCCTTGAGCCGCTCGTTCACGTCATCGTCGGGCAGCAGGTGAGCGGTGCCGGTGCGCCACTGGCCGTGCAGCCGCAGCCGCACCGCCGGATTGGCCTTGATGTTGAGCACGTAATGCGAGTGCTCGCCGTGCTCGGAGACCAGCCAGAACTGGTTGCCGATCAGCCGGCCCCCGATCGCGGTGCGGCGCGGCTGGCCCGACTTGCGCCCGGTGGTCTCCAGCATGGTCATCGGTGACCGACGACCAATCGGGTTGACCACCAGGCGTTGAGCGGTGTGGACGACGCGCCGTTTGAGTTGCTGCAGATCAGGCATCACCGCAGATTACGCCGCGGCGGTGACGGCCTCCTGCGCCGGTTCCAGCGCCTGGGCCACGATCTCGGCGACGTCGGTCATCGGTTTGACGTCCAACGCCTCGATCACCTCGGCGGGCACATCGTCGAGATCCGGCTCGTTGCGCTGCGGGATGAACACCGTCGACAGCCCGGCCCGCTGGGCAGCCAGCAGCTTCTGCTTGACCCCGCCGATCGGCAGCACCCGACCGTTCAGCGTCACCTCGCCGGTCATCCCGACGTCGGCGCGGACCTGTCGTCCGGTCGCCATCGACACCAGCGCGGTCACCATCGTCACACCGGCCGACGGGCCGTCCTTCGGGACGGCGCCGGCGGGCACGTGCACATGAATCCGCCGGTTCAGCGTCTCGGGGTCGACGCCTAATTCCGCTGCGTGCGAGCGCACATACGACAGCGCGATCTGCGCCGACTCCTTCATGACGTCGCCGAGCTGGCCGGTCAGCTGCAGACCCGGTTCACCCTCGTTGGCGCCGGCCTCGATGTAGAGCACGTCGCCGCCGAGCCCCGTCACGGCCAGGCCGGTCGCCACGCCCGGCACCGCCGTGCGTTCGGCGGACTCCGGGGTGAAACGCGGGCGGCCCAGGTAATCCACCAGGTCCGGCTCGTCGATCGTCACCGGTTCGTCGGCGATCTTCGTGGTGACCTTGCGCAGCGCCTTGGCCAGCAGCCGTTCGAACTGCCGCATGCCCGGCTCGCGGGTGTAGTCGGCCGCGATCTTGCGCAGCGCGGCGTCGGTGACGGCGACCTCGTCGTCGGTCAGCCCGGCCCGGTCACGTTGCCGCGGTAGCAGGAAGTCGCGCGCGATGGCCACCTTGTCGTCCTCGGTGTAGCCGTCGATCTGCACCAGTTCCATCCGGTCCAGCAGCGCCGACGGGATGTTCTCGATGACGTTGGCCGTCGCCAGGAACACCACATCGGACAGGTCCAGATCCAGATCCAAGTAGTGATCTCTGAAGGTGTGGTTCTGCGCGGGGTCCAGCACCTCCAGCAAGGCGGCGCTGGGGTCGCCGCGGAAGTCCGAGCCGACCTTGTCGATTTCGTCAAGCAGCACAACGGGATTCATCGATCCCGCTTCGCCGATGGCGCGGACGATCCGGCCGGGCAGCGCGCCGACGTACGTACGCCGGTGCCCGCGGATCTCGGCCTCGTCGCGCACACCGCCGAGGGCGACGCGGACGAACTTGCGACCCAGCGCGCGGGCGACACTCTCACCCAGCGATGTCTTGCCGACCCCGGGAGGGCCGGCCAACACCATCACGGCGCCGGAACCACGCCCACCGACAACCTGCAGACCGCGCTGAGCACGCCGCGCACGCACGGCCAGGTATTCGACGATGCGGTCCTTGACGTCGTCGAGGCCGTGGTGATCGGCGTCCAGGATCTCGCGGGCCGCCTTCAGGTCGGTCGAGTCCTCGGTGCGGGCGTTCCACGGCAGGTCGAGCACGGTGTCCAGCCAGGTGCGGATCCAGCCGCCCTCGGGGCTCTGGTCGCTGGAGCGTTCCAGCTTGCCGACCTCGCGCAGCGCGGCCTCGCGAACCTTGTCCGGCAGGTCGGCCGCCTCGACGCGGGCCCGGTAGTCATCAGATCCCTCAGGCTCACCTTCGCCGAGCTCCTTGCGGATGGCCGCCAACTGCTGGCGCAGCAGGAATTCCTTCTGCTGCTTCTCCATGCCGTCGCGGACGTCTTCGGCGATCTTGTCGTTGACCTCGACTTCGGCCAAGTGGTCGCCGGTCCAGTCGATCAGCGTCCGCAACCGTTCGGCGACATTCTCGGTTTCCAGCAGCTGACGCTTCTGCACGCCGGTCAGATACGAGGCGTAGCCCGCCATGTCCGCCAGCGCCGACGGGTCGGTCAACCGGTTGACAACGTCGACCAGCTCCCACGCCTCCCGGCGTTGCAGCATCGCCAGCAGGAGCTTCTTGTATTCAGCTGCCAGCGAACGGGTTTCGTCGTCGGGTTCGGGGTCGGTGACCTCGGTCACCTCGACCCACAGTGCGGCGCCCGGGCCGCTCGCCCCAGTGCCGATATGGGCGCGCCGCTCGCCCCGGACCACCGCGGCGGTGCCGCCGCCCGCGATACGCCCGACCTGCACGATCGTTGCGAGCACGCCGTATGACGGGTAGCGGTCGTCGAGCCGGGGCGCGATCAGCAACGTGCCCGACTCGGTGGCCCGGGCAGCGTCGACGGCAGCGCGGGCGGCGTCGTCCAGCGCGATGGGCACCACCATTCCCGGCAGCACGATCGGGTCGCTGACGAACAACACCGGCACTGACTTGGTTTCAGCCATCAATCCTCCAAAGTTAAGCCTGCTGCGCTCAACCTGGACCGGATCCAATTTGTTCCCGGTCGACGTCGGCGATCATGCCGCGGTGCATAACCCGGTCGCCGCGAACGCCGGCGTGGTCGGCGCAGTGCATGACGCACCGGTTGTCCCAGATCACGACATCGCCAGGCGACCACGTGTGCCGGTAGACGTTGTCGGGGCGGGTGCAGTGCGCGAACAGAAAGCCCACCGTATTGGCGGCCTGTTCTGCCGACATACCGCTGACCCGTGCGCAGCGCTGCGGTGTGGAGAGGTAGAGGTAGGTGCGCCCGGACAGCGGGTGAACGTCGATGATCGGATGGGTGGCCGACGTCTCCTCATCCGGCCCGAGCTCCAGACCGGTCACCACGTGCGTGATGGTCCGTCCGAGCAATTCCTGTCGCACATCGACGGGCAAGGTGTCGTAGGCCGCATATTGATTGGTGAACAATGTCTGTCCGCCGCGCTCGGGCACGGCGACCGCCCGCAGGGCGGTGAAGGCCGGAGGTTTCGCGACGTAGCTCGTGTCGGTGTGGAAGCTCGATCGCGGCGGCTTCGACCTCCCGACATTGCTGACGACGTTGAGTTCGTCATGCCCGGGCACCGGAGTTTCCCCGACGGTGAACATGGTTGGCCCGAAACTGCGCAGAAAACGCAGGAAGCCCGCATCGTCGGCGTGCTGACCGGGCAGAACGAGCACACCGTATTCGGCGAGCAGGAACCGCACCTGCGCGACGGACGCCGCGTCGAGGGTATCGACCCGAACACCGGTGAGCCGGGCACCGATTGGGGTCATCGCGGTGACGTTAAACATGGCGCCCCTTCGTGTTTCAATTCGGCCAGCCCGATCTCGAACAGATCGCGCACGCCGATGCCGGCGGCAGCCGCCATCACGGCAATGACGCTGCCGGGGGAGTACGAGCAATAGAGTCCGGCCTCCAGAAACCAGGGACGGCCGTCGGGGTCGATGCGGAAGTCGAACAGGCTGTAATGCCGGCATCCCAGCGCGACGTGGCAGCGTCGTGCCGCGTCCCAGACTTGCTGGGTCAGCGGATCGTCGTCGTCGACGATCCAGGCCTTGGCGGGATCTTTCGCGACGAGATACAGCTCGCCGTTCTCGGTGCGGGCGAGTTTGTCCTCGGGCGTCCGAATCGGCTTGGTATGGGGGTCCACCGCATATTCTTCGAGCGGCAGGCAGACCAGTTCGCCGTCACGAACGATGATGCCGCAGCGCACTTCTCGGCCCAGCTCGACATACGCCTCGACCAGCGCGGCGCCGCTGTGTTCCAGTGCCGACGAGGCAGCGGCGGCGTAATCGTCGGGGCCACGCGCAAGGGACACCGCGACGGAGTTGTCGGCGTCGACCGGCTTGACCACCACGGGATACGGCAGCGCGGGCCGCTCACCGGGGCCGAGGATCTCTGCGGCGGGCACCGCGACCCCGGCGGCCGCGACGGTGCACCGCGTCTTGACTTTGTTGACGCCGACGGCCATCACGTCGGCCGGGTTGCCGAGGTAGGGGATACCGAGTTCGTCGAATAACGCCCGGTAGGTCGTCATGCCCGGGATGCAGAACATCTGCGGGACCATCGCGTCCACCTCAAGCGCCTGGATCCACTCGACGGCATCCTCGCGCGTCAGGGCCGGGGCTTGTTCGATCGCGCGGAGGCTCAGATCCCTTGGGAACCGCCATGATCCGTCCGGTGCGATGTAGGCCACCTGTGCGACGTAGTCTGTCGACCCTGTTAGCGCGTCCAGGCATGCTCCGGCGTACAGCCGAGACAGGTCGGCATGAAAGTCGTCCACCGCGGAGCCGACCAGGTGCAGGAGCCGTAAAGGCTTGGCAGCAAAGGACATTCAGTCTCCGTCCGGCTCGACCAACTTGCCGATGTTGAAGTCGATCTTGGCCCAGCCCCGGCGGTGGCGAAGGTTGTCGATCAGCAGCGCCGGGATCTGGACGTGGTGCACCATGAAGTACGGCAGGGGATCCCACCACGCGAAGATGGCATCCTGGCCCCGCAGGATGCTGTTCAGCCGTGCGCGCCGGCCGCGCTCGGTCAGCAGGCGCCATATCTCGTGATAGATCCAATACGTCGGGCGGGCGCCGGTGACGGGCGTGACGGTCGGATGCCCGTCGTCGAGATACGCCGATGCGAGCCGGGTGTGATTGTGGAACGTCGTGATGGCGGTGTGGGTGCGGGGATTGCATTCAATGGCATAGACATTGCCATCGTCGCCCTCGATGAAGTCGAAGGAGAACTGCCCGCTGACGCCCAGTGCGGTCACGAACTGCTCGACCCACGCGCGGATCTCCGGCTTGTCGACCGCCGCGTAGTTGAGCAGGGATGCCGACGACTCACAGCAGACGTGCACCTGCAGTCGCCCGTTGACGGCGGTTCCGTGCGTGCAGTACTCACGTCCGGCGATGAACTCCTGCAATATCCACGGATTCTCTTCCGAGATCGACAGCCAATGCGCCAATGCCGCGTTGCGTTGCGGCGTACGCCTGGACAAGCGAGGAAGGTCCAACCGGCCGACGGGGTTGTACGCGATCCGCTTCAAGACATAGCTACGCCCCGCCGGAAAGTCGAAGTCCAGAATCTGGCGGGGATCGGTGATCCGCACCCAGTCGGGTACTCGAAGCCCCAATGCGACTGCCACTTTGGAGAATTCCGCCTTGTCGTCGAGCATGCGCACCACGTCCTCGGTGGCGTGCATGACCTCGCAGATGTCGTCCAGGGCGTAGCGTGCCCGCGCGTCGTGGACGCTGGCGGCCGGGCTGGACACCGGGATGAAGTTGTCCACGGCCTCATAGCGGATCACTTCGTAGAGAGCATCGTCGTAACCGCGCTCAGCCGGGTCGGGAAGGCAGTAGAAGGCGTCCACCGCCCGGGAGAAGCGGTGACCGGTGAACCGGTATTTCGCGGTCTCGGCCAGAATCACCCGATGCCCTGCGCGGTGGAACGATCGCGCAAGGTGCAGCGCCTTGGTCATCTTGCCGCCGGAGATCAGCACGGTGCGCGGGAATGTGCGGGGCCGCGCCGCGGCGGGCGGTTTCACGCGCCACAGCAGCGCGACGGCGACGAGCAGAGCGTCGATCGGCAGGGTGATCAGCAGGCCGGCGAGTGTGGCCAGCGTCCGGATGACGTTGCCACCACGGACGTCAGTGGGCGCACCGACCCGCATATCGGATGCATGTTCCGGCGACATGACGGGTGTATTCCGCAGCGGCACAACATCATGCATGGCAGCTGCCATACGTCGTCGAGGTGAACATGTCGACGCCGTCACCACCGCGGGGATAATCCAGACAGAGTTTCTTGTGCAACACCAGGGCTTCGGCGAGCTCCTCGACGCCGACATCGTTGAGGAAGAGGCAACGGCCGATCGGTGCCGGCACAGCCGCCCGCAGGATGCCGTCGCGGGTCTTCAAGATGGCGGCCGTGGCTGTGCTCAGCAGTTCCGGCGTCAAGTACTGGCTGTCCAGTGCCAGGCCCAGGTCGCTCATCAATCCGAGCACCCGGTCGCGCTCGTCGACCGACAGATGGCCGCGCTGCTCGGCCAGTGTCGTCGACAACGCCATGTCGATGTTGATGGCGTGGCCGTGGAAGAACGGGTCGGGGGGAGTGAGCTCCAGGGTCGGGCTCCAGGTGTGCCCGAACGCGATCACCCGGTCGAGGTTGATCTCATGCAGATTGGGCGCTTCGAGCTCGAGCATGGTGGCGATCGCCTGGTGCGTGAGACGTTCACCCGCAGAACGCAACTCGGGCGTCCCGTCCAGATACCCGAACCTGGTCTGCAGCAGGTCGACGCCGTGGGCCTCCAACAGCTCGAATATCTCGGTGTTGCCGACCACCGAGATCTTGATCAGCTCGGCCATCCCGTTGCGGACCTGATCCTCCGGCAGCGTCTTGAGGAACGAGAAGTCGAGCAGAACCTTCTGCGACGCGTGGTAGGCGCCCAACCGGTTCTTGTGCTTGCCGTGATTGACGGCGACCTTGATGGACACGCTGGCGTCGATGAGACCGATCAACGTCGTCGGAATCCGGATGTAGGGGGTGTTGCGGCGATAACTCGCACAGGCAAACCCCGCGACATCGGTGATCAACCCGCCACCCACGACGAGAACCGGCTCGGTGCGAACCAGTCCGAAGTCGTTGAACCGCGTGACGATCTTCTCGAACGTCTCGAGTGACTTCGCGGTCTCCCGGATCTGCACCGGCATGACAGTCAGGTCGATGCCGTGCCGTTCGAAGTAGCCGTGAATCTGGTTGCCGTACAGGTCGTAGACGGTTTCGTCCACGACCATCAGCGCCCGACCGTACGGCCGGTAGGTCTCCGCCAGTTCAAGGCTGTCCGGCCCGAAGACGCCGTCGACGTAGACCAGGTCGTACTCGATCTTCTCGTAGCCTTCGACGTGAAAAGCTCTGGGACTGCTGGTGACTCGCGCTTGCAAATCGCTCATTAAGGATGTCCTTGGGGAAAGAGGATGGGGGATAGGGCGCTTAGGCGACGAGGCCGACGAGTTGCTCTGGGTCGAGGGCGTCGACGGTGTCGGCGGCCGCCGCGAAGTCGCCGTCCGCAGTGTTCTCGTTGGGGAAGGCAACGCATTTCACGCCGGCGGCCGACGCGGCGGCGATCCCGCCGACGTTGTCTTCGATCGCCACGGCGGAATCGGCATCCTCGTCGAGTTGCTCCAGCGCGAACAGATACGCCGCGGCGTCCGGCTTGGGGCTTGCCACCGAATCGCGATCGACGATCACGTCGAACGTGTCGGCGTCGATGTCGGGGCTCAACGACTCCAGCAGTGCCGAGATGTTCTCCGGCGAGGTGGTCGTGACGAAGCCGAGTTTGACGTCGCGGCGCTTCGCCTCGTTGACCGTCGCGACGACCCCCGGCCGCGCCTTGAGTCCTGCCGTGACGAGCAATTCCTGGAAGATCTGCGACTTCGTGGTGTGCACGGCGTCGGCGTCGACGTCCTCGCCGCGCGCCTCGGCGTAGTCGGCGATGCGTTGCGCACCACCGTTCGACTCGAGCATCGACACGTAGTCAGGCTGCGACCATTGCCAGTCAAGGCCATGGGCCTCGAACGACTCGTTGAACGCACGGCGCTGCAGTTCTGAGGTGTCGACGAGCGTGCTGATCGAGCCAAAAAGGATGGCAGACATGGAGTTCCTTCTTGTGAAATGGGCAATCCGGCCGGGCCGGCTATCTGACCAACCCGTACGGTAACCACTTCCCGGTACACTACTGGTCTAAACGTACATTAGTGACGGAATCTTCCATTACAGAATCAGGCCTTCATCGGCTAGCTTTTCTGGGGCGGTTCAACTCAGGAAAGGCCGGCGCAAAGGTGGAGTGCTCAGATGGCACCCGGACCGGGCGATAAGACGCCGGGTCCCGGCGAGGACGCGCGGGTGGCTCGCACCCGCGCGGATGTCTCGCGCGCGGCCCTCGGGGTGCTGACAGACGAAGGTTCCGACGCCGTGACCCATGCGCGGGTGGCCGAACTTGCCGGCTACTCGAAAACAACTCTGTACACGCACTGGCCGTCGCGGGTGGACTTGATCGTGCTCGCGGTGGATGCGCTGGGCGAACTCCCGCACCACGAACGCACCGGAAATCTACGCGACGACATCATCGGCGAACTCGAAGCCTTCCGCGGAGGCATCACCGAGATGCGTCTGGACCTCATCCTGACCGGGATGGCGCAGTGGGCTTCGGTCGAGGAGATGCGGGTTATCCGCGACAAAATCAACAACTCCGGCCAGGGACAGATGCGCGCGATGCTCGGGGAGATCCTCGACGGAGCCGAACTCGAGGCCGCCCTGTCGATGCTGACCGGCGTGGTGGCCTGTCCGTCGATCATGTTCGGGACCCTGCCGGACGACGACGTGATCGCGGCCGCGGTCGACATCGTGCTGCGCAGCGCGCAACGCCGGAAGGCATTCAAGCGCTGACAGCCTGGACTTGGTCGGTATTGTTGGCGCATGCCCTTGGGCCTGATCAGCGCACTGCAGCGGTGGCAATATCGCGGCGGTCGCCCGCGCTGGTCGGCGCGGATCGCGAACCGTTTGGGCGCCAAGGCCTTCGCGCGGGGGTTCGGCCCCGGTGGGGCGGCCACACTCGAGGTGCGCGGCCACAAATCGGGACGCATCATTTCGTTCCCGGTGGTGGTCGCCGATTATCAGGGCCAGCGCTACCTGGTCGCCATGCTCGGCCATCGGAGCAACTGGGTGCGCAATCTGCGCGGTGGTGACGGTCGCGCGGTGCTGAAGCGTGGGCAGCCCGAAGAAGTGTCACTTGTCGAGGACACCTCGACCGATCGCCCCGCGATTCTGCGGCGATACCTCGAACTGGCACCGGGCGCGCGTCCGTTCTTCACGGTGGACAAAGGCGCGCCGCTCTCGGATTTCGAAGGCATCGTCGACGAGTATCCGGTGTTCCGGATCGCCTGAGTTCAGGTCGGTCGCACCGGTGCAAGCCGGTGCAACTGTGTCACGTGCCGGTCCGACAGTTCTTCCAGGCAACTGACGCCGAGCAGTTTCATCGTGCGGATCAGCTGCCCGGACAGGATGTCGAGCGCGCGACGAACGCCGGCCTCACCGCCGGCCATCAGCCCGTACAGATATGCCCGACCGATCAACGCGCAGCGCGCACCGAGCGCGACGGCGGCCACGATGTCGGCACCGGACATGATGCCGGTGTCGACCAATATCTCGGTGTGCGCGCCGAGCTCGCGCGCCACCGCGGGCAGCAAATGAAACGGCACCGGGGCCCGATCGAGTTGCCGGCCGCCGTGATTGGACAACACGATGCCGTCGACGCCGACATCGACAGCCGCCCGCGCGTCGTCGAGGGTCTGGATGCCTTTGACGACGAGTTTGCCCGGCCACTGCGCTTTGATCCATGCCAGGTCGTCGAAGGTCAGGCTCGGGTCGAACATCTGGTCCAGATACTCGCCGACCGTTCCCGACCAGCGATCCAGCGACGCGAAGGACAGCGGTTCGGTGGTCAGCAGGTCGAACCACCAGCGCGGCCGCACCGCGGCATCGAGCGTGGTCCGCAGCGTCAACGACGGCGGGATCGACATCCCGTTGCGCACGTCACGCAGTCGCGCACCGGCAACCGGGACGTCGACGGTAGCCAGCAACGTGTCGAAGCCGGCTTCGGCGGCGCGGCGCACCAACGCCATCGACCGGTCCCGGTCACGCCACATGTACAGCTGAAACCACTTGCGGCCCTGAGGCGCAGCGGCGACCACGTCTTCTATCGACGCGGTGCCCAGCGTCGACAGCGAGAACGGGATGCCGGCGCGCTCGGCAGCGCGGGCGCCGGCCACTTCGCCTTCGGTGTGCATCAGCCTGGTGAATCCGGTCGGCGCGATCGCGAACGGCAGCGCGACGGGCCCGCCCAGTACTTGCCATCCAGTCCGGACCGTGCTGACGTCGCGCAAAATCGTCGGATGAAACTCGATGTCGCGGAAGGCTTGTCGTGCCCGACCGAGAGAGATCTCGTCCTCGGCGGCGCCGTCGGTGTAGTCGAAGGCCGCGCGCGGCGTCCGCCGCTTGGCGATGCGGCGCAGATCATGGATGGTCTGGGCGTCGTCGAGCCGACGCTGCACGCGGTCGAACCGAGGTGTGCGGAATCGGATCAGCGGCGCAAAGTCGCGCACCTTCGGTATCCGCCGTTCGACCACTGTGTCAACGTAGGTCATATGCAATCCGCAAGCGACCCCTTCGATCTGCAGCGTTTCGTCGACGCGCAGGCACGGGTGTACACGCAAGTCGTCGACGAATTGCGGGCCGGCCACAAGCGCAGTCACTGGATTTGGTTTGTCTTCCCGCAGATCGCCGGCCTGGGCAGCAGCCCTACGGCGGCTCGCTACGCGATCTCCTCACTCGACGAGGCACGGGCCTATCTTCGCCACGACCTGCTCGGACCGCGGCTGCGCGAATGCACCCGGCTGGTCAACGCGGTCCAGGACCGCTCGATCGGGCAGATCTTCGGGTCGCCCGACGACATGAAGGTGCGGTCGTCGATGACGTTGTTCGGCCGCGCGACTGACGACAACAGCGAGTTCGTCGAGCTGCTGGCGCGCTATTACGATGGCGAGGAGGATCCGCTGACGCTTCAGCGGTTGTCGTGAACCGGCCGCAGAACCCGCCAGCCGTGCGGCTCGACGGACACCGAGTCGACGGACTCCGGCGGCGGTGCCCCGCTTCCGGCGATCACCTCCGCCGAGCCGGAGTCCAGCCGCACTTCCATGTTCTTGTCGTCGATGTTGAGCGCGACGACCAGAGACTGGTCACCGTGGCTGGTCCGGTACAGGTATTGCCGGTTCTCCAGCCGCAGTGCGGAGGTCGAGGCGCGGTGCAGCCACGGGTGGCGGCGTCGCATCCCGATCAGGTACTGATGAAGAGACCATATTTCGAGCCCGCGAGAATCGAGTTGTGCTGGGGGAGTGCCGAATTCTGGACGCACCGCATCGTCGCCGCCGAATCGCTCTTCTTTGATCCCCTGGTATCCGAACTCGTCGCCCGCGTAGATACTGGGGACCCCGCCCACCGTCATCAGGATCACCAATGCGTGCGCGAGATGCTCGGGGCGCTGAAGCCGGCTCGCGATCCGAGTCACGTCGTGGTTGCCGATGAACGTCAGCGGCGCAAAGCTTGTCACAAAGTCGCTGTGCCGCTGCAGCGCATGATCCAGCTCGAAGAAGTTTCCGTCGTTCAGCCCGCTCCAGATCGCCTTCCACAGCTCGTACTGGGTGACCGAGTCGAATCCGGCTTCGCGAACGGCGGAAGCGTAGTCACCGTGAATCAGCTCGCCGACGAACCACGCCTCGGGGTGACGCCGGCGGACCCTTGGCAGCACCGTCGCCCAAAAACTCTGCGGCACAGCGTATGCAGCGTCCAGCCGCCACCCGTCGGCTCCGCGCCGAAGCCAGTGCGCCATCACGTCGGCGACGTAATCGACGACGTCGGGATTGTCGTGGTTCAACGTCAGCAGGTCGCCATGGCCTTCGAAGGTGTGAAATCTGCCTGGGCGCCCGCGCAACCAGCGCGCGTCGGCGTCGAACTCGAAGCCGACGTGGTTAAACACCCCGTCGAGCAGTACCCGTAGGCCCCGCCGCCGCGCCTCGGTGATCAGATGGTCGAAATCATCGTCGTCACCGAGCCGCGGATCAATGCGGTAGTGGTCGGTGGTGTCGTAACCGTGTGTGCGCGAAGCGAAGATCGGTCCCAGCGCGATCCCCGATGCACCGAGCTCGATGGCGTGGTCGAACCAGCCGGCTATCCGACGCAGTCGGTGCTCACCGGGTTCCGGCGGGGTATCAGCAGGGAAAGCACCGACGAAGCCCAGCGGATAGACATGCCACCAGATCACATGCTCAACCCAGGCGGGCGCGGTCAACGGCGGTACCTGGCCTCGTACAGGGTTCTCATCTCGTCCTCGAGTTCGGGCGCCGGTCCGTCGGCCACCACCCGGGGCACGACCGTGCCGATCGGCAGCATCGCCACCGGCGGTGCTGGTGCGTCCCACTCAGCCAGCCAGCCGGTCAACTGAGCGCACGACGTTGCATACACGATGCGCCCCAGCCCGGCCCAGGCGTGCGCTGCGGCGCACATCGGGCATTGCTCACACGATGTGTACACGGTCGCCCGAATGCGTTGCACCGGAGCCAGATTCGCGACCGCCCAGCGGGTGACACCCAGCTCCGCGTGCAGGGTCAGGTCGTTGTCGGTGGTGCGGTTGAAGTCCTCGTAGAGAATCCGGCCGTCCGAGCCGACCAGCATCGCACCGAAGGGCGCGTGACCCTGCTCCAGTGCGATGCGGGCCAACTCGACGCAACGGCGCAGCCGATGCACATCGACTTGGCTGACCACCACAGCCGAAGTCTACGGGCGGTGCTATCCGGTGGCGGCCAGCGTTTGCGCGGTGGTGATCGCCTGGGCGACCCCGGCGACGATGGCCGCGACCTTCAACGACTCCAGGATCGCTTCCCGCTCGACGCCGGCCTCGCGCAGCGTGTGCTCGTGGGCGACCACGCAGTGCGAACACCCGTTGATCGACGACACCGCGAACGACCACAGTTCGAAATTGGCCTTGTCCGCGCCCGGATTCCCGATGATGTTCATCCGCAAGCCAGGACGAAGGTCGTCGTACTTGCCGTCGAGGAAGCCCCGGCCGCGATAGAACACGTTGTTCATGCCCATGATCGACGCGGCGCCCAGCGCCGCCTGGTAGGCCTCCGACGACAAGTTGTCCGCCGCCTCGGCGCCGATCTCGGCCAGCACCTGGGTATTCCGGGTCGCCGCGGCACTGGCCAGCAAGGTGCCCCACAGCTGCTCGGAGTTCAGCACCGTGCTGCGGCTGATCGAGCCGAGGTTGAGCTTAAGGTCCTTGGCGTATTCAGGGAGCGCGTCTTTGAGATTGTCGATGCTCATGATCAGGCCGATGCCTTGAGCAACTCGCCGGCGTCGATCGTCGGGTCGCCCTTCTTCCAGTTGCACGCGCACAGTTCGTCGGACTGCAGGGCGTCGAGCACCCGCAGCACCTCGTCCACGTTGCGCCCCACCGAACCGGCGGTCACCGACACGAACTGGATTTCGTTGTTCGGGTCGACGATGAAGGTCACCCGGTCGGCGACGCCGTCGGCGTTCAGTGCCCCGGTGGCCTCGGACAGGTCGCGCTTGAGGTCAGACAGCATCGGGAAGGGCAGCTTCTTCAGGTCTTCGTGCTGCGCCCGCCACTGGAAGTGCACGAACTCGTTGTCGACCGAGACGCCGAGCACCTGGGCGTCGCGGTCGATGAACTCGTCGTTGAGCTTTCCGAACGCGGCGATCTCGGTGGGGCAGACGAAGGTGAAGTCCTTCGGCCAGAAGAACACGACCCGCCACTTGCCCTCGAAGTCGCCACTGGAGATTGTGGTGAAGTAATCCTCGGGCTGCTTGGCGTCAACCTTGGTGAGGTCGCCACCGATCAACGCGGTCAGTCGGTAGGCGGGGAACTGGTCGCCGATGGTCAGCAGTGCCATGAGTCGCTCCTCAGTCAATTTGGATTAAGTCAAGATTTGATCTTGACACCATCTTGCCTGATCGGGACTTTGAACAAAAGGTGATCTTTCCCACTATATTGATAAGTATGACCGATAAGACTTATCAGCCCACGATTGCTGGCCTGCGGGCCTTCGTCGCCGTGGCGGAGAAGCAGCATTTCGGCAGTGCTGCAATGACTCTCGGCGTCAGCCAGTCGACTCTCTCGCAGGCCCTGTCCGCGCTGGAGACCGGTCTGGGTGTGCCGCTGATCGAGCGCTCCACCCGCCGGGTCTTTCTCACCTCGGAAGGCAGGCAGCTGCTGCCGCAGGCCCAAGCGGTGATCGAGGCGGCCACCGCATTCTCGGCGGCGGCCGCGGGTGCGTCCGACCCGCTGCAGGGCAGCATCCGGCTGGGCCTGATTCCGACGGTGGCGCCGTACGTGCTGCCGACTCTGCTCGCCGGCCTGGCCGACCAGTTGCCCGGCCTGAGCTTGCGGCTCATCGAAGACCAGACCGAGCGACTGCTCGGCGGCTTGCGCGATGGGTCCGTCGACGCGGCGCTCATCGCGCTACCGGCCGAGACCAGCGGCATCACCGAAATACCGATCTACGACGAGGATTTCGTACTCGCGCTGCCGCCCGGGCATCCGCTGGCGGGCAAGCGGCGCGTGCAGCCAACCGCGCTCGCGGACCTGCCGCTGCTGCTGCTCGACGAGGGGCACTGCCTGCGCGACCAGGCCCTCGATGTGTGCCGCAAGGCGGGCGTGCACGCCGACCTGGCCAACACCAGGGCGGCATCGCTGGCGACCGCGGTGCAGTGCGTGACGGGCGGGCTGGGCGTCACGTTGATCCCGCAAAGTGCGGTGCCCGTCGAGACCGCCCGCAGCCGGCTGGAGCTGGCCTATTTCGCTACGCCCCGTCCCGGCCGCCGCATCGGGCTGGTCTTCCGATCGTCCAGCGGCCGCGAGGCACCGTATCGGCAGCTCGCCGGGCTCATGGGCGAGCTGTTGTGCGGCGACAAGCAGGTTCGCCCGGCCCGGTAGCGACCGGGATGTGAACGTGTTCTAGTTTCGCCTCATGTTGGACTTCACGCTGGAGAACATCAGCGCCGAGGACGTCGAACGACTGCGTGCCGTCTACGAGCCGCTGGCCCAGTCGGTCCGGGAGCTCATCGACGCCACGGTCCGGACCCAGGTGGAGGCCGCCGACGTCGCGGTGGCCAAAGCCGAAATCGACGCGGCCACCGCCCGTTTACGCCGTAAGCAGCTCGACGGCTCGTTCGGGGTTCGCTACCTGGCCAGCGGCGAGCGGATGGCCTGGGGTAACGCCGTCATCGGTATCCGCAATCCGATCGCGCCGCCGGTGGAGATCCAGCACGACAGCTCGGGCACCTCGTGGTGCGATTTTCATCTCGGCGCCGCGTACGAAGGGCCGCCCGGTCATGTGCACGGCGGAGTCGCCGCCCTGATACTCGACCATCTACTGGGCGAGGCCGCCAGCGACGGCATCAACCCGCGGCTGACCGGGACGATCAGCTTTCGCTACTTGCGCGCCACCCGACTCGGGGACCTGCACGCCGAAGCCGCGACCACCCGCGTCGACGGGGTGAAAACCTTCGCGGCGGGCCACCTCGCCGACGACCATGGCGTGACCGTCGAAGCCGAAGGCGTGTTCATCCAGCCACGCTGGGCCCGCGGCGAGTAGGAGGCAAGGCGATGGAGAAAGTCGTCGCGGTGCTGATGGCCGCCGACCGGGACGACGACTGGTGCCAACGCCAGCGCGGACCGGTCGCCGAGGCGATCCTCGAACTCGGCGTGACCGGCCTGACCGTCAATGTCCGCGACGCGGCGGTCCGCCATTCACTGATGACGCTGACGACGCTCGATCCGCCGGGGGCCGCGGTGGTGAGCATGTGGACCCAACAGTGCTACGGCGACCAGATCGCCGCGGCGCTCGAGGTGCTGACGGCCGAGTGCGATGCGCTCGCCGCGTATCTGGTGACCGAGTCCGTCCCGCTGCTCGCACCGCTCGAATTAGGCAGTCGAACAACAGGTTTGGCGAACATTGCGCTGTTGCGCCGACCCGCCGGGCTTGACCGGGGGACCTGGCTGCAGCGCTGGCAGCACGACCACACCCAAGTGGCGATCGAAACCCAGTCCACCTTCGGCTACACCCAGAACGCCGTGGTGCGCCCGCTGACCCCGCATGCGCCGGAACTGGCAGGCATCGTCGAAGAATTGTTCCCGGTTGAGGCGATCACCGATCTGAAGGCGTTCTTCGGTGCGTCGGACGACACCGACCTACAGCAACGGCTATCTCGAATGGTCGCCAGCACAACCGCTTTCGGCGCCAACGAGAACATCGACACCATCCCGACCAGTCGCTACGTGCTGAAGACGCCTTTCAACAGTTGAGGAGACGCCGGTGATACTCAAGGTCGACGATGAGAATCGGGTCCGTACGCTCACCCTGAACCGGCCCGACGCGCTCAACGCGTTCAATGAGGCGCTCTACGAGGCCACCGCCGCGGCGCTCACATCTGCCGCCGCCGACCCGGACGTCGCGGTCGTGCTGTTGACCGGGGCCGGACGCGCGTTCAGCGCCGGCAATGACCTCAAGGAGATGCAGGCTCGCATCACCGACCCCGAAATGGCCAACCAAGGCTCGCATTTCACCACGATGATCGAGGCGCTGACGCACTTTCCCAAGCCGCTGGTCTGCGCCGTGAACGGTGTCGGCGTCGGGATCGGCGCCACCATCCTGGGTTATGCCGACCTGGTCTTCATGTCCTCGATGGCCCGGCTCAAGTGCCCGTTCACCAGCTTGGGCGTCGCTCCGGAGGCGGCGTCGTCGTATCTGATGCCGCAGTTGATCGGCCGGCAGAACGCTGCATGGCTGTTGATGTCCTCGGAGTGGGTCGACGCCGACGAAGCCCGTTCGATGGGCCTGGCGTGGAAGGTCTGCGAGCCCGATCAGTTGATCGCACAGGCCCGCAGTTACGCCGAAACGCTTGCCTCGCGTCCGATTCCGAGCCTGATCGCGGTCAAGCAATCGATGGTCGAACCCATCCGCTCCGAGATCGCGGCGGCGACCGAGCGGGAAAACGCGCATTTTGCAGAGCTTTTGGGTGGTCAGGCGAACGCGGCAGCGCTCGCGGATTTCACCGCGAAGAAGCAGAGTTGATCGCTACGAGCCGGTCGGCTGCAGTTGTGCGGCGGCCTCGATGATGGCCCGCACGGTGCGCCGGCAACGTCCACAGTCCAGGCCCGCTCCACACTTTGTGGCGACCTCTTTGGACGTCGATGCCCCTTGGGCGACCACCTCGGAAACGGTCTGGCTGGTGACCCCTTCGCACAGGCACACGTACATCAGCGAACCCCCGTTGCCTGGGTTTCTGATGACCGGTCAGCCAGCATGTAGGGAAGTCTAACCTAACTTCCTTCGCGAAGGCTATCCTTACTTAGGTAAGGCTTTGACCAGCACTTTTAGTGAAATTGGTCCGGCCACACCGGGCGAATCAGCGCGCCGACAGCCGTAGACTCGACTACGTTCATGGACGGCGCGTGGTGATGTTCCAGCCCAACTTCACTGTCGACCGCCGCGACTCGAAACAAGTCTCAGGGGACATGGAGGAGCGATCATGCAAGGTGATCCTGATGTTTTGCGCCTGCTCAACGAGCAGCTGACCAGCGAGCTGACTGCGATCAACCAGTACTTCCTGCATTCCAAGATGCAGGAGAACTGGGGATTCACCGAATTGGCCGGCCACACTCGTGCAGAGTCGTTCGACGAAATGCGGCACGCCGAGGCCATCACCGACCGGATCCTGCTGCTCGACGGGCTGCCAAACTACCAGCGGCTCTTCTCATTACGCATCGGTCAGACGCTGCGCGAGCAGTTCGAAGCCGACTTGGCGATCGAGTACGACGTGCTGAACCGTCTGAAGCCGGGCGTCATCATGTGCCGCGAGAAGCAGGACTCGACCAGCGCCAGCCTGCTGGAGGGCATCATCGCCGACGAGGAGAACCACGTCGACTACCTGGAGACGCAGCTTCAGTTGATGGACAAGCTCGGCGAAGAGCTGTACTCCGCTCAGTGCGTCTCGCGTCCACCGACAACGGGTCAGGCCGGCGACTGAGGCGCCGAAGCGCTTTGGCTGGCGGGGCCAAGTCGGCCCTCGCCAGCCAAAGCGACCGAGATCAGAAGAGCGTGGCAGAACCCAACAAGCCGTCGACGACCGAGTCGAACGCGCCGAACGCGCCGGGGTCGAACGCCCCAACCAATTCGCTGACCGGATCAACGCCCGCGGTCGCGGCACTTGCGGCGGTGGATCCCAACGAATTCACCAAGTCTACGACGTACGGTTCGAGGAAGGCATCCACTGCAGGGTCGATGCTGGTGGGCCCGAACAGGTAAAAGTCGAGGTAGTAGCCCACGAGCCCGAACACCCCCGCCGGTGCGCCCGTGGCGGTGAACTGCGCAGGGTCCAATGCGTCGATCAAATAGCTGATCGCATTCGCGACGGGCACAGTCTCGGTCGCTGCGGGGAGAGCCGCTTCGGCGAGGCTGGCGGCGCTCAACGCACTCGGGTCGAGTGCCCCGACCAAGGAGCTGACCGCATCCGCATCGGAGACGTCCGCGCCGGCCACCGGAGCGGTCCCCAGGCTGAACGACGCGGCAATAACGGCGGCACCAGCGGCCGTGCAAAAACTTACCGCCATCTTGCGGCCGTGCGGCGCTGAGATACGAGCGTTCAGACTCACGTGCGAGCCTCCATTCAGGTGTGTGTCGATATGGACGATATGGACGTACATGGGGCGGCGGCCCTGTCGTCGGCGTCTCGCATATGAGCTTTTACGCCCAACACCCGCAACGGTTCGCCGACCGCCCGAGCCTATCTGAGAGAACGCTGATTATGTATGTAAATTCTGCACGAGTCTGAGTGTCTATTAGTGACCACTTAGGCTGCATTCAGGAGAAAAATTGGGGTCGAATGGCAAAACAACAGCGCAGACGCTCACTCGGCTCGTTGCTGAATCTTCCCGGGTTACCTTGCCATGCAGCAGGTTTCGGCCGACGAACCCCCAGAGTCGTTATTGACGACGCGATGAGCAGGGCTCCGTTCGACCCGTCAGCGTGAGGTATTTCATAGATGTCTAGAAATTGAATGGAGCTAGACCTATATCTAAATTTTAGGTTTCAAAAAAGGGCCGACGCCATTTATTCACGACCCGTCCATAACCGCCGATGACGCAGCGGCTCGTCGAGCATGTCGAAGCGTTTGGAGTCCGAGACATGACGGCCGGGCGTACCATCTCGGCCATGAGTCGCATCGGAACATTCGCTGAAGACGACCTGGTCGGCTGGGTCCTGAAATCTCCGGACTTGGGCGGCGCGATCGGGGCATTCGCCAACGCGGTCTACAGCAAGAACCGGTTGCCGATGCGAACCCGGGAACTCGCCCGCACGGTCATCGCGCACAGCAACGAATGCGTCGTCTGCGTCAACACTCGCGACGCCGACGGGCCGGCCGCCGGTGTGGACGAGGCTCTCTACGACCACGCTCAGGAATGGCGGACCTGGCCCGGCTACAGCGACCAAGAACGACTGGCCGCGGAATTCGCCCACCGGTTTGCCACCGAACACACCAAGCTGCGCGAGGACGAAGACTTCTGGAGTCGCTGCAGCGAACACTTTTCCGAAGAACTCCTCGCCGATCTGGCGCTGTCGTGCGCACTGTGGGTAGGCATGGGCCGGGTTCTGCGGACGCTGGACATCGGTCAGTCCTGCAAGCTGACCCTGCCAAGCCGGGTATGAACCGCCGGGCCCGGTAGCCCGCATGACGACGACACCGCTCGCCGCAGCGGCCATCGCCCAACTCGAGGGCGAGGGCGTGAATGCGGTCATCGGCACGGTCGTCAACCCGGCCGGGCTCACCCAGGCCAAGACCGTGCCGATCCGGCGGACCAACGCGTTCGCCGATCCCGGACTCGGCGCCAGCCCGGTGTGGCACGGCTTCGCCGTCGACCAGACCGGCATCGCTTTCACCCAACAGAACAGCGTCGTCGGTGATCAGCGAATCAGGATCGACCTGACCGCGTTGCGTCTTCTCGGCGACGGGCTGGCCTGGGCACCAGGATCGTTCTTCGAACAGGACGGCACGCCCGTCCCAGCCTGCAGCCGCGGCACGCTGGCTCGTGTCGAGGCCGCACTCGCCGAAGCCGGACTCACCGCGTTGGTCGGCCATGAAATCGAGTTCCTGCTCGTCGAACCGAACGGTCACCCGTTGCCGTCGACGCTGTGGGCCCAGTACGGGCTGGCGGGTGTGCTCGAACACGAGGCGTTTGTCCGCGATGTCGTTGCCGCGGCGGCGGTATCGGGCGTCGCGATCGAGCAACTCCACCCCGAGTACGGAGCCAATCAGTTCGAGATTTCCTTGACGCCGCAGTCCCCGGTCGCCGCGGCTGACCAATTGGTTTTGACCCGCGTCATCATCGGCCGCGTGGCCAGGCGTTACGGCGTGCGGGTCAGCCTGTCTCCGGCCCCGTTCGTGGGCAGCGCTGGATGCGGCGCACACCAACACTTTTCGCTGACCAATTCGTCCGGACCGCTGTTCTCCGACGGGGCAGGCAGCCACGGGATGACCAGCAAGGGTGAAAGCGCGATAGCTGGGGTGCTGGGCGGTCTGCCGGCGGCCCAGGGCGTGTTGTGCGGTTCGATCGTGTCCGGGCTGCGGCTGCAACCTGGCAACTGGGCCGGCGCGTATGCCTGCTGGGGTACCGAGAACCGGGAAGCGGCGCTGCGATTCGTGGTCGGTGGGCACGGTAATCCGTACGGCGGCAATGCCGAGGTCAAAGTCGTTGACCCGTCCGCCAATCCGTACCTCGCAACGGCGGCGATCCTGGGCCTGGCGCTGGACGGCATCAGCCGAAGCGCGGTGCTTCCGGCGGAGACCAAGGTCGACCCGGCAGCGTTGACCGACGCGGAGCGCAATCGTGCCGGTATCGTGCGGCTGCCCAACGCGCAGGCGAAAGTGATTGCCGCACTGGATACTTCCAAACTGTTGCGGTCGATCCTCGGCGACCCCGCCGTCGACGCCGTCGTCACCGTCCGGCGTTTCGAGCACGAGCATTACGCCCACCTCAACCGCGAGCAGTTGGCCGACAAGTTCCGGATGGCCTGGAGCGTGTAAGGGTGACGGCTCTGGCGGACCACATCGCCGGCGTGCCGCTGATCGACCAGCACGCGCACGGTTGCTGGTTGGGGGCAGGGGACCGGCTGCGCTTCGAGAACGCGCTCAACGAGGCCAACACCGCGCCGCTCGCCGACTTCGACTCAGGATTCGACACCCAGATCGGCTTCGCCGTGCGGGCACACTGCGCCCCACTGCTCGGCCTGCCTGAACACGCTGAGCCGCACGACTATTGGAGACGCCGCAGCCAGCTGACCGAAGCCGAGCTGGCGCGGGTATTCCTGCAGGCGGCCGGCGTCAGCGACTGGCTGATCGACACCGGCTACGCCAACGGTGTGGCCGACGTGTCGCAGGTTGCCGAGCTGTCGAACGGCCGGGCGCACGAGGTGGTCCGCCTCGAACAAGTGGCCGAACAAGCCGCGAAAGCCGCGGGTGACTATGCCTCGGCGTTCGAACAAATCCTGAGGCAGCGCACGGCGGCGGTGGTGGGCACCAAATCCGTCCTTGCCTATCGCGGCGGTTTCGACGGTGACCTGAGCGAGCCGTCGGCGGCCGAGGTCGCGGAGGCCGCCGACCGGTGGCGTGACAGCGGCGGCCAACGGCTGACCGATCGGGTGTTGCTGCGCTTCGGTCTGCACCAGGCGCTACGAGTAGGTAAACCATTGCAATTCCACGTAGGTTTCGGCGATCGCGACTGCGATCTGCACAAGGCCAATCCGCTCTACCTGCTGGACTTCCTCCGCCAATCCGGCGATACGCCGATCGTGCTGCTGCACTGCTATCCCTACGAGCGGGAGGCCGGCTATTTAGCCCAAGCGTTCAACAACGTCTATTTGGACGGCGGGCTGAGCGTCAACCACCTGGGCGCGCGCGCACCGGCGTTCATCGCCCGACTGCTGGAACTGGCACCGTTCCGCAAGATCGTCTACTCGTCGGACGCATTCGGTCCGGCCGAATTGCATTACCTGGGCACAACGTTGTGGCGCAAGGGTATTGATCGCGTGCTCAGCGGATTCGTCGACAACGGTGACTGGAGTTCGGCCGACGCGGCACGCGTGGTCGACCTCATCGCCCACGTCAATGCCGAACGCATTTACCGGCTCGACGCCGGGGTTAGAGACGACGACACCAGGGTATAGACCCCGCTATGGCCGGCCTAGCAGAGGCGCTGGAGTGGGCCCGCGAACAGATCACGTCGCGGGTCCCCAAGGCTGACCTCGACCAGCGGGATCCCGACTACATCCGCGACCAGTTGCCCGGTACGTGGCTGCTGGCGTCGCTGTACTTCCGGGCCGATGTCCAGCACCTGGATCGGATCCCCGCCGAGGGGCCGGTGCTGCTCGTCGGCAACCACAGCGGCGGCAACGTCCCGCCCGACACGTTCGTGTTCACGCTTGCGTTCTGCTCCTACTTCGGCGTCGAGCGACCGTTCTACCAACTGGCCCACAACCTTGTCGTCTCCGCGCCGCCGCTGGGCTGGTTGCGCAAGTTCGGTACCGTTGCCGCCAACCACGAAAACGCCTGTCTGGCACTGGAATCCGGTGCCGCGCTGCTGGTCTATCCCGGTGGTGACTACGAGGTCTTCCGGCCGTCGTGGGAGCGTCACAAGGTCGACTTCGACGGGCGCATGGGATACGTCAAGCTGGCCCGCGATGCCGGGGTACCGATCGTGCCGGTGGCAAGCGTGGGCGGGCAGGAAAGCGCGTTGTTCCTCAATCGTGGCCAGTGGCTCGCCAAGCTGCTCAGAGCGGACAAAACGCTGCGGCTCAAGAGCATTCCGATATCGCTGGCGTTGCCGTGGGGCCTGAACATCAGCGACTTGGCCGGGCATCTTCCGCTGCCCACCAAGATCGCCATCGAAGTCCAACATCCCATCGAAGTCGACGGTGACGACCAGGCGGTACACGACAAGGTGATGGCCAGCCTGCAGGCCGGCGTCGACCGGCTCGCCGCCCGACGACGGTTTCCGGTGATCGGCTGATGCGAGTCGAACGCCGCAACGTCATCAACGCCGACCGCGACGCCGTCTGGAAGATCGTCAGCGATCCCGACGGCTACCCCTCCTTCATGACCAACTTGGAGCGCTGGGAAAGCGCCAACGACCAGCCGCCCGGCGTCGGCGCCCGCTATTTCGTGCACTGGAAGGTCGGCTCGGTGCCGGTCGGCGGCCTGATGGAAATCGTCGAGTTCGACGACCTGCGCGACCTCGCCTGGGTGGGCATCACCGGCGTGACCATGCGCGGCCGAATCCGGCTGCGCGACGGTAAAGACGGCCGGACGAAGGTGATCTTCCGGCTGTCGTATCAGGCACCGGGCGGACTCTGGGGCTACATCGCCGACCGGGTCGCCGTCCGCCAAGTGAGCCGCATCGCGACGGACACCCTGAAACGCCTCAAGAAATTGAGCGAGCCCGCCGCGAGCCGCAACCACTGATATTTCTGCGCGCCCGACGGACTCTTCGCGAAACATCGAAGAAACATCGTCGAAACATTGATCTTGGGCGCTCTTCAGGCACATACTGACAAAACGCCCGCACAGGCCACATTTGCGAATTTCTGACGTTCTCCGGCAGAAGGCTCCGGAGCATTCCTCAACGAGGAGGAAATGATGAGGAAATTCACCCAGCGAGTGCTGCTTATCGGCGCCGCTGAGATGGCGATCATCGGGGCGGTCAGTGGTGTCGATCTGGTTGCGCAGGCCCACGCTGATCCCACGTCATGCATCGGTGCGTCGGCGCAATGCCAGCAAGTCGAGTTGACCGGGCCGCAATCGCGAGCGACGGTGGTCTGCCAACCGACCGGGCCGAAAGCCGGAGCCATTTGCCGCGAGTGGGCGCCACGCCCCGCCTGACGGCTGCAGAAGCGAGCGCGATGCGCTGACGCCGGATCCGTGCCATTCGATGGTGTGGTCGCGTGCTGTCCTCATAGGGTTGGGGCATGCGAACGGTGTTCCACGAGCAACTTCATTCGCTGACCGTGACGCTCAGCCGGATGTGCGGTCTGGCCGGTTTGGTGATGGAGCGGGCTACCGACGCGCTGCTGCATGGGGACCTACAGCTTGCCGAGCAGGTGATCGCCGACTACGAGGAACTCGCGCAGATGCGCAGCGACGCAGAGGAGGCTGCCTTTGTGCTGCTGGCGTTGCAGGCCCCTGTCGCAGGCGATTTGCGGATCGTCGTCGGTTGTATGCAGAACGTGGCCGACGCCGAACGCATGGGCGGCTTGGCACGACACGTTGCCGAGATCGTTCGCCGCCGGCACCCTGACCGCACCCTGCCGACTCAAGTCAACGGCGTCTTCGCCGAAATGGGCAGGATCGCCGTGGACCTCGGCAACAGCGCGAAAGAGGTCGTGCTGTCGCGTGATCCCGAACAAGCCGCGCAAATTGGCCGCGACGACGCGGAAATAGACAGGCTGCACCAACATCTCTTCACCCTGCTCAAAGACGACGGTTGGGGTCACGGCGTGGGCACCGCCGTCGATGTCGCGTTGTTGGGGCGTTTCTACGAACGCTTCGCCGATCACGCCGTCGAAATCGGTCGCCGGGTCATTTTCCAGGCGACCGGCGAACCCTTTGATGCCTGACGCCCGTCGGCGGCACCTGAAAAGCTTCTTCCGACATTTCACTATTTGTCATGTGTTTGCCGCCCAGGGCTCGCACAATGACGGCAACATCAACGCGGAAGAAAGCGGATCACATGACCCCACCTCGCTGGCTGGCCACACTCACCATTCCGTTGATCGCCGGCGCTGCCCTCGCTGCCAGCGCTGCGACGGCGACTGCCGATCCGAGGGATGACTCGTACCTCGATCAACTGCGCGGCGCCGGCCTCAGTTGGCCGCCGGGCCACGAGGAGGCGCTCATCGGGACGGCGTACCTCATCTGTGACGATCTCGGGTGGGGTTGGACGCCACAGCAGATTGCCAACAACGTCCACGCCAATCTGGACCCCGACAACATCCACGTGCATGACGTCGGATCCATGGTGAACATCGCGCGTGCGGTCTATTGCCCCAATCAGCGGTGCTGGGCGCCCCACTGCTGAGTCGAGGCACTTAGAGCAATCCCGTCGCGTATTCGTCACTGAGCGGACCGCAGCGGATATCGAAACGCTCCCGGACTGTGTCAAGGACACGGCGCTGGCGTTCGCGTTCTCGACGGTGCGTGAGCGTGAACCGCATCAAGCCCGGCAAGCGACGCGGTAGCGGGTACCACCTATCGAAATCGAGTCCGTTTTCGTTGAACACGCGACGGGGGACGCTGTCGTAGATAAGGCTGAGGTTGTGCTGGACGAGCGCGAAGAGCACATAGGGAAATGCCATCGCCGACTTGTGCCTCAGTTGTTGCCAATCGACTTCGTAGAGCGGGATCTCCTTGATCTTGTCCAAGAACAGCAAGTGGCCCAGGAAGTATCCCGCGAATGCAGGTAAGTGCAGCATGGCCGAACGCATGTTGATCGAAACGACCGCCCCACTGGGCGAAACGTACGGCTCGTACGGGTAGTCGCCGGTGAGTCCGACATATCCGGTGCAGTTGACGACCCAGCTTCCAGGTTGGATCGTCTTCGTCGATCCGCTGCGGAACATCACCTCGGTCGTGCCATTGCGATCGACCACATCCTCGAAATAGTCCATGACGACATCGTTGAGGCCGGCAGAGATCGTGCGGTTCTCGGCCTCCGACAGCACTCCCAACACGAAGTTGTCCGCCTGGGGGGTCAAGAACGTGCCATAGGTGGCTCGGTACCACGCGTGGACCTCTGATTCGTTCGTGCCGTCGAACCGGCGTCCCATCTCTGCGGCGACGGTGGCGAGCGGTGTGCCCTTCCACCAACGCCGGGAGCCGCTCGGCAGCAGGTTGTCGCGGCTGGCGAAGAATGTTCCCCGCCCGGCCACGAGGTTTACCTCGCGACCGGGGTATGCGGTGATCAGTGCGTGTGCGGTGTCCATGGCGGTTTTTCCGCCTCCGATGATCCACATCGGCGCGTCGCTATCCCTGATGTCGCCCGCCCGGAAGTCGCAGGAGTCGGGCGACACCGAATGAACGCGTTTGCTGGAAATGGCGAGCGGTTCGTTCGGCGTGACTGCCAAGCCGGAGGCTTTGATCAGCCGCTTGGCTTCGACAACGAGCACCTGGCCGTCGGCAGCTCGACAAGCGACCCGCACCGTGCCGTTCGCTTCTTCCTCCGACTCGACGTTCCAGCCGAAGTACTCGTCGACTTGCACGCGCTCCCTTATCACGTCGAGGCAGTGCTGAAAATGGTCGAGCACCTCGCTTTTGGTCGCCAGGTGCGCGCGATCCTTGCCGAGGGTCCACTTGATATTGCCCGCGGTGAACATCGGATGTGGTTGATGCAGGCGCACATAGGAGTACACGTCTACCCACATGCCGCCTGCGCGCGCCCGCCGGTCGATAAGGATCACCTTGTGGTCCCGCGACAAGTACCGGCTCGCGGCGAACAAGGCGTTCAGTCCGGCGATGCCGGCTCCAACGATGCACACGTCGCAGGTTTCCACCGGCGAGGACAGGGGCGCGGACATCAGACCACCACCTTTACTCGGAGAGATGACAATTGTGGGGCCGCAGCACCGGTGCAGGCGTGAGTAATCGACTACTTAAATTTCGCTCTAAAAAGTGATTTGCGGATGGGGATCGCGACCGGCGAAGCCGAGCTGCGGGGCGGGGATTACTTCGGTGTGGTGCTGAATCGTGCCGCGCGCGTGATGGCCGCCGGGCATGGTGGCCAGATCTTGCTGGCCGACTCGACGGCGGGTCTGCTCAGCGGTGTTGATCTCATCGATCTAGGGCCGCGGCGGCTGCGGGACCTGCCGATCCCAATCCAGGTGTTCCAGGTTCGAGCCGACTGCCTGCGCACCGACTTTCCGCCGTTGCGAGCTCTGGATGTGAGTCCGGGGAATCTGCGCCCTGCGACGACGAGTTTCATCGGGCGCGAGTCCGAGGTCGGTGAGGTGCAAGCCGCGCTGAAGGCTCATCGGCTGGTCACGCTGACCGGGGTGGGTGGGGTCGGTAAGACCCGGCTGGCGCTGGAAGTAGCGGGACGGCTAGCCGATGAATTCACGGATGGAGTTTGGGTTTTCGAGTTGGCCGCGGTCGCTGACCCATCGGCTATGCCCGACGCGGTGGCTGCCGTATTGGGTATCACCCAACAGCCCGGGAAGAGCGTGAGCGAGTCGGTGGCGGCCGCGTTGGAGGGCCGGGTCAGGTTGTTGGTGTTCGACAACTGTGAGCACATCCTCGACGCCACAGCCGGTTTGGTTGAGGAAATCCTGACGCACTCGGAGACCGTGACGATTCTGGCAACCAGCCGCGAAGGACTCAGGGTCGCCGACGAGCAACTATGGCCGGTGCCGTCACTGGCTGCCGACGCGGGAATCGACTCTGCCGCGGTCTCCCTGTTCATTGAACGTGCACAAGCCGTATCGCCACGCTTCTCGGTGGCCGACGCCTGCGACGCGGCCGCGGTGACGGAGATCTGTCGCCGACTCGACGGGATCCCGTTAGCCATCGAGCTGGCGGCCTCGCGGATGGCATCGATGACCGCCAGCGAGGTGCGTGATCGTCTCGATCACAGGTTCCGGCTGCTGGTCGGGTCGCGGCGTGGCCTGTCACGCCACCAAACATTGCGTCACGCGGTGGCGTGGTCCTACGACCACCTCGATGACGTCGAGAAACCGCTGCTGGAACTGTGTTCGGTGTTCGCCGGGGGATTCGACCTGCAAAGCGCCTGCGCCGTCACGGGTTCCGATGATGACTTCGCCACCCTGGATCTGCTCGATGCCCTGGTGCGCAAGTCGCTGCTGGTCGCTGATCGGTCTTCGGGCGGACCCGATTTGCGATGCTGGAGACGATTCGCCAGTTCGCCGAGGAGCAACTCGTCGCGAGCGGGGCGGCGAATGACGTGCGAACCGCGCATGCTCGCCACTTCGCAGCGCGCGAAGCCGACGTCCTGGCTTTGTGGGATAGCCCGCGCCAGGGGGAGGCCTACAGCTGGTTCAGCGCGGAGTTGGCCAATCTGCGCACCGCGTTTCGGTGGGCCGCCGACCACGGAGATTTGGATGTCGCCGCCACCATCGCCACCTACGCGGCGTTCCTCGGCGTATGGGTCGAACAGTACGAGCCGATAACTTGGGCCGAACAGCTCATCGAGACCGCCCAGGCCGTCGACCATCCCCGGCTCGCGTTCCTGTACGTGTTGGCGGCGCAGTGCTGGACGACCGGACGGATCGAGACCGCTGTCCGCTACACCGAGGCCGCCCAGCAGCTGGTGATCGGCAGCGGCGGCCGCGAGGTGCCGTTCGGCTTCGCAGGCGTGCTTGGCTCTGCGTACCTGGCCGTCGGCCAGCCCGAACGGTGGGCCCAGTTGTGCCGCGCGCAACTCGCACGCGGTCGCGACGCTCATGCATTCACCAGGACATCCCTCGTGCTCGCGCTGGCGTTCGGCCGTTGCGATGATGGGGCGAGGGCCGCCGCGAACGGCGTGATCGACGCCGCCGAAGCCACCGATAACCCGTATGTGCTCTCGTTCGCGTTATACGCCTACGGGCTCGCCTTCCGCGACCCCGATCCCGCTGGAGCGCTAAACGCCCTGCGGCGGGGCTTGATGATCGCTCAAGACAGCGGCAACCGCTACGACGAGTCACTCCTGACGAGCACCTTGTCCCAATTTGAGGCCGAGTACGGCGACCCGCTGACCGCGCTCGACTACTTCACTGTGGCGATCCGCAACTACCACGACGCGGGCAACACCACCTTGATCCGTAGCGCGCTGGCTATCCTCGCCGCCTTAGTCGACCGGCTCGGCCGCTATGAACCGGCGGCCACCATCGCCGGGTTCGCCATCAGCCCCCTCACGACAATGGCCTTACCCGAGTTCAACAGCACCATCACCCACCTGCGCGAAGTCCTGGGCGACCCCATCTATGAATCGCTCGCCCGCAAGGGTGAGACGATGACCACCGCCGCTATGGCGACCTACGCATACGACCAAATCGACCAGGCCCGTGCAGGACTCGAAGACCCTAGGTGAGTTGCCGGGGACTGTCAGATCAACCCCGTCGCATCAAAGATCCACGACGTGTCCGCGGCCGCGAGATCCTCCAGCCACGTCGGCGGCGCCTGCGCGGTCATGCCGCCCATGTCCCAATAGTCCTTCCACAGCGACACCTTGCCGTCGTCGTCGACGCGGTGCACCGAAACGAACTGCAGCACAGCGGTTTCCCCGCTTGCCCACCGCCAGGTCTCGGAGTGCTCGTACATGGCGTCGGCGCCGTTGGACACCAGCACCCCGTCGTGGTTCTCATACCCGGCCAGCGGTTCGAGCCCGACCTTGAGCCGCTTGACGATGTCGTCGGGTCCGCGGGCGGCCAGCGTCGGGCCGACCGGCATGTCGACGTAGATGCAGTCGGTGGACAGGAACGTCTTGACACCGTCCCAGTCCCGGCTCGACAACGCCCGCCACAACCCACGCACCGCTTCGTCCACCGACATGGACCAAGGCTGACAGGCAACCCCGTGGCGCGCAACGATCCGCGCATCCTTACAGTCTGCCCAGGCAACAACGCGTGCAGGAGGTAGGGATGCCGACGCTGCGATCGATGCGTAGACGTGTCCGAAAGACCAGTCCATCGCCGTTCTCGCCGCCCTGGACACCGCGAGCGGCGCAGTACGGGGTGGGCATCCGGCACAACGTCGGGGTGCGGATGAGCGACGGGGTGGAGTTGCGCGTCGACATCCATTACCCCACCGACCGCGACACCGGGGAGCCTGCCGCCGGTCCGTTCCCGGTGCTGATGTCGATGACGCCGTACGGCAAGAAGGCCCCGCCGCCGGCCGCTCAGATCGGCGGCGGACCGACCCCGTACCTGATCAAACGCGGCTACATCGAGGTGATGGTCGACGTCCGGGGGTGCGGTGTCTCCGGCGGCTCGTTCCAAATGTTCGGCGACCGCCAGAGGCAGGACGGCGTCGAGTTGGTCGACTGGGCATCGAAGCTGCCCAACGCCAACGGTCGGGTGGGCATGTTCGGGGTGTCCTACCTGGCGATCAACCAGCTGTTCACCGCCGCTGCCGTCGGCCCGAATTCGCCGCTGAAGGCGATCTTCCCGGTGATGGCCGCCCGCGATTTCTACCGCGACGCGGCCGCGATGGGCGGGGCGCCGCACCTGCGCACCGTGCGTGCCTACGGCGGGGTGTACCGGCTGCTCAACGTCGTCAACCCGATGTTGGAAGTGGTCCATCTGGGCAAGCATCCCCGGCCGCGGGCCGGCGGGGTCGCCGCGGTGCGCGAGCGCGGACGTGCTCAGCGTGGCTTCTTCCGGCCGTTGATCGCCGATGCTGTGGCCGGCGGCGACACCGCCTTCGACGAAGAGTTCTGGGATGCGTTACGTCCCGCCACGGTGCTGCCGGACATCGTCGCCAACAACGTGGCGGTCTTCCTCGTCGGTGGCTGGCACGACGCCTTTCAGCGCGGCGCGCCGCTGAACTACACCGCGCTGCAGAACGCGTACGCGGGCCGCCACGACGAGCAGCCGATGCAACCCGGCCAGCCGGTGTCCGAGCGGATCCGGCTGATGATGGGCCCCTGGTACCACGTCTCGGACTACGGCGGTCTGCATCTGCAAGCGATTCAGCTGCGCTGGTTCGACTACTGGCTCAACGACGCCGCCGAGGCGGAGATCTCCGGGTCGCCGCTGACCTTCCAGGCCATCGGCAGCCCGCGCTGGTTCCACGCCCGCGAGTATCCGCTTCCCGCGGCGACGCCCACCCGGTTCTATCTCTCCCGTGATGGCCGGCTGACCGCCGACAGCGCGCCCGAAACCTCCACGGCCACAATCAAATACGTGGGACGCGGCCCGGTGGCCGGTCGAAGTGTCGAGCAGTGGACGCTCGGGATGACCAGCTTCATCCGCGCCCAGCGCGGCGGGAGCACCCGCTACGACCAGGACAACCGGCGCGTGCATCGCGGTGCGTTGCACTACACCACCGAGGCGTTCGCGACGCCGACCCTGATCGCCGGTCCGATCACGCTCACCCTGCTCGCCACCGCGACGACCACCGAAACGCTGTGGGTCGCCCACCTCGACGACGTCGCACCCGACGGCGCCAGCCGGCCGCTGACTCAGGGCGCGCTGCTGGGTTCGCACCGCGCATTGGACCCGGAGCGCACCTGGTACCTGCCCGACGGCACCGTGCTCAAGCCGCATCACCTCAGCACCCGGGCAGCGGTCGAGCCCGTCGTTCCGGGGGAGCTGACCCGCTACGACGTCGAGATATTCCCCACCGCCGCGGTGCTCGAGGCGGGCCACCGGCTGCGTCTGACCGTGACCACGTTCGACTTCCCGCATCTGGTCCCGACCGTGCCCGCGCGCCGCGCCCTGGCCGGCGGCAGTTATGAATTGCACCAGGGCGGACCGACGCCGTCGCACCTGCTGATACCGGTAGCCGATCCGGACAGCATCGACTGAGCCGCAGCCCCAACGCCGTCCGCGCGACATAGCGGGTTATGGCGCATACTCGCCAGAATGACGTCGTTACAGCGCTACATCGCCGAGGAGATCGCCGCCGACCACGTCGACGGGCTGCTGACTCGACGCGAGGCCATCCGTCGGCTGGCGCTGCTCGGCCTGAGCGCTGGCGCCGCGGGCGCGTTGATCGCGGGATGCACAGACCATCAGACCCGACCGCTGCACTCGGGTTCGGGCGAGGGCGTTGAGCCGCCGGGGTCGAAGCAGGCGCTGCCCACCGAGCCGATCACCTGGGCGGGCCCGCGCGGCGAACTGCAGGGCGCCTGGGCGCAGGCGCACAATGCCCGCCGCGGTGTGCTGGTCATCCACGAGAACAAGGGCCTCAACGACTGGGTGCACTCGGTGGCCGAACGGTTCGCCGGCGCCGGCTACTCGGCGCTGGCCATCGACCTGCTGTCCGAAGAGGGTGGCACAGGCCAGTTCACCGACCCCGCCAAAGCCACCGCCGCGCTCGCCGCCGCTCCCCAGGACCGCTTCCTCGCAGACCTGAACTCAGGTATCACCGAACTGCAGAATCGGGTTCCCGGCGGCAAAATCGCGGTGGTCGGTTTCTGCTTCGGCGGCGGGCTGGTGTGGCAGCTGCTGGCATCCCACAACGCGCGCTTGTCGGCCGCGGTGCCGTTCTACGGCCCACTTCCCGACAACCCCGATTTCAGCGGTGACAAGGCCACCGCGGTGCTGGCGTTCTACGGAGCTCTGGACAAGCGCGTCACGGATTCGGAACCGGCGGCACGAGCGGCCCTCGAGCGGGCCGGGCTGGTGCACGACATCGTCGTCGAACCCAACGCGGACCACGCGTTTTTCAACGACAGCGGGCCGCGCTACAACGCCGCGGCCGCCGAGGACGCCTGGCGTCGCGTGCTGGAGTGGTTTGGCCGCTACCTTTCTTAACGGCATGATGCGTGCGTGACCACCCCGCCTCCCGTCATCACGCTGAGTCAGGTCCTTGACTCCCTCGACCTCCAACAGGTCAACGCAGAGTTCTTCGTCGGCGAGCAGATCGACGAGATCGCGCATCACATCTCCGGCGGCCACATCGCCGCCCAGGCCCTGATGGCGGCCAGCCGCACCGTGACCGGCCGCCTGCCACACAGCATGCACATGTACTTCCTCCGGGCCGGCGACGCCCGGCAGCCGGTGGACTTCGAGGTCACCGCGCTGCACGACGGCGGTACCTTCTCGGCTCGGCGCGTCACCGCCAGGCAGTTCGGGTCGGTATTGCTGGAGGGGGTCGCGTCGTTCAGCAAGACCGTCGACAACGTTGTGTACCAACAGCTTCCGCCAGATCTGCCGGAGCCCGAATCCGTGCCGGGCTTCGCCCAGCAGCACAGCGACTACGCCGACGAACTCGGTGGCTGGTGGGTACGCGAGCAACCCATCGACTATCGATACGTCGACCCGTCGGCCAGGATCGCAGCCGACCTCGCCGATGCGCCGCCGGCAGCTATCCGCATGTGGTGGCGACCCAACGGCATAGCGCCGGCCGATCCGGTGATCGCCGACTGTTTGGCCGCCTTCGTCGCGGGCCGCACGCTGCTCGAGTCAGCGATGGTCGCACGCCGTACGACGCCACTGGGACCGGGGTTCTCGGCGTTGATGGATTTGGCCATGTGGTTTCACCACCCGCCAGATCTATCGGATTGGCTTCTCTACGAACAACATTCGCCCAGCGGCATCGGCGGTCGCGGATTGTCCCAGGGCACCATGTTCAACCGCAACGGCCAACTGGTCTGCACCATGACGCTGGAGTGCTATTTCGGCGGACGGGCTAGCGGTTAGCCATCGACCGCGCCGGGCCCAACGCAACCGGCAGCGTCGACCAGCCGTGCAGAACCCGGGTGTCGCGACGACTGCCGGCACCCGCGGAGCGCACCTCGGGGAAGCGGTCGAAGAAGGCCCGCAGCCCCACTTCACCTTCGGCGCGAGCCAGCGCCGCCCCAAGGCAGAAGTGCCGTCCGCCGGAGAAAGCCAGGTGCCGACCGGCGTTCTCCCGTTCGATGTCGAACCGATTCGGGTCACCGAAGACGGCCGGATCGCGGTTGGCCGCGGCGACGTAGACCACCACCAGTTCGCCCTGCCCGACCGGCATACCGGCGATCTCGGTGTCGTTCAACGCAAGCCGCGCGGTCAGCTGCACAGGTGACTCCAGCCGCAGAATCTCCTCGACGGCGTTCGGCCACAACTCGGGCCGCTGACTGAGGGTGTGCAGATGCCCGGGGTTGTCCAGCAGCAGGCGAATCCCGTTGCCCAGCAAGTTCACTGTCGTCTCGAACCCGGCCGCCAAGACCAGACCGGCGACCGCCCGCAGTTCGTCTTCATCCAGATATGTTTCCGGCGAGCCACTTTCGGCTTTGCGGATCAGCTGGCTCATCAGGTCGTCACCGGGGGACCGGCGCAGCTGTCCCAGATGCTCGTCGAGCCAGAAGTTGAACCCGGCAATCCCGCGCTGCACTCGACGGTACTGCGGCCAGGGGAGTCCGAAATCGAGGCTGGGCGCCGCGAGTTCGCCGAACTCGAGGATGCGCTGCCGATCGCGGTCGGGCACCCCCAGGATGTCGCTGATGATCGCCACCGGAAGTTGCGCGCAGTACCTGTCGACGACGTCGACGACGCCGGGCTCGCGGGACAACTCATCCAACAGCGAGTCCGCGGTCTGCTCGACCCCGTCGCGCAATGCGGCGACCGCCCGCTGGGTGAACACCGACGACACCGTCTTGCGGTAGCGGGTGTGGTCCGGCGGCTCGACGGCGAGCAGGGACGGCGGACGCAACGGGTGCAGCAGGTCGTCGCGGACGCGACGCTCCAGCCAGCGCAGCGGCGCCGGCAGGTTCGACCCGATGGAGAGCACCCGGAAGTCGTCTGAGCGCAGTAGTTCGTGCCCGATCGCGTGGTCTGCGGTGATGTAGCCGATCCGGGAGTGCACCAGACGACCGCGGGACCGGACCTGCTCGTAGAACGGCTCCGGGTCGGCCTTGACCGACGCGTCGGCGATCAACCGCGCTTGCAGATCGCCGCGCCGCGCGCCGAGCGAGGCGACGCCGCGGACGAAACCGTGCAGCGTCAGCCAGTGCAATCTCTGCTTGAGTGCGATTTCCACGGGTGAGGCCCTCCACGTCGCCGGGGCAGTGCTGACGCCAGCCTACGACGCGCGGCGAGCGGCAGCGCTCAGCTCAGTTCCCAGTTCATGTTCTTGGCGAACCGGATTGCGTCATCGCTGACGGTGCCCATGGCCTGCGATCGCTGAATGTAGTCGCGCACCATCGGCAGGAAATTCATCGGGTTGTAGGCGTCTTCCTCGTAACTCCACAATCCGTTGCCGGCGTATTTCATCACCGAGAGATTGGCCGCCTGATGGATGCTTCCGTCGCCGGGATCGCGCATCCGGTTCTGGAACTCGCAGAACACCCAGCCGCGGTCGGTGTCGATGGAATGCCAGGACGTCGGATAGAACGGCATCTCGCTGCCGGGGAAGACGTTCATCGTCGACACGATCCAGTCGCGGATCTGCTCGCGGCCGTGCAGGGTGCCGTAGGTGTGCTCGACATAGGTTGCGTCGTCGGTGAATTGGTCGGCAAATCGCGACCAGTCCCAGCTGGACCCGATCTCGACGACGACCTGCTTGTGATGTTCGAAGGCCGAGTCGATCTCGTCGCGCGACCACTGTCCGCTCATGCCTCGGCCACATCCTTGATCCGGTGCAGCGTGTTGGTCATGTCCCGGACGTTGCGTCGTTGCCGCAGGAAGCCGCCGAACAAGAAGTACAGGTTGACGAACGGTGAGGCACTCATCCGGAACGACTCGGTGACGTCGGTACCCCCTTTCGACGGCGCCAGTCGGTACAACCAGTTGTTCACCGCGCGGTCGCCGACGAGAACCTCGAAGCCGAATTCCCGGCCGGGCTCGCAGGCCGTCACCCGGCACGTCGTCCAGTACACCGGCCCGATCTCGTTGCGCTTGACGTGCCCGCGGAACTTGGCGCCGAGCGCGGGGCCGGTGGCCCCGTCGAGCCATTCGGCTTCGAACGTTTCGGGGGAGAACCGGCCGACGTTGCGGACGTCGGCGATCAGGTCCCAGATCTTGTCGGCCGGTGCTGCCATGTGAACGGTCGCGGAGCCCTGCATGGGCCGATCCAAGCACGCTTGCACTGTGCCGGTAGCCGGAAATGCCGATGTTCACCGGCGTTCTCAGTGAAAACGGGGGACCGATTTCGACCGAATCGTCGCCGGTAGCCATCCCTTGAACAGACGGGTGATCCGCGCTAGCGTTTCGAAGTCTCCATGTCACGATCAAAGCGGAGTGATCATCATCGACGATTACCAGAGCACAAAGCGGTCCAAGAACGACGGCGGACCGGATGACGGCGAAGCGCCCGTCATTGTCAGCTTGGTCGAGGCGGCGATGCAGATGTTCTCCGCCTCGATCGACGCGTTGCCCGACACCAGCGATCCGGAGTTCTCCGGCCGCGCGAACGTCATCCTGTCCGGCCTGCGCAAGCTGCAGGCGGCGCTCACCAAGGCGGCATCTCGCGGGCGGGCGACACCGTCAGTCATCGTGTCGCTCAGCGGAGTTCGGACACGCTACGACGATCTGATGGCGATGGCAGCCGAGGCGCCGGGCGCGACCTTGGGCCAGCAGCTCTATGTCGTGCGGCGGCGCGCGAAGCTCTCGGCGCTGGAAACAGCGAACGGCGCGGGGCTCACGGCCGATCTGCTCGACGCCATCGAAGCAGAGGAAGTCCCGACCGACGAAGAAGCGGCCCGGATCAAGGAGCTCCTCGCGGCTCTTGGAGGCTGACTCCTCTGGCAGCTCCGCCGAGCGCCGTCGTTCATCGGCTGCGCGCTTACTGATCGCCGCCGCCCTGCTGGCTGCGGTAGGTGCGGCGTCCCTGACCATCGACTGGTTGCGTTCGTCGACCGATGACATTGTCGAGCATCCCGGACCCGCCGCCACCGACGAACAAACCCAGACCGAGGTCGTCGGGCAGGCTAAGGACATCGTCGCGATCGCCGCTCTGGAGCAGCCCACGGCGGGCTACCTATTGATGTCGTGCAAGAACCGCGACGATCCGCCGTACCAGGGAACGGTTTACCTGAATTTCGTGCTGCCCGCCCGCGTTGACGCCGACGCGTATTTCCGCGGTGTCGCAGCGGCTTTGGTTGCGCACGGCTGGAAAGAGGGCCCGCCGCCGAACCAGCATCTGTTCGGCCGCAACATGTCCAAGGACGGCGTCAGCGCGCTGCTGTACCGCGAGGAAAACTCCGCGACCAACGGTGTCGCGCGCATCCACGGGCAGTGCCGCGATACGACCGACCACCGTCACGACTCGACAGCGTGGGTCGATGTCACCGACCGGCTGCGTTGAACCTGTCCGCGACGGGATTTGCGGGTATCAGCCGCCGGCGTGAGCGCCCAGGGCGCCCTGCAGGTCGGGCTTCATCGCGTTCAGCTGCGCTCCCCAGTACTCCCAACTGTGGGTGCCGTAGGCCGGGAAGTTGAACACGGCGTTGTGGCCGCCGGCGGCGTTGTAGGCGTCCTGGAACTTCTTGTTGCCGCCGATCATGAAGTTGCTCTCAAGGAACGTGGCGGGCAGGTTGGCGCCGCCCAATTCGTTCGGAGTTCCGTTGCCGCAGTACACCCAGAGCCGGGTGTTGTTGGCGACGAGTTGGGCGACGTTGACCGTGGGGTCGTTGCGCTGCCACGCCGGGTCGCTGTCCGGCCCCCACATGTCTTCCTTCTTGTAGCCGCCGGCATCACCCATCGCCAGGCCGATCGCGCCCTGTCCGGTGGACGGGCTGAGGTAGCCGGACAGCGAACCTGCGTAGATGAACTGGCCCGGGTGGTAGATCGCCAGGTTCATCGCCGAGGAGCCGGCCATCGAGATGCCGACTGCGGCGCTTCCGGTCGCCTTGGTGCTCTTCTGCGAGGCCAGGTATCCGGGCAGCTCGCTGGTCAGGAAGGTCTCCCAGTTGTAGGTCAAGCAGCCGGACTTACCGCAGGCCGGTTTGTACCAGTTGGTGTAGAAGCTGGACTGCCCGCCGACCGGCATGACAATCGACAGCCCGGACTGGTAGTACCACTCGAACGCGGGGGTGTTGATGTCCCAGCCGTTGTAGTCATCCTGGGCGCGTAGACCATCCAGCAGGTACACCGCGGGCGCGTTGGTCCCACCGGGCTGGAACTGGACCTTGATGCTGCGACCCATCGACGCCGACGGCACCTGCAGGTACTCGACGGGTAGCCCAGGCCTGGAGAACGCCCCCGCGGTGGCGTCGCCACCGACGAGGCCGATCAGGCCGGGCAGCGTGGCGGCAGAAATCGCGGCGACCCCCAGTCGCCGCACCCAACCACGCATTTTTTCGCTAACGTTTGGCATTACCAGGCCCCTTGTCGACGGCGTCACGCACTATCGCAAAACCTACCGTGCGGTCGACCAGATGTCGACGTAAACGCAAAGGTGTCGCAAATGCGGCGTGAAACGCCGCCACCTGCGCGGAGCCGGTGTTATTCGTGTCAATCGGCTGTGTGTGGCAACTTTCGGCGGCGCAATTCCGCGGCGAAAACCATCCCGCCGCAGCACTTGCGCGGCAATGCCGCAGGTCATTGCGCAAACGCACAATACTGGCGATCCCAGGTCGCTTTTCGTCGCCCTAACCGCGTAGGGTGACCCGAGATAGACCGATGAGACCACGCCGTCCCGGTCCTTCCGCCGCTCACGAACCACCGCATCGACGGTCTTGTCGCTGCGTGCGGCGCACGGGCATCGGGCCGCGATTGAGGTGCAGATTTGGACACGGTACTTGGACTGTCGCTGACGTCGACGTCAGTCGGCTGGGTCCTGGTCGAAGGCCGCGACGCCGACGGCACGATCCTCGACCACGACGACTTCGAGGTGCGTCCTGCCACCGGATTGCAGGCGGTCTACACCTCTGAGCAGGCGAACGCGGCGCTGCTGGATGCGCAGGCTGCCGCCACGGGTCACGACCAGCGCCTGCACGTCGTCGGCGTGACCTGGAGCGACGAGGCCGCCGCGGAGTCGGCTCTGTTGCTGGAATCGCTGACCGACGCCGGATTCGACAACATCGTTCCGGTACGACTGCATGACGCGTGCGACATGTTGGCCCGCGCGATCGCCCCGATGATCGGATACGACAAGGCCGCCGTCTGCGTGCTGGACGGCGAGTCGACGATCGTCGTGATGGTGGATCTGTGCGACGACGAGGCGCAGACGGCCATCAAGCAACTCTCCGGCGGCCCCGGTGCACTGGTGCACTGGTTGACCGCGCTGTTCGACCGCAGTACCTGGCAGCCCGGCGGCATCGTGATCGTCGGTCCAGATGACGATCTCGACGCGCTGTCGAGGCAACTGAAGAAGACACTGCCGGTCCCGGTGATCGCCCAGCCCGGCGCGGAATTGGCACTGGCCCGGGGCGCGGCGCTGGCGTCAGTTCAGAGCACGGAATTCACCGACGACGCGATGACCGAGGCCGTCGACAGCCGGCGACATGACAATGGCGCCTCCCGGCAGACCTCGTACGCCGGGGCGTTGACGATGCTGGCGGCCGGCGCGGTGACGTTCGTGGCGTCGCTGTCGCTGGCGGTGGGTCCGCATCTGGTGCCGCATCGGTCGGTCCAACCGGTGGTGCATCGGGCCGCGCCGGCCCGGGTCGCCGTCGTCCCGGCACCGCCGCCGGTTGCGCCGCCGCCCGCGCGACCGGCCCCCAAGCCCGTGGTGAAGGAAGAGCCGGTCCAGGCTCCGGTCGTCCAGCAGCCGGTCGCAGCGCCCGCGCCGGTCGTCGAGGTTCCCGCCGCCGCTCCGGTTCCGCCGCCCGCGCCACCGCCACCGCCGGCGCCGCCCCCGCCGGACCCCAACCCGCACCCACTGCTGACCAAGCTGCTGCAACGCCTGCACGGGCAGGATCCAGACCAGCAGCCGCCACCGCAGCCGCCGCCACCCGCCCAGCCCTGACCGAACCCGTTAATCCGCGAATTCCCTGGCGATGGCGGCTGCTCGAGTCAACGCGTCGAGATGTTGCTCGACGGTGGCCAGCCCGGCGTCCATGGTGTTGACCGCGACATGTGACGCGCCTGCCTGCGCCCAGGATCGGATGCCCGCCGCCAGATCATCGTCGTTGCCGTTCCACGAAACCTGACCTTGCATGCCGAGTCGGGCGGGGTCTCGTCCGGCCTCCGTCGCGGCCTGCTCGACCAGTTGGCGGGCGGCCTCGAGTTTGCGGCCCGGGCCCACCATGGGAAACCAGCCGTCACCGAGGCGACCGGCTCGGCGGAAGGCCCGCGGCGAGGATGCGCCGAACCACACCGGAATCGGTTGCTGGATCGGCAGCGGCGCCAGCCCGGCTCCGGTCAGCTGGTGGTAGGTGCCCCGATAGCTGACGCTGGCATCGGTCCACAGCTTGCGCATCAACTCCACCTGCTCGTCGCACCGCTTGCCGCGGGTCGAGAAGTCTTCCCCCAGCGCCTCGTACTCGACGGCGTTCCAGCCCAGGCCGACGCCCAGGCGCAGCCGTCCGCCGCTCAGCAGGTCGACCTCGGCCGCCTGCTTGGCGACCAGGACGGTCTGCCGCTGCGGCAGGATCACGACGCCGGTGACCAGTTCCAGCGTGGAGGTGACCGCGGCGAGGTAGCCGAACAGCACCAGCGGCTCGTGGAACGTGTTGTGCAGGTCGTACGGGCTGTTCCAGCCGGCGTGGACCGCCGGGTCGGCGCCGACGACGTGGTCGTAGGCGAGCAGGTGCGCATATCCCAGACCCTCGACGTGTTGGGCGTAGGCGCGAACCGCGCCGGCGCCGAAAGCGCCGATCTCGGTCTGCGGGAACACCACTCCGATCCGCATCGTCAGTTCGTTGCGTCTTTGGCGCGCGTCGCGGCGAACGACACCGTGACGTCGTCGGCGACCTTCAGCGCGCCCAGCATTTGCGAATACGGCTTTACGCCGAAGTCGGATTGCCTGATGGCGGTCTCGCTGGACAACTCCCAGCTGTCACCTTGATCGTCGACGCCGAGGTCGACGACCTGCGGCCGGGTCTTGCCGTGGATCGTCAGGGCGCCGGTCAGCCGATAGCCCCCGTCTGTCTTCTCAATAGTGTTGGCGGAGAACAGGATTCGAGTATATTTTCGGGCGTCCAGCGAACCCAACGCGTTGCGGCGGACGATTACCTTCTCCGGGCCGGACAGCGGGGTGACGCCGCCCTCACCGCGGACGACCTCCAGCGAACCCACGTCGACGGCCAATCTCGCGTCCACTGGCTCGCCGGAGTGCCACTGCGTCGTCGCCCGCCATCGCCGCATCGCGAGGGTGAGCCGGTGGCCCATGGCCGCGGCCGGACCGGCGACGCCGGTGTGAATCAGCAGCTCGCCGTCGGAGCCCTCGAGGCTCCACTGTTCGCGGTCGGCGCGGGTCACATGGTCAGCACGGTGCGGTAATGCGCCCGGCCCTGCTCCAACGCCGCATAGCCGTCGGCGGCCTGCGTCAGCGGAAGCTCTTCGATCCACGCGCGCACACCGGACTGCACGGCGAAATGCATGGTGTCCTCGATCTCGCTGGCCGTCCCGGACGGATGGCCGACGATGCTGAGCCCCGGCGTGATCAGCTGGAGCGGGCTGATCGGCAGCGGCTCCGGTGTTACGCCGATGGTGATCAGCTCACCCCGGGGCAGCAGACCGCCGACCGTCGCGGCCATCGCCTTCGAGGCGCCCGCGGTGCCCAGCACGACCGCGACCCCACCGAGGTCGTTCAACGATTCCGCTACGTCGCCGTCGGTGGCGTCGATGTAGTGATGCGCCCCCAGCTTGATCGCGTCGTCTCTCTTGGCCGTGCCGCGGTTGATCGCGATCGTCTCGAAACCCATTGCCCGGGAGAACTGCAGCCCGAGGTGGCCGAGTCCGCCGACGCCGAGAATCGCGACCCGGTCACCGGGCAGCGCCTTGGTGTGACGCAGCGCGTTGTAGGTCGTCACACCGGCGCAGCCCATCGGAGCGGCTTCGGCGTCGGAGAGCTCCGCCGGTATCCGGGCCAGGGCGGTGGCAGGCACGGTCACCGACTCGGCGTAGCCGCCCGGGTAGTGCCAGCTGGGCACCTTGGCGTTCACACAGTGGATGAACAGGCCCTTACGGCACTGGGCGCAGTGGTTGCAGTTTCCGCCGAACCAGCCGACGGCGACCCGATCACCGACCGCGAAATCTTGCACGCCGTCGCCGATTTCGGCGATCTTGCCGGCGATCTCATGGCCCAGGGTCAACGGCCAGGACAAGCCGGGGAAGTCACCGGCAACGAAGTGCGCGTCGGTACCGCATATCCCGCACGCGCCGACGGTGATCCGCACTTCGCCGCGCGACGGCGGCGTCGTCTCGGCGTCAGCGAGCTCCAGTGGTGCGCCCGCGGACTTGACCTGGACTGCTTTATGCGACGGCATGGCCGTAGCCTACTGCGCGACAGGACATTTCGCCGCGGCATCACTGTGGTAGTCAACCTGCCAGTGTTTGATGCCGTTGAGCCAACCCGAGCGCAGACGTTCGGGCTTGCCGACCGATTCCAGGTCAGGCATGGCGTCCGCGATGGCGTTGAACATCAGGTCGATCGTCATCCGCGCCAGGTTGGCCCCGATGCAATAATGCGCTCCGGTACCGCCGAACCCGACGTGCGGGTTGGGGTCGCGCAGGATGTTGAACGCGAACGGGTCGTCGAATACGTCCTCGTCGAAATTGGCCGAGCGATACACCATTACGACGCGCTGACCTTTCTTGATCTGCACGCCGGACAGCTCGTAGTCCTGCAGGGCGGTCCGCTGGAACGACGTCACCGGGGTGGCCCACCGGACGATCTCGTCGGCCGCGGTGGCCGGACGCTGCTTCTTGTACAGCTCCCACTGGTCGGGGAATTCGGTGAAGGCCATCATGCCCTGGGTGATGGAATTGCGGGTGGTCTCGTTGCCCGCGACTGACAGCAAGATGACGAAGAACCCGAACTCGTCGTCGGAGAGCTTGTGGCCGTCGACGTCGGCTTCAATCAGCTTGGTGACGATGTCGGGGCCGGGGTTCGCGGCGCGGTCGGCCGCCATCTGCATCGCGTACATGATCAGTTCGACCGACGCGCCGATCGCGTCGTTGCTTTCGAACTCGGGATCTTGGTCGCCGACCATCTGGTTGGACCAGTGGAACAACTTCATCCGATCCTCTTGCGGCACACCGAGCAGCCCGGCGATGGCCTGCAGGGGAAGTTCGCACGACACCTGTTCGACGAAGTCGCCGGATCCCTGGGCGGCCGCGGTTTCCACGATGCGCCGGGCGCGCTCACGCAGATCGTCGCGCAGGCGCTCCACCGCACGGGGGGTGAATCCACGAGAGATGATCTTGCGCAGATGGGTGTGCTGGGGCGCGTCCATGTTCAGCAGGACGAACTTGCCCCGGTCGATCTGCTCGCCGACCGTGCCGTCTTTGTAGCGCGGCAGCGCCGTCTTCTGCAGGCTGGAGAAGACGTCGCTGCGTCGCGAAATCTCCTTGACGTCCTTGTGTTTGGACACCACCCAGAAACCGCCGTCGTCGAAGCCGCCCACTCCCAGCGGCTGCTCGTTCCACCAGATCGGCGCCGTGCGCCGCAGCTCGGCCAGTTCTTCGACCGGCAGGCGCTCGGCGTGAATGTCGGGATCGGTGAAATCGAATCCGGGCGGAAGATTCGGAGTCGGCATCAGTGGCACTCCTATGAAAACGACTTGGCTATGACGTGTTCTGGCCCAGTAAAGCATCGGGACACCCGAGTTGGAACGGGTTCTCGCCGGATTGCCGAGGACGGATTGGAACGTGTTCTCGCGGCCTCCACGTCGCTGGGCCAAATGCCCTTGTGGCACCAACTGCACTGACTATGCTGACCTTCAGGTCGCTGGGCTCGCCGAATGGCCCAGTGACGCGGACGAAGGTGGGGTCATGATTCGGGAACTGCTCGTCGCCACTGCGATCACGGGTTCAGCCGTCGGCCTGGCCCCGGCCGCCATTGCCGACAACGGGCGCTACGACGGCGACGTGCCGGGGATGAACTACGACGCATCGCTCGGCGCACCCTGCGACAACTACGAACGGTTCATCTTCGGGCGCGGGCCGGGCGGTCAGGCCGAGGCGTGCCACTTCATCATCAACCAGTTTCCGGCAGCCCAGACCGGGTACTGGGTGATCACCTACCCGCTGCACGGCGTCCAGCAGGTCGGCGCCAAGTGCGACAACCCGCGCGGATCATCGGCCCAGTCACCCGACGGGCAACCGATGCTCTGCACCGAACACGGCTGGCAGATCGGCCAACTGACCGGCGGCGGGGCCCCGAACGGCCAAGGCGGCGGATTCCCGTCCGACACCAGCATCACGCACTTCCCCTAAAGACGCAGGAGACAACCATGGCCTTCAAGCCGAAAGACGCCATCGACGCGGCCCGCGACATCGTGCAGAACGCCGTCGAGCGCTCATCGGACATCGTCGAGAACGCCGGTCACATCATCAAAGGTGACATCGCCGGCGGCGTGGGCGACATCGTGCACAACTCCATCGACATCGCCACATACGCCGCCGAGCGGACCAAGGAAGTCTTCACCGACGACGAGGACTGATCAGACTGCGGCTGCTTCGTTGAGCTCATCGAGCCGGCTGGTCGCCGCGAGGTATTCCTGCACCCAACGCTCGATGACCGTGGAGGTCTTCTCCACCTTCGAGAACTGCCCGACGACCTGACCGACCGGGTTGAACGCGACGTCGACGGATTCATTCGGATACCTGTTCGTTGCCCGCACCGCCATGCCGGAAACCATGTACTGCAACGGCATTCCGAGCGGCTTCGGGTTGTCCGGGGCCTCCCATGCCTCGGTCCAGTCGTTGCGCAGCATCCGGGCCGGCTTGCCGGTGAACGAACGACTGCGCACGGTGTCGCGGCTGCCGGCCTTGACGTAGGCGGCCTGCTGCACCGGCGTGTTCGAGGATTCCTCCACCATCAACCACTGCGATCCGGTCCAGGCGCCCTGCGCACCCAGCGCCAGCGCCGCGGCGATCTGCTGACCGCTGCCGATGCCGCCGGCCGCGAGCACCGGCACCGGCGCCACCTCTTTGACAACCTGCGGCCACAACACAATTGAGCCCACCTCGCCGCAGTGCCCACCGGCCTCACCGCCCTGCGCGATGATGATGTCGACCCCGGCGTCGGCGTGCTTACGGGCTTGAGAGGGCGATCCGCACAACGCCGCCACCTTGAGACCGGCGTCGTGGATGTGCTTGATCATGTCCGGCGGCGGAGTACCGAGCGCGTTCGCGATCATCTTCACTTTGGGGTGCGTGAGTGCCACCTCGACCTGCGGGGTAGCCGTGGCCTCGGTCCAGCCCAGCAGTTGCAGGCTGTCGCCGTCGCTGTCCTCGATCGGCACGCCGTGATCCGCGAGGATCTTCTTCCCGAAGTCCAGGTGCTCCTGGGGCACCATCTTGCGCAGCGTCTCGGCCAGATCCTCGGCGGACAGGTGCGAATCCATGCCCTCGTATTTGTTCGGAATCACGATGTCGACGCCGTACGGGTGGTCGCCGATGTTTTCGTCGATCCACTTCAGCTCGATCTCGAGTTGCTCCGGGGTGAAGCCGACCGCTCCCAGCACCCCGAAACCGCCGGCCTTGCTCACCGCGACGACGACATCGCGGCAGTGCGTGAACGCGAAGATCGGAAACTCGATGCCGAGTTCGTCGCAGATTGGAGTGTGCATACGGAGATCCCTTACTGGTCTGCTTGTGGGCGACGTAATTGGAACGTGTTCTAGTTTAGTACGGAATTCTCGTGCCGTGACCCCCCGGGGCCCGCTTACCTCACCCCTCTCGGGTCACCCACAGCACCAGGAACGCGAGCATGCAGGCCGCGCACACCAGATGATCACGCCAGATCGATCGCGCCAGCGCGGTTTGGTCGGTCGTGCTGCCCGCCCGGCTGCCGAGTCGGACCGCATTCGGAACGGTGTGGGTCAGGGCCAGCACCATCGGGGCACCGGCGAGCGCAGCCGACGTTGCCACCAACCAGCCCGGGTCATGGCCACGAACCGCGCGGAACCCCAAGGCCCCGACCAGCACCGCCATCACGACAGGGATGAGCCGACTCATCGGTCGGGATCCGGTGACCGCGCGCCGGTAATAGCCCGCGATCGAGCCGAGAGCCGATTCGGGCAGGTCATGTCGATCGGTGAGAACCTGCGCATCGAACATGAGATCCATCCACAACACGGCGAGCAGGAACCCGCTGCACGCGGTGAGTAACGAGGTCGCGATGGTCATCGCTCGATTCTTGCCCAGCACGGGGCAGCCGGTCCGGCGGTGGAACAAGTTCTAATTCCGCACCGCCCTGCGGTAGCCTGACGCCCCATGGGACGCGTAGACGGAAAAGTAGCTTTGATCAGCGGCGGCGCTCGGGGGATGGGCGCGGCTGATGCCCGCGCACTGGTCGCCGAGGGCGCCAAAGTGGTGATCGGCGACATTCTCGACGATGACGGCAAGAAGCTCGCCGACGAACTCGGCGAAGCCGCGCGTTACGTCCACCTCGATGTCACTGCGCCCGACGAGTGGGCCGCTGCGGTGTCCACCGCGGTCGACGACTTCGGCAAGCTCAACGTGCTGGTCAACAACGCCGGCATTGTGGCGCTCGGCCAGCTGGGTCAGTTCAACGTGGACAAGTGGAACAAGGTCATCGACGTCAACCTCAATGGCACCTTCCACGGTATCCAGGCCGTTGTCGAGCCGATGAAGGCCGCGGGCGGCGGCTCGATCATCAACGTGTCGTCGATCGAGGGCCTGCGCGGCGCCGTCATGGTGCACCCATACGTCGCCTCGAAGTGGGCGGTGCGCGGCCTGACCAAATCCGCCGCCCTCGAACTCGCGTCGCAGAACATCCGGGTGAACTCGATCCACCCCGGCTTCATCCGCACCCCGATGACCAAGCATTTTCCAGACGACATGGTCACCGTCCCGCTCGGTCGCCCCGGGTCCGCCGACGAGGTCGCCCACTTCGTGGTGTTCCTGGCCAGCGACGAATCGTCGTATTCGACCGGGTCCGAGTTCGTCATGGACGGCGGCCTGATCAACGACGTACCGCACAAGTTCTAGCTCGTTATCGACACTGTGCGATCACGGTTTCGGCGAACCGTTCGATGGCGGCGCGGCAGCCCTGTTGGTCGCTCGGCTCGACGTTCTCGGCCATCCACGGCGCGCACATCACCGCGGTGATGCCGAGGTCTTCGGCGCGTCGGTAGAGGTCGGCCGACGGGATTTCGAGCAGCGCCAGCATGATCTCGAACGGCTCGCCGTCCCGGCCGTATTCGCGTCGCAACGCGGTCAGCTTGTCGACGTACCGGACCGCGTCGTCCCAGGCGTAGGCGGCGCCGACCCACCCGTCGCACAGGCGCGCGGCGCGGCGCAACGCCACCTCCGATTCGCCGCCGCACAGGATCGGCACCGGCGCGGGCGGATGAGGCTCGAGCATCAGCTCGGGCACGTCGTAGTAGCGACCGCTCCAGGACACCCAGCCGCCCTGCCACAGCGCGCGCAACGCCGGGATCATTTCGTCGAGCCGCTGTCCGCGAGTCCTGAAATCCTGCCCAAGCACCTCGAATTCCTCGCGCATCCAGCCGGCGCCGACACCGAGCGAGACCCGGCCGCCGGAGATGACCGACGCGGTCGCCACCTGTTTCGCGACAGCCACCAGCGGACGGGACGGGGCGACATAGATGGCGTTGGAGAACCGCAGCTGCCGGGTGATCGACGACATCGCGCCGATCATGATCCACGAATCCGGCCAGGCTGTCTCCGGATGCCATGGCGGGACTCCGGCCGGCGACGGATACGGCGACGTCAGGTTGCGCGGATAAATGAGGTGATCCGCGCAGATGACGCCGTCGTATCCGGCCTCGTCGAGCATCCGGGCAATCGCCAACGCATCGGTCGTCGCCATAAACGGTGTGCCAGACCAGAATTGCATGGCATGCCTTTCCCGCTCGGTGTTCGGGTTGTCGTAGTACCTTAGGTTCCTTTTCTTCAATCCCGCGCGCAGTCAGACGGGACGCGCTACTAAATGGATAGTGGATTTCGAACTGGACGCGGCGCAGGACGCCTGGCTGGCCGAGGTGCGTGACTTTCTGCGGGCCAACGTCACGCCGGCGCTGCGGTCCGAACTGGCCCAGCACGGCCAGGAATTGACCGACGGGCAAGTCGCGGCCTTCCGGCGCAGGATCGGCGAGCGGGGCTGGTTCGGGCTGAACTGGCCGGCGGAATACGGCGGTCTGGGACTCGGCGCGGTCTATCAGCATCTGCTGATGCGCGAGTTCGAGTATTGGGGCGTTCCGGGTCCGGACCTCACCGTCACATCCGTCGCGCCGATGATCATGCGGCACGGCACCGAACAGAACAAGCTCGAATTCCTTCCGCCGATCGCGAGGGGGGAGCTGATCTGCGCGGTCGGCTACTCCGAACCCGAGGCGGGCACCGATCTGGCCAGCTTGCGCACCAGGGCGGTGCGTGACGGCGATGAATGGGTGATCACCGGGTCCAAGATCTGGAACAGCGTCGCGAATCGGGCAACCCACGAATGGCTGTGTGTGCGAACCGATCCCGACGCCGTACGACACCGGGGTATCTCGGTGATCATGGTTCCGACCGACCTGCCCGGTATTGACATCCGTCCGCTCTACGCTTGGTCGGGATATCGCACCAACGAGACCTTCTTCGACGAGGTGCGGGTGCCTGTCGGCAACTTGATCGGGGAAGAGAACCGCGGCTGGACCTACATCACCGGGGCGCTGGATCTCGAGCGCGGCGCGCTGACGAATGCCGGCGATCTGCGCCGTGCGCTCGACGAGCTGAACGAGTTGGCCCGTCGGCCGCGACGAGACGGTGCGGTGCCATTGCACGTCGCCGGTTTACGCCGCCGACTGGCTCAGGCTGAGGCAGATGTCGAGGTGGCCATGCTGATGGGGTATCAGGCGGCCTCGTTGCTGGACAGCGGGGTGATCCCCACCGTCGAGGTCAGCGTCGAGAAGGTATTCAGCAGCGAATTACGCCAGCGGATCGCCGATTTGGCCATCGACGTGCTGGGCCCCGACGGCCTGCTGGCCTACCTCAGTCCCGGCGCGCCCGAGGACGGGAAATTCGAACGGCTCTACCGGGTGTCGCCACTGATGCGGTTCGGCGGCGGCACCAACGAGGTGTTGCGCGACGTGATAGCGCAGCGCGGCCACGGCATGCCTTCGTACGGACGCTGATGAAACTGCTACCCGATCAGGACGAGCGCGACCTGGCAACGATGTTGTCCGCGCTGTTTGCCGCCGAATGCCCGATCAGCCTGGTCCGCCAACTCCGCGAGGCCGAACCGCGGTCGATGCCGGCCCGCCTGTGGAGGTCGCTGGCAGACGCCGGCGTGTTCGGGCTGTCGCTGCCACAGCAATATGGGGGCGCCGGCGGCTCGCTGTCCGACGTCGGGATCTTCTGCGTCGAGGCGGGCCGTGGCCTGTGCCCGACAATCGTGCACGGCACGGTGCAGGCCGCGCTGGCCATCCAGTTGCTCGGCGGAGCCGATCAGCACTCGGCGTGGTTGCCGACACTGGCTGACGGAAACATCAGTGCCACAACGTGTTTGTCGGATATGCGCAATGCGGCGGTGACCGCGTCGACGCTTCGCGCGGGGTCGCAGGCCTGGGGCGGCGGCTGGCGGCTCAGCGGCGCCGTCGATTTCGTCATGGATGCCGACGTGGCTGATCACCTCGTGGTGTGCGCAGCCGCGGAGGGGGAGCGGGTCATCGCGTTCGTCGTGCCGCTGGCCGCCGCAGGGCTGTGGATCGAGCCGCTGCGGTTGATGGGCGGGCACCGCGCATTCCACATCGCGTTCGACGATGTCGAGGTGTCTGACCCCAACGCGGTGCTGGCCGGGGCCGACGATGCGGGTCTGGCCGAACACGATCTGCGCCGGGTGGCCAACGCCGCTGTGGCGCTGCTGTCGCTGGACCTGGTCGGCGTCGGCGAAGCCGTACTGCAGCGCACGGTCGATTACACGATGGCGCGCAAGCAATTCGGCCGCCCGATCGCGTCATTTCAAGCCGCGCAACACCTGGTGGCGAACATGCACATCGCGCTGGCCGCGGCACGGCTGGCCGCTCAGTCGGCGGTGTTCCAGATCGACAGGGGCCACACCGCCACCCGTGAGACCGCGATTGCCCGAATGCATGCGGCGACCGCGGCGAAACTCATCACCCTCGACGCGCATCAGTTGCATGGTGGCATGGGCTATGTGGTCGAAACCGACCTGCATTTGTTCTCCGAGCGGGCCCGGGTGTTGTCGACGCTGGGCGGCGGCGCGGACGTCGCGGCGACCTGGCTGGAGGACGAAGCGTGAGTCTGATCGATGACGAGTCGGCGTCACGCGTGGGCACGGTGGCCGCCACCGCGGCCGGGGAGGTCAACCGACGCGACTGGCAACGGTGGGCCGCGGCGGTCGGTGATCACAATCCGCTGTGGTTCGACCCCGAATATGCTCGCGCGCAAGGTTACCGCGACATCATCTGCCCGCCGCTCTACCTGCAGTACGCCGTGCTGGGGGTCACCGCCCTCGACGGGTTGCGGCCAGACGGTTCGTCGGGAGCGATATCCGGCAGCCTCGCGTTTCCGCGCGCCCCCCGTCGGATGGCCGGCGGTGAGAACACGACGTTTCACGGCCCGGCGTATCACCGCGACGAGATCGCCATGGTCCGCACCATCGAGTCGATCGTGGAGAAGCAGGGCCGCTCAGGCCGGTTCGTTCTGGTCACCTGGCGCACGGCGTACCGCAACCAGCGTGACGAATTGGTCGCCGAGGCAACAACATCGATGATCGCCCGGCCTTCCGAGGGAGTGTGATGAGCCAGCTCTGTTACGAGGATGTGCAGCCGGGTGACGCGTTGCCGACACTCAACGTGACGGTCGACGAACGGCAATTGTTCTTCTTCAGTGCCGCGACGTACAACGGGCACCGCATCCATTACGACAAGGACTGGGCCCGAACAAAAGAGGGCTACGACGACGTCATCGTGCAGGGACCGCTGCAGGCCGCGCTGCTGGCCCGGGCGATCACCGACTGGATCGGGGGGCGCGGCAAGCTGGTGCACTACGCCGTGCAGAACCGGGCGGTCGCCTTTCCCGGTGAAGAACTGAGCTTCGGCGGATCGGTGACGGCGAAACGCCTCTCGGACAACGCCGGTCTGGTCGACCTGGAGATCGCGGGCCGACGCGATGACACGGTGTTGATGCCGGGAACCGCCACGGTGGCGCTGCCGCTGCGCGGAGACCTGTCGTGACGGGTCTGCGGGGTGAGGCGGCGATCATCGGCATCGCCGAACTGCCCGCCGAACGCAAGCAAACCCGCCCGCCCGCGTTCACTTTGGACCAGTACGCGCTGCTGGCGAAGATGGTGATCGACGATGCCGGTGTGGACGCGCGGATCGTCAACGGCCTGGTGTGTCACGGCCTGGCCGAATCCGACATGTTCGCCCCCGCCACGCTGTCCGAGTATCTGGGCCTGCCAATCGATTTCGGTGAACGCGTCGACCTGGGGGGCGCGACGTCCGCCGGGATGGTGTGGCGGGCCGCGGTCGCGGTCGAACTCGGTCTGTGCGACGCGGTGCTCGCGGTCGTGCCCGGCTCCGCGGTGTTGCCGACGTCGACCCGCCACCCACCGTCGCCGCCCAGCTGGTACGGCGCGTCGAGCAACAAATACGGTTCGCCGCAGGCCGAGTTCGAGATCCCCTACGGCAATGTCGGGCAGAACGGGCCGTACGCCCAGATCGCCCAGCGCTACAGCGCTCAATTCGGTTACGATCCAACAGCTCTCGCCAAGATCGCGGTCGACCAGCGGGCGAATGCGTGCGCGCATCCTGGTGCGGTGTTCCACGGCAAGCCGATCACCGTCGACGACGTCCTTGCCAGCCCGATGATCGCCGACCCGATCCACATGCTCGAGACCGTGATGCGGGTCCAGGGCGGCACCGGCGTTCTGATCGCCAACGCCGAGGTGGCACGCCGAGGGCGTCACCGGCCGGTCTGGATCAAAGGCTTCGGCGAGCACATCGCCTTCAAGACAGCGACATACGCGCACGACCTGATGACCACGCCGGTGGCCCGCGCCGCCGAGCGGGCCTTCGCGATGGCCGGCCTCGGGCCCGCCGACATCGACATGGCCTCGCTGTACGACTGCTACACGATCACTGTGCTGATGACCCTCGAGGATGCGGGGTTCTGCGGCAAAGGCGAAGGCATGGCCTGGGTGCACAAGCGCGACCTGACGTTCCGCGGCGATTTCCCACTCAACACCGCGGGCGGACAGTTGTCGTTCGGGCAGGCCGGGATGGCCGGCGGTATGCATCACGTCGTCGACGCCGCGCGGCAGGTGATGGGACGGGCGGGGCAGGCGCAGGTCGCCGGCTGCCGGCACGCATTCGTCAGCGGCACCGGCGGCATCATGAGCGAACAGGTCGCGCTCGTTCTGGGGGGTTACTGAGATGACCGCGGCCGCACCACTTCCCGAGGCCACGCCGGTATCCAAGCCGTTCTGGCGGGCGCTCACCGAACACCGCATCCTGGTGCAGTATTCGCCGTCGCTGGGCCGCTACGTCTTCTACCCGCGGACGCTGGCCCCGGGCACCCTGGCCGATGACCTGGAGTGGCGCGAAATCGACGGCGCAGGAACCGTCTACACATTCACCGTGGCACGCCGGCCGACCGGACCGCCGTGGGCTGACGCGGTGCCGCAGATCCTCGCCGTCGTCGAATGGGACGCCGGACCCCGATTCAGCACCGAGCTGGTCGACGTCGACCCGGCCGACGTTCGGATCGGGATGCGGGTGAGCCCGGTGTTCTGCGACGTTGCGGATACCGGCGTCACGCTGTTGCGCTACCGACCGGAGTCCGGCGATGTTTGAGACCGTCCAGCAGTTGCTGCGATCCCGCTTGCACGACGACACTCCCGCGGTGGCCTACGGCGACCAAACCTGGACCTGGCGTCAACATCTCACCGAGGCCGCCGCCGAGGCGTCGATGGTGATCGGTCTGGCCGACCCCACCCGTCCACTGCATGTCGGTGCATTGCTGGCCAACTCACCGGCCATGCTGCGCTCGATGGCGGCGGCCGCGCTGGGCGGCTACGTGTTGTGCGGGATCAACACCACCCGGCGCGGGGCCGGGCTGGCGACCGACATCCGGCGCTCGGATTGCCAACTGCTGCTTGTCGATTCCGATCATCGAGCACTGCTGGACGGCGTGGACCTGCACGACGTGACCGTGATCGACGTGGCGTCGCCGCGTTACCTCGATGCGGTCTCCGACGCTCCGCCACTCGTCGCGCACCGCGAGGTCGGTTTCGACGACACCCTGATGATGATCTTCACCTCCGGAACAAGCGGCGACCCCAAGGCGGTGCGCTTCTCGCACGTGATGGCGATTATGTGCGGCGCAAGCTTGGTCGGCCAGTACGACGTGACCGCCGACGACGTGTGCTACCTGGCGATGCCGCTGTTCCATTCCAACGGCGTGGCCGCCGGGTGGGCGGTGGCCATCGGCAGCGGCGCGACGATGGTGCCGGCGCGATTCTCGACGTCGAGATTCCTCGCCGATGTCCGTCGCCACGGCGTCACCTACCTGAACTACGTCGGCAAGCCGCTGGCCCTGCTGCTGGCCACGCCCGAACGTCCCGACGACGCGGACAACACCCTGCGCATCGCGTTCGGCAACGAGGCGTCCGATCGCGACATCGACGAGTTCGCCCGGCGATTCGGCTGCCGGGTGGTGGACAGCTTCGGCTCCAGCGAGTTCGCGGTGATCATCACCCGCGAGGACGGCACCCCACCCGGATCCATCGGCAAGGGATACCCCGGTGTCGCCATCTACAATTCGGCCACCGTAACCGAATGTGCGACAGCAATTTTCGACGAACACGGGGCTCTGGCGAACTTCGACGAGGCGGTCGGCGAGCTGGTGAACACCGAGGGCTCGGGTCCGTTCGCAGGCTACTACAACGACCCGGCGGCCACCGGCGAACGGATGCGCCACGGCATGTATTGGTCGGGCGACTTGGCCTACCGCGACGCCGACGGCTGGATCTATCTGGCCGGGCGGACCTCCGACTGGCTGCGGGTGGACGGCGAGAACCTGGCCGCCGCGCCCATCGAGCGCATCCTGCAGCGGCTGGAGCCGATCAATCAGGTTGCGGTGTACGGAATTCGCGACGAGGTCGGCGACCAGGTGATGGCCGCCATCGTCCTCAACGACGGCCAATCATTGACTCCGGACGAATTCGAGAAATTTCTCGCCACGCAGTCCGACCTGTCGCCGAAGGCCTGGCCCCGCTTCGTGCGGATCAACGACGATCTTCCGAAGACGGCGACCACCAAGATCCTCAAACGCGACCTGATCCGGGCGGGCGTGACGGCCGAAGGCGGCGTGCTGTGGGAACGGGCAAGCCGGGGCACCGCATATCGGGTGGCCGACTAACGCGTCGCCGTGATGTATTCGGAGTGCATGATCTCGTCGAGTTGCAGGTCGACCGGAGCGGGGGTACGCCCGTAGTCGCGCTGCAGTTCGGGGTTGCTGCGAACGGGGTCCACCGACCAGCCGTGATCGGCAAGCCACTGTGCCGGTTTGGTTTTCGTGGAGTCGTCGTAGGTCAACGTGGAGAAGTTCACGTCACCGGACAGGTTGAGGCCCGGGTAGCCGCCTTCCAGCGCGGCAAGGCGGTCCTGGTCGAGACACGAGCCCAGCGCGCCGATCCCGAGCCGGCTGCCCGGCGCCGACAACTCGGTGATCCGGCTGAACAAGGTGTCCTGGGCGTCGCCGGTCAAGTACGGCAGAATGCCCTCCACCGACCAGGCCGTCGGCTGCCCGGTGTCGAAGCCCGCGTCCCGCAACGGTATCGACCAGTCGTCGCGCAGGTCGGCGGCGACGTCGCGCCGGTCGGCCGCAGGTTCTGCGGCGTGCTCGGCGAGCACCCGTACCTTGAACTCCAGAACTTTCGGCTGATCGACCTCGAACACCGTTGTGCCGGTGGGCCATTGCAGTCGATATGCCCGCGAGTCCAGGCCGGCCGCGATGATGACGGCCTGGCGGATGCCACGCTCGGAGGCCGACGAGAAGAAGTCGTCGAAGAACCGGGTCTGCACCCCGTACAACCGGGGGAAGGCCGTCGCGCCCTCGGAGCTGCCCGGGTCAGCCAGCGCACCGTTGAGGAACGGGTCCGCCGACGCCGCGATGAAAAGCCGGGCGTAGTCGTCGCGCACCAAGGGGTGTTCGCTCGTCGCGTGCAGGGCGCGCCAACCCGCGACCAGCAGCGCGGTGTATCCGACGCTGCTGACGATGTCCCAGGTGTCGTCCTCGGAACGGTCCACACCCCACTTGTCCTGCGATCCGCTCATCCCACCAACCTCTCACAGCTCCAGCAGCACGGTGACCGGGCCGTCGTTGACCAAGGCGATCTGCATATCGGCGCCGAAGATCCCGGTCTGCACATCGGCGCCCAGGTCCCGCAGCGCCTGCACGAACGCGTCGACCAGCGGCTCGGCCACCGACCCCGGCGCGGCGGCGTTCCACGACGGCCGTCGACCCTTGGCGGTGTCGGCGTACAGCGTGAACTGGCTGACCACCGCGATCGGCGCGCCGATGTCGGACGCAGAACGCTGGTCGTCGAGAATCCTGAGCTGCCAGAGCTTTTGGGCGAGCCGCCGGCTCTTGTCGACATCGTCGCCGTGGGTCACCCCGACGAACGCGAGCAGGCCCTGGCTTTCCGGCTCGATCGAGCCGACGACGCTGTTGTCGACGGAGACCGTCACCGACGAGACCCGCTGCACCAGAACCCGCATGGCCCGATGCTGCCATGCGGCGCGAGTAGGGTCGTGATGTGTCTGTATTGGTCGCGTTCTCGGTGACGCCGCTCGGGGTCGGTGAGGGTGTCGGCGAACTCGTCGCCGAGGCGGTCAGGGTGGTGCGCGAGTCCGGTCTGCCGAACAAGACCGACGCGATGTTCACCGTGATCGAGGGTGACAGCTGGGGCCAGGTGATGGCCGTCGTCGAACGAGCCGTCGAGGCGGTGGCGGCCCGCGCGTCGCGGGTCAGCGTGGTGATCAAGGCGGACTGGCGATCCGGTGTCACCGACGCGATGACCAGCAAGACCGAGTCGGTGGAACGTCACCTCGCCGAGCGCGCCTAGTGTCATAGCGGTGAGTGCACGCGCGGGCATTGTTGTCACCGGAACCGAAGTTCTGACCGGTCGGGTCGCCGACCGCAACGGGCCGTGGATCGCCGACCGGCTTCTCGAGCTCGGCGTCGAACTCGCCCATACCACGATCTGCGGTGACCGCGCCGCCGACATCGAAGCGGCGTTGCGCTTCATGGCGAACGAGGGCGTCGACCTGATCGTCACCAGCGGCGGGCTCGGGCCGACCGCCGACGACATGACGGTCGCCATCGTCACGCAATTCTGTGGACGCGAGCTGGTGCTCGATACCGAGCTGGAGAACAAGATCGCGGCAATCCTGAAGAAGCTGATGTCGCGCGTCGGTGTCGGGGCGGGCGATTTCGACGCGGTGCGCGCCGCCAACCGCAAGCAGGCCATGGTCCCGGCCGGGGCGGTGGTGCTGGACCCGGTGGGTACTGCGCCCGGCGTGATCGTTCCCGGCGCGCCGACGGTGCTGGTGCTGCCCGGTCCACCCCGCGAACTGCAGCCGATGTGGCGCACCGCGGTCGAGTTGCCCGCTTTTCAGCAGGCCGTGGCCGGTCGCACGGTATACCGCCAGGACACCATCCGAATGTTCGGGTTGCCGGAGTCCGGCCTGGCCGAGACCCTCCGGGAGGCGGAGCAGGACGTCCCGGGTTTCGCCGCGCTGGAGATCACCACATGTCTGCGGCGCGGCGAGATCGAGATGGTCACCCGCTACGAGCCGGACGCCGCCGACACCTACCGCCGGTTGAGCGACTACCTCCGGGACCGGCACTGGCAACAGATCTTCTCCGAAGACGGCTCCCAGATCGACGACCAGGTTGCGCAGCTGCTGACCGGTCGCCGCATCGCGACCGCCGAATCGTGTACTGGCGGACTGCTGTCGGCACGGCTGACCGAGCGACCCGGTTCGTCGGCGTACCTCGCCGGCGGACTGGTGGCCTACGCCAATGAAGCCAAAGCCGACTTACTCGGCGTCGATCCGGCGCTGATCGACGAGCACGGCGCCGTCTCGGAGCCCGTCGCCGAGGCGATGGCCGACGGTGCGCTGCGGCGTTTCGGCGCCGACACCGCGGTGGCGATCACCGGCGTCGCCGGGCCCGGCGGGGGCACCGACGACAAACCGGTGGGCACCGTCTGCTTCACGATCGCGCTGACCGACGGCGAGTCCTCGACGCGAACGCTTCTGCTGCCGGGCAACCGATCCGACATCCGGGAGCGGTCGACGACGGTGGCGATGCACATGCTGCGTCAAGCGCTGGGGTGATCACCGACCGCGCTGGTGTGCTTGGTGCCGAATTGAATTCCGGTGGCGTCCTTGCCGATCGCCGTCAGGATCGCCACCGCGATCAGCACCGGCACGATCGTCGCGGCCAAAGCGAACGGGTAGCCGTGCGTCTCGGCGAGGTGTTCTTGAATGGGCAGGTTGAAGGCAGCGATGAGATTGCCCAGCTGGTAGGTGACACCCGGATAGAAGCCGCGGATCGCATCCGGTGACATCTCGGTCAGGTGTGCCGGTATGACGCCCCACGCGCCCTGGACCGCGAACTGCATCAAAAACGAACCGAGGCACAGCATCCCGGCGGTGTGCGAATAGGCGAACAGCGGCACGATCGGCAACCCCAGCACCGCGCAGAACACCACGGTGTAGCGGCGGCCGAACCGCTGCGACAGCGAGCCGAACAGCAGCCCGCCGAGGATCGCGCCGATGTTGTACACCACCGCGATCGACTTAGCGGTGGTGTGCGACAGCGCCGCGCCGGCGTTGTGGGTGGCCTGCAGAAAGGTCGGATACACGTCCTGGGTGCCGTGGCTCATCCAGTTGAACGCCGCCATCAGCAGCACCAGGTAGACGAACCGGCGGACAATGGCAGCGTCGCGCACCACATCACGAATACTGGTCTGGGTCAGTCGCATTCGGTCCTGTTCGGCTTCCCACACCTCGGATTCCTGAACCCGGTACCGGATGATCAGACTGACCAGCGCCGGTATTACGCTCAGCCCGAACAGCCAGCGCCACGACAACCCCAGCCAGTCCATCACCAGCAGCGACGCCACTGTCGCCAGCAGATACCCGAACGCGTAACCCTCTTGCAGCAGACCGGAAAAGAACCCGCGGCGCTCGGCGGGCACCTTCTCCATCGCGAGCGCGGCGCCCAGGCCCCATTCGCCGCCCATGCCGATGCCGTAGAGCAGCCGCAGGATCACCAGCACAGTGAAGTTCGGCGCGAACGCGCACAGAAATCCGACCGTCGAATAGAACACCACGTCGACCATCAGCGGCAGTCGCCGGCCAACGCGGTCGGCCCACAATCCGAACAACAGGGCGCCGACCGGGCGCATCAGCAATGTGGCGGTGGTCAGGAACGCGACTTCGGCTTTGGTGTGGTGGAAGGTCTTGGCGATGTCGGCGTAGACGAGTACGACGAGGAAGTAGTCGAAGGCATCCATCGTCCAGCCCAGCAGCGCGGCGATGAACGAGTTGCGCTGGTCACCGGTGAGCGGCTGATTTCGCGGCACCCGCACCATCTAACACGGTGCGGCCGGACCGGGATCAGGTCTTTTCGATGCTGTCCCAGAGTTTGCTCATGGTCTGCAGAATTTCCTCGGCGCGGCCCAGACCGGCGAGATGGCTTTCCCCTGGGATGACGTGCAGCTCGGCTTCAGGCAGACGCGCGACGCAGTGCTGTCCATGGGCGAATGGCACGATGTGGTCGGCGTCGCCGTGCCACCACTGGACCGGGATCTTCACCTCGTCCAGTCGGAATCCCCAGTCCTTGGCGAAGACGACGACATCGGCGAAGGGCGCCGCCAATTGCTTGCGGGAACCGTTGAGCAGGTCGTCGAGGAACATCGCCTTGAACTCCGGCCGCACCAGCAGCCGCCGGTCGCCTTCGGGGGAGACCCGCGCGTAGAGGTAGAGCGCGGGCTCGGCGACCGGCTTGAGCAGTCGGATGAAGCCCGCTGCCGCCAGCCGGATCGGCAATCCGGCGACCTTGAGCAGCGGCGCCAGCTGCGTGCCGAGCGACATCAGTCCGCCGCTGATCGCCTCCGGACCGACTGTCGGTGCCACCCCGCCCAGGACGCCGATCGCGACCACCCGATCGGGCATCGCCGCGGCGCATCCCAGCGTGTAGGGACCGCCGCCGGACAGACCGATCACGGCCATCTTGTCGATGCCGAGGGTGTCGGCCACCGTGCGCAGGTCATCGGCGAAGTCGACGACGGCGTCGTACTGATAGGGCGTGGACGCCCCGATGCCCGGTCGGTCGATGCCGATCAGACGGATGTGATTCTGCTCGGCGTAGACCCGTGCTTCGGCCGGAATCTGCCGTCGTGCACCGGGGGTGCCGTGCAGCCAGAAGATAGCGCGTCCCTGCGGGTCGCCGAACTCGGCGAAACCGAGCTGACGATCGTCACCGACCGCGATGTTGCCTTCCAGCTTGGGCCGGGCAATTGCGTAAGCCATTAACGCAGTGTTACACGGACCGCCCAGGTCACATTCCGGATATCTCAACAACCGGCGGCTTCGGCGACGATTCGGACGCGGTGACGCCGCCGGTGGGGCACGCTGCATACGACGACGGGATGCTGCCGACGGGAGTGACTGATGCACATCATCGACGCCGACGGACACGTAGCGGAGAACCCGTCGCTGGCGATCGAAGCGATGAAGCGCTGGCCGCAGCGCGTCACGGTCAGTGCCGACCGCAGGCCGAGGCTGGTCATCGAGGGCCGCAACTATCCGGAAGACCGCGGCCCGGGCGCGGGCTGCCCACCCGAGCACGGGATCAGCACGGCATCGGACATCAACTGCCGATCGGTCGAGGGCGTGCTGGGGGACGCCGACCGCGACAGCATCGACACCATGGTGCTGTATCCCAGCCTCGGGCTCTGCGCGCCGAGCCTCGAGGACCCGGAGTTCGCCGCCGGTTTCGCCCGCCTCTACAACCAGTGGATCGCCGACTTCTGCGCACCGGCGGCCGGCCGCCTACACGGCGTCGCGGTGACCCCGATCGAGCACGGGCAGTTGGCGATCGACGTCATGCGCGAAGCCAGAGGTCTCGGCTTGGTGGCCACACTGGTGCCACCCGCGCTCAAGACGCGCAACCTGGACCACCCCGACCTCGACCCGTTCTACGCCGCCGCGGTCGAGCTCGACATGCCGCTGGGCATTCACGGCGCGCCGGGGGTCCACCTGCCGAAGATCGGCGTGGATCGCTTCACCAACTACATCCAGGTGCACTGCATCAGCTTTCCGTTCGACCAGATGACCGCGATGACGGCGATGATCTCCGGCGGTGTGTTCGACCGGCACCCGAAGTTGCGGGTGGCCTTTCTCGAGGCGGGTGTCGGCTGGGTGCCGTTCTTCATCGACCGGCTGCACGAGCATTTCGAGAAACGCGGCGACTGGATCGAACGCGGCTGGCAGCGCGACCCGCAGGACTATCTTCGGGCCGGCAATATCTTCGTGACGTGTGAGTCGGAGGAGCCGATCCTGCCCGGCGTCATCGACGTGCTCGGCGACGACTTCATCATGTACGCCAGCGACTACCCGCACTGGGACGGCGAATGGCCGGAAAGCACCAAGCATCTGCGCACCCGCTCCGACATCAGCGAAACCGCACGCGAGAAAATCGGCGGGCTCAACGCGCAGCGTTTCTACGGTCTCAACTAGCCCAACCCGACCCGGGCCGTCGCCCCCGTCCGCGCCGCCCGAGGCGGAACTGCCAGACGTGAGCCAGCGCACTATTGTTGAGCGGGTCGACGCTGGAGACCATCACAGAATTGAGAGGCCATGGCCGAATTCGATAAGCACGACGGTGAAGCACAAACCATAGTGAGTCTCGCCGAGGCGGCGATGCACATGTACCGGGCGGCGATCGACTCTCTGCCCTTTCCAGAGGACAAGAAATTTCAGAAGCGGGCCGAGATCGTTTTGACCGGCATGCGCAAACTCCGCGCCGCGCTGACCGAGGCGGCCAGCCACGGCAGGTCCACCCCGACGGTCATGATGGCGCTCAGCGACGTCCGGCGACGCTACGACGACCTGATGGAGCGGGCCGCGGATGCCCCGGGATCGACTCTGGGGCAACAGCTTTACAACGCCCGTATCCACGCGAAGCTGTCTTCGCACGAAGCCGCCAACGGTGTGGGCCTGCCGATCGGCCTGCCCGACGAGCTCGAAGAGGGCGGCACCCCCACTGACGCGCAGACGCCGTTGGTTCAGCAGCTGATCGCCGCGATCCGGTTGGTCGCCGGCCTCGACGAAGGCGAGTTGGAGCCCGCGCCGGCCGAGTCGGCCGACGAGCGCGTCAACGGCTGGGACGAAGACCTGGCCATGAACGGCGCCGGCGAAGAGGCCCACGCCCACTAGCGCTCACTTAATGGGCAGACCGGTCAGCGCCCGAGCGATGACGAGTCGCTGAATTTCGCTGGTGCCTTCAAAGATGGTGAAGATCTTGGCATCTCGGTGCATCCGCTCGACCGGATAGTCCCGGGTGTAGCCGTTGCCACCGAGGATCTGAATCGCCTCGTCGGTCACGTACACCGCTGTCTCGCTGGCGTGCAGCTTGGCCATCGAACCCTCAGCCGATTCGAACGCCTTGTTGTTTCGCTGCATCCAACTGGCCCGCCAGACCAGCATGCGGGACGCGTCGATGCGGCTTTTCATGTCCGCCAACTTGAACGCGATGGCCTGGAATTCGGCGATCTTGCGGCCGAACTGCTCGCGCTGCAGCGAATAGTCCAGCGCGTATTCGTAAGCGGCACGGGCGATTCCGAGGGCCATCGCCCCGACAGTGGGTCGGGTGCGTTCGAACGTCATCATCGCGGCCTGGCTTGAGGTCCGATGCCCTTCGCGGATCTTGGCGATCCGGTGTTCGAATTTCTCCCGCCCACCCAGGATCAGCTCGCCGGGGATGTGGACGTCGTCGAGCACCACCTCGGCGGTGTGCGACGCCCGGATACCGTGCTTCTTGAATTTCTGACCCTGGTAGAGGCCTTTGGTGTCGGGCGGGATGATGAACGTCGCCTGGCCGCGGGTGCCCAGTTCGGGTTCCACCGACGCCACCACCACGTGGACGTTGGCGATCCCGCCGTTGGTCGCCCATGTCTTGGTGCCGTTGAGGACCCATTCGTCGGCGGCTTCGTCGTACTTGGCTCTGGCGCGGACGGCTCCGACGTCGGAGCCGGCGCCGGGTTCCGACGAACAGAACGCGGCCAGCTTCGGGTCGCCCGGGCTGCCGAACATCTGCGGCAACCACTCGCCGATCTGCTGGGGGGTGCCATTGGCGGCCAGTGCGGCCGCGGCCAGCCCGGTGGCCATGATGGACAGCGCGATACCGGCGTCACCCCAGAACATTTCCTCGAACACCGTCGGCATGCCGATGCCGGTCGCTTCGCCGGCCATCTGGGCGAACAGGTCCGGCGTGTACAGCCCGACCTTGGCCGCCTCTTGGATGATCGGCCAGGGGGTTTCTTCCCGTTCGTCCCATTCGGCAGCCGCGGGGCGGATCACCGTGTCGGCGAACTCGTGCACCCAGTCGCGTACCTGCACCACTTCATCGGACAACTCCAACGAGAAGGCGGCGTCCATCACGGCTCCTAGCGCTTGGCTAATTCGACAACTGACACATACAGTAAACGTTTGTATACTGAGTGAACAAGCCGACAGCTCAGACCCGGCTTCAACGAATGGGTTTGAGCAGCTAGACGACCTGTCGAGTCATTTTGACACGCGTTCACCCAGAGGGGGCGATATGCAGCGCACTGATATCCGGGCCGTCGGGGATTTGGCCGGCGAAGCGACGTCGGTGCTGACCGCCTTGGTGCGGGGGATGCACGCCGGCATCGCCGGTCGCGTCTTCGATTCCATCGGGCCGTCGGCGACACCGACCAGGACGATCCACGACGGGCTGACGCGGGCGATCTACAGCGGCGTCGACCGCGGCCTTCGCGGCGCAACCCGCGCCGCGGGCATCGTCGCCGCCGAGATCTGGGGCGACGAGACACACGACGCCCTGGAGTCGCGCAGCGATACCGTCGCGGCGGCGATCGCCGCGGTCAACGGCATCTACGGCGACGAGCTCGCCGACCGGGAGAACCCACTGGCCGGTGCGATGGTGGTCCGGCACGACGGCGAATCGATCGCGCTGACGGCCGATTCGCTGGCGGCGGCGTTTCCCGCGGCGACCAACCGGGTCGCGGTCTTCGTGCACGGCTGGTGCATGACCGAACAGGCGTGGTCGCGGCCGCCGCGCGACGGCGGCGACAGCCGCAGCTACGCCGACCGGCTGCGCGCCGAGCTGGGCTACACCCCGATCATGTTGCGGTACAACACCGGACTGCACATCTCGGTCAACGGCCGGACGCTCGCGGAGATCCTCGACCTGCTGCATGACCAATGGCCCGTGCCCGTCACCGAGGTGGTGTTGGTCGGCCATTCGATGGGAGGACTGGTAGTCCGCAGCGCGTGCCACTACGGCGCCCAGCAGCAACTCGGCTGGACCGACGCCGTCGGTCGGGTCGTGTGCCTCGGCTCGCCACATCTGGGCGCCGATCTGGAAAAGGGAGTGCACGTCGCGTCCTGGGCGCTGGCCAAGCTCCCCGAAACCCGCGCTATCGCAGCATTTTTGAATGCCCGAAGCGACGGGGTGAAAGATCTGCGCTATGGCGCGTGCCTCGACGAAGACTGGCTCGACGCCGACCCGGACGAACTCCTGAACGACCGTTGCCGGGAGGCGCCGTTCCTCCCGCACGCCACCTATCACTTCGTGGCAACGACGGTCGCGCCGCCGCTGCTGGGAAAGATCGCCGGCGATCACCTGGTGCGACCGAAAAGTGCTGCGGGACAGGGTAAATGGCGTCGAATCCCGTTCGACGCCGAGCACGGGATCACGCTGAGCGGTTTGCACCACTTCGACTTGCTGAACCATCCCTCGGTCTACGCGAAGCTGCGCGACTGGCTGACGCCCTTACCGACTGCTGGCGTCGGCGATACGAGCCGCGACGCCTGCGGCCACGGCTAGCGTTCCCGCATCGGTGGCAGCGGAGTAGCGCCCGGCCGCCGCGTCATACACCGCGCCTGCGATCGATCCGTGGTCGGCAGCCAGCTCGGCTACCTCGACCGGCCAGTCGTGGTGTCGGAGGGCCGACGCGAATTCGTGGGCCACCGCGGTGGGGATGACACGATCCGAGACGCCGTGCAGCAGCGTGAAGGGGGAGCGTGGCGCGTCGCCGCGCAGTTGGGTTGCCGGGACGGTGCCCGTGATCGGGTCGGCCACCATGAACGCGCCGGCCAGGCAGACGGTGTGCGCGAAAGCCACCCCGAACCGTCGGGCCGCAATGGTCAGCCCGGCGGCTGCCACGCCACCCATCGACCAGCCGACGAGCACCACGCCGTCGGGATTGTCGGCCCGCTCGCGGGTGAACCGCACCGAGGCCAGCAGGTCGGCACGCCCGCCGTCGTCCGCGTAGGAATTCCAGTCCGGGGAGACCACGCCCAAGCCGTGGCCGGCTAACAATTCGACAAAGGGCCGCACCGATGCGCGTGCGTCGGCCTGCTGACCGTGCCACAACAGGACCGTCGATCGCGAGGGTTTGCCGACGACGTCCGCAAACCGACCGGCGGCGTACTCGACGGTCTGCATGCCTCTGCGGGCTAGGTTGTTACGGCTTCGGCGGCGCGGGAGCGGGCGCGGGGGGAGCCGCGGGCGGCGCAGGTGGGCCCCCGCCCCCGCCGATCAGCGAGTTGAGGATGCCCAGCCCGATGCTGGCCTGCTCCGGTGACTTGCCGGGGTCGACGACCGCCGCGTCGTTCTTCTGCCAGGCCTGGCAGCCGTCGGTCTTGAATGTCTTGTCGGTCGGCTCGATGCGGACGACCTGGGGCTTCTTGCTCATCGCGTTGTCGAGCGGCTGCTTGGCGTCGTCGCCGAGCCGTTTCCAGTAGCAGACGCCGGTGCCGACCGGACCGGCCGAAGTGTAGATGCCGGGCACGATGTCGGTCCCCACGTTGAACACGCCGTCGTGGTCGATCGTCGTCTTCGGGCCACCGGCGGGAGCCTGCCCGGGCGACGGCGCGGGAGCCGGAGCAGGAGCTGGCGGGTCAGCGCTGGCAAGACCGGTGGAAAGGCCCCAGCCCAGCATCACAATCGCCGCAGCGGCGACAGACTTTGACGAGGACATCACAAAAGCCAGCATACGGACTCAGTGAAACGCGCGGCGGAGCCGAATTTCCCGATTACGCGGTCTTGGTGAGCAGCGGCAGCAACAGCCGGCGACGCGCCGAGTTGGCGTCGGCGAAGTAATGCAGCGCCTCGTGCACCGTCTCCGCGATGGGGAAGGTGGCGTCCTCGTGGGTGGCCAGCAGGGTCACGTTCACCGCTTGGCTGGGAATGACTGCCCATTCCACACCGGCGGCACTGCAGGAGGCGTCGATGCTGTACAGCAGACGGACCGCGTGCGCGGTGAAGGTGTCCACACCGGAGAGGTCGAGCACGAACGCCTTATCCGGCAGCATGAAGCGCTTGGCGTATTCGCTGACCCGGTCGACGTTGTTGGTGTCGACGGCGCCGCTGACGGTGATGACTGTGGCCAGGTGGCGACACTGCGCGCGCACAGCCGCACCACCGCACTCGAAAGGAAGATGGGCGTGCCGGGGTGCCAGATAGGTGGTTGCGGTGTCCACCGATTCGTTCATGAGAGCGCCCCCGTTCGCAGAAACTATTTCGGCAATATGTGCTGAGGTATGCCCTCAACACTTTGAGACGCTAATTGCCTACTCTAAGGTCACTGGGAGCAGCGTTTAATACTTCGGTAAGAAACGATTTTCGAAGAATGTTTCGCGCCCGTTTAGAGGACGAGCGTTCACCCACTCACACACACCTGAGCGCCGTCAGTTTTCCGCCCACCCGTCCCAGTAGGTCACGGTCTCTGCCGGGGGCCGTGCGGCGGGCCGGAAGTCTGTGCCGATCGTGTACGCCACCGGGAAAAGTGCGGCCTGGGTGACCGTCTCGGGTATGCCCAACAGTGCGGCGACCTCCCGCTCCTTGGCCAAATGCATTGTCGTCCACACCGATCCGAGACCGCGCGACCGCAGCGCCAGCAGAAAGCTCCAGCCGGCCGGGATGATCGACGCCCACGCCGACGCGGCGGTCAGCATGGAGGAGTTGTCGATGCGGTTGTCCAGGCATGGGATGACGTGTACGGGGACTTGGCCCAGCGTGTCGGTCAGGCTGAAGGCGCTGGCGTACACGCGCTGGGTCTGCGGGTCGGTCGTATCCTTGGCGGCATGGGCGAGATATTCGGCGCCGATGCCGCGGTAGATCTCGGCGATCGCTGCGCGCTTGTCGGGATCGGTGATGACCAGCCACCGCCAGTCTTGCGCGTTGCTGGCCGTGGGTGCCTGCATCGCCAGTTGGATGCATTCGAGAATGACGTCGCGCCCGACCGGCCGGGTCAGGTCGAGCCGCTTGCGCACCGAGCGGGTGGTGGTCAGTAACTCGTCAACCGTTGCCAGATCCACTGTCGTCACAGCCCTTTCAGGATTCGGTCGGCGTCTGCCGCCATGTCGGTGACGATGTCGGCCGCGGGCCGTACCGCGTCGACGCGACCGATCGACTCGCCGACGAGTATGGCAGCGGCCTCGAAATCCTCTGTGGCGACTGCGGCTTCGTAAGTCTCGATCGCCTCGGGCAGCGCGGTCATCAGCTCCGCTTCGTTACCGTGCCAGCCGTCGACGAAGGGATTGCTCAGCGCCCGCTCGTTGTATTCGGGCGGCCAGTCCAGCTGCCGCACCGCGTCGTAGACCCGCGTCCGATACGTATCGTCGCCGCCTGCCCGAAGGCCCCGTTCATGCGCGCGCGGCGACACGAGCGCCTCGGGCGACGCCCAGAACCTGGTACCCACCACCGCGCCATCGGCACCCAGGACCAGTGCCGCCGCGAGCCCGCGCCCGTCGGCGATGCCGCCGGCCGCCAGCACCAGCGTGTCGGGCGCACGTTGCGCGGCAAGGTCGACGACGTCGGGCACCAGGGTGAATGTCGAGCGGGCCGTCATTCCATGACCACCGGCCTCGCCGCCCTGCGCGACCAGGATCTCCGCATCGGCGTCGAGAGCCTGACGGGCGTGCTCGAGGGTCTGAACCTGCGCGGTCAGCGGAACCCCGGCCGCGTGGATGCGCTCGGCGAACGGTTGCAGCGCACCGAAAGACAACATGATCGTCGCCGGCCTGCGCTGCAACGTCTCGTCCAGCAACTCCGGCGAGCGGGCCAGGCTCCAGGTGATGAACCCGCATCCGACCCGCGTCCCCTCGGCCAGACCGAACTCACGCTCGAGCCACTCCGAGTCGCCGTAACCACCACCAATCAGGCCCAGACCGCCGCTGGACGTGACGGCGGCCGCGAGCCGGCCTCCGGAGATGAGCGCCATCGGCGCGGACACGATCGGATGTTCGATGCCGAAGAACTCCGTGAGCCGAGTTTTCATGCCAGCTCTCCCGTCAGAAACTGCGCCCGGCCATGGCCGAACGACCAGTCAGCATCATCGTTCTCGGTGACCGACACGACCAGATCTGCCGAGTCGACCCCGCACCGCGCGGCGAGGTTGGCGGCCACCAACTCGTAGAACCGTTGCTTCATCTCCGTAGAGCGCCGTCTACTCACCACGTGCAGCACAACCAGCTGAGACGACCGGTCGATTCCAAGGCCGGTGTCCCACACCACGATCTCGTGGGCCCGATGGGTGCGCACCACTTGATAGCGGTCGCGCGTCGGCACCGCGAATGCCTCGACGACGGCGTCGTGAATGGCGTCCAGCAGCGTGCGGATCTCGGCGGGCGAGCGACCCTCGATCAGGTCGACGTACAGCAGCGGCATGACCTTGACGCTAGCCGGATGAGCAGCGGCCGGGAAAGGCCGCTGCACCACACACCTAGGAGTCCTGCCTGCGACAATGCGTCCATATTGAGACCAAGGCACACCGGGTCGACAACTCGCTATCACGCAGGCGCACTGATAGCCTCCCAAACGCCGTCAATTGTGACGATGCGTCGGTGCTGAACGAAGCATTTCAGGTTCCCACGGAAAGAATGTCGTGCGCGGAGAGATCAAGTCCCTCACCGGGCTTCGGATCGTCGCCGCGGTCTGGGTAGTGCTCTTCCACTTCCGCCCACTGCTGCGCGACGCGATGCCCGGTTTCCGCGACGCGCTCGCGCCGGTGCTGAACTGCGGCGCCCAGGGTGTGGATCTGTTCTTCATGCTCAGTGGATTCGTGCTGACCTGGAACTACCTCGATCGCATGGGCGAATCCTGGTCAACCCGCGCCACGCTGCATTTCCTGTGGCTGCGGCTGGCCAGGGTGTGGCCGGTGTATCTGGTGACCCTGCACCTGGCCGCGCTGTGGGTGATTTTCACCCTGCATGTCGGCCATGTGCCGTGGCAGGACTTCAGTGGTTTCAACGCGATCAGCTATGTGCGCCAGGTGTTGCTGGTCCAGTTGTGGTTCCAGCCGTTCTTCGACGGTTCCAGCTGGGACGGTCCGGCCTGGTCGATCAGCGCCGAGTGGCTGGCCTACTTGTTGTTCGGCGTGCTGGTGCTGGTGATCTTCCGGCTGGCCAACGCCACCCGCGCGCGCAGCCTGCTGTGGCTGGCGGTCGCCGCATCCCTGCCGCCGGTGGTGTTGCTGCTGGTGACCGGACAGTTCTACACCCCGTGGAGTTGGCTGCCGCGCATCGTCATGCAGTTCACCGCCGGGGCTCTGGTCGCGGCCGCGGTCAGCAGGTTGCGCCCGTCGGATCGCGGTCGCCGCGCGGCCGGCTATGCGTCGCTGCTGCTGATCGCCGCGGTCGTGGGTCTGCTGTACCTATTCGACGCGCATCCCCTGCACGGGGTGACCGACACCGCGGGACTTGTCGACGTTCTGTTCGTGCCGTTGGTGATGACGCTGGCGATCGGCACGGGCAGCTTGCCGGCGGCACTGTCCGTGCGACCACTGGTGTTCGGCGGGCAAGTGTCGTTCTGCGTGTACATGGTTCACGAACTGGTCCACACCGCATGGATATGGACGGCGGAGCAGTTTCAGCTCGACCTGCTCGGCAGCGACGGTAAGTGGATCGTCCTCGGCCTGCTCGCGATCATCTTCGCCCTTTCGTCGGCGTTGTATCTGATCGTCGAGGAACCGGCTCGCCGGTGGATGCGCCGGATGGTCGGCGACGGACGTCGCAGGGCCGAACCCGAGGCCGAGGTGCACCCGTCGAGCGGCAAGCTGCAGTCGATCGACGGCGCCCACGAGGGGCGAGTGACGCCGCGCTCAGCGCGCGCGGGCTGAAACCAGCTCAAGTACGATTCCGGGTGGCGCGAGGGTGTTTCAGCGCCGCGTCGACGCATGGGGGCTTCACCGGCGCGCGTCGTCAAGGAAATTCGTCGTTGTGCTTTTACGATGCCGCTTATACGGGTGCAAGGTGGTGGGCTGTGAAGGTAGCGGTGGGTCATGTCGCCACGGTGGTCATCTCGGTTGCTGCTTTGGTCAGCCTGTCCGGCCACCGCCCCAGCCCGCCGCGGCCGTATCAAATGGTGGCTCGCGGCACCCCGATCGACCACGTCGCGGTGGTCGGGGACTCCTACACCACCGGCACCGACGAAGGCGGTTGGGGAACCAGCGCGTGGACCAACCGCGCCTGGCTCACGCTGTCACGTCAGGGCATGCAGGTCGTGCCCAACGTCGCGTCCGAAGGACGAGCCGGCTACGTCGTACGCGGCGACCACGGCAGCGTTTTCGAGGATCTGACCAATCGCGCCGTCCACCCCGACGACGCCCTGGTGGTGTTCTTCGGCTCCCGCAACGACCACGGCGTCGACCCGGCGCAGATGTCGGCCATGGCGCACGACACTTTCGACGTGGCCCGCCGCATCGCACCGTCGTCGAAGTTGCTGGTGATCGGCCCGCCGTGGACGAACGCCGACCCGCCGATCGACGTGCTCTACGTCCGCGACATCCTCAGCGGGCAGGCGAATGACGTAGGCGCGACGTTCATCGACCCGATCAGTGAGGGCTGGTTCGTGGACCGGCCCGACCTGATCGGCCCGGACGGTGTGCACCCCAACGACGCCGGCCACGCCTACATGGCCGAGAAGATCGCCCCGCTGATCCGTGCGCAGCTGTCCAGACGCAGCTGATCCGTGCACACGCGCTAAACCGTTAACTCGCGGCGCCTGAGGCGATTAAGGTTCTGGAGCAACTCGATTGCTAGGGGACCTCCATGAGCAAGCTCCGGTTTGGGTATTTCATCGCACCGTTTCATCGCGCCGGGACCAACCCGACACTGGCGCTGCAACGCGATCTCGAGTTCATCGAACACCTCGATGCGGTCGGCTACGACGAGGTCTGGCTGGGCGAACACCATTCGGCGGGCAGCGAGATCATCAGCTCGCCGGAGATCTTCATCGCCGCGGCTGCCGAGCGCGCCAAGCGGATTCGGTTCGGCACCGGGGTGATTTCGCTGTCATACCACAACCCGTTGTGGGTGGCCGACCGGCTGATGCTGCTCGATCATCTGACCCACGGCCGGATCATCGGCGGCGTCGGACCGGGCTCCCTGCCCACCGATTCGGCAATGATCGGACTCAACCCCACCGACACCCGCGAGCTACTGGAGACCAACCTCGACATCGTGGTGCGGCTGCTGGCGGGGGAGACCGTGTCGGCCAAAACGCCCACCCACGAATTGCACGACGCGAAGCTGCAACTCGCCCCGTATTCCGATGGCGGCATCCCGCTGGCGGTCGCCGCGGTGGCGTCGCCGACCGGAGCGCGGTTGGCCGGCAGGCACGGGATCGGGTTGTTGTCCATCGGCGCGACGCTGACCATCGAGGGCTTCAACGCACTGCAGTACCACTGGGACATCGTCGAGGAGCGCGCCGCGGTGTACGGCACGAAGGTCGATCGGCGGAACTGGAGCTTGGTCGGGCCGTTTCACGTCGCAGAGACCGACAAGCAGGCCCGCGAGGATGTCAAGTTCGGCCTCGCACCGTGGTTCAACTACTTCCAGAAGGTTGCCGCGTTCCCGCAGATGACCATGCCGGGTGAGCAGATCGACGAAATGATCGACGTGATCAACGACAACGGCGCGGGCGTGATCGGCTCGCCAGAGCGGGCCCGCGAGCAGGTGCAACGAATGTGGGACCAATCCGGCGGATTCGGCTGCATGCTGCAGATGGGCCACGAGTGGGCCAACCCCGCGGCGACCAAGCGCTCCGCGGAATTGATCGCCGCCGAAGTCATTCCGCATTTTCAGGGTCAGGCGCAGCCGACACTGGATGCCGCCGCGCGCGCCAGCGAAGCGCGAGAAGGCTTGGCGCAGTCACAGAATCAGGCCGTCGAGCACATGACCAAGAAGTATGAGGAAGAGAAGCAGCAAATTAAACCCGTCTAACCTGCTGTTTTGCGGTACGGCTACCGCGAATATCCTTACCCTGGCACGGACCCGTAGCTAACTAGCCGTGACGTGTGCACCTGTGCCGCCGTCATCGCATGTTGCGCTGGTTATCGAAGTTCATCAGGTCGATTGCGTTCATCAACTCGAGCGCGGTGTGTTTGTTGTAAGGCCTAAATGCCCTCCACAGCGGCGTGTAGTTGCGCGTATGAATCACTGATGAGAGGGCTGGCAGTTACGACCACCGCACGTCACTTGGCAGCGGCGTCGCTGGCTATGGCTACCGGCATCATGGGCGCGGGGCTGGCATCCGCCGGCCCCAACGGCGCGTTCAGCGGGCCAGAGGGTGATCATGACGCGGCGGCGATGTTTGTTGACATCAACTACTCCGTCAAGGACCTGACGATTGCCCAAGCCGGGCAACTCGGCGCGGACATATGCACCTGGCTGGCCAATGGCCGCAGCGAGGGCGACATCGTGGCCGGCGAGGTCTCCCGCGGTGCAGCGGTCAGCGTCAGCGATGCGCAGTATGTCGTGCACGCGGCCGAGTGGCACTTCTGCCCGGACGAGTACTGATGGCCGCCCGCAAGCGCGTCAGGGCACAAGATTGGACCATCGCCTAGCCGGCTACGTCGACTGCAGGAAGGCGGTAGCGACCGCCAGACCCAGGCCGATCACCGCGGGGGCGGTGTCCGTGGCACTGTCGGATGCCCGCACGTGAAACACGATGGCGCCCAACACAAGTAATGCGAGACCGATCGCCGCGGCGATACCGATCGGCGCCCACCTCAGGCCCACCAAGACCCCGGCGACACCGGCGAGTTCGAGTGAGCCGATCAGCCGCCATTGCATCGGGTCGACTCCGAGGTGGTCGCGAATGGCCAGCGATTGGCGTACCCCGGCAACCTTGATCAGTCCCGCGAACGCGAACATCGCTGCGAGCAGCGCCGTGACGACCACTTTGGCGATCATCGCTAAACGGTAAACCTCAGCCGACCAGCCCGGCGGCGGATGCGAAAGAACGCAGTTCCCGCTCGATGTCGGATCCCGCGGGCTGATAGGCGATTTCGGTGACGCCGGCCGCCGCGAATTCGCCGATGCGCGCCGACACCTGGTCTGCGGTGCCCGTCAACGACGCGGCGCTGGCCAGCGGCAGCAAATCGGCGACGTAGGGTTCGTCACGGGCGTTGGCTTTGACGAGGTGGCCCTCATGGATGGCGAGGTGTCGTTCGTTGGCGGGATGCGACTCGATCGCCGCACGCCAGCCGCGTCCGCCCGGCAGTCCGTCGACCGCTGCGGCGCCGCCGCGCTCGTAGATGGCGTGATACATCACCACGGCTCCCGGTCCGGCCGCATCGGCGACCCGATCAGAGGTCAGCTCCTCGGTGTCGTCAAGCACCGTGCCGAAGGCCAACAGCGCCCGCCAGTCGGACGCCTGGACGGCGTCGGGCTGAGGAACGGCGGCCGAGAACACCCCGTCGCCGAGTTCGGCGGCGACGGCCAGGCCCTTGGGGCCGTCGGCGCCGATCAGGATCGGGACATCGATCGGCCGCTTCGCCCCGAAGCCACTCGGATGCATCATGCGGATCGCGGCGCCGTCCCATTCGGCGGTCTCACCGGCCAGCAGCGCCTTCAGGCAGCGAACGTAGTCGGCGACCTGACGCCACGGCAGCGGCCGCTTGCCCAGCGAGAACCGCCCGGTGAAACCCGATCCGACGGCCACCGCGACCCGACCCGGCGCCAGGTCGACAAGCTCGGCGATGGCAGCGGCGTTGACCATCGGATGACGCAGGCTGGGCACCAGCACACCCGGACCCAGTCCGATCCGCGACGTGCGCTCAGCGCATCGGGTCAGGATCATCCAGACGTCGGGATACAGCGCGGGGGAGTCGTAGAGCCATGCCCGCCGGAAGCCGAGCGTCTCGGCCAACTCGACGTGCGCGGGGGTGTCCGATGAGGTGGCGAACGCACAGGAGATGTCCATGAGTCGGACCCTACTCACCGACCGTCGGGTCGTCGGCGACCAGACCTTTGACCTGTTGGTAGTAGACGATGTTGCCGCCGCCGGCCCAATTGCCTTCGGGGATCTCGTGAATCAGCGTCCAGACGTGAAACGCCCGGTCGCCGTCCGGCTCGATGCCCGCGGCAGCGCACACCGCAACGTGAACGTCGGCCGCGAGTTGCTCTTTGCGGTCCTTCGACAGCGCGCCGTCGAACACCGTCATTTCGACGCGGAATCGGGACGCACCTTCGCCACGGCCGCCGACCGATAGCGCCGTCGAATCGAGCTCATGCAGGTAGACCAACGTGTTCTCGCGCAGGAACGGGGTGTCCGGGACTCGCTCGGCCCGCAGCAACGCAGTGACCAGTTCGTCGGTCAGCCGGCCCAAAGCCTGCTGGTGCAGCGAGCCGCGCACATAGGTCAGGTCGATCATCGGCATCGCCAGGTCACTCCTCGGTAGGGTTCTCGCGGACGTTCACGCACGCATCAACAAGGGGCCGCAGATGGCGGGGATGGCAGAGCTGGTGCCGGTGCTGCCCGCGCATCGCTTCGACGAGGCTGCGTTGGCCAAGTATCTGCGCGGGCGGCTGCCCGGCTTCGACGGGCAATTGGAGATTCGCCAATTCCAGGGCGGGCAGAGCAACCCCACGTTTCACCTGCAAACCGCCGGCGGCGAACACGTGCTGCGCAAGAAGCCGCCGGGCAAGCTGTTGCCGCGGGCTCACGAAGTGGAGCGCGAGCACCGGGTGATGGCCGCGTTGGCTGACACGGACGTGCCGGTACCGCGCATGCGGCTGCTGTGCGACGACGACACCGTGCTCGGTACGCCATTTTTCGTGATGGATCACGTTGCGGGGCGGATCTTTCCGGACCGGGTGATGCGCGAGGAGACTCCCGAGCACCGCGCGGCGGTGTACGAGGACCTCGCCCGCGTGCTTGCCGCGCTGCATCGCGTCGATTGGCGTGCCGTCGGTCTGGAGGGGTTCGGCCGGCCCGAGGGCTATATGCAACGCCAGGTGGCGCTGTGGACTCGCCAGTGGGAGGCCGCACGGATGGAGGACATGCCGGCGATGGATCTGCTGGCGACCTGGCTGCCGGAGCACCTGCCGTCCGATGACCCGCCGTCGTGCATCGCCCACGGTGACTACCGGCTGGGCAACGTCTTGCTGCACCCGACCGAACCGCGGGTGGTGGCGGTGCTGGACTGGGAGCTGTCGACGATCGGCAACCCGCTGGCCGACTTGGGCTATTTCTGCGTGACGTATCACGTGCCGGGTGGACCGGGCGGCCGAAGCGGCGTCGCCGGCGAGAACCTCACCGGCACCGGGCTTCCCGACGAGCAGACGTTCCTCGACAGCTACTGCGCGCATGCCGGAGGCGAGCTTTCGCACTCGCTCGACGTGTTCGTGGTGTTCTCGATGTTCCGGCTGGCCTCGATCACCGCCGGGGTCTGGCGGCGGGGCGTCGATGGCAATGCGGCGGATTCGCGGGCCGGCAGCGACGAATATCGCCAGCGCTATCGCGAGATGGCGGAGATTGCATGGGAATTGGCGCAAGGCTTATAGACCGGCGAAGTAGAGACCCAGCAGTAGCGCAAACAGCACGACTACCCATCCGCTGCTAGTGGCCTTGAGCCAGGCGGGTGCACAACGGACTTCCATGAAATGCCAGATCACCAGCTGCGCCTTGACCGCGGCGATCAGCAAGACGATGGTCGTGACGCCGGTGTTGATCTGGTGCGAGGCTCCGCCGTCGACGGCGATCAACGATGACGCGACGGTGACCGTGACGAGCAGTGCCCACACGATCGTCAGCGGATTGCGGATCAGTGACGTCACGGTCTACCTCATCAAGTAGAGCAGAGCGAACAGGACCAGCCACAACACATCGACCATGTGCCAATACGTGGCGCCGGTCTCGATGAACGAACCCTTCGGCGGCGTCGATGTTTTCAAGTTGCGGATGACGAAGCCCATGATGACCAGACCCAGCAGGACGTGGCACAGATGCATCCCGGTCATCACGAAGTAGTACATGAAGAACAAGTTCTTTCCCGGCGTCAGGCCGGCGCTGATCTCGGGGATCCACTCGAACATCTTGAGCAGCGGGAACGCCGCGCCGAAAGCCAGCGCGACCCAGAACCTCCGGAGGCCCTCGGCTGTGTCGCCGGCGCGCGCCGCCGCGGTGCCGAGCGCCACGAACAGTGAACTGGTCAGCAGCACGATGGTATTGACGGCGCCGATGTCCACATTCAGCCGTGCCTGGCTGGTGAGGAACAGTTCGTGATTCTGACCCCGGAAGTACATGTAGCCAACGAAATACACGCCGAAGATCAGCAGGTCGCCGATGACGAAGAACCACATGCTGGATTCCCCGGGGACGTGACCTTCAGCGCGGGCGGACCGCTGAGTCTGGTCGACGTCGGCGGCAACGTCGGTCATGCGTCAATCCTCGACGGTGCGTTGTCGAGTTCGGATTCCGGTTGGTTCTTGATCGCCTTGAAGATGCAGACGTACACGATGATCTGCCATGACACGTAGAGAACCATGGCGAACCAGAAGGTCATCAGGCCGTTCCAGGCGAACGGCCCCGTCTTGGTGATCCAGACCGGGGCGGCCATCAGCTCGGTCACGTATTGCCAAATGGTGTAGTAGCCCAACCACTTTGGCAGGATGTTGTTCTCGTCGAGAATGATGGCCAATCCGAAGGCCATCCACATGACGCAGAAGCATCCCAGTGAGCCGATGAACGCCAGGTAGCCGAAGTCGTAGAGCATCGTCAAGACCGCGGAACTGTAGCCGGGCCGAAAGGCGCCGAGGCCGAAGCAGAACATCGGGAACAGCATGCCGACGATCGCGCCGGTGATCGCGCCGATCATCATCGAATAGCGGAATGCAGGGCTGACCGACATTCGCTTGACCTGCATCAGATAGCAACCGTTGGACACCGGCGCGAGCCCGTAGGACAGCGTGAGGATCAGACACGCGATCAGCAGGTTGTGGGAGTGCATGAAGTCGACGATGTGCGGTGTCGGACTGCTCGGCGACCGCGGCGGCATCATCCAACTCAGCGGCACGAACACCAGCCCGAACACATTGAAGAAGAACGGCACGCTCCAAAACGCAATCCACTGGTCGAGTTTGCGATTCGAGCGCCAGGACCGTGCGTGGTTCGGCGCCGGCTGAGGGGCGGTCGCGACACCGCTGCTCACGCGAGAACCACCCGATCATCGCCTTGGCGTCGCACCGCACGCAGAAGTGCCCAGAACATCACCACGATGTAGACGGCAAATGTGGTCAACCGCAGGGTGAAAGACAGCGGGCCGTTCCATGCGAGCGGGCCCGACTTGTAGAGGATCGAGAACGCGCTCGGAGCCAGCAGTGCGACGGTCGCGACGTTGAAATGCGCCACCCAGCGCGGAAAGATCGGCTCTGGCCGCTCATCGAGGTACACGCTCAGCGCGAAGCAGAGGTTCTGCACCATGATGGTGCCGACCGGCGCGATGAAGAAGAACCATGCCATGTCATTGAGCAGGCTGGTCAGCTGCGGATCGCGGTCGGGCCTGAAAGCGGCCATGCCCCAGCAGTAGTCGGCCAGGATGAAAGCGGTCGTCCCGACGCCGACGCAGATGACATACGCGTATGTCAGGACGGTGCTCGACGTGGCGGCTCGCGAGATTTGCACAGCCGTCACCGCGAACAGCGGCACCAGAGAGCACGCAATGAGGTTGCAGAGGAGCGCCACACCCAGGACGCCGGTGACGTTGCCCCGGAAGAATGCGGCGACCTGCTCGGGTGTCAACGTCGGCGACAGCGGCGGTGAGAACACCGGGAACGCCAGATAGGCAAGAACAAACAGGGCTACCGCCGGCGGCGCGGTCCACAACAGGATGCGTTGACCCTTGGTGTTCATCGCTGCCGTCCTGCCTCACCTGATGCGAATTCAGCTGTTCTAGCACGTTCGCTGACAAATGACAACGAAATCGACGGCATTTCGGAACCAAGCACAGACATGCTCCGACCGATCACTGGACTCGAACTGGCTCGCAGTCAAGGCGAATGACTACACCGGAGTTCCACACGACCACCAATTTCGAGTGACACCTGTCAGCAAATGGCGCCGATACGGCAGAATGGCCACGTGCCGGACACCACGACGAGCCGTGAAGCTCAGCGCCGCCAAACGCGCGCCCGGGTGCTGGACGCTGCGATCGTGGAATTCCAGCGTGCCGGCGCGAACTCGGCGGATATCAACGCGATCGTCGAAGCGGCCGGGGTTGCCCGTAGCACCTTCTACTTCCACTTCCCGACCAAAGAACACGTCCTGCTCGAGTTGATCCGCCGCGACGAGGACTACCTCGCGGCAGAACTCAGCCGATTCCTCGACACCCGCCGCACCCTGCCGGACGTCCTGGACGAAATCATCAAGCTCGTCGTGGCCCTCGAAAACCGCTGGGGCGCAGCCCTATTCCGTGACGTCATAAGCCTCTACTTCTCGCCGGCAGCACCCAAAGACGAGAATTGGACCCAACACCCGACGTTCGTGTTGCTGGCCGCCGAGATCGAGCGCGCCCGGAGCCGCGGCGAACTGTACGACGACGTCGACGCGTACGACAGCGCCGCGTTCTTCTTGATCGGTCTACACGCACAGCTGATCAGCGCCAGGCAATCAGGTCCGGGCCGCGACGAGGTGCTGAGGAAGTTCGCCAAGAGCACCCTGCGCAGTCTGCAGCGCTGAGCACCAGCACAGCACCCGGCGAACCGATCGGTGTGGCCTCGCTCATACACTGGCCAACCGTGGGCATTCTGTTTGGCTTCGCACCGTGGATCGTTTACTGGACGCTGGTCGGCAACGTGCCGCTGCTGGTCGCGGCAGTCGTCGCGCTCGTGATAGCAGCAGTGGGATTGGCGGCCGGCCGAATCGCCAGGACATCCGCCGGCGTACTCGAAATCGGTTCTGTGGCAACATTCTTGGCCGTCGCAGCGCTGACCCTGCTGGCGAGCCACTCGGCCGTGCAACGCTGGGTGCTGCCGCTGAGTATCGCGGGGATCCTGCTGGTCACTGTCGTGGGTGTGCTGACCGGCTCGTCGTTCGTCCACGAGTTCACCGCCGCCGGTCAGCCCCAGGGCGTCGTCGACAGCGACGTGTTCGGGCGAGTCACGTCGCGGCTGAACTGGCTGTGGATCGGTGTCTTCGGGGCCATGACGGTGTCGGCATCCATTCCGCCGATTCTGTGGACCGAGGCGTCGTTGACCTACGTCTTGTCCTGGGTGATTCCGTTCACGCTGTTGGCGCTCGGAGCGCTGGCGACCAAGATCCTGCCTGACCTGATGACCGCCGGCGCGGGCGACATCGAACGCAAAACCACGTTCGTCGCCTATCACGAAGCCACCATCGACGAGCTGTATTACCTGGCCACCGAACACGCCAACCGCGAAGTCGGCGCCGGTCAGGAGGCATACGCGATCAAGGTCGGAAGCAAAGGCACGGCGTTGGTGGGCGACGAGTCGCGGCAGTCCTGGCCGTCGACGTACAAAGTGCGCGCGGCCCGACGCTAGCGGTCCGCACGGCGGAACCACGTCTGGCAACATAACGACGATTCCAGATGACTGACCGCAAAGATCTCCCGAAGACGCCAGCGGCACTCGACCCCCTGCTCGTCGGGGTATTCGGCGCCGTGGTCAGTCTCGCCGGGGCGGGCCGTCCGTCGTTCTGGTACGACGAGGCGGCGACCATTTCGGCGTCCTACAGTCGTTCGCTGCCTCAGCTGTGGCAGATGTTGAACAACGTCGACGCGGTCGAGGGCCTGTACTACCTCCTCATGCACGCCTGGTTCCAAGTAGTTCCACCAACGGAGTTCTGGTCTCGCGTACCCAGCGGTCTGGCGGTCGGTGGTGCTGCGGCGGGCGTCGTGGTCCTGGGCAGACAATGCATGCCCCGCACCGCGGCCGTGGCATCCGGCGTTGTCTGCGCGATCTTGCCGCGGGCCACCTGGGCCGGCATCGAAGCGCGGCCCTACGCGCTGTCGATGATGGCCGCCGTGTGGCTGACGGTCGCCCTCGTGTATGCCGCTCGGCGCGACAACCATTGGGGCTGGCTGTGTTACGGGATCCTGCTGGTGACATCGAGCCTGCTCGATGTGTACGTGCTGCTGCTGTGTCTGGCGCACGCCGCCTTCCTCTGCGCCCTCAAGCCCGAGCGAAGAGTCCTGGTCAGGTTTGCCGCCACATCGGTGCTGGCCGGTTGCGCTGTCACGCCGTTGGTGATCGCGGCCCTGGGCCAGGCGGGCCAGATCAAATGGGTCGCACCGATCGGACACCGGACGATCGAAGACGTGACGATTCAACAGTATTTCGAACGAAGCCCGCTGTTCGCGCTGTTGTCGGCACTGGTGGTGGCGACGGCCGCGGTGTTGTGGCTGCGTGCGCCCACCCGCCTGACATCGACTGGTCGACAACTGTTGATCCTGGCGATCGCGTGGCTGCTGATACCGACCGCGCTGATTGTCGGCTGGTCGGCGTTGGTCCACCCCATCTACACGCCGCGCTATTTGGCCTTCACCGCGCCGGCGATGGCGCTGGTCCTTGGTGTCTGCATCGCCGCAGTGGCCGCCAGACCCTGGGCGGTTGCGGCGGTACTCGCACTCTTCGTCATGGCTGCGGCGCCGAATTATGTTTCAGCGCAACGGAATCCATATGCGAAATATGGAATGGACTACAGCCAGGTCGCCGATCTGATCGGCGCGAAAGCAGCACCTGGTGACTGCTTGCTCGTCAACGACACGGTGACGTTCATGCCTGCACCGATGCGTCCGCTGCTGGCGGCGCGGCCAGACGCGTATCGGAAGCTGGTCGACCTCACGCTCTGGCAGCGCGCGGCAGACCACGGGGAAGTCTTCGACACCAATCTCATCCCGGAGGTGGTCGCGAAGCCACTCGGCCGGTGCGGGGTGGTGTGGATCATCACTCAGGCAGACACGTCGGTGCCCGCTCACGAGCAAGGTTCGGCTATCCCGCCCGGCCCGCTCTACGGCGCGACCCCGGCCTTCGCGGTTCCACGCGACCTCGGATTCCGGCTGGTCGAGCGGTGGCAGTTCAACCTGGTTCAGGTGATCAAGGCGGTGCGGTGAGTCGTTACCAGACCCGGATGTAGTCGACGAGCATCTGGCACGGGAAGGTGCCCGCTGCGGGATCGCCGGCGCCCACACCGCCGACCGCGAGGGTGAACATCGGCGACATCCAGTAGCCCGGATTGCTGAAGGGCCACCGCTTGTCTTCGGGCGGCGCGCCGAACACGTGGATGGGCTTGGGTGGCACGGCGAAGTACGGCTTGGCTCCGTCGACGTAGTCCCGCCAGAATTTGAAACCTTCCTCGTCCCAGCGCATGCGCCAGGTGTGCCAGGCATCGTCCACCATCCCGGGAATCGATTTTCCTTCCCAGGTTTTTCCGTTGGATGCCGCGTGGACGGTGGTGCCGGGAGCCCATTGGCCGTTGCCGTACCACTCGAAGAGGTCGACCTCGCCGTCCGGTTGCGGATCCTCGTTGACGGTCCAGAACGACGGCCACAAGCCGGGGTAGAGGCAGTCGAGTTTGATCCGCGCTTCCCAGGTGGTTCCGATGGAGCCACGCCAATTGCCCCGCAGTTTCCCGGTGTAGTACTGGTCGCCTACCTTGGTGGCCTTCAGGACCAGGTTCGAATTCCCGTCCAGAAAGACGTTCCCGGCGCTGTAGATCCCGTCTACCGGCGGGTACACGTCGTCCTGCCAGGTCTGGGGCGTCCATTTGGCCAGGTCGACACCTTGGCCGGCCGGTCCGTCGAACTCGTCGTGAAAGATGTAAGACCCAGGCGTGTTGGCCGGCGCGGCCGGCGGAGACGGGTGAGCCCAGGCTTGCGGGAGTCGCATCGCGGCTGTCAGTGCGCCCAGCCCCACCGTCATCATGACGTTCCGTCGATTCATCTCAGGCACACGTAGACCATATATAGCGGGCCGTTGTGTGCGCATGACAGTCCGCGACGTGTCGGGCGAAGGACTAGGTCGGCAGACCCGCTCCGACGTCAATTCGCCGAGCTTGGCAGACTGTGGCCATGGCACAGATAACTATGCGTGGAAACCCGATCAACACCGTGGGTGAGCTGCCCGCCGTCGGCGCGTCAGCCCCTGACTTTCACCTGACCGGATCCGATTTGAGCGCGGTCAGCAGCGACCAGTTCAGCGGTAAGCCCGTGTTGCTGAACATCTTTCCGTCGGTCGACACGCCGGTCTGCGCCACCAGCGTGCGCACCTTCAACGAGAAGGCTTCCGCCGGCGGTCTGTCCGTGATCAACGTGTCCAACGACCTGCCGTTCGCGCAGGCACGGTTCTGTGGCGCCGAGGGCATCGAGAATGTGCAGAGCGCGTCGGCGTTCCGGGACAACTTCGGCCAGGATTACGGCGTCACCATCGCCGACGGACCGTTCGCCGGACTGCTGGCCCGGGCCGTCGTGGTGATCGGCGCCGACGGCAACGTCGCGTACACGGAGCTGGTGCCCGAGATCGCCCAGGAGCCCAATTACGATGCGGCGCTGTCCGCACTCAGCTCGTCGGGATAGCAGCCCGCGACGGGGCAAGCGCGACAAGTAGCACCCCGGCGGCGAAGGTCGCCGCGGCCAACCAGGGGAAGTTCCCGTCCGGAGCGAAGCCTGCCGCGGCGAGGTACGCCAGCCCATACGCCGCCGATGCGGCGCCCACCAGTGTCGCCGGCTCCGCCCAGCGGCCGGGTACCGCACTGAACGTTGGCAGTGGCGCCGCGAAAAGTCTTCGGCCCCACCACAACAGCGCCAGCTCTGCCGCTGTCACGAGGCCGAGCACGAACACCCATTCCAACCGTGCCAGCCACCACGCGGCGGTGCCCTCCGGAGGTTGCGGCAACAGTCCGGCCGGATAGCCGATGATCGCCACGAGCACGACGGGGATCATGTGCCACAGGTACAGCGCCATCACGTTGCTGTTCGCCAGAGTCAGCACCCGTTGCACCGCGCTGCCGCGCAGGAGGCGATTCAACGCCGGCGCCAGGGCGATCACCAGTCCGGCCTGCGCGCACCCGAATGCCAGCATCGCCGCCGAAGGCGGCGAGGTGTTCTGCACCGCCTGGCCGGGAACGCCGATCATGCTGACCGGGTACAGCCCCTGCCAGATCAACAGCGCCAAGACAGCTGCTGAGCCGACGGCAAGCAGGACGGGCCGAGGCCCCGTCAATAATCCGTTCCGCCAGGCGATTCCGAGTTGATAGAGCACGCCCCAGCACAGTAAGTAGTTCAGCCAGCCCATATGCGAGATCAGGCCGAGCCGCAGGGCGACGTCGACAGCCACCAGGATCACCGCCGATACCGCGGGCACCAGCAGTCCCCAACGGCGTTGCGCGGCAACCGCAATCGGTGTCAGTGACACCACGACAAGGTAGACACCAAGAAACCACAGATGCATTGCGATCGCCCAGCCCGCGTACTCCAGCGTCGAGCTCGCCACGTGAGCGATCTGCAACAGCACGACCACGGCGGATACCAGCACGACGTACGCCGCGGACGGTCCCAGCACCCGGGCGACTCGATGCCGCAACCAGGCCTGCCGCGACAGCCCCGCGTCGGTCCGCCGACGGGTCCACGACACCGCGGTGGCCCAACCGGCGACCAGAAAAAAGGTCGGCACGGCCTGGAAGATCCATGTCAACCACTGCGTCCACGGCAGGTCGACGAGCGGATTCTGCCGACCGAAAGATCCGTGCGGTAGGTCACCGAACCGGCCAGCCAGTGCCCCAGAACGATGAGGACCACTCCCGACGCGCGGTAGAAGTCGACCGCCGAATCGCGGCTCGGGCCGTCGGGCATATCCGCAAGCTACCCGTATAAGGAGGGCTAAGTGTGACCTGTGAGGTTTGTGTGTCCAATCCGCGACAAGGTCGACCGTCGATTCCTTCCGGTAAACTGAGGTTCTCGACGCCGAGGTTCGGCGATATATATCCGGAAGGTGTTCCTTATATGGTCACGCGTTCAATGAGCAAGCTGGCTGCTGCAGCCGGGGGTCTGGCGTTGGTGGCGCTCGCTGGCGCGGGGATCGCGTCCGCGGACGGGCTGTCGGAACAGGCGATCAACACCACCTGCAACTACGGGCAGGTGCACGCTGCGCTCCAGGCGCAGAACCCGAGCTTTGCCAACATCCTGGACAGCCACCCCGATGCGCAGAGTTTTCTGCAGGATTACCTCGCTTCGCCACCCGCTGCCCGCCGTGCGAAGGCTCAGAACGCCCAAGCCACTCACCCGGCCCAGGCGGGAGCGTTCATCCCGGTGATCAACACTGTTGCTGCCACCTGCAACAACTTCTGACGCTTCGCGGTGACGCGGTGAATCTGCAACCTGCAGGTTCACCGCGTCATTTGCTTTTGAAGGTCCTACCAGACCCGAATCCAGTCGATGAGCATCTGTGAGGGATAGCTTCCTCCGCTGGGATCGCCGCCGCCGGATCCGGCGACGGCGAGGTTGAACACCGGGTAGACGGTGTAACCGGGGCCATTGAACGGCCAATCCGGTAACGAATCGGCCGGGACGTCGAAGTACGGCTGCGCGCCGTCGGCGTAGTCCTTCCAGAACCGGATACCGGCGGAATCCCACTGGCAGCGCCAGGTGTGCCACGCGCTGTCCATCGCGACGTTGTGGGTCTTCCATTCGCCGCCATTCGCCTTGGCGTGCACGGTGGTGGCCGACGGCCAGCTGCCGTTGCCATACCACTCGACGATGTCGATCTCGCCCTGGTCGTCGTTGCCCAGCCAGTAGGCGGGCCAGCTGCCGGGGGTGAGGCAGTCCAGTTTGATCCGGGCTTCCCAGATATGACCGACGCCGCCCCGCCAGTGACTTTGCACCTTCCCGCTGTAGAACGTGGGTCCATCCTTGGCGGCCTTGAGGACCAGGTTGGACTTGCCGTCGACGAACACGTTGCGACGATCATCACGGTATTGCCCGATGTGTTCGGGCAGCTCCCAGAACGTCGGGTCTTTGATCGTTTCGCGCGCCGTGGCCACCGCCCACTTACCGGGGTCGGGGGCCGAGCCGGCCGCTCCGTCGAACTCGTCCTGAAAGATGTAGCCACCGGCCGGCGCGGCGGGCGGTCGCGGATATGCCCGGGCCTGCGGGACGGGCACCGCGGCCGCCGTCACGCCGAAGCCCGTCATCAACATGAAGGTGCGACGATCCATCTGCGGCATAAGCACAGCACCATAGCAGCGCCGGCTGTCACAGATGAGCCAGGAGTCGCTCCGCAAAAACGTCGGGGTGCTCACGGTGCATGAAATGTCCGCCCGGAACCTCTTCGACAACATAGTCGCCACTGAACATCCGGGCGGCGCGCCGATAGTCCGCGGGCTCGGCAACGGGGTCGTCGAGCCCGGCGAACACGACGGTGGGCACGGTGATCGTCGCCTTCAATGCGGCGCTGGGTATCGGCGAGAGCTTCCGGTAGTAGCCGAATGCCGCGTTCAGGCTCGCGCGGTTCGAGAAGCATTCGCGAACCGGGTCGAATTCGTCGGGGCTGGGGTTCCAGTCCGGCGACCACCGCTTGCAGATCGCGGGCAGCGCCGCAAAGTCGTCGCGCGCGAAACGGCTTGCCGCACCCGGCATTTTGTATGCGGCGAAATGGCGCACACCCCAGAGCTTTTTCAGTGACGGCTTGAGGGTGGCCGGGTGGGGGATGGCGAGCGCAAACAGCTTCGTGACCCGATCGGGTGCGAGCGCGGCCGCGCCTTAGGCGGCCGCGGCCCCCCAGTCGTGCCCGATGACAATGGCCTGGTCGGCCCCGAGCGCGTCGATCAGCGCGAGGATGTCGTGCGCCAACGTCTCCTGGTCGGCGTCGCGGTCCGGGATCGCGGTGGGGTGGTACCCGCGGGTGTAGGGGCTGACGGCGCGATATCCCTTGGCGGCGATCCGCGGGCGAAGGTCGTCCCAGGTGTGTGCGGTGTCCGGAAATCCGTGCAGCATCAACACCAGCGGCCCGGAACCGTCTTCGAGGTAGGCGAAATCCAGGCCGTTCGCCGCGACGAAGCGGATCGACTCGGTCACGGCAGATCCTTCTGATAGACGAGCCAACGCAGCTCGATGGGGGAATCCTGAGGCTCCAGGTCGAAGACGTCGAGGCCGTGCGCCCACCCTTCGAACCAGTCGGTGGGCGGCCATGCCCCGTCGGGCAGATGGGCTTTCTCGTACTCGCAGGCCGAGTCGTCAGCGATCAGATGCAGCGGCAATTCAGATGCGGCCGTGGCCAATTCGTCGCGGGTGAAGATCATCGTGTTGCACTGCTGCCCGAGTTCGAGCGCCGCGCTGTCGGGGGTATAGCTGCGGCGCGCCAAGAACGAATTGAACACCAGACGACCACCCGGTGCCAGGAAATCTGTTGCGAGTTCGAAGATGCCGCGCAGCTCGGCTGTGGTCCGGAAATCGGGCACGACCTCGGCCAGAATGATCGTCTGATAGTCGCGGCGGACGCCGTCCATCGTCTCGAAGACGTCGCCGTCCAGCACGCGCACCGGTAGGGATTCGCGTTGGGCCTCCGCACGAATGATGTCCGCGAATTTCGGGCTCATCTCCACGGCATCGACCGGGTGGCCGCGCCGCGCCAGAGCCAGCGCGTTACGCCCGGTTCCGGCACCGACGTCCAGAATCGGATGAGCGGCGGGGTCGGCCGCCTCACCAGCCAGAGCCCACACTCGGGCGTCGGGCTCAACGCCGAACAGCGGTCCCTCGCCGCGAGTTGCCACCCAGCCGTCGTAGGCGCCGCCGATGGTCACGGATTCGGTCGCGACGCGGTAATTCATCGTGATGCCGAACGGAGCGTGGAACGAGATCACGATGTTCGAGCGGTGCGACGTCGTGTAGGCCTTGGCCAACTCGGCGGCCAGCACCGTCTTCAATTGCGCGGATTGTTCGGCGGTGTACTGGACGCCTGCGGCGGCAAAGACATTGGCGCACATCGTGATGTACTCGTCGATCATGCTCGGGACGGCGGGCACGGTGATCTGCGCCGTCACCACCGATCGGCGGTAGAGCCGACGGGCCATCGCGTCGCCCAGCATGGACGGATCGAAAGACCTGATGGCCGGATCCTCCATGAGACTCTTGTACACGACCCGACCCCGGTTCCACCAGCGGCCAGGTGCTATAACGCAAGCTATGTCAGATGCCGGGCACTTGATCACGCACGTCAGCGACACCGCCCGATGGACGGCCCTCTACCGGGCTACCGAGTCGGTACGGCCTGACGCGCTGTTCCGGGATTCGCTGGCCGAGCGTCTGGCCGGTGAGCAGGGCCGCGCGATCGTCGCGAACACCCCGCTGACGAGCCGCAGCGGGTGGTGGTTGATCGCACGTACCAAGATCATCGACGACGCGATCGCCGCGGCAATCGCCGACGGCTGCGATCGGGTGTTGAACCTGGCAGCCGGCTTGGACACCCGGCCGTATCGACTGGACCTACCGCCCGATTTTCCGTGGATCGAGGCCGATCTCGCGCCGTTACTGGATGAGAAGACGGAACTGCTGGCCGATCAGACACCGCGATGCCGGTTGACCCGGATGGCCGTCGACCTGGCCGATCCCGCCGCGCGCGACGCGTTCTTCAACGAAGCGCTCGACGGCGTCAGCAAAGCCCTGGTGCTGAGCGAAGGTCTGTTGCACTACCTGGACGACAGCGAGGTCGCCGCGCTGTCCGACTCGATCCAGCGGCCCGAGGTGGCCTGGTGGATGTTGGACTTCGGCGGTGCGCGATTGAAGGAGATGATGAACAAGAAGATGTCCGGCATGCTGCAGAACGCGCCGTTCAAGTTCGCGCCCGACAACGGGGTGGCCTGGTTCGAGGACCACGGTTGGCAGGTGCGTCAAGTCGAATCACTGATGTTGGCCGCCAAGCGGTTCCGTCGGTTGCCGTTCTTTATGCGGCCGGCCACATGGGGACCGCAACCCGATCCACGCCACCCGGGTAAGCGACCGTGGAGCGCGGCCGCCCTGCTCACCCACTGAGGCCGCCATGGTTACCCGTCGCGAGTTCATCAAATACGGATCTGCAGCCGTCGCGCTGAGTCTTGGGCCGGCCGGCATGCTCGACGAGCCCAGAGCTTCGGCCGACACCATCAGGCTGATCGACTTCGCCGAGCGCAGGATCGCGCCCGCCGAGATCAAGGCCGCAGGCTACGCAGGCGTGGTGAACTACGTGTCCACCGCACGACCCGGCGTCGACTTCGAGGCCAAACCGCTGACCCGCGACTACGCCGACTCGTTGCGCGCGGCCGGACTGCACATCGTCAGCAATTTCCAGTACGGCAAGCCGAACGGGTCAGCGCCGTCCGACTTCACCCGCGGCTTCGACGGTGGCGTGGCCGACGCGCACACCGCATTGCAGATCCACACCGCGGCCGGCGGTAGCGGTTCGGCGCCGATCTTCTTCAGCGTCGACGACGACATCAACGCCGACATCTGGAACAGCCTGGCAGTCAATTGGTTTCGCGGCATCAATTCCGTACTGGGCATCGAGCGGACCGGAATCTACGGGCATGCTCAGGCGTGCGCGTGGTCGATCAACGACGGCGTGATCGGGCATTCCAGCACCGCGGGACATCGCTGGGCGTGGCAGACCAAGGCCTGGTCTCATGGCCAGCGCGAGCCCGCGGCGGTGCTGTATCAGGCCGTGGTGAACACCCCGTCCGAACCGGGCCCACTCTTGGGCGGCATCCATGTGGACATCGACGACGTACTCGCCGCCGACTACGGACAGTGGGATCTCGCCCGCTGAGATTCAGTGTTGCGCGGCGTGCTCCACGAAATCAGCAGCACGAGTGGCGCTTTCGTGTGGTGCAATGGTCTGAGGCGCGATCTCTTGAGCTCGGGCAAGATACTGCGGCGCCAGTAAGGACCGAAGATCTGCGACGAGCGTCCGCTCCGTTGTCTGCGAGAAGCAGCGCGCCACACCAACTTTCAGCTGCTCGATAGCCGCCGCCCACACAGGTTGATCCAGCCAGAGCCACAGGATCAACATCGGCACCCCGGCCCGCAGCGCCGCGGCGGTGGTGCCGGCGCCACCGTGATGGACGATCGCACGGCAGGCGGGAAAGACAGCCGCGTGGTTGACCGCGCTGACGACCTTCACGTGGTCGAAGTGCTCGAGGTGCGAGAAATCGTTCGGCCCGGAGCACACCAGCAAGCGCTCACCCAGCTGCGCGCACGCCGCAACGGCCATCCCGACCGTCTCATCAGGGCAGGAGACCGGCGTGCTGCCCAGGCCGAAATATATCGGGGGTGTGCCGTCGGCGATCCACGACAGGACTTCCTCGTCGGTATCCGCGGGCAACTCCAGCGTCAGCGGCCCCACGAAGGGCCGTTCAGCGGCCGGTTCCACCCACTGCGTCGCCGGCGCCGGCAGGCAACGATCGTCGTAGGCCTGAATCTCCAGCGACGGCGGCGTGGGACCGGTCGACTCCGGCAAGCCGAGCGCGCGGCGCTGGGGGTCTTCGGCGAGCTCGGTGATCTGTGCGTGCAACAGACCCGACGGCTGCAGCCGAGCGGGGAAGAAGTGCAGTGCGACCAATGGAATGCGCTGATATTCAGCGATATTGGCGGCCAGCCGTTGCTCGTTCATTCCGGTCAGGAGCACGTCGGCGCCTTCTGTCAACGACGCCAGCACCGCGCATTTGTCCGACCAGATCTCGCCGACGCGCAGCACGATGTCGGGCAGCGCTTCGTAGGGGTTCGCCATCTGGGCCATGAACTGCGGAAGCGCGTTGAGTTGCTCGTGCGAATCCGGCCCGTAGGCGACCGCTTCCAGCCCTTGCGACTCCACCAGGTCGAGCATGTTCGGCGGGACCGCCACGCGCACGTCATGGCCTCGGCGCAGCAGCTCGCGAGCGACCACGGCGCAGGGTTCGATGTCACCTCGACTTCCGTAGCTGACCACGACACATTTCATCGGTCACACCTCACCTGGGGAACGCAGCGGCGCCGAGTGTAGCGCGGCTTGGTGGCATCCTGGTGGGATGGGACTGCTGTTCCGGTTGGCCGAGCTGCTGCTCATCATCGCGCCGCTGGCGGGCGTCATCATCGCCGCGATCAGAGCGTTCTCGGCCAGAAAGCCCGCGGCCGAGCCGGCCCCGCAGCCGGGTCCGGTTCGAAAGGCCGCCAATCAGGCCGCGCAATGGCGCTCGCTGACCCGCGTCGTACGAGAACACGATCGCACCGATACCCGTTGGCTCGAATACGAGCTCGACCATGCCAAGCTGCTCGACTTCCCGCTGATGACGGACATGACCAATCCGCTCACCGTCGCGTTCCACAAGGCCAAGCTCCGAGCAGACTTCCTGCGGCCGGCCAAGGCCGAGGATCTTCTCGACGATCCGGATTCCGCGGCACGGTACCTGAGCGCCGTCGAGGAGTATGTCACCGCATTCGATATCGCCGAGGCCGAAGCAAAACGTCGGCGGCGCAACGACTTTTCCCCGGACGCACAGCAGCGACTTGCTCGGGCCCAGAGTTTGTTGCGGGTCGCGTCCGACGCGGCGGCGACACCGCAAGAACGCCGGCGCGCGTACGACGTGGCGCGCCGGGAGCTCGACGGTCTGCTGGTGTTGCCGCCCGCGACGCAGGCCGGCATCGAACGTGGAATCTCCGGCCAGATCGACGGATGATGCCGTGCGGTGTCAAAGGGGTACGCCCAGCGCCAACACGGCCACGTCGTCCTCGACGCCCGAGCCGAAGTCGTCGAGTAGCGATTGGATCGCGACGACTATGGCTGACGCGGTCGTCGGCGCGTGGGCGGCGGCGAATTCCAGCAATGCGCCGTGGTTGTCGTAGCGTTCGGCGCCGCCGCCTACCCGCGCCTCCGTCAGCCCGTCCGTGTAGAGGACGAGGGTATCGCCCGGCCCCAGTCGAATTCGAGTAGAGACAAATCTGGGCTCCATGGGAATGCCGACGGGATGACCGCCGATGACATCCGCGTAGCGTGCCTCGCCGTCGGCGCCGATTATCAACGGAGGCAGATGCCCCCCGCTCGCCATCTGCACGTCGAATTCGTCGTCGCATGGCGTAAGAATGCCGAAAATCACTGTGGCAAACTGATTTACGGTATCGCGAAACTCCTGACTCAGCACCGTGTGCAGGTTCTGCAGCACCACCACCGGGTCGGCGTCGAAGGCCGCGGCGGCCCGTAGCGTGTAACGCGTCAATGAGGTCACCGCGGCAGCCCCCGCGCCTTTGCCGCTCACGTCACCGATGAAGAACGCCCACTTGTCATGCGCGAGCGGGAACAAGTCGTAGAAATCCCCGCCGACATCGTCCGCGGAGGCCGCGTGATAGTGAGCGGACGCATCGATGCCCGCAGGAGGTGACAGCAACGGCGGCAGCAACGAGCGTTGAAGGGTCCGGGCGAACAGCTCTACTCGCGCGCGTTCGCGTTCGACCCGCTGCCGTTCGTCGAGGAGTTCTCGCTCGTACGAGCGTCGATCGCCGGCGTCGTGAAACGTTATGCGTAACAGGATCGGTCGGCCGTCGTCGTCCGCTTTGATGTTGGCGGTGAGGAACACCGGAAGCCGGATACCCGAGGCGGTCACCACATCGACGGTGACGCCGGCAAGCCGGCCCTGCAGTTGCAGCAAGGGCGCGAAATGGGTTTCGTAGTGGATGAGGCTGCCGGTAGCCAGCAGATCGGTGAAAGGCTTGTCGATCAACGCGTTTCGCTCGTAACCAAGCCACGCCAAAAGCGTGCCGTTCACCGTGACGATGCTCCGGTCAGGTCGAGCGACGATGTATCCGCAGGGCGCATTCTCGTACAGGTCCTCGGCCGTTTCGCCGGCAACCGGTTCCGGTGTCACGTCGCGCCGGCGAACGCCGCGATGGCCTGTGCGGTGATGTCCGGGGCGCTGAGCTGGGGGCAATGGCCGACGGCGTCGAGAGTGACCAGCTCGCTGCCGTCGATTCGCTGCTGCACGTAGGCGCCGACCTCGCGCGGCGCCAACGTGTCATGCGCGCATTCGATCACCAGCGTGGGCACCGATACTCGGGCGAGGTCAGCACGATTGTCCGACAGGAACGTGGTCCGCGCGAATACCCGGGCGCATGCCGGGTCGGTGCGGCAGAAGCTCTCGGTGAGCTCGTCGGAAAGCTCCGGTTGATCCGGCGCGCCCATGATCACCGGCGCCATCGCTCGCGACCAGCCGAGGTAGTTGCTCTCCAGGGAGTCCAGCAGTTCGTCGATGTCGGTGCGGGAGAATCCACCGCGATAGTCGCCCTGGTCGAGATAGCACGGTGAGGGAGTGAGTAGCACCAGACTGGCGAAGCGGCTCGGATCGGTCGCGGCTGCGAGCACGCCCATCATGGCGGCGACCGAGTGGCCCACGAAAGTCACATCGTGCTCGTCCAACTCGTCAAGGATGCCGAGGATATCGTCGGCATACCCTTGCAGCGCTTCGTAACGCTCGGGATCCCAGGCCGTGGGATCCGACGCACCGCAGCCGACGTGATCGAACAGGATCAACCGGAAGCTCGACGCAAGGCGGGCCTCCACCAGACGCCACAGGTGCTGATCGCACCCGAAGCCGTGAGCGAGCATGATCGTGGGACCGTCCTCGACTCCGGCGATCCTCACGTTGTTTCGCGCTTGCAAGCTCACGTGCTCATACTGCCACCGTTGTTCATCAGTACCGTCGGCATTGTGCAGTGGATCGTCGACGCGATGAATGTCATCGGCTCTCGGCCAGACGGTTGGTGGAAGGACCGGGAGAGCGCCAGAGTACGGCTGGTCCGACAACTCGAGCAGTGGACATCGGCGCACGGCCAGACTGTGACCGTGGTCTTCGAGCATCCGACGTCGATCCACTCGGCGTCGATCGCAATTCACAACGCGCCCAAGGCCGCCGCGAATTCGGCGGACGACGAGATCGTCCGATTGGTGGCCGCCGATGATCGGCCCAGCGAGATCACCGTGGTGACCTCCGACGCCACGTTGGCCGAGCGGGTCCGCCGCGCAGGCGCTGCGGTCTATCCCGCGGCGAAGTTCCGCGATCTCATCGACCCGATCGACGCCTGATGCACTGCACCCCGCGAACATGTCGCTCGCGGGGTGCAGCTCAACTCTGACGATCGGCCGCTACTTGAGGTCGAACCGATCGTTGTTCATCACCTTGACCCACGCGGCGACGAAGTCCTCGACGAACTTCCCCTTGTTGTCATCCTGTGCGTAGACCTCGGCCAACGCGCGCAGCACCGAGTTCGACCCGAACACAAGGTCATTCGCCGTCGCGGTCCACTTCAGCGCGCCCGAGGACCGGTCGTGACCCTCGTAGACGTTCTCCGCAGACTCCGATGCCTTCCACTCGGTGTTCATGTCGAGCAGGTTGACGAAGAAGTCGTTGGTCAGCACGCCCGTCTTGTCGGTGAATACGCCGTGCTTGCTGCCACCGTGGTTGGCGCCCAAGGCACGAAGCCCACCGATGAGAACCGTCAACTCCGGTGCGGTCACACCGAGCAAGTAGGCCCGCTCCACCAAAAGCTGCTCCAGTGGTGCCTTTTCACCCGGCTTCGCGTAGTTGCGGAAGCCGTCGGCCCGCGGTTCGAGCACCGCGAACGACTCCGCGTCGGTGTTCTCCTGCGTGGCGTCGGTGCGGCCCGGCGCGAAGTGCACCGTGATGTCGTATCCGGCGTCCTTGGCGGCCTTCTCGACTGCCGCAGACCCGGCCAACACGATCAGGTCGGCCAGCGAGATCTTCTTCCCACCGGAAGCGGAGCCGTTGAAGTCGTGCTGGATCTTCTCCAGCGTGGCCAGCGCCTTGCCCAACTCGGAAGGCTCGTTGACCTCCCAGTTCTTTTGCGGCTCAAGGCGAACACGCGCACCGTTGGCGCCGCCACGCTTGTCGGTGTTGCGGTAGCTGCCCGCTGACGACCACGCCGTCTTGACCAGTTGCGGCACCGACAGGCCGGAGTCGAGCACCTTCTTCTTCAGGTCCGCGACGTCCTTGTCGTCGACCAGCTCATGGTCGACCGCCGGCACCGGGTCCTGCCACAGCTGCGGCTCGGGGATCCACGGTCCGAGGTAGCGGGAAATCGGCCCCATGTCACGGTGCAGCAGCTTGTACCACGCCTTTGCGAAGGCCTCGGCCAGCTCCTCGGGGTGATCCAGCCAGCGCTTGGTGATCTCGCGGTAGATCGGGTCTTCCCGCAACGAGATGTCGGTGACCAGCATCGTCGGGGCACGCCCGGGTCCGCCGAACGGGTCGGGGATGGTGCCCGCCCCTGCGCCGTCCTTCGCGACGAACTGGTAGGCACCGGCGGGGCTCTTGGTCAGCTCCCACTCGTAGCCGTACAGGTTCTCCAGGTATCCGTTGCCCCACCTGGTCGGCGTCTTGGTCCAGACCACCTCGAGGCCGCTGGTGATGGCGTCTTCGGCCTTACCGCTGCCGTAAGCGCTCTTCCAGCCGAAGCCCTGCTGCTCGATCGGGGCCGCCTCGGGCTCGGGTCCGACCAGGTCGGCGTCGCCGGCGCCGTGCGTCTTGCCGAAGCTGTGCCCGCCGACGATCAGCGCGGCGGTCTCCTCGTCGTTCATCGCCATCCGCCCGAACGTTTCGCGGATGTCGACCGCGGCAGCCACCGGGTCCGGTTTGCCTTCGGGCCCTTCGGGATTGACGTAGATCAGGCCCATCGTGGTCGCGCCGTACGGCTCTGCCAGGTCGCGCTTGCCCGAGTAGCGCTTGTCGGTTCCCAGCCACTCGCCCTCTTCGCCGAACAGGATCTCCTCGGGTTCCCACACGTCTTCGCGTCCGAAGGCGAACCCGAACGTCTGAAAGCCCATCGACTCCAGGGCCACGTTGCCGGCGAGCACCAGCAGGTCGGCCCACGAGATCTTGTTGCCATACTTCTTCTTGACCGGCCAGAGCAGCCGGCGCGCCTTGTCCAGGTTGCCGTTGTCCGGCCAGCTGTTGAGCGGGGCGAACCGCTGCATGCCCTGCCCGCCGCCGCCGCGACCGTCGTAGATGCGGTAGGTGCCAGCGGCGTGCCAGCTCATCCGGATGAAAAAGCCGCCGTAGTGGCCGTAGTCGGCCGGCCACCAGTCTTGCGAGGTCGTCATCACCGAGACCAGATCGGCTTTCAGCGCGTCGACATCGAGTCCGGAGAATGCCTCGGCGTAGTCGAAGTCTTCACCGAGCGGGTTCGCTTGCGCCACTTGGGGATGTAGCCGTGACACGTCAACCTGATTGGGCCACCAGTCCCGGTTCGTCAGTGGCGCATGCGATTTCGGCTCTGGCGCAGATAGTGCCGGGTTCTCGCTCTCGCTGCCCTTGTGGGTTGTATCGGATGACACTGTGTTCCTTCCAGGGGTGGGTGGGGTGGGGCTGTGATCACGGTTGTGATCGTTGAGTTGCGCTCGAACAGCTGGGGCACAGACCCCAGTAGATGACTTCGGCCTCGTCGAGAATGAAGCCGTCGAGCACGTTGTCTTCGTCGGACGGAGTCAGGCACGGCGCGTCACCGAGCGCGCAATCGATGTCGGCGATAACGCCGCAGGAACGGCACACCACGTGATGGTGGTTGTCGCCGACCCGGGATTCGTAGCGGGCAACCATGCCCAGGGGTTGAATCCGCCGAACGAGACCGACGGCGGTAAAGGCGTTGAGGACGTCGTACACGGCCTGCCGCGAGACTTCGGGGAGTCTGGCTCGAACTGCCGCCAGAATCGTCTCGGTGTCGGCGTGCGGGTGATCGTGGACGGCTTCCAGCACCGCGACTCTGGGCCGGGTCACGCGCAGATCGGCCAGCCGAAGCTGAGCCGAGTAATCCGTCGACGTCGACGACACGACCCCCAATATGCCGCTGTTGTCTGGAACCAGTCAAGACCTAATCTGGAGTTGGTCAAGAATTAATCACCCTGCTTACGGCCAGGATTGCCGCGTCCGCCGCACGGACGGCCGCGAGCCGGGAGCCGTTGGCAAGACGCACCAGGCGGGGGAGAGCACGGGGGTGCCGCACCAGATATCGAGCGGCCGCCGACAGCTTCGCCGTGCCGTCCGGGCGGGTGAGGCTCACGATGTCCGCGTCCACGTCGCCGTCGCCGGCCCGGTCGCTGATCGCCCGAACCACCGACCACGCGACACCGTGCCCGTCGCACACCTCGGCCACCGCGGCCGTCTCCATGTCCAGCGACACGACGCCTTGCGCCCGCAGGTCCGCGAGCACCGCAGGATCCAACAGCAACTCATCGGTCGTCCACATCGTCCCGTGTCCGTCGCCGACGCCGAGCGGTCGCGGGTGATACGCCGATCCGGTGGCGCCGTTGACGACGCGGTCGGGCAGCACGAGCGTTCCGATCGGCACGTCGTTCTCGATTGCACCGGTGATGCCGACGACGATCACCCATTCCACCTCCGCCGCGCCCAGTAGCCGCGCGGTGGCGCCGGCCGCAGCGGCGGTGCCGATGCCGGTGACCACCGCAATGACCGCGCGATCGTTGATGCGGCCGGTATAGCCGACGCTGGACCGACGAAGCCCGAGCCTGCGGCGTAACGGCCGCAACTCCATGGGCATCGCGCAGACGAACCCGATCACGGTGTGATCGTAGGCAGACGCCGATGCGCTTCTGGAAGCAATGGGGAAGTCGGAGAATTCATCTCCTCACTTTCAACATATAGCGCACACCGGGGCTTGCGGCAAGACCCGGGCGATGCTGCAAAATCCCTGGCCGACGACAGAATTCAGCACACCGGGGATTGCCGCATGCGTAAAGAATCGACATTCGACCATTCGGTCATCGTCGTTGGGGGAGGCCCGACAGGCCTGATGCTGGCGGGTGAATTGGCACTGGCAGGAGTCGACGTCGCGATCGTCGAGCGGCGCCGCAACCAGGATCTGGTCGGCTCCCGCGCCGGCGGTTTGCATTGCCGAACCATCGAGGTGCTCGATCAGCGCGGCATCGCCGATCGCTTCCTGTCGCTGGGTCAGGTGGCGCAGGTCGCGGGTTTCTCGCAGATTCGGTTGGACATCAGCGATTTCCCGACCCGACATCCTTACGGACTTGCGTTGTGGCAGAACCGTATTGAGCAGCTACTGGCCAACTGGGTGGAGGAGCTGGGCGTTCCGATCTCCCACGAGCATGAGGTGATCGGCGTCGCGCAGGACGATGCCGGTGTCGATGCGCAACTGTCGGATGGCCCGAGGCTGCGCGCGGAGTATCTGGTCGGTAGCGACGGGGGACGCAGCGCGGTCCGCAAATCGGTGGGCATCCAGTTCCCGGGGTGGGACCCGACGATGAGCTATCTGCTTGCTCAGGTCGCGATGCCGGGTGAGCCGGGTCGGACGCCGCCGTGGGGTATCCGGCACGACGCGCTCGGGGTCCACTCGATGAGTCAGGTGGCAGACGGCGGCGCGGTGCGGATCATGGTGACCGAACGGCACATCGTCACCGACGACGAACCGACTATGGACGATCTCCGGGCGGCCCTGGTCTGCGCCTACGGATCAGATTACGGAATTCACAGTCCCCGTTGGATTTCCAGGTCCACTGACATGGCCCGACAGGCGGCCGCCTATCGCGATCGGCGAGTTCTGCTGGCCGGCGACGCCGCGCACGTGCATCACCCGATCGGGGGCCAGGGCCTCAACACCGGTGTGCAGGATGCGGTGAATCTCGGGTGGAAGCTGGCGCTGGTGGTGAAGGGGTTCGCGCCGGACAGCCTGCTCGACAGCTACCACACCGAACGGCATCCGATTGCTGCGCGAGTGCTGCGAAACACGATGGCGCAGATGGAGTTGCTACGTCGTCCGGACAGCGATCGCACAAAAGCGTTGCGCGACATCATGTCTGATCTCTTGAGTACGGATGAGCCGCGTCGGCGCTTCGCCGCGATGATGTCCGGGCTGGACATTCACTACGATCTAGGCAACGGCCACCCATTGCTCGGCCGCCGGATGCCCGACCTGGATCTGCACGTCGATAGCGCCTCGACGCGCGTTTACCGCCTGCTGCACGACGGTCGTGGCGTACTACTCGACTTGGACAACGCCAGCTTGGCGGCGAACTCCTGGGCGGATCGGGTGCAGCGTGCTGATGCGGAATATGTTGGCGGGTGGCAACTTCCAGTACTCGGGATGGTCACTGCGCCGACTGGTGTCTTGATTCGGCCCGACGGCTATGTCGCCTGGGTTGGCGACGGAAGCGACGCCGGGTTAACCGAGGCGCTCACCCGATGGTTCGGGGCGCCGAGCCGCTACTGCTCAAGCGCATCCTGAAGTTCGCGGACGTGGTCCTGCGTCTGTTGCAGCAGCGGCCGCAGCGCCTCTGCCACATCGGGCAACCCGAGTTCGTTAGCCTCCGTGACCCGCTTGCGATAGCGATCAAGCTGGCGCTGCTCGAGTTCCACGTCAGCCTTGAGGGCTGCCGCGCCGTCGGTGACATCGGGAACGTCGGGGACTTTCACCGTCGGGGTGCCACCGAGAAAATCGATCTGCTGGGCAAGGATTTTCGCGTGCTGCAGTTCCTGGCCCAAATGATTCGCCAGTTCTTCGGTGATCGAGTGGAACTCAGGGCCTTTGATCGTCGCAATGTGCTGGATGTACTGCACGATCGACTGGTACTCGGTGCCTAGGTCCTCGTTGAGTTTTTCGATGAAAGCGCTGGTATCCATGCGCGCTAGGTTTCACGGAACACGTCGGGCTCAAACGTTTGACTATTCGCTCAGTGTTCCTGTACCGGAGTGCCGATTTGTACGAGTATGGGGTCATGCGATCTCAGCTGGTCTACCTGACCTCGGCCGCGTTCATCGGCCTGGCTGCCCCGGCGCACGCCGATCCCAACCCCGATGCCAAATTTCTCGGCGCTCTCAACAAAGCCGGCATCACCTATAACAACGGTCCCGCCGCCATCGCCAGCGGCCGCCGGGCATGCGAGTTGATGGACCAAGGCAATTCGCAAGCTGATGTCGTCAAAAGCATGACCCAGGAGAATGCCGGCTTGACGGACGACGCCGCGACGAAGTTCACCCAAATCTCGGAGAACGTCTTTTGTCCGCAGCACACGTGGGGAATTGTTCCAACGCCGCCGACGCAGCAGTGGTCCCCGCCAATCGACTTCCCATTGCCGCCCCTACCGGCAGCGCTGTAGACACGTGACCATGAGCGTCACCGTCAAATACCACGTCGCGGCCGTTGCGTTCGGCGCGTCGATCCTGACCGTCGCCGGGTGCTCGCAGCCGCCAGGGCCGCCCGCGCCGCCGGCCGCCGCCGCACCGGCGCCGTCGACCACGGTCGCGGTCGCCGCGGCGCCGAACACCCCTCCGGGTGCGCAGCCGCGGCTGGCTGCGGACCCCGCGCAGCTGGCCGACGACCTGGTCGCCGACGAGCACGCCTTGCGCGACCCGTCGACTGGCGAGCCGGCGCTCGCGGCGGCGGCCCATCGCCAGCAAGCTGCCTATCGTGCGATCGGGCGCCACCCGCAGTGGGATGCGACGACGCGACCACGCATCCCGGCGGATCTGATCGATACCTACGACCGCAACGTCGACGCCCGGCGGCAACTCGACGCGATGACACCCACCAGGACCACCCTGCCCGCGTGGCGCATCGTGCCGCCGGCGCCGGCCGACCAATTGCTGGGCTTCTATCACCAGGCCGACTCCGAGACCGGCGTCAGCTGGAATTACCTGGCCGCGATCAATCTCATCGAAACCAGGCTGGGCAGCATCGACGGCGTGAGCACCGCCGACGCGCAGGGCCCCATGCAGTTCCTGCCGGGGACGTTCGCCGCCTACGGCCAGGGCGGCGATATCCATTCGCCACACGACAGCATCCTGGCCGCGGGTCGGTATCTCGCCGCGAACGGTTTCGCCACCGATCGCGATCACGCCATTTACCGCTACAACCATGCGAATCAATACGTGCGCGCGGTTGACCAGTACGCCGCCCTGATCGCAGGCGACCCGGCGGCGTTCGCAAGCTATTACCGGTGGGACGTCTATTGCCGCACGACCGCGGGAGACGTGCTGATGCCCATCGGCTACGCCGCGACATCGCCGATCCCGGCCGCCGACTACGTGGCGACGCACCCGCAGTAATTGGCGACGAACCCCGCACGTCTGGCTAAGAACTGACCTCGATCACGACTTTGCCCTTGGCGTGGCCGACCTCGACTGCGGCGATCGCGTCGGCTGCCTCGTCGAGCGGGCGGACGTCTTCGATGTGCGGATCGAGCTTGCCCTCGGCGACCAGGCGTCCCACGATCTCGAGGACGCGGCCCGTGCCGTCGCGCTCGATCATGCGCCCGCCCAGCTCACCCGCGGTGACCGGATCTCCGGCGGTGATCAACTTCTCCCGATCAGACAGCAGATCCGCGACGGCGCGCAGCCCATCACCACCGGCCAGGTCGAAAATCGCGTCGACGCCGTCCGGCAGCAGTTGCCTGACACGGTCGGCGACGCCGTCGCCGTACGGGACGAGCGTTGCGCCTAGCGATTCCACCAGCGCACGCTTGTCCTCACTCGCGGTGCCGATGACGTTGATGCCGGCATCCCGGGCGATCTGAGCGGCCGCGACGCCGACGCCACCGCCGATGCCGTTGATCAACAGCGTGTCGCCCTCATCGAGCTTCAGTTGGCTTACCCCGTCATAGGCGGTGGCCGCCGCCACCGGCAGCGTCGCGGCGTCATGGAACGACACCTGGGGCGGTTTGTGCGCCGCGGTCGAGGCCGACACCAACGTGTACTCCGCATAACCGCCCGAGCCGGGCGCGACGTTGCCGAAGACCTCGTCGTTGACCGCGAAGCCGTCGACGTCCTGACCGACTTCTCGAACCACGCCGGATACTTCCCGCCCCAACACCGCGGGCAGATCGCCGGGGCTGGCGGCGCCGAGCATTCCGGAGCGAATCTTCCAGTCGACGGGGTTCACGCCGGCGGTGCGGACCTCGACGAGCAGTTCACCCGCCAACGGGCTCGGCATCTCGAGGTCGAGGAACTCCTGAACGTCGGGTCCGCCATTGCTGCTGTAACCGAAAGCCTTCACCATGGCCCGCGCTTACCCCGCCGCCCGTCGTGCGTAAACGCGCGCGTCAGCTGGAGGCGCTGAGGATCTTGATCGCGAAAACCAGCGAGTCGCCCTTCTGGATTCCGGCGCGGGGCTCACCGTCGGGGTAGCCATCCGCAGAGCTCATCGCGACTCCGACGGTGGACCCGACCTTTTGCCCGGCGATGGCCTTTTGGAAACCCGGAACGACACCGTCAAGGGGGAAGTCGACCGCAGCGCCGCGTTGATAGCTGCTGTCGAACACTTTGCCGTCGCGTCCGTCGACGCCCATGTAGCAGACCGACACGGTGGCGGTAGGTGCGACGACCGGCCCGTCGCCGGCGCGCAGGGTGTGCACCTCGGTCTGGGCCACGCTGAACGGCGTTGTCACGTCGACGCGCGGTGCCGCGGCGTCCGTGGAACCCGTGACCGCGACGCTGCCGGTTGCACCCGTCAGCGTCCACTCGGGGGCGCCACCGCTGGCCGGTGCCGCCGTCGGGCAACTGCTGTTGGTGGTCGCCGGCTCGGCGGGAGCAGGTGCCGCCGGTTCGCTGAAAACGGGCGAGCTGGACGACGATTTGGCCGATGGGGGTGTTTTGTCGGAGCTGCACGCCGTCAGCGCCATAGCGGCTGAGGCCGCGCAGACTGCGAGCACGATGGAGGAGGACACACGCGAAGAGTTCACCGGCGTGACGCTACAGCCGGGTGACCGGTCTTCAAAGCCGGCTATTAGGCAACTGGTGAATGTCGAAACTAGGCTTTCCGCTATAACCCTGCCGAATATGAAAGGGAGATGGCTGTGTTGACAGCGGTCGTGAAGATTGCCAAGAGCATCATCGAAGCCGGCGGATCGGTGGTCGGGTTTCGTGGCTTCACCGAGGAGCCCGCCCACAGCACTCAGCGGCTTCCAGGCGGCGTGGAGCTACGACGCTACGAAGCGCGGGTCGCCGCCGAGACAACGGTTGACGACCCCGATGAGGAATCCGCGCGGCGGATCGGGTTTCAGCGCCTGGCCGGCTATATCTTCGGCGCGAACCACGTCGACATCGGCGCCCCGAAGCGGGCACCGGTCGTCGCGCAGTTCCGCGGCGGACGCGGCGAGAAGATCGCGATGACGGCGCCGGTCACACAATACGCCAGCCCCGAAGGGCAATGGGTGATCCGGTTTTTCATGCCCAGCGCCAAGACGCTGGAGTCGCTGCCTGCGCCGGACGACCCGGCGGTCAGCTTGGTGACTGCCCCGGCCGAAACCATTGCTGTGCGCCGGTTTTCCGGCAGCACCAGCCCCGACGCGCTCGCCGCGCAGACAGCGGCTCTGGTGCAGACACTGCATGACCAGGGATTGGAAGCGACCGACTCGCCCGCCGTGTGGTTCTACGATCCGCCGTGGACCCTGCCCTTCCTGCGCCGCACCGAGATCGTCATACCGGTCAGACCCGCTGCCTAGCAAGCGAATACCATCACCGGGTGAGCGGACCGTAGATGACGGGTGACGGGCATTGCGTCGTCATCGATGGTCACCGATGGCGTGCCACCGACCCGTCGATTCCTGAGGACCGTCGAACCGAACTCGTCCGGATACTGATGGCGTGGCGCCGAGATGTGGGTCGCACCAAGGGCACGCCGCCAAAGTCGCTCTGGGGGAGCGTGGCTCGCCGCCGTGGTGGGAGCAGACCGACGAGCAACGCCGCGAACGGTGGCAGGCCGAGGTGTCCGAACCGGGTTAGCGCCTGCGCGGCAAGCTAATTGGTGATTCCGGCGAGTTCGTATGCCACCGCGTCGAAAGCGCGCAGCGTGTCCAACATGTGCGGCTCGTGCGAATGTTCCTGGGTGGACAACTTGGCGGCGACCATCTCCGCGGCGCGGTTGACGTAGATCATCTGGCCACACATGCCGAGGCACAGCACCACGTTGCTGCCCGGGTAGGGAAACCACATCTGGTTGCGGTACATCCCGCCGGGCAAATCGGTGTCGTGGTCGGGGCTGGCGGCGAATGCGTGTCGCGAGTCGGGCCCGCCGTCGAGGGTGTCCGCGATCCACGCCGCCGGCACCACCTGCTGTCCGGTCAACGAGGCGCCGTCGCGCAAGAACAGCGAACCGAACCGGATCATGTCGGTGAGACAGGCGCTGATGCCGCCGTCGAAGAGTCCAGTGCCGACCGTGTCCACGCCGATGGTGGCATCGTGTTGCGCGCCGATACGGCTCCACAGCAGCTCCGACATCAGTTTGGGCATCCGTTGACCGCCGACGGCCTCGCAGATCCAGCCGAGGACGTCGGTTTCACAGGAGCGATATTCGAACGGGCCGCCGTGCGCCGATTTCCGCCGCAAGGTCAGCAGGAAATCCTGCAGCGTGGCGGGACCGTCCGGGCTGCTTTTCGGCGCCCACCCCATCGACTGGTCCAGGAGGTGGATCTCGGCGGCCGGGTCGTCGTAGTTCTCCGAGAAGGCGATTCCCGACCGCATGTCCAGCAGGTGGCGGACCGTCGCACCGGCGTAGCCGCAATTCGCAAGGGCGGGAACGAATGTCGTGACCGGCGCGTCGAGATCGATCGCGCCGGCCCCGTGCAGCGCACCGACGACGGCTGCCACCAGTGACTTGCTCACCGAGAACAGCAGGTGCCGGGTCCGGGGCACCATTCCGTCGAGGTATTCCTCGGCCACCACCGAACCGCGGTACGCCACCGCCCAGCCATCGGTAGCGGTGGCAGCCATCACCGCATCGACGGTGGTGGCCGCACCGTGCGTGCTGGTGACGCGGATCTCGCCGACCGGAGCTTTGGCGGCGGGCAACGCCACCGTCGGCCCGGTCCCGCGCGCAATCAACGCGGTCGGCACGAAGTCTTCGACGTGTTGGAAGGACCAGTGCGAATGTGGCGCCGACAACCAGTTGCCCAAAGTGATACCGGCCGGCCGGTTGCTCACGCTCGTGCGACGAGCCGCGAGACGATTGGCGTGGCCGGCGTCAGGGGCGTGGAGACGAACTGCGCCTTGATGGCGCTCACCCAGCGTCGGCAGCGCTCGGTCAGCTGGTAATCGTCGGTCTGCAGGTGCCCCCGGGTGATCAGCACGCCGAGTTGAGCTCCCTCGCAACGTAAGTCGCCGGGCGCCGCGACACGCATGAAGAAGGCCTCGGACTCGTCGAGCAGCGTGGCCGAGTCGTTGCCTTGGCGCGCAAAGGACGCGCGCCCCTCCTCGTCGAGGCGCCACACTCCGGTGCGCGGGGTGGCGGTGAAGAGCTCGACATCGGTTGCGGTCTCCGAAATGATCAGCTGACCCCAGACCTCGTCGTCGCCGTAGCCGCGCTCCCACCGCTCGTTGATCTCGTCGACGTCGAGTTCGTAATCGACGTCCATGTATTCGAGCAGGTGGAAGAGGAACAACGGCATGTCGGCGTAGGCCTCGGTGGTCAGGTTCGTCATCGGGCTCGCGCCGGACAGCCGCGGATTCACCTCCCCGAGATAGAGCTCGTCAGAGTCCAGATCGTGCAACAGGTCGACCTCGAAATAGCCGCGGTATCCCTCGCGGCGCAGCACGTCGCCGAGCTTCCGCACCATCTGTCGCGCGACGTGCTTCTGCGCGGGCGGCAGCACCTCGCCCCACACGTCATTGCCACACCAGCCGCCCTTGGTTGGAGTCAGCTCCGGGTAACCGACGAGACTCGTCATCGCGGGGCCGATCACGGTGCCGTGGCGGGTCACGGTGCCTTCGATGCACACCTCGACATTGCGGATGCGCTTCATGACCTTGACTTCCTGCTCGACCAGGTCGCCGGCGCACTGATCCCAGTCGTGCTGACCGCGGACGAAGAAAGTCGCGCTGCCGGCGGCGCCGTACGCGGCCTCGACGACGAGATCGTCGCCCAGCCCGGCGTTGTTCGCGAGCGCCGTCAGTTCGTCGTAGGAGCCGACCCGCCCGATCGCGTTCGGCACGCTCGGCACACCCGCTTCATTGGCCAGGCGGGTCATGACGATCTTGGAGCCGAGACGATGACGCAGCTCCGCCGGCGGGTGCATGACATTGAGCCCCGCCTGGCGCGCGAGGGCCTCGGTGTCCCCGTCGAGCATCACAAAGCAGGCGTTGCCGCCGAGGCCTCGTCGCGCGATGAATTCAAGTGTCTCGGGATCACCCAGGAGGTGGTTGCACACGTCGCCCATGCACCCGAAATCGATCCGGTCGCGCCGCCGAGGCACGAACACGCGCGAATGTGCGCCCTCGAAAGAGTCAAAGTAGTTCAGATAGAAGAAGTTTCGCACCCAGCGGTCGATACCGAGCAGGTTGAACGGGGTCGGTGAGATGAAGTACAGCGGCACCGCGTTGGTGTGAAAGAACGCGCGCACGTCTGAGATGCCGTTCAGCACGCGGCGCGGCGCGGGTTCCGAACCGCCGAGCGGCGCGGTCACGTCGGCCGCGTCCGGCGCGTAGGCGCGGTGGTCGGCGCGGCAGTGGCGAGTTCGGTGACATCCATGCGACAAGTGTGCACCCGCCGATGGCCGTATGCGTCCGCGGTTCGGCGTTGAGGACCGCCGAGCCTGGCCTGTTGCCGAATAACGCTGGGCCGCAGCGCAATACGCAGAAGCTATTCGGCAGGGGAGAAGGACTGGCCACGGGCTGTCGATAAATGCAATAGTCCGGCAAGACGCGTAATGTGTCGGTCTGGCGTTCAGCGCCGTAGGGTCCTAGCAATGGCCCTGAAAACGGACATCGAAGGCATGGCGTGGCCCTATCCCGAAACATTCGTCGTCGGGCGAGAAGATGTACGCGATTTCGCCAGGGCCGTGCAGGCGAACGATCCCGCCACGTTCGATGACGATGCCGCCTCCGAAATGGGTTACGTAGCGGTCGTCGCGTCACCGACGTTCCCGGCGATATTCGCCTCGCTCATTCAGCGGCATTTTCTCAGCAATGTCGACGTCGGCATGGACGAGATTCAGATGATCCAGGTCGAGCAGCGCTTTCGCTACCATCGACCGATCGTGGCCGGCGATGTACTTCGCGGGACGATGTATGTCGAGTCGGTCGACGAGCGGTTCGGCGCTGACATTGTCACGACGCGCAGCGTCTGCACCGATCAGCACGGCGACATGGTCCTCGAAGCGTCGACAACCATGATGGGTCGCCACGAGGATATGTCCGAGTATCTGACTTGGGACAATGCTGAGGGCCGACACGTGCGCACTCCCGGCTGGCAGGGGCCGAACTCGCCGTAATTCGCGGCGGCATCGCTGTCTTACAAAACGTCGTACACTTTCGCGATGGCAGACACGATCACCTTTCGGCCCGACGACGACACGTCAAAAGCACTGCGGGTTTTGACGAGCGATGGGACACCGGTTTCGGCAGCCGTCCGGGCCGCTCTCATTGAGGCCGCGCGACGAAAGGCGGGCGAGGCAATTCGCGCCGAAGCGGAGCGGCTCGCACAGGACGAAGTAGATCGCGCTGAAGCAATGCAGGTGTTGCGCGATATGGAGACCCTGCGTGCGTGGTGAGGTATTTGAGCTGCGCGCGCCGCGGGGGAGTCGCGGTCACGAACAGTCCGGCTCGCGCTACGTCGTCGTAGTCCAGTCAGACCAACTACCGCTGTCGACCTGGCTCGTCGCACCGACGTCCACGTCGGCGCGCGCCGCGAGCTTCCGACCCGAGATCCAGATCGGCACAACGACAACCCGCGTACTGGCCGAACAGACCGCAGCCGTCGACCCTGCTCGGCTCGGCGGCAGTGTCGGATTCCTCAGCCGCGACGAGATACGCCGCGTGGACGCCGCACTGCGCATCGTCCTGGATCTATGACCGCAGCGCCTGGGGATCGAAGCCGACATCTCGCGACGGTTTCGGTTGGGCAAAGGTCCCGCAGCCTAGCCGCGATGCGAAGGCCGAAATCGCCTGCCTGCGCCTAACGTTGGCCCTATGGCCCGACTGGACAATTGCGTGAAGCGCGGGCGCACAGTGCTGCACATAACCATGTCGGCATTGATGGTTGCCGTCGTTGGACTCGCCGTCACACCCGCGGCGCACGCGGCTGCGGCCACGGCGACGTTGTCGGTGGAGCATGCCTGGCAAACGGGTTTCATCGCCCACTTCACTGTTATCAACTCGAGCGCGGCGCCGCTGTCCGACTGGAAGCTTGAATTCGACTTGCCGGCGAACGAATCCATCTCTCACACGTGGAATAGCACCCTCGCACAATCGGGCACGCACTACGTCCTCAGCCCCGCGAATTGGAACCTCACCATTGCACCCGGTAGTTCAGCCACAGGCGGTTTCAGAGGCGTCGTGTCCGGCTCGTACTCGCCACCGTCTAATTGCATGTTGAACAGGCAGTATCTCTGCAGCTAGAGGCTGGGAGACCGCCTGATTTTCAGCTGGTGCTGTATGCCCAGTAGTCGAACGTGCCGGGTTGCGGGCAGAGGTCGTTGTATGCGGCCATCACGAAATGTCCCGCTTGCTCGCTGGTCAGCGTCGGATGGTCGCGCACCAAGCCCGCGGCCACCTCAGTACCGGGGGCTTGCAGAACCCACAGTTGCCGACACACGCTGTAGCCGTCTGCCAGCATCGCCGGGTCCGCTCCGGTGATGCCCGCTGCGCGTGCGGCGGCCAAGAAGTCCGGAACGGCGTTGGGTTGCGGTGCCGGGCTGGCGCCGGCTGGCGCGGCCAAGCTTACGGAGATGACGGCTCCAAGGGTGCCGACCAGCAGTTTCCCGATCACGAGAGATCCCCTGTTCGTTTGCTGTTTACCTTTTCACCTACTTTAGTTCATTTTGCAGACAACTGCGATTAATGCCGCGTTTAGACCCGCCCGTGTTTGGCGGATGGCGGCCAGGCTTGCGTCGGATCTTTCGGGACGAATGCCGCATGCGGGGCGGGGGACGGGTCGGTCGTCACTCGTGATGAAGCCGATGCGTCGGCGCAGGGGTCGCAGGTTGAGGTTAAGAAGGTTCGTTTTCGGCGGGGGAGTCGTAGTTTGCGGCCAGGTGGTGCAGGACCCGTTCATTGAGGGTCGCGAGCGTGTCGAGTTCAGCCGGGGTGAGCAGGTCGATGAAATTCCGGCGGACGTCCTCGACGTGGCTGGGTGCCGCCTTCTTGATGGCGGCACGGCCGGCGTCTAGCAGGCAGACCAGCGTGCTGCGGGCGTCGTCGGGGTTGGGCTCGCGGCTGATCAGGCCGTCCTGCTGCATCCGCCGCAGCTGGTGAGACACCCGGCTTTTTTCCCAGCTCAGGGCTTTGCACAGGTCGCGGGCGGGCATGCGGTCCCCGTCGTAAGCCGAGAGCGCCGCGAGGACCTCGTAGTCGGCGCCGGACAGGCCTGATTGCTGGAGGCCGCGGTTCAGGTGTGCCACGAGCTGATGATGGCCGTGCATGAAGGCTCGCCATGCACGGTCTTCATGAGCGTTCAGCCAGTTCGGTTCCATCGATCTCCATGCTACCCCAATTGGTTGACGCATCACCAATCTTTCCATATGGTTGAACCATCAACCTTTTGGTCATCAACCGAGACGGGACTTTCATGAGCAGCATCAGCATCATCGGCCTGGGGAACATGGCCGGCGCCTTGGCCGAGCGGGCGATCGCCGGCGGCAACGCGGTCGAGATCATCGGCCGCGACCCGGCCAAAGCGAAGGAGTTGGCCGCATCACTCGGCGGCGCCACCGTTGGGACGGCCGGCACCGCCCCGGCGGGGGACATCGTTATCCTCGCCGTGCCGTACGGCAGCGCGGCGGCGGTGGTTAGCGAGTACGGGGACGCACTCATCGGCAAGATCGTCATTGACATCACCAACCCCGTCGCCCCCGATCTCACGGGCTTTGTCACCCCTGACGGCAGTTCCGGCGCGCAGGAGATCGCCAAGGCCGCCCCGGCCGGCGCGCATGTCGTCAAGGCGTTCAACACCCTGTTTGCCAATGTTCTGGCCGCCGGCTCAGCCGAGGGTCGCCCGTTGGATGTGTTCATCGCCGGCGACGACGCGCAGGCCAAGGCGCATGTGTCGGTGTTCATCGAGAGCCTGGGACTGCGTCCGTTCGACGCCGGACAGCTGCCGATGGCGCGGTCACTGGAGAACGCCGGCCTGCTGGAGATGGGCCTTACCCACTCCCTCAAGCACACCAACTTCGCCCTCGGCGTCAACCTCGTCAGTTAGACGACGGCCTCCACCACCTACCTCGGAAGGACACTCACATGCGCGTTTTTATCGCTGGTGGGACCGGCCACGCCGGTTCGCACATCATCCCCGAGCTGATTGGTGCCGGACATGAGGTCACCGGCCTGGCCCGGTCGGACGCCGCCGCGGCGGCGGTGTCCGCGCTCGGCGCGAAGGTGCGTCGCGGCGAACTCGAGGACCTCGACGGGCTCAAGGAGGCGGCTGCGGACTCCGACGGGGTCATCCATGTCGCACACCGGCAAGACCTGCTTCCCTCCGGCGGGATCGACGCCGTGGCCGCCGCGGAGCTGCCGATCATGCTCGCGTACGGCGACGCATTGGCAGGGACGGGAAAGCCGCTGGTCGCAGCGGGGAGTATCGGCTCGCCTGGAAACCTGGGCCGACCGGCCACCGAGGAAGACCCCGCTCTTCCCAGCGGCCAGGAGCACAAGGGCACGCTGCGTGTTCGTAACGTCGTGGAACGCGCGGTGGTCGGCCTCGCCGAGCGGGGAGTGCGGTCTTCGATCGTGCGGCTTCCGCTCATCGCGCACAGCACAACCGATCGTGCCGGCTTCCTTCCGGGGCTGATCGCGCTCGCGCAGGAGAGGAACTTCGCCGGCTACCCGGGAGACGGCGCGAACCTGTGGAACGCCGTGCACATCCGCGATGTCGCATCGTTGTTCCGCCTGGCGCTGGAAAAGGGGCCGGCTGGCAAGTATTGGCACGCGATTCAGGACGGGGGCATCCCGTTCCGCGACATCGCCGAGTCCATTGGCAGCCGCCTGGGCCTGCCCGTCGTGAGCGTTCCCGAGGACGTCCTGATGTTGCCGGGATACTTCGGGTCCCTCACGAACCTCGTCACGATGGACGTCCCCGCGACCAACCTCATCACGCGCCGGACCCTGGGCTGGGAACCCGCTCAGCCCAACCTGCTCGCCGATTTGGACAACGGCCACTATTTCTCCGGCCGGCTGACGGCCTAGGCGCACGGGGGAGTGACACAACGGACGTATCGACCGCGCAAGCAGATTGATGTCTCGGTGTCGACCGATTCATCCCAGAATCGCCCGCGCTACGCGCTCTGCGATGAGCATGACCGGCGCGTTGGTGTTGCCGGAGATGATGGTGGGCATGGCCGACGCGTCGACCACTCGAAGGCCGGCGACGCGATGCACGCGGCAGTCGGTGTCGAGCACCGTGGCGGCCGACCGTGGCCGACCGTGGGCGTCAAAGGATCCCATCGCGCAGGTACCTACCGGGTGAAAAATCGTCGTACCGAGTTCACCGGCCGCCTTCTGTAGCTCTTCGTCGCTCACCAGTTGCGGGCCGGGAAGCAACTCTTGCGGGCCGTAGCGGGCCAGCGCTGGCGCCGCCATGATCTGCCGGGTCATCCGGAGGCCCTTCACGGCGATTCGACGATCCGCGTCAGTCGACAGGTAATTGCAGAAAATCTTGGGGTTGGTCAGTGGATCTGCGCTGGCCATGCGCACGTGGCCACGCGAGGTGGGCCGCAAATTGCAGACCGAGGGAGTGATCGCTCCGAACGGGTGCAGGGGTTCGCCGAACTTCGGCAAAGACAAGGGCTGCACATGCCACTCCAAATCGGAACTTCCTAGCGAGGGGTCGCTCTTGGCGAAAGCCCCCAGGGTGGACGGCGGCATGGTCATGGGCCCCGACCGCAACAGCAGGTACTGAAGTCCCATGCCCGCACGGGTGATCCAGTTGCGGTACAGCGTGTTGACGGTCGGGGCGCCCCGGACCCGGTAGACCGTTCGAAGCTGCAGGTGGTCCTGGAGGTTTTCGCCCACTCCTGGCAGATCGACGGCCACCGGCACGTGATGCTGAGCAAGCAGGCCGGCCGGGCCCAGACCCGAGACTTGCATCAGATGCGGCGAGCCAATAGCTCCGGCGCTCAAGATCACCTCCCGGCGGGCTCGGACGTCGACGGTCTGGCCACCTGTGATCAACCGCAGCCCGGTGACGCGTTGCTGCGCCGTGGTCCAGGCACCGCGACGCTGATCCTCGCGGACATGGTCGTCCATCAGAAGCCGCAAGGCCTGCGTCTGTGTGTAGATAGAGAGATTGGGTCGGTGGGCGATGGGATGCAAGAACGCATCAGCCATCGACCAGCGACGGCCACGTCGTTGGTTGACATGAAAGTACGCACTGCCGGCGTTGTCGCCCCGGTTGAACTCATCGATCGGAGCAATACCCACTTGGGCAGCGGCGGCCTGCCAGGCGTCCAAGATCTTCCAGCGCACACGAGGCCGCTCGACGCGGATCTCACCACCGACGCCATGCCAGTCGTCGGCGCCGCCGAAGTAGTCTTCCAAATGTTTATAGATCGCCAGCGTCTCGCCTGGACTGTCCGAACCACCCCAAAGCCATCTCTCGTCACCGGTGGCCTGCGCCCACAGGTCGTAGTCGCTCGCCTGTCCGCGCATGTGGATCATCGCGTTGATCGACGAGCAGCCTCCGATCACACGGCCCCGCGCATAGTGAATGCTGCGCCCGGCCAAGCCGGGGTCGGCCTCGGTCGTAAAGCACCAATCGGTGCGGGGATTGGCGATCGTGTACAGATAGCCCACCGGCACCTTGATCCAAAACCAGTCATCACTGCCGCCGGCCTCTATCAGGAGCACACGGCGATCGGGGTTGGCGCTGAGCCGATTGGCAAGCAGGCAGCCGGCGCTGCCTGCTCCCACGATGATGAAGTCGAATTCGGCGACCGGGCTCATTCCGTGTCCTAGTGTGCGCGATCACCACTTCATCTGGTCGGGGAATGATTGGCCCCGAACAGATGCGGCGACAACTGAATCGGGATCAAGCAAAGCCGACGCCGCGACTGGGGACGACGCCGAAGCATTGGCGTGCGGATCGTGGGCTGAGGCCATACTGGTTCTTGAGAAGAACATCTCACGTGAGGAACATGCCCGTGGAACACGCTGTCGTCCTTGGAGCGACCGGCCGCGTCGGCGCAGCGGTGGTGAAATTCGCCTTGGAAGCAGGCCACCGTGTCACTGCGGTGGCACGAAACCCCGCAAGAGTCCTCGTTTCGCACGACCAGCTGAGCGTCGTCCAGGGCGACACCCTCGACCCGGCCGCCATCCGATCCGTCCTGACCGCCATCCCGGGTGCCACCGCAGTCGTAATGGCCGTCGGTGCCGACCCTTTGCGACCGTCCACCGTGGTCACCGAGACCGTGCGCAACGTGACATCGGCCATGGTCTCGGTCGGTCCTAGGCGCTACCTCGGCATCACCGGTACCGCCCAGATGCCCGCTACATTCCTGGGCCGCATCACCCAGGCCATGGTCCGGCGCGCGATCAAAGCCGCCGCCGACCACCAAGGCGCCTACGACATCCTCACTGCCACCGACCTCGACTACACGCTGGCAGCATGCCCTTACATCAAGGACGGCCCGTACACGGGCCGCTACCACCGCGAACCCGGCAAGTTCCCCGGGGGATTCAAGACCATTGCTCCCGCTGATGTCGCCGATTTCCTTGTCGACGAGCTTGGGGCACACCGATACCATCGCCAGACCATCGGGATCTGGAGATGACTCCGGCGCCGGGGCTCGAGACCTACGCGGGCTAGCCGGCTCGCGTGTCCCAGAGACACGGAAACCTCGAAGCAGTCTACGAGGCCGCAGGCTGTCGGCCCGCGTGACAGGTTTGCTCTCCGCTGATCCAGGACCGGCGTTACATGTAACATGTCAGCATGGCCGTGAGGGAAAGAGTCGGCGAGTACCGTCGCCGGATGCGAGAACGAGGGCTGCGACCACTCCAGGTCTGGGTTCCCGACGTGCGGACCGAGGCTTTCGCCGCCGAAGCACGTCGCCAGGCTTTGGTAGTCGCGCACGCGGACGAAATCGGCGACGACCAAGACTTCGTCGACGCGATCTCGACGCCTTGGGACGAGGAGTGAATCGGGGGGAGATTTGGACCGTGGCGGGCGGCGTCTATGCAACGAAGCCTCGTCCGGCGGTGATTATCCAGGATGACCTTTTCGCTGCAACGAGTTCGGTGACGGTCGCTCCGATGACGAGCACACTGTTGGACGCTCCGCTGATACGCATACGCATCGGCGCAGGCCGCTTGTCAGGACTGGACCACGACAGCGACGTGATGGTCGACAAGCTCACAACCGTTCGGAGATCAAACATCCACGCTCGCGTCGGCCGACTCAACGCCGAACAACTCGTCATGACCGAACGAGCATTGATGGCATTCCTCGGCCTTGCGAGCTAACTGAAACCCATTGAGCCACAACCGAAAACGGGGATACCTTACTTGACATAATGTCGCTTATCGGCAAAACGCTGACGTGCGGCGAGTTAATCGACCGCGGCCGACTGGGCGGCTGTCCGATGATCACCGGCCCCCGACAACCCCCCTGCGTGCACACGCGAGCAGATTTTTCTTGAGGCGTTGAGACGTCAGCGCCGGGCCGGGTTCCAGATCGACCACGCCCGCCACAATTTGCCCCTACCGAGAGCGTCCGCATTGAAGCTCCGCGCGTTGGGATTACGTCACTGTGACGAAATTCCACGCGCGACGACCGGATGACTCCACGTCCGATCAGTCCCGTTTCGCCTCGTAGCGCAGCAGGACCGTTCCGCCCGGAAAGGTGCGGTTCTCCAACAGTCGCAGCGAGATCCATGACGGCAGTGTCGGGAAGAACGGCGTGCCGCCGCCCACTGCGGTGGGCGTGAGCACGATTCGGTACTCGTCCACCAGTCCGGCCCGCACGATGGGTGCGGCCAGCGTCGCGCCGGCCACCTCGAGCCTGCCGTCGATGTCGGCTTTCAGCTTCGTCACCACCTCCACCGGGTCGCCGCGTTCCAGGCGGGAGTTCCAGTCGACCGACTCCAGGGTGCGCGAAAACACGACCTTCGGCATGTCGCGCCAGATGTGCGCGAAGTCGACGATCACAGGGGTGGCGTCCGGGGTCTTGTCGGCGGTCGGCCAGTACGCGGACATCAGTTCGTAGAGCCGCCGACCGTAGATCGACACGGCGGTCTCCCGCTCGAAGTCGTTCCAGTACTGGTGCAGTTCTTCGCTCGGATCAGACCAATCGATGTTGCCTTGCGCGTCGGCGATGTACCCGTCCACCGAGACGTTGAAGCCATAGATGAGTTTGCCCATGCATTTCAGACTGCACCTGAGGGAAAAACTCATCGCGTCGACTCCCCTGCAGTTCACCGCTTGCCCGAGACACCTTCAATCGTCACAGTGACATTTCATCGGCGACTTCCCGGTCGTCAGATAAGCTGTGCGACAGGCTTTTCCGCCGTGTCGGGGCTCAGTCAAAGGTGCAGCCCGGGTTAGGCCTGCCACCATGGGCGCAGTGGCAGGCCGTCGTTACCATGTTTGGCGAGGTTGGACGCGAGCACGTGGTGCAGTTGAATATTGTTCTGTTCGAACGCCACCCGGGACGCCGCCATGTACAAGCCCCACACCTTCGCGGTGGCGATGCCAACCTCGGCGACAGCCTCGTCCCAGTGCGCGACGAGGTTGCGGGACCAGTCACGCAACGTCATCGCGTAGTGGTGACGAAAATTTTCCGCGTGGAGCACCTCGAATCCCACGTCTTGGATGTGGGAAAGAATGCGGCCCGACCCTGTCAGCTCGCCGTCCGGAAAGACGTAGCGATCGGTGAAGCTGCTCGCGCGGAAGTTCGCCTTGTTGTTGTTGCGGGTGATGCAGTGGTTGAGCAGCAAACCGTCGGTGCGCAACTTGGACTTGAGGAACCCGAAATATGACGGATAATTCTTCACGCCGATATGTTCGGTCAGACCGATCGAAGAGACTGCGTCGAAACCGGTTTCGTCGACGTCGCGATAGTCGCAGTGACGCACCTCGGCAAGTTCGCCGAGACCTTCGGCCTGGATCGCTGTTTGAGCCCAAGCAGCCTGCTGTGCGGACAATGTCGCGCCGATGGCATGGACGCCGCGGTGGGCGGCGTAGCGCACCATGCCACCCCATCCACAGCCGACGTCGAGTAGCCGGTCCCCCGGCTGCAACCTCAGCTTCTCGAAAATCAGCCGGTACTTGTTGTCCTGGGCCGCCTCCAGCGTTGCGTCGGACTCCGGATAGACCGCGCACGTATAGGTCATCGACGGTCCCAAGACCCACTCGTAGAAGGAGTTGGAGACGTCGTAGTGGTATCGGATGGCCCCGGCATCACGAGTCCTGCTGTGCCGCATGCCCTCGGCGACTCGGCGCCAGCGCGGAAGCATTTCCTGCGGCGGTGGCGCTGCCGGCAGGAGATGCTCGATGCCGACCGCGCGGATGATGCCGGCCATCAGTCGCGGCGAAGGCCTGGTGAACGCGACCTTTTCGGCCAGCAACTTGAGCACGTCGTAGGGATCGCCGGGGTGAACACCGCGCGCCTCGATGTCACCGGCAACGTACGCGCGGGCCAGACCGAGTTCACCTGGCGCGGTGGCCAAATAGGTCGTACCGCGAGGAGTCAGCAGGTCCATTCCCAGTTGGGCGTCTTCGGCTCCGGCGCTACTGCCGTCGTAGGCAGTGAACCGTAACGATTCCGTCGCGCCGCGGGTGAGGACCGCCAAGACGTCAGCGAGGCTCAACTTGCCGGTCGCGGTCGACGCCGGCTCCTTGGTGGTCGTCATCGTCGTTGCACCGCCTTTGCGTATAGGTCGAGAAAGCGGGAATCCGGATCGTAGATTTTCTTCGCGGTCTTGTACGTTTCGCCGCCGTAGAGTTCGTCGAACTCTTCTCTGCTGTAGTAGGAGTCGGAGTAAAGCGATTTGTGCCCGTCCAGCGAGCCGACCTTCTCCTCGATCAATCGATTCGTCGCGCCATCGGCCACGCCCGCCGGAACCGACGACCAGAAGCCGACATTGACGTAGCTGCGTCCCGGCCGGAGCGGATACAGCGACCAACCGTCATGATCGCGTAACCGCAACGGACACAACCAGATCGGAGCGATCGGCACCGCCTTGAGAAACCATTCCAAGAACTCCGTCGTGCGTTCTAGCGGAAGCTCGACATCTTGGACCACCCGTTCCCGAGGAGGACGGCCATTGCGCTTTTCGATGCGGTCGGCGATGCCGAACCGCCGGTCGAGTGCGACCAGCTTCCAGTACACGCTGCTGCGGCGGTAGCGTCGCGGCCACCAGCGTCGCAGACGGGGATTCTGTGCACCGAAAGCACCGGAGCACCAGAACCAATCGGTGTCCCACCGCCAGAAATAGTCGTGCGTTGTCAACCGGTCTTCTGTGGTGTCGGTGTCGTGCTGGATGGAGCGGTAGTAGATGCGTTGTCCGGTGTAGTCACTGGTCGGGCCGGGCGCCGCGGTGCGTACACCGAGAGACAAGTAGCTCTCGGTGGCGCTGAACACCACGCCGTCGAGATAGTCGACAGAGACACCGTCGAATTCGGCGGTGTCGATGATGCGGTTCATCGCCGCCATCAGGTGGCTGAGCGAGTGGAACCGCACATGCCGCAACGAGACGAACGGTTTGACGGATTCTAGTTCGATGCGCAACCGTGTCGAATATCCCAGTGTGCCATAAGAATTCGGGTATGCGCGGAAGAGGTCGGCGTGCTGCTGGGCGGAGGCGGTGAGCAATTCTCCTGTGCCGGTGAGGATATCCAACTCCAGCACCGACTCGTGAGGCAGGCCGTTGCGGAAGGAGGCCGACTCGATACCCAACCCGGCTACTGCCCCGCCCAGCGTGATGGTCTTCAATTGCGGGACCACCAGCGGCGACAGACCATACGGGAGCGTCGCTGCCACCAGATTTTCGTAGGTGCACATGCCGGCAACGTCGGCGGTGCGTGCCTCCGGGTCAACCGATATGACGTTCGTCAGCCCTGAAACGTCTAGTCCAGGAGTGCTGAATCTAGCGCGTTCGCGGAACAAATTGGAGGAGGCCTTGGCCAGTCGAACACCCGCCGTCGGGGGAATCGAACGGTAGCTCGCCAAAAACCGTTCGACGCCTTCGACATGTGCCGTAGGTGCGGATGCAGGGACAGGCATCGCCTAGACGATAGTCGCCGAAAACCGCCAGCGCAGACACACCGCACCAGCAAGCGCCAAGCGGGCGGCGCCGTCATGATCCTCGCAATACACGGTCATAGGTATCGTGACATGGTGGTTCAAGCTCGAAGCGGCCTGCCGACCCCGGGATGGTCGGTCGAGAAGGGTCGATGACGCCTCGCCGGGCGGACCCGAAAGCAGCTTCTCCAGCGGGAGATCTGGTGACCCCCGTCGTCGACGACCTGCCCCAAGGTCTCGCCGACACCGTCGCCGACCTGATCGGGAGACCGCGCGCACGCGGCTGGATCCACCTCTGCTCGGCGGCCATCGCCACCGTGGGCGGGCTGGCACTGGTGTCGGTTGCGGGAATCACATCAACACAGAAAGCCGTACTTGCGACCCTCATCTACACCGTCACCATTGTCGCGATGTTCAGCGTCAGCGCCATCTATCACCGCAAGCACTGGCACAATCCGGTGGCCTTGAAGTGGATGCAGCGGCTGGACCACTCAGCGATCTTCATCTTCATCGCCGGTAGCTACACCCCGTTCGCACTGCTGGCGATGCCGCCACGCACCGGCACCGAGATGCTGGCGATCGTCTGGGCGGGGGCAGCAGCCGGCGTGGCACTGAAGGTGTGGTGGCCGTCCTCCCCGCGATGGGTCGGCGTGCCGCTCTACCTCTTGCTCGGCTATGTGGGGATCTGGTTCGCCAGCACCCTGCTCGATGGCGGAGGTCCGATCGTCGTCGGCCTGCTCATCGCCGGCGGGGCCCTCTACAACGTCGGCGCCGTCTTTTTCGCCATTCGTTGGCCGAACCCATGGCCGCGCACCTTCGGCTATCACGAGTTTTTTCACGCCTTCACCGCAGCCGCGGCGGTGAGTCACTACGCCGCCGTGTGGTTCGTCGTCGTGTAGATCGTTCAGGTCGCGAGTCCCACGATCAACAACATGAACATCACCCCGGCGATCGTGCATGCCAACGTCGCAGCACCATGACGTCCGGCCTGAGCCCGGGGCAGGATATCGGCGCTCGCCAGATACATGAGGAAGCCGGCGAAGAACCCTAGATAGCAATCGAGTAGCCGATGCGGAATCGTCACGAGCAACGTGAGAGCCGCACCGGCAACCGGCGCCACGGCGTCAGCGACCAGCAGCATCAGCGCGCGGCGACGGCTGTTGCCGTAGAGCCAGGTCACGGTGTAGGTGTTGAAGCCGTCGGCAAAATCGTGGCCGATCACCGCCACTGCTACCACCACGCCGACGGCAGCACCCGCCTGAAACCCGGCGCCGATGGAAAAGCCGTCCATGACGCTGTGCCCGACCAGTCCCGATGCCGCCAGCAGTCCGACGGCGGGCGCTTCGTTCACCTCGCTCTCGCGTGATGCCTGGCCGCGATGGATGCCCACCGCGTGTTCGATCACGTGCAGCACCAAGAAGCCGAACACGAAAGCCACCAACGGGGTAGGTATGCCGAACAGGCGCCAGGGATCGTCGTTCAACGCTTCGGGCAGCAAATCGAAGCTCACCGCTCCGAGCATCAGCCCGGCGGCCAAGCCGAGCACCAGATAGCGATAGGACCTGATGCGCAGGGCGGCGTAACCGCCGAGCAACGTGGTGATGAACGAACCGAAGGCTACAAGAACAGCCACCGGCGTATCAGACTGTCAGACAACGTGAGGTCACGTTGACGACCATGTCCAGTCGGAGATCGCCGGGTCGTCCTCGCCGTGCTCACGGGTGTACCGGCGAGCGGCCAGGCGCGAGTCCACCATCCGTTGGCGCAACATCGCTGCGCGCTCGGCCAACCCGTCAACCCGATCGATGACGTCCATCACCAGATGGAAGCGATCCAGATCGTTGAGCATCACCATGTCGAACGGCGTCGTGGTGGTGCCTCGCTCCTTGAATCCCCGCACATGGATGTAGTGGTGCACGTCGCGGCGATACGTCAGCCGATGAATCAGCCACGGGTAGCCGTGGTAGGCGAAGATGACCGGTTTATCGGTGGTGAACAACGCGTCGAATTCATGATCGGTGAGCCCGTGCGGATGCTCGGAGTCCGGCAGCAGCCGCATTAGGTCGACCACGTTGACCAGTCGCACCCGAAGCTCGGGCAGTTCTCGTCGCAGAATGTCGGCGGCAGCCAACGTCTCCAGCGTGGGAATGTCTCCCGCACAGGCCATCACCACGTCGGGTTCGGCGGTCGCAGTGCTGGCCCACTGCCAGATGCCCAGACCGCGGGTGCAGTGCAGAATCGCGTCGTCCATCGGCAGATACGACAGCGCGGGCTGCTTGCCGGCCACGATGACGTTGACATAATTACGGCTTCGCAGGCAGTGGTCTGTCACCGACAGCAAACTGTTGGCGTCCGGCGGCAGGTAGACCCGCACGATCTCGGGACGCTTGTTGGCGACCAGATCGATGAATCCCGGGTCCTGATGAGATGCGCCGTTGTGGTCCTGGCGCCAAACATGGGAGCTCAGAAGGTAATTCAGCGATGCGATCGGCTGCCGCCAGGACAGTTCGCGGCTGGTGGACAACCATTTGGCATGCTGGTTGAACATCGAATCGACGATGTGGACGAACGCTTCGTAGCAGTTGAAGAGGCCGTGCCGACCGGTCAGGAGATATCCCTCGAGCCAGCCCTGGCAGAGGTGCTCGGAGAGCACTTCCATCACCCGGCCATCGGGTGCGAGGTTCTCGTCGTCGGGCGTGGTCCTCGACAGCCAGACCTTGTCGGTCGATTCGAAGACCGCCCCGAGCCGGTTCGATGCGGTCTCGTCCGGGCCCATCAATCGGAAGCGGTCGGGATTACGCACGATGACGTCGCGAAGGAAAGCCCCCAGAACGCGGGTCGCTTCGTGCATTGTGGCGGCCGGTTGATCCACTGGCACCGCGTAGTCGGCGAAGTCGGGCAGGTCCAATTCGCGGAGCAGTTGCCCACCGTTGGCGTGCGGATTGGCGCTCATCCGCCGCGCCCCGGTCGGTGGTAAGGCTCTGAGTTCAGGACGCAGCGCCCCGTGCTCGTCGAAGAGTTCCGCCGGGCGGTAGCTGTGCAGCCAGCTTTCCAGCTGCGCGCGATGTTCGGGGTTGTCGCGCGTTTCGGCCAGCGGCACCTGATGCGCTCGCCAGGTACCTTCCACCGGCTTGCCGTCCACCACTTTGGGACCGGTCCAGCCTTTGGGCGTGCGGAGCACGATCATCGGCCACACGGGACGGTCGGCGACTCCCCCGTTTCGCGCCGCCTTCTGAATCGCTGAGATCGCGTCGAACGCGTCGTCGAACGCCGCCGCGAGCTGCTGATGAACGATCTTCGGCTCGTCTCCGGAAACCGTGATCGGGCGGTAGCCGTACCCGCGCAACAGGGCTTCCAACTCGGGTGACGGTATGCGTTCCAGCACAGTCGGATTGGCGATCTTGTATCCGTTCAGGTGCAGAATCGGCAATACTGCCCCGTCGATCGCCGGGTTGAGGAACTTGTTGGAATGCCAGCTCGCGGCGAGCGGCCCGGTTTCGGCCTCACCGTCACCGATCACACACGCGACGACCAGGTTGGGATTGTCGAATGCCGCACCGAAAGCATGGACCAGGGAGTAGCCGAGCTCGCCGCCCTCGTGGATCGACCCGGGAGTCTGGGCGGCAACGTGGCTCGGGATGCCCCCGGGAAAAGAGAACTGCCGGAACAGCTTTCGCAAACCCTCAGCGTCCTGCCCGATGCCGGGATACACCTCACTGTAGGTGCCCTCCAGATATGCGTTGGCCACCAGTCCCGGTCCACCGTGGCCTGGTCCGGTGACGTAGATGACATCGGCGTCCCGGTCGCGGATGACGCGGTTCAGGTGCGCGTAGATCAGGTTGAGTCCGGGCGTTGTACCCCAGTGCCCCAACAGTCTGGGCTTGACGTGCTCAGCTTCGAGCGGTTCGGCCAGCAGCGGGTTGTCCAGCAGGTAGATCTGACCGACCGACAGGTAATTGGCCGCGCGCCAGTAGCTGTCGATCAGACGCAGCTGGTCTTCACTCATCGTGACCGGGTCGAGCGCTGTATGTCCAACGGATTGCGGTCGATTCACAGAACACTTCTTTCCGGTGCTGGCGGACACCCCCGTTCATTATCGTCGGTTTGTTCGGCGCCGTGGGCAACGAGAACTGAACAATCGGCGTGGGCGCGGATCGGCACCTTGTGCGGGCCCACCAACTGCAGCACCCGGTCGGCGCCTCCGTGGCCGATCACGACCAGCTGAATCGCCCCGATGAAGGTCTGGAGATACCGCTGCGCGCTCAGCCGGGTCGTCGCGACTTCGACCTTGACGTCCGGATATCGATGCAGCCAGTGGTTCAATCGGCGATAGACGCGTTCGTTGTCGATGTCGAAATGCGGCCAGGACCAGACGCCCAGCGCGAGGACGGGTGCACGCCGCACCCGGGCTTCTTCCATACCCCACCGCATCGCATTCTCATCACCCGGATCACCGTCGAGGATTACGACAATGAAGCCGGCCTCCGGCAGCGGCCGGCCGTGACTGCGCCGGATGATCGCCACCGGGCAGCGTGCTCGCTCAGCGAGCGTCGCGGCGGTCGATCCCAGGACCGCAGCAGCAACCCGGCCGATGCCCGCGGACCCGACGCAGACGAGGGTCGCGCTTTCCGACTCCCCGATCAGTGCCGCCCCGACGTCGCCGTGTAGCACCTCGGTGTCGACCTCGACGGGAAGCCCGGTTGCTTTTACCGCCGAACAGGCGGCGTGCAAAGCGCTTTCCGAATATTGGCGCTCGGGTCCGTCGAGGTCGGCCGATTCGTGGATGACGTGTACGAGCCGGAGCGCAACGGCGTGGTGGACGGCTTCCTTGGCTGCCCATTCGGCCGCACCGATCGCTGCGTCCGAGCCGTCCACGGCGACGACGACGGGTCTTGGTGGCAATGCGTTGTTCATAGGCGCTCCTGAGCGGGCGTAGGACACCGATGACGGTATCGACGCGATCCGCTGAAGGCAGGAGGCGTAGTGCCCCTTGTGGCTGGACATTGGACCCTAGAGGCAATATGGCCACTTCGCCAGGGACCTACGCCTCTGCGCTGTCACGGGTCTGGCTCGTAGCGTCGACGGCGAATCAGCCTGGGTGGTAGTCGAAAGGACAGCCAAATGACCGGCTCGGAACAGCATCTCGGCGTCGTTGTCGGCGTCGACGGGTCAGGCAACTCCGATGTGGCGGTCCGGTGGGCTGCGCATGAGGCGGCGATGCGCAAGGAGCGCCTCACGCTCGTACAAGCGATCGCCCTGCCGATCCCCGGATGGCCCCCGTCGAATCTCCGCGAACTCTGCGAAGCCGACGCGGAGGCCATTCTCGACGACGCGGTGACGAACATCAACGACTTCGTGAAGGACGGCGCCCCAAGTGATCTGAACCGCAAGCTGTTGTTCTCTCAGCCTGCTTCGGCAATGGTTGACATGTCGAAAAACGCGGACATGGTGGTCGTCGGGGCTCGCGGGTTGGGCGCCCTGCGCCGGGTGTTGTTGGGATCGGTCAGCACCGCCCTCATCCATCACGCCCACTGCCCGGTCGCGGTGATCCACCAAGACGCTTCGCTCTACGCGGAGGCCACCACGGCACCGGTGCTCCTGGGCACCGATGCATCAGCGGCGTCCGAACTCGCAACCGAAATCGCCTTCGACGAAGCAGCGATGCGCGGCGTGGATTTGCTTGTGCTGCACGCCGCCAGCGACACCGACATGTCTCACATTCTGAGCACCACATACTCGACCGGGCTGTCCGCTGTCGGCGAGATGCTGACCGAACGCCTGGCCGCCTACCAGGAACGCTATCCGGGGGTGAGCGTTCAGCAGACCGTGGTGGACGACCGGCCGGCCACTCACCTGGTCAACCTCGCCGCGAGTGCGCAGCTTGTGGTCGTCGGCAGCCACGGCCGGGGCGGGTTCGCCGGCATGGCACTCGGATCGGTCGGCACCGCGGTCGCGCATGCATCCCGCACCCCGGTGATAGTTGCTCGCAGTCAGTAGGATCCGGCGACTGAGCATTCGGGCCTCAAGGCCGCGCCACGATCACGGGCCTGTGCACCGACTGAACGACGGCGTGGCTGACGGACCCCAACATCATGCGGGAGACCATGTTTCGTCCGTGGCTGCCGACTACGACGAGCTGTGCCGCGCCGGACGTATCGACAAGCGCATGCGCAGGACGATCACACAGCAGACGTTTGGTCACCGTGACGTCGGGGTAGCGTTCCTGCCAGCCCGCCAACGCCTCGCTGAGGAGGCGTTCTTCTTCGGCCTTGACCGCTGGCCAGTCGATGCCGGGCAGTTCGACCAGCTCTCGATCGCTCCACGCGTGCAGGGCTACCAGGCCGACATGCCGACGCGAGGCTTCGTCGAACCCGATCTTCAGAGCAAGTTCCGAGGACGGGGAGTGGTCTATCCCCACGAGAACCGGTGCCTGCGCACGATCCTGCGTCCGGGGCTCTTCGTCGCGGACGACCGCGACCGGGCAGTGGGCCTGCCGCAACAGTTCGGAGCTGACCGAGCCGAGCAGACCGCGGGTCAAAGCTCCGCGCCCATCGGTGCCGACGACCACGAGGTCGGCTTTGTGGGACAGTTCGACAAGTGTGGGAACGGTGGCCGAAAAGAGCAGTTCGGTGTTGATCGCAATCGGATTTTCGGCCCCGGTTGCGGCGTCGTGGGCGATTTTCGAGGCGTTCGCGAGCATGCCGCGTCCCTCGGATTCCTGCCACTTGGCGAATTCGTCGAGCAGTGGGGCCTGTGCCCACGTTGAAGCACCCGGGTTGGCCACGTGCACCAAGCTGAGCGGGATGTTACGCATCATCGCTTCACGGGCACCCCACCAGACCGCGGCGTCTGATGCGGGCGATCCGTCGACACCCACCATGACGCCGTATTCCGTTTTCTGTGAGGACATTTCGACTCTCCCTTCGCTGACGCACACGCTAGGCGGCGTCAGGTCATCAGTCGTGAGGCTTTGGTCCCTGATGTGCAGGGTCCTAGGACATTCCGCGGTCGAGCAGCCCGGATGGATTTCGGGCTCGCCCGGCAGGGATACTCAAGGTGACGGCCGACTTTGACGAAAGAAGCAGGGTTACTCGAGCATGGCGAAGGCGAATGCCCCGAAGGACGGCGCTAGCGCCGAATCTCCCGCGCAACTGATCGACGCCAGGATCAAGGAGCTGGGCGATTGGAGAGGTGAGACTCTTGCCCACATCCGGAAGCTGATCAAAGCGGCCGTTCCCGATGTCGTCGAAGAGTGGAAGTGGCGAGGCGTCCCGGTCTGGTATCACGCCGGCATGATCTGCACCGGCGAGACATACAAGAACGCGGTGAAGGTGACCTTCGCCAAAGGCGCGGCGCTGGACGACCCGTCAGCGCTCTTCAATGCCAGCCTCGATGGCAACACCCGGCGCGCCATCGACTTTCACGAGGGCGACAAGCTCGACGACAAAGCGTTCACCGCGCTCATCCGTGCTGCCGCCGCGCTGAACGCGTCGTGAGCCGAGGGAGGCGCCATGGCCGGTGACGAACCGATGATCGTGGTGTTGGGCCCGCTCGGCGGCGGCACCTCTGCGGTGGCCAGCGTGCTGCGACAGCTGGGCGTGTTCATGGGGCGCGGCTTCGACGCGAGTTACCGCGAATTGCATGAGATTTGGGAAGACGCGGATATCAGCCAATTGATCCGCAGGGCCATCAGTCTGCCCACCGCGCAGCTGCAAATGGAGCCATCCCTGTTTCAGGAAAAGCTTCGAAGCTGGGCCGACGATCACCGCCGCGCTGCCCGGGCCGCGGGATCACGGCCGGGTGTGAAGCACCCCCTGCTGTGCGTCGCAGTCGATCTCCTGCCTGGCGCGTGGGGCCCGATCGTGCCGGTCGTGGTGGATCGCCCCTTCGCCAAAGTTGCGGCGACGCTGAGCCGACTCGAATGGTTTCAGGATCAACAGGAGCGGGAGGCCACGACGAGACGTCTGATCGCGGCCCGAGACCTTTCGTTGGCCAATTCGCCAAAAGTCACAGTCGATTTCGAAGAGCTCCGCGCATCGCCCCTGACGGTGGTCCGCCGACTCGTCGACGAACTGGGCCTCGACGTGACAGAAGCCCAGGTGCAGGCGGCCGTGGACAGTGTTGTGAAGCCACCCGACGTACCCAAAGACGTCGACCCCTTTCAGCGGTTCATCGATGAGCTGCTACCCGCAGTGGAGCGCGATCCCGAGGATCTGCGGTCGGTATCCATGCTGGCTCAGGTTTATTTCGACTCGCGCGATTTCGTCAACGCGCGCAAGTGGTTTGCACGCATGATCGAGCTCAGTGCGGGCGCGGGCGAGGAAACCTTTTTGGCGATGTTCCGGGTCGCGCAGTCGATGGAGGAGCTCGGCGTTCCGTGGCACGAGGTTCAGGACGCGTATCTGCTGGCGTGGGAGTTCCGACCCACCCGGGCAGAACCCCTGTACTGCATCGCCCGCCACCACTTCAACGAGAAGCACTACCGGCTGAGCTACCTGTTCGCCGCGCACGCCGCCGAAATTCCGCGTCCCGATGACGACATGGTGTTGCCGTACCCCGACATCTATGTGTGGCGCGCAGCGGATGCGCAGGCGAAGTCCGCGTTCTGTAACGACGAACACCTCGACGCGTTCATGCTGTGGCGGGCGCTGCTGGCGCGGCCAGACATCCCCGACGGCGAGCGACAACGAATCGCCGAAAGCCGTGACCAAGCGGTTCCGGCCATGCTGGAGGCCGTATCGCAATACCCAGATGCTCTGGTGCGCAACCTCATCGGCGCGCAAACCGACGCGGACGTAACCGTCAGCCTGATCGTGGGACCGGACCTGGTTGACGCCCAGCAGACACTGAACTCGTTTCTCAATTGCTGCGCCGATGTGGAGTACGTCGGGCGCTTCCTCGCGATCGACGTCGGGCTGTCCGCCACCGACCGCGAGATGCTACAGGCGCTCTACGAATTTCTGGAATTCCTAGAGCCTGGCTCCGGGGACGCGCCGGGCACTCAGCTCGAGCAGATCCGCGGACACATTCAGGGGCGGCTGTGGCTGCATCTGGGTCAGAGCTGGCGATTTTTCGCTCCCGAGAACTTGATCGGCCGCCTCGCGGGTGTACTCGACGCCGAACCGAGCGTGTTCCAGGTGGCCGTCAACTTGGCCGACGCGGCGACGCTGACCGGCGTCAGCGCGCCGGAAGACATGGCGCGCCGGGCATTTGGAGCCGGCCGGTACGTCATGACCAATTCGGTGGCCCGCGGCCCGGCAATGTTCGACACTGCCCGCTTTGATCAAGCCGCGGGGCTAGGGACGGCCAGCCTCGACGAAGTGCTGTGTATCGCCGCGCCCTGAGTCAGCTTGCTTCGCTGAGTTCGTCCTCGCCGTCGGGGTGCTGAACGTAAGCAGCCGCACGCACCGCCTCGTCGGGTTCCAGTGCCGCGCCCAACGCGCCCCCGATCATCGCCAACGAGCAAGTGAGCCATGCTAATTCGAAGTAGTCGCGGACCGATGCCGGGTGGCCGACCTGGTCCTTCCAGACTTGGGGAACCACGAACCAGTACGCGGCTATCAGCGCCAACACATAGAGCGCAACGTACAGCACGGTGACGCCGATCATCACAGTCACCACCGTCGCGATATTGAACAGTACGACTTGCTTGCGCACGGCACGGCTGACGATCGGCTCCCAGAGTTCACCTCCGATGACAAGCGTCGCGGCGGTCGCGCCGATGGACACCAGCGACGTGCCAGCGAGCCGGTCCCACCCGTAGGCGTCGGAGAGCCGCCAAATGTCGGCGGTCACCAACCCGATCACCCCGGCGGCGACCGCACCGGTCAGCGCACGCGACAATCGCAACGACAACCGCCACGGTTGATTGGCCGCGACCATGCCGAAGATCAAGGTCAAGTTGCCGGTTAGCACTCGAGCGGTGTAGAAGAACGCTTCATCGGCCGGGTCGCTGCCAAGCTCGCGCACCCGCTGCACGGTCACCCGGCGTGACGGCCGGCCGGTGCGCTGAGCATCGGCGCCGCGTTCCTCTGGCGATCCGATGAGCCGCACCAGCAGACGTCCGATCACTTCTTTGATCCGGTTACGCGCGCCCACCGCACCCAACGCAGGCACCGACACGATCGCCACGTTGCGCACCGGATTCGCATGGGCCACAACGGGACGTTGGTCGACATGCAGCGGAAGGTCGGTCAGGCAGACCACGACATCCCATTCCTTCTTCAGCAGCAGCTGCCGCGCCGCGTTCACGATCTCATCGTCGGTGCTCGGCGGTTGCACCAGGCGGCCCTCGACGACCTCGATACACCACCGGGCTCCGGGCAACCGTTGATTGAGTTCGGCTTCGAGCCCGTTCTCCGCCAGCTCGCGAGCAAGCGAAACAGCCGCACCCGGATCCCCGACCAAGCCCAGGACGATATGCGGTTCGGGATCGCGGTCGACTGCATCGGTGCCGGGCACCGCGTAATTCTCCGGACCTTTGGTGAACCGTTGTCGAACGGCACGTTTCAGCTGGGTGGTCGCGGCGGCACGACCTGAAGCCAAGAATCCGAAAGCAATTCGATCAGTTGCCCGTCCGGGTCGCGGATCATGGCCGATTGCTCGGAGACAGAGCTCTCGACGACCGATCCCCCGAACGCCTCCACCGCGGCCAGCACCTCGCCGAGATCGGACACCGACAGCGACAGGTGAGTGAGCCCAACCTGATCCATCACTCGATCCGACCCGGCCCGCAGCATGCGATGCGAATACGCCAGCAGCTCGAGCACGAGCCCGTCGCGGATCAGATATGTCGCGTGCAATCCGATCGGGCGGTCCAGCCCGAGCAATTGACCGGTCGCTTCGTCGGGCGGTTCGAGCTCCCACCAGAAAGTGAAACCGAGCAGGCCCTCGTAGAATCGCCGAGACCGCGCCGTCTCCGAAACGCACAGCCCGACGTGGTTGAACGTGATTTTCTGTCGTGTCATTGCCGTGCTACCTCCGAGCCCCATCGGTACCAAAGAAATGCAGGTGTTCCGGCTGAGGCCGCAGCCGCACCCGGCTACCCCGCGCTGGCGGGTCCTGCCCGCCAACGCGTGCCACGATGGGCTGGCTGAATGCGTTGTCGGCCAGGACTATTCGCCCGTACAGGTAAGCGTCCGCGCCGAGCTCCTCGACGACGTCGATCTGTATCTCGACACCGTCGGCACCGATCTCGAGATGCTCCGGCCGGATACCGACCACGAGTTCGCCTGCACAGTGCGCGATTTCGCGGGGCACTGGGATCGGCCAATCGCCCATCCGGACGGTGTTGTCGACGACGGGCAGCGTGAAGAGGTTCATCGCCGGTGAACCGATGAACTCCGCGACGAACGCGTTGGCGGGATATCGGTACAACTCTCGAGGCGGCGCGCACTGCTGCAGGACGCCGTCGCGCAGGACCGCGACGCGATCGCCCATGGTCATCGCCTCGACTTGATCGTGGGTGACATACACGGTGGTGGTGCCCAACCGCCGCTGCAATCCGGCGATCTGGTTGCGGGTCTGCACCCGCAGCTTGGCGTCCAGGTTCGACAGCGGCTCGTCCATCAAGAACACCTGCGGCCGCCGAACGATCGCCCGACCCATGGCCACCCGTTGGCGTTGCCCTCCGGACAGGTCCTTCGGTTTGCGATCGAGGTAGGGCTCCAGATCCAGCAACCGTGCCGCGTCCAATATTCGTTCTCGGATATCGGCTTTCGACATTTTGGCGATCTTCAAGGAGAAGCCCAAGTTCTGCGCGACCGACATGTGTGGGTACAGCGCATAGTTCTGGAAGACCATCGCGACGTCACGATCTTTGGGATCGTCGTCGGTGACGTCGCGAGCGCCGATCCGGATGCTTCCAGAGTCGACCGTTTCCAGCCCGGCGATCATCCGCAGCGATGTCGTCTTCCCGCATCCCGACGGCCCGACCAGCACGACGAATTCGCCATCGGCGATGTCGAGGTCGAGGTGGTCGACCGCGGGCCGATCGGCACCCGGATAGCACCGTGTCGCCTGCTCGAAAGTCACCGATGCCATGCGTTATCCGCCCAGTCCGGTGACGGCGATGCCGCGGATGAACGCGCGTTGGGCAACGGTGTAGATAACAAGCAGTGGCAGCAGGATGAGGATGGAGGCGGCCATCAGGATCGGCCAGCGGGCAACGTATTCGCCCTGCATCCGGACCAACCCGAGCGTCAGGGTGGCGATGCTGTTGCGCTGAATCATCAACAGCGGCCATAAAAAGTCGTTCCACACATTCACCCAGGTCAGCACCGCCAGCACCATGACCGCCGGCTTGGCATGCGGAAGCAGTACCCGCCAATAGATCTGCCACGGCGAGCAGCCGTCGAGAATCGCTGCCTCTTCGAGCTCGACCGGCATCGTGCGGAAGAACTGGCGCATGAGATAGGTGCCGAACGCGCTGCCGAACAACCCGGGCACGATCATCGCCCACGGCGTATCGGTCAGCCCCGCGACCCGCATGATGATGAACTGCGGAATCACCGTCACCGTCAGCGGCACCATCAACGTGCCGAGATACAGCACGAACAACGTGTCGCGGCCACGAAACCGCAGTCGGGCGAACGCATACCCGGCCAGCGAGCAGAAGAACACCTGGCCGACACAGACGCATCCCGCGTACAGCACTGAGTTGAAGAACATCCGCCAAAAAGGCATCAGCGCAAACACTTCGCGGTAATTGGACCACTGTGGATGGGCCGGAAAGAGTATCGGCAGCGTCACCTCGCCTTCGCTCTTCAGCGAACCCGAGACCGCCCACAGGATCGGGAACAGCGCGCACCAGGCGATTGCGGTCAGCGCCGCATACCACATCGCGCCGCGAAGGATGCCGGGCTTGATCGCCCGTTCGGCTAAGCCCACGATCGTTCCTCCTGAGCAGCCCGCCTGCGCCCGAGCTGCAACTGGATCACGGTCAACACCAACAGGATCGCGAACATCACCCAGGCCAACGCCGAAGCGTAACCGAACTCCAGGAAGGCGAACGCGTGTTGGAAGAGCATGATGCCCAGGACATACGTCGATGTCTCGGGGCCGCCATTGCGTCCGGTGAGGACGTAGACGAGATCGAACGCCTGGAAGGCGTGGATGATGGAGATGACGACGACGAAAGACACCGCGCTGCGGATCAACGGCACCGTGATCGATACGAACTGGCGCAACTCCCCTGCCCCGTCGAGTCGTGCCGCCTCGTAAAGAGTGTCGGGCACACCCTGCATGGCGGCCAGCAGGATCACCGTCGCGAACGGCACGCTGCGCCAGATACTGGCAATGCACAGTGACGTCATGGCCCACTTCGGGTCGACCAGCCACGGGATGGGACCGATACCGACCCAGCCGAGCATGATGTTGAGCAGACCGTTCTGAGTGTTGAAGACGAACTGCCACACGACGGCCATCACCGCCGACGACACCGCCAGCGGAAGAAAGATGATGGTCCGAAAGATGGCGATGCCCTTGAGTTTCCGATTCAGCACTCCTGCGACGGCAAGGCTGATCAGGACGGTCGGAACCACGGTCCCAACGGTGTACACGACGGTGTTGCGCAACGCGATGCTGAACAGCGGATCGCCGGTGAACAGGCTGCCGTAGTTCGACAAGCCGACGAATTTGGCCGGTCTGAAGACGTCCCAGTTGTGAAAGCTCATGTACAGCGAGAACGCGAGCGGGAACAGCATGAAAACCGCGACCGCGATCAGGTTCGGGGCAACGAACAGCCGGCCGGCTCGGGAGCGTCGTTTCGACGACCGGTGCCGCCGGGTCGAGGGCGTGGCGAGGGTGGTGTCGATCGCGGTCATGCGGCCCGAAGCACCTGTTCGATCGCCTGTGACAGCCCGTCCGACAACGAGGTGGCCGGGCGTGCGCCGCGCAGAACCGGGCCGAGGTTACGGTCCAGCAGCGCAGCGATCTTCGGCCACTCCGGCGTGATCGGTAAGCCCTCGGCATGAGCGGGACCGCCGGTCAGGACGGCGAGATTGCTGATCCTGTCATGGGCCTTGGCGAAGCCGGCCGACTCGATCGCCGATCGCAGGACAGGCACGAACAGTCCGGAGTCGCCGATCACGGTCTGGCCGATCGGGCCGGCGGCGAATTTCACGAACTGCCAGGCCTGTTCCTTGTGGCGGCTACTCGCCGCGATGGCCAAGCCGGTGGTACCGATGTTGGACTGCGCGACATGCCCTTTCGGGCCGGTCGGCAGCACCGCGACGTCGAAATCCAAGCCTTTCGCCCGAACGACGGTCTGGTATCGCCAATGTCCACCGAGCACCATGGCCGCTCGGCCCGACGTGAACAGACCCATGGTGGACATCGACTGCGACTCTGAGGCGTTGGGCGCCACTGAGTGCTTGCCGGCCAGATCAGCGTAGAACTGGATGCCCTCGATGAACGCCTCGTTGTCGAAGTTCAGGTGTGTCGGGTTCATCCGCGGATTCGACCACGGCACACCGTTGTTCATGCCGAACAACATCGACGAGTAGTACGGTGCCCAGCTGTCGACGAAGCCCCACTGGCTGACACGCCCGGAACTGTCGCGTCGGGTGAGAGCTTTCGCTGCGTCGAGGAATTCGCCGAAACTCCACGGTTCATCCCAGCGTCCGGGCGGCGGTCGCACACCGGCCTCGGCGAACAGCTTCTTGTTGTAGAACATGAACACCCCGGACCACTGCTCGGGAAAGGCATACTGGCCCCCGTCGAACGAGAACGTCTCGTAGAGTGATGAGATGCTGTCCGGCGCAAGCTTCCCGGCGAACGATGGGTCGCGGGCCAGCATGGTGTTGAGATCCAACAGGACCCCACGCTCGGCGAGTCCCGAATAGGTGAAGTCCCACGCCATCATCACGTCCGGGCATTTCCCGCCGGCGCAGTAGATCGACACGTGCTGTAACGCATCCCCGCCCGACAGCACCGTCCGAACCTTGATGTCGGGGTGCCTGCGCTGGAATGCGTCGACGACCCGCAATCGAGCATCCGCCTCGTCGGGGTTGGCCGCGAAGAAGAACGTCAGCGCGTCGTCGTCATGAGAGCTGCACCCGGTGGGCGTCAGCGCCAATGAGGCAGCGCCGAGCGCGCCTGCGCCGCGCAGCAGCGTCCGCCGGTCGAAATGGGTGGTCGTCACTGCGGGAAGTACCGGATCCGCTGGATTCCGGTGCCACGCCGGGTGATATCCGCGAACAGGACACCACGCCGCGGACCCGCGCTGACCGAAGCCACGACGGTCTGGCCGGCAGCGATCACCTTCGTCGTGACCGCGCCGGCGCACCGCTCTGCGAGCTCGACGATCTCCGCGGTGTCGCCGTCACCGAGAGTGATTGCCGCACCGGATGACAACGTCTGCAGCGCGGCGAACCGATCACCTCTCCCGACTGCATTGACGAATGTCTCAACCAGTGTCTTGTGGCGGGAGCCCACCCGGCGGAATCCGGCGGCGAATCCGACGGCGCCGCGCAGCCGCTGGTTGCGGAGCAGCCCTCGCGACAGCTGGACGGTCGCCGGCACCGCGGCTGCGCCGTTGCGCAGGAACTCCCACAGCATCGCGGGCAACTCCCAATAAGCTTGCAGCAGTGCGATTCTCCATTCACCGTCGACCTCCCGCAGGTCGTAACGCAGGATTGCCGGAATGGTCATGGTGACCGCGGAACCCATCACCACCTCGAGGTCGAGGTCGCGGATCACCGACGAGCCGCGGACGATATCGAGATCGCGGTGGAACGAGATCTCGCGCGGGCCGATGAACGTGTCGTAGAAGCGGCCGATCTCCGCCGCGCCGGTGTGGGGTCGCGAGCCCACCGGATCCTCGACCCGCCCGTCCGCGGTGAACAGGCCCACCCAACCCGCCCGGTCGTGGGCCGCGGCAGCCTGCGGCGACCGCTCCACCACCGCCAGCAATGCCTGGTCCATGGGGCCCGTCACGCGCTGGCCGCGATCGTGACGCCCACCGCGCGCAAGGCTTCGAGCGCCGCGGCCGTGGACTGCTCCCCCACGCCTGCCGTCAGATCCAGCAGCACCCGCGTGGCCAGACCCTCCTTCGCCGCGTCTTCGGCGGTCCGGCGTACGCAGTGGTCGGTGGCGATGCCCACGACGTCGACCTCGTTCACCTCGCGGTCTCGCAGCCAGTCGGCCAGCGGGGTCCCGGCGTCGTCGACGCCGCTGAATCCGCTGTAACCGGCGTCGTAAGCACCCTTGCGGAACACCGCCTCGAGTCGCCCGACATCGAGGTCGGGATGAAACTCCGCGCCGGCACTGCCCGCGCGGCAGTGCGGCGGCCACGACGAGACGTAATCCGGGTGGTCGGAGAAATGGTCACCCGGATCGACGTGGAAATCCTGGGTCGCCACCACATGGCGATAGTCCGCGCCGGCGGCCAGATAGTCGCTGATGGCACCCGCCAAGTGCGCTCCGCCGGCCACGGCCAGCGAGCCGCCCTCGCAGAAGTCCTTCTGAACGTCGACGACGATCAGCGCGCGCATGACACCACGGTATCGCCGCCCGGCCCGGAGTCGGGAGTCAGCGCGCTCGTTAGCGGTGGGTAGGATCGGCCAAGTAGCGCCGCTACCTGTGCGTTGCATCAGGTAGCTAGTCAAACTATAGTCCAGACACGTGTCCAGAAAGTCCGCTGACGCCCCGCCAGAACCTTTCGCCGTGATGTCTGACTTCACCTCTGCACCGGATCGGGCGTGAGTATGCGGATTGCGTTGCTGTCGTATCGCAGCAAGACGCACTGCGGCGGCCAGGGCGTTTACGTCCGCCACCTGAGCCGCGGACTGATCGAACTGGGACACCAGGTCGAGGTCTTCTCCGGTCAGCCCTACCCCGACGAACTCGACCCGCGGGTAGTGCTGACCGAGGTGCCCAGCCTCGACATGTATCGCGAACCCGACCCCTTCCGCATCCCGCATCCCCGCGAGATTCGGGACCGCATCGACCTGCTGGAACTGGCCGCGGTGTGGACCGCGGGCTTCCCCGAGCCGCGGACCTTCAGCCTGCGTGCTGCGCGCCTGCTGGCCGACCGGCTCGGGGACTTCGACATCGTGCACGACAACCAGAGTCTGGGCGTCGGCCTGCTGACGATCGCGCAGACCGGCATGCCGGTGGTGGCGACCGTGCACCACCCGATCACCCGCGACCGCATCGTGGACCTCGCCGCCGCGAAATGGTGGCGCAAACCGTCGGTGCGCCGCTGGTACGGCTTCCTGAAGATGCAGGAGCGGGTGGCCCGCAGCATTCCGGAGTTGCTGACGGTCTCCTCGTCGTCGGCCGCCGACGTCACCACCGACTTCGGAGTGGACCCGGACCAACTGCACGTCGTACCGCTGGGTGTCGACACCGCGTTGTTCAAGCCGTCGGCGCAGCCCCGCGTTCCCGGTCGCATCATCGCGATCGCGAGCGCCGACCGGCCACTCAAAGGCGTCGGGCACCTGCTGCATGCGGTGGCCAAGCTGCGGACCGAACACGACCTGGAGCTGCAGCTGGTCGCCAAGCTGGAACCCAACGGCCCGACCGAAAAGCTGATCGCCGAGCTCGGCATCTCCGACATCGTCCACACCTCCAGCGGACTCGCCGACGCCGAGCTGGCACGCCTGTTCGCATCCGCGGAAATCGCTTGCATCCCTTCGTTGTACGAAGGATTCTCGCTTCCGGCGGTCGAAGCGATGGCCAGCGGTACGCCGATCGTGGCCAGCCGGGCCGGCGCGCTGCCCGAGGTGCTGGGTCCCGACGGCGAATGCGCCAGATTGGTGCGCCCCGGGGACGCGGGCGAGTTGATCCGGGTCGTCGGCGAGCTGCTGGCCTCCCCCGACCAGCTGCACCGACTCGGCGCGGCCGGTCGCCGTCGCGCCGTCGAGGTGTTCAGCTGGGAATCGGTGGCCGCGCAGACCGTGCGCGTCTACGAGCGCGCCATCGCGCGCAGCACCCCGGTCCACGATGCGAGTCAGGTTGTGGGCGATCCGTGCTGACGGTGGATTTCGACCGCCTCGGAATCGGTGACGGCGCCAAGGTCATCGACGTCGGGTGCGGTGCGGGGCGGCATAGCTTCGAGGCCTACCGCCGCGGTGCCGACGTCGTGGCATTCGACCAGAACGCCGCCGAGCTCGACGACGTGGCCACGCTGTTGCGCGCCATGGCCGATGCCGGCGAAGCACCGGCCTCGGCGCGCGCCGAATCCGTCGTCGGGGACGCACGCGCGTTGCCCTACCCCGACCAGACGTTCGACTGCGTCATAGCATCCGAGATCCTCGAACACGTCCCGGCCGACGACGAGGTGATCGCCGAGCTGATTCGCGTGCTCAAGGTCGGCGGCACGCTGGCCGTCACGGTGCCCCGCTGGTTACCTGAACAGTTGTGCTGGTTGCTGTCCGACGACTACCACAGCAACGAGGGCGGTCACATCCGCATCTACCGGGCGGACCGGCTGCGCGGCAAGATCACCGGCCGCGGTATGACCTTCACCCACACGCATCACTCGCACGCACTGCACGCCCCGTTCTGGTGGCTGAAATGCCTTGTCGGCGTGGAGAAGTCCGACCACCCCGCCGTTGTCGCGTACCACAAGATGCTGGTGTGGGACATGATGCGGCGACCGTTGCTGACCCGAGTCGCAGAATCGACGCTGAATCCGTTGATCGGCAAGAGCGTCGCGCTGTATTTCGAGAAACCGGTGTCCGCCGTTGAACTGGTCTGAACCACCGGGCGTGCCGGGCGTCCTCTCCCCCGAACAGTGCCGCCGCACGGCGGAATCGATTGCCGCGCTGCAAGAGCGCTCGGGTGAGGTCCCGTGGTCGCAAGGTGGGCACACCGATCCGTGGGATCACGTGGAATGCGCGATGGCGCTGACCGCGGCGGGCCTGGTGGAGCCGGCGCGACGCGCCTTCGACTGGTGTCGCCATCAACAGCGTGCTGACGGCTCCTGGCCGATCCAGTTGCGGGCCGGCGTCGTCGAAGACGCCAACAGCGACAGCAACTTCTGCGCCTATGTGGCGGTCGGAGTCTGGCACCACGTGCTGGTCACCGGCGATCGCGGCTTCGGCACAGCGATGTGGCCGACGGTACGCGCCGCCATCGACTTCGTCGTGGACCTACAGCTCGAAGGCGGTGAAATCTGCTGGGCGCGTAGCTCTTCCGGGCCTCTGGAGGAGGCGCTGCTGACCGGTTGCGCGAGCATCTTCCACAGCATCCGCTGTGCACTGGCGCTGGCGAACATGGTCGACGAGCCGCAGCCGGAGTGGGAAATGGCCGTCGGCCGGCTGGGCCATGCGATCACCGCGCATCCATCGGCGTTCACCGAGAAGCCACGTCACTCGATGGACTGGTACTACCCGATCCTGGGTGGCGCGCTTCGCGGCCACGCGGCGGCGGCCCGAATCGCGGACCGGTGGGGCGATTTCGTGGTCGACGGCCTCGGCATCAGGTGTGTCGACGACCGGCCGTGGGTGACCGGCGCCGAGACCTGCGAGCTGGTGCTCGCCCTCGATGCGATGGGCAACCGGAAGGCGGCTCTGCAGCAGTTCGCGGCCATGCAGCATCTGCGCGAAAAGGACGGCTCCTACTGGACCGGTCTGGTGTTCAGCGACGGAAAGCGTTGGCCCGTCGAGCGAACCACCTGGACCGGCGCGGCGGTGATCCTGGCCGCCGACGCGCTGTCGCGCACCACTGCGGGCAGCGGCATCTTCCGCGGCACCGACCTGCCGGTCGGACTACAAGGCGACTACGACTGCGAGTGCGTGGTCGATCGCTAGACCGCGACACCGGCGTCGCCGGCGACCCGCTCCAGCACCCGCATCGAACCGAGCACGGACCTCTCCACGAACGCGCCGCTTTCCACTGCGCGACAATAGATTTGATAGGGCGCCTGTCCGCCGTCGCGCGGATCGGGGAAGACGTCGTGAATGATCAGCGCTCCCCCGGCGCTCACCCATTTCGCCCAGCCGTCGAAGTCACGGTGGGCGGCCTCTTCGCTGTGGCCGCCGTCGATGAACAACAACTGCAGCGGCGCACGCCACCCGCGGGCCACCACCGTCGACTTGCCCACCACCGCGACGACGTTGTCATCCAGACCGGCCTCGTCGAGAGTGTGCCGCAGCGTCGGCAAGGTGTCGAAGAGTCCGGAGACGTCGTCGACCATTGACGTGTCGTGATACTCCCACCCGGGTTGATGTTCTTCGGAGCCGTGGTGGTGGTCGACGGTATAGAGGACACTGTCGCGGGTGTGCGCCGCCGCACCCAGCAACACCGTGGACTTGCCGCAGTATGTACCGATCTCGACGGCGACGCCGTGGTCGAGGTAGTGCAGCGCCGCGTCGTGCAGCGCGCGGCCTTCGTCGGCGGGCATGAACCCGGTGACCCGGTCAGCCAATGCGAACAGCCGGCCGGTGAGGTCCGCGCGATCGGTAGAGAACGTCATCACCGAGACGGTAACGCACCCGAGTCCGCGATCTGTTGCCGCACCTGCAGTGGTGTAGTAGTGTCCGGACACGTGTCCAACCCGGTTGCTCGGGAATCGACCAGACGACGACTCACCGCCAAGCAGGCCGATACCGTTGACCGGCTGGGCCAGGCGGCGATCGGCGTACTCGGCCGAGAAGGTTTCTCCGGGTTGACGATTCGTATGGTCGCAGCCGAAGCGGGGGTCGGCGCTGCGACGGCCTACACCTACTTCTCGTCCAAGGAACACCTTGTCGCAGAAGTCTTCTGGCGACGGCTGGCATCCAGCCCGGTGCCGCCGACCGATTCGCCGGATTCGACCGTTCGGGTGATCGCGGTGCTGCGTCAGATCGCCCTGCTGGTTGCCGACGAGCCCGAGCTGGCCGGCGCGGTGACCAACGCGTTGCTGGGCAAAGACCCTGAGGTCGAGCATCTGCGGGTGCGTATCGGCCGCGAAATCCACCAGCGGCTTGTCACCGCGGTGGGCTCCGATCACAGTCCGGACGTGGTGGAGTCGCTCGAGCTGCTCTACGCCGGAGCCCTGGTGCGCGCCGGCATGGGTTATGCCTCCTACGTCCAGATCGCCGACCGGCTGGAGACGTCGGCGCGGCTGCTGTTGGCCGGCCGCTCGAACTCGCCCTGACGGCGCCGACCGGGCTGGCATGATCAACGGCCATGGACGCGGTCAACCATCCCGAGCGGGACCAGGCCTGGGACACCGCACAGCGAGGTGAGACGCCGACCCAGCGGCTGGACCGCAACTGGCTCAGCTTGCTGCAGGAGTTGCGGGTCGTTCAAACCGGCGTCCAACTGCTCACCGGGTTCCTGCTGACGCTGCCTTTCCAGCCGCGCTTCGACAATTTGAGCACCAGGATGCAGATCGTCTACCTGGCAACGGTCGGATGCTCGGTCGCCGCCACCGTGCTGCTGGAAGCGCCGGTCGCGATGCATCGCCTGTTGTTTCGCCGCCACCGAACGGTGTACATGGTGTCCGCGGCGCACCGCTTCGCGTACTGCGGTCTGCTGCTGATGGGGTTGTCGCTCACCGGGGTGACGGTCATCATCTTCGGCGCGGTGGCCGGCCCGTCGGCAGGTGTGATTGCCGGGTCGTGCGCCGTCGTTGGCCAGCTGGCCCTCTGGGTGCTGTTTCCGCTCTTGGTACGCCGCGAACCCGTTCCAACGGACTCTTAACCCGCGTCGCGGGGGCGGTTTGCGCCGGGGTGAACATGGGAACATACCTGCCATGTTGATTCGCAGAGTCGCGCGTCCCTTGCTGTCCGCAGTCTTCATCGGCCAAGGTATCGAGACACTTCGCAACCCGTCGGTGACCCTCGAAGCGACGGAGCCGACGGTCGCAGCGCTGCGCAACAACCTGCCGGACGCTTACGGGGACAAGATTCCGTCGAATCCCGAAACGGCCGCGCGGATCAACGCGGCCGTCCAGGTCGGCGGCGGTGTGTTGCTCGCGACCGGGAAGCTGCCGCGGATCGCCTCGGCCGCACTCGCGTTCACGGTGATACCGGGCAGCCTTGGCGGACATCTGTTTTGGACCGAGAGCGACCCGGAGCGCAAAAAGCAGAAGCGACGCGATCTGCTGACCGACCTGAGCCTGCTGGGTGGGCTGCTCATCGCCGCGGCCGACACCGCGGGCAAGCCGTCACTGGGATGGCGTGGCAGGCAGGCGGCCGGCCGGCTCTCGGAGGCGGTGACCTCGGCGCTACCGCTGGCCGGGTCCGACGACTCGGTGTTCGACTCGGAGTTGGCCGAGCGAATCGCCCACGGCCTGCACGCCGGAGCCGAGCGCAGTCGCGAGCTTGCCAGCGCGGCCGCCGAGCGGAGCGCACCCGTGGTCGAGGCGGCCCGCAAACGCGGCGAGGATCTGGCCGAAACTGCGGTCAAGCGAAGCAAACCCGTCGTCAAGAAAGCGCGCAAGCGCGCCCGCAAGCGTGGCGCCGAACTGGCCGACACGGTGCGCGAACGCGGAGCCGAATTCGCCGAGATCGCGCGTGAGCGCGGCAGCGAGATCGGCGAGAAAGCCCTGGAACGTGGCAGCGAATGGGCGGATATCGCTCGCGAGCGCGGCAGCGAATGGGCCGACATCGCCCGAGAGCGGGGCGCTGAACTGGGTGAACGGGCCTATGAACGCGGCAGCGAACTCGCCGACACCGCTCGTGAACACGGCGGCGAACTGGCTCACCGCGGACAAGTCAAAGCCCGCCGCTGGCACTGAGCAAGACCACGACACTGGGCATCCGGCGCGGTAGATTGACATCCACCGCCGCGAGGAGCCACGTCATGACATCCGCTGACTTCGACCCCAACACGCCTCGGTACAGCCCTCCACCGGCCGGCTCACCGCAGCGACCGTATGTCCACCCCGGCAGTCTGTCGACGCGGTTCTTCGCCCGGCTCATCGACGGCATCCTGGTGAACATCGTGGTGTTCGTGCTGACGCTGTTCTTCTTTCCCGACTACTGGGGGTTGGTCACCGGCCTGTTCTCCGGTGTCCTGATGTTCGGCTATTTCGTGCTCTTCGAGGTGACCCAGGGTGCGAGTCTGGGTAAGCGACTGCTCGGCTTGAGCGTTCTGGGCCCAGGCGGACTGCCGCGGCCCACCGCGTCGCAATCGGCCATCCGTAATTCGTTCACGTTGCTCGCGGTGGTGCCCTACGTCGGTCCCCTGCTGGCGTTCATCGCCTACGTCGTCATCGCCGTCACGATCAACGCCAGCCCGTGCAAGCAGGGCAAGCATGACGAGTTGGCCGGCGGCACCCAGGTGATCAAGCGTTGAGCGATCGGGCGAACGTCCCCACGATGGTCGCTACGCTCTGCCCGACATCCATTGCCATTCCGCGCTCGTCGGCGCCCAGCGGTTCCAGCGCGTCGAACTGAGATCGGACCAGCGACGACGGCATGAAATGCCCCGGCCTGCCGGCCTGCCTGCGTGCGATCAACTCCGGCGATCCGGTCAGATGCAGGAATTCGATTGTCGGACAATGTGATCGCAGCTGGTCACGATATCGACGGGCCAGCGCCGAGCAGCTCATCACACCGCCGTGATCGTGGCGCGCCAGCCACTGCCCCACCGCGTCCAGCCACGGTGAGCGATCGGCGTCGGTGAGCGGAGTGCCCGCCGCCATCTTCTCGATGCTGGTGTGCGGGTGAAACGTGTCGGCGTCGGCGAACGGCACCCCCAGGCGATCTGCCAGCGCCGCGCCTACCGTCGACTTACCCGACCCGGAGACACCCATCACGACGACCGGTGTGCTCGGCATTACCGGCCCGGTTGGTTGCGGTTCCACTCCAGCCAGCCGACACCGGTTCGTCCATCCGCGGTGCTGACGACGGCCCACACCCGTGGGAACTCGCTGATCCGTCCGTCCGGGGCCACCAGCCGCAGCGGCGCTTGCCCGCGCACGTCGACGGTCGCGGTGATACCGCCGGGATCGACCACGAGCTTGGCGTTTCGCGGCAACCCGTCATCGTCGAAAGTCTGCTCGCGACTGATGGTTTGCACCTCGGTGACCGTTCCGGCGTCATCCTGGACGTAGCCGACAGCTACCGGCGGGACGCCCGGTATCCGGATGTCGACGGCGTGCACGTGGCTGCCGTCGTCGAGGTGCAGCACGCTCCACATCCAGTCCATGCTCCACCAATCGCGGACTCCCCACGAGTGATCTCGTTGGCCGGGCACCGAGTCGACGGTGTAGCGCCGACCGTCGATCGTCACGGAACCCGATACGGTGCACGGTATTTCGTAGCGGGTCGCGATGCGGTACTGGTAGGGCGTGCCGTCGGTAGTCCATACCAGGTCCAGCGTCACCTCGGCCGGGGTGCCGTGTTCCGCTCGCAGCAACGCGGCCGGGTCGGCGTACGACTGACCGGTGCCGCGCAAGGTGATCCGGTAGCTGCGCAGCGGGTCGGCGGCGTTGTGCGCGAAATCGGTTGTCGCCGTGTGCACGACCCACGGATCAGCGGGCAACGGAACCTCGAAGTCGACAACTGCGACCGTGGGGAGGTTCGGCCCGCACAGCAGCGCGTGCAACCAGGCGGTCTGCTGGTTGGGGATCAGGCCGAGTCGCACCCAGCCACCGAATCCCTGTGCGGCATCGGCGAAGTCGGCATACCAGCTTTCATTCCAGAGCGGCTCGTCGGTGGCGGTGTGAGCCGCCTCGTCGTCAGGCGACGGGCACAGCGGCGCGACGGCGATCGGCGCGGGCAGGATCGCCAGCGCGTCGGTGTCAAGCACGTGCTCGCAGTGCCGCTGCAGCATCGTCATGAACATGTCGTCGCCACGGTCGGTGCGTTCCACCAGCATCGACGACACGATGGCCATCATCACGCCGAAGAAGCTCTGTCGGCGCACGCCCTCGCGGACCTCGGCGAGGCTGACCGGTGCGCTGGGCCCCAGAGCGCGGTGGTAGTCACCGAGCAGCGCGTCATAGTGTTCGCGGCGGTCCGCGACCGGCAACGCGCAGCCGACGAAGTAGGCCAGATCGGTCATCGCCGGGCCCCAGGTGACCGTCTGCCAATCGACCACCGTCAGCGGGCGGTCGGCCCCGTCGGCGCCGAACAGCATGTTGTCCAACCGGTAGTCGCCGTGCACGAGTCCATGGATCCGGCCGCCGGTCGCCTCATCGGCGAGGTATCCATCGAACGCGCCGACCAGTTGTTCGCACACCATGCGGTACTGCGGGGCGATCCGGTCGCCGTAGCGGTCGACGAAGCCGGCGTAGAGCGCGGCGATCAGCGCCTGATTGACCGGAGTGTCACGGTTCAGCCACGGCGCCTCGGCCAGCGTGCTGTCACCGAGCAGCGGGCCCTGCAGACGGGCCAGCTCGGTGACGGCCAGTTGAGCCTGTTCCGTTGTCGCGCCGCGTATTTCGTCGCCGACGACGGCTGGGTTGGCGTCACCGAGCAACACATCGAAGATTCCGGATGACGCGTCGAACGCGGCGTGGTAGCACGGCGCGACCGGTCCGTGCAGCCTCGGCGCGATATCGCGGTAGAAGCACACCTCGCGCTCGTAGAGACCCAGCGTCATACCGGTCTGGCGGCTCATCGGATCGGTGGCCGCGACCTTGAGCACCACCGAGTCCGGTCGGCCGTCGCCAGGCTCCCCGTCGGCGTAGGTCAGCGCAATGCGGTAGCACTCGCTCATCTGACCCGTGCCGATGCGCTCGACGGAGAATGCGGAGATGGTTCCCGCGCCGACGGCTGCCGTCAGCCACTGGGCGGTGAGGTCGGCCGGCCGTTCGACGACGTTGTCGAGGTGCGATGTCATGGCTGCTCACGAAACCACATCGGCCGTCATCGCGCCAGGGAAAACCCCTCCCACGCCCGCCGCCGCTCGGGGTGCGGATCGAATTCGAGGCGTGATTTGCTGTCGAAGACCATGACCGCGCGGTCGGTATCGGTGTAGGCCGGCCAGTCGTCGCCGGGGTTACCGGTGTGGCTGAATGACCGCCAGCGCCTTTGCACTTCGTTGGTCACCCGCAGCGCGGATCGCCGGTCAGCGGGAGCGGTCAGCAGCGCCCCGAATTTGGTGCGGTAGACACCGAAGACCGCGAGCAGTTCGGTGGCGTGCGTCGCGCCCAGCCCGGACCAGCGCAGCACGCGGGGTGCGTAGTCGTAGCGGTACAGGTGTGCGGGTGCGTGGCGACCGTGGGCTTCGGCGATCTCCCACGCCGCGGAGCTGAACGCGAAATCCCCGCCGAGCCTGATGCAGGCGGACCGGTCCGGATAGTCCGGGTAGGCACGGGTAATGCGTTCCCGCGCAGCCGGATCCACTTCGGCGAGCAGCGCTTCGATCATCGGCTCGGTGGTCGGCAGCAACTGCAGGAAGCGGGTGAACAACTTACCCTCCTCGGCGTTGGTACCCACGATCAGCGGAACCCGGTGGGCTTTGCCCTCCCGCATCGCCACGACGGGATCCAGTGGCAGATAGTCGTCGCCGAAGACGGGGCCGATGGGGAAGGCGCCCAGCATGTCTCGTACGCCGTCTTCTATCAGGCGGTTCTGCGCGGCCAGCAACTCCGCGGGAGACGCTTTCATCAGCGCGTGGGTGGCGTCTTGTCGGCGCGCACCCAGCGCTGCGATGTATCGCATGGCGAACTCCGCGGCGACCTCACTCGAGCGGGTCATCCCGCTGGCCGGGCTCTCTGAAATCGCCTGGGCGAAAAGGCCTTCGGCGTCCGGAGCGGCGAGCAGCGCGGCCACGGCATGCGCGCCTGCGCTCTCGCCGAACACTGTCACGCTGTCCGGGTCACCGCCGAACGCGGCAATGTTCTCCTTGACCCAGCGCAGGGCCAGCACCAGATCGCGCAGGAATAGGTTGCTGTCGATGTGGACGTCGTCGGTCGACAGCGACGACAGATCCAGGCAGCCCAGCGCGCCCAGCCGGTAGTTCACCGAGACATAGACACACCCGCGGCGGGCCAGGGCCACCCCGTCGTAGATCGGCGTCGCCGAGCTGCCCATGATGTATCCGCCGCCATGCACGAAGACCATGACAGGCAGCGAATCGGATTCCGGCATCTGCGGGCTGACGACGTTGAGGGTGAGACAGTCCTCGCCCATCGGCTGGTACTTGCCGACGCCCATGACCGTGTAACGACGCTCCTGGGGTGCGCATTTGGTGAAGCCGTGGCAATACCGCACTCCGGGCCACGGCTGGGCCGGTCGCGGCGCGCGGAACCGCAGGGAACCGACCGGTGCCTGGGCGTAGGGAATGGACCGCCAGCGGTGCACGCCGTCGCGGGTGAAGCCTTCGACGGTGCCGGCGGCCGTGGTCACGCGGACCGTGTGTTCGTGCATCACTCGACGGTATCGAAAGTCGTGTCGCTCGGCAGGTCAAGTTCGAGGACCCGGATCGTCCCGCCGGTGCCGTCGACCTCGACCAGCGCCCCGGGCGGCAGCCGTCTGGTCGCGTCGTGCACGTCGACCACGCACGGGACGCCGAATTCGCGGGCCACCACCGCGGCGTGCGACATCGGCCCACCCAGTTCGGTCACCACCGCCCCCGCGTAGGAGAACGCGGCGGTGTAGCCGACATCGGTGACCTCTGCTACCAGGATCTCCCCGGCCTGCAGGTCGTCGATGGTGTCCGGCCGGACGATCCGCACCCGCCCGCGGACTCGTCCGCCGCACACGCCGACCCCGGACATCGACTGCCCGGGGTTCAGCGCCGTCGCCGCGACTGGGACTGCGCGCCAATCGCCGCTGAAAACCGGGGGCGGGACGACGCCGGCCAGCCGGATCTGTTCGGCACGCCGGCGCGCGACCAGCGCGGCCGGGTCGGCGGGCAGTGCGTCGAGTTCGTCGACCAGCAGATAGAACACGTCGTCGGCGTCCCCGAGCACCCCGGAGTTCGCCAGCCTGCGGCCAAGCTCACGAAGGAGGTTGCGCAGCAACCAGATCGCACGGACCATCCGGTCGCGCCGGACTTCGCGGTCGCGGAGTTGGCGGGCGGCAAGCAGCGCCACCGGCCGCGCGCGCAGCGGGATCGACGGTGGCGATGTCTCCGGGCGGATCGGAGTGTCAAGCGATTTGGCCACCATGCGGATCAGCAGCTCGGGGTCGTCGGCGTAGCTCGACGACCGCATCTCCACCTCCGCGGGACCGCGATGGCCGATCACGGTCAGCTCGGCGAGGACGGCCGCATGGAATTCCGGGGCATGGGCGGCGAGCTCGTCGAGGTGGTCGCCGCGAGCGGCCAGAATGCGGACCACATTCGGGTCGCGTTGCGCGGCGCGGGCCAGCCGATAGACCGCGCTCAGCGGTTGCGCGCTGGCCAGCTCCTGACCCACCGGCAGCACGATGTCGCGGCCGTTCAGCCCACGCAGGATCACGCTGAGTGCCGCGAAAGACATGAACGAGCCCATCGCCAGCACCCACCCGTCGATCACATGGTCGCGGGCCAGCAAGATCATGCTTTGTAGACGCTCGTCGGTGAGCTGTGAAAGATCCTGCGGCACTTGCGCTTCCAGGCGCTCGATGTCGTCGACGAAGTCACGCGTGTCCTGGGCGGCGCCGGTGGTCAGGCCGACCAGGTTGGCGGCGAACACGCCGAGGTTGCGAATCGTCCGCAGCGGCCCGCCGGGCGCGCGCGGCGGCTGCTGCTCACCGTGAATCGGCACCGCCGCCACGCTCTCCCCGAAATAGCCGCTCTGCCGAATCACCGTCTCAGGCTTGACGAATGGCACCACCTCGGCCATGAAATGCGCGGTGGTGATAGCCCCGTACAACCGGTGGGCGAACACTCCGACGGTACGAGTGGCCATCTCGCGCTGGATCAGCCCGCCGGGCCGGAGCCGCCTGGCGATGATAGCTCCGCCCGCGCGAAGTCCTTTGACGGTGACCGACGCCGACGACGGCGAAAACGGGCCGGGCAGCGCCTCGGACAGGTTGGTGGCCAGGAACGTCGGAAAGCGCGGGTCGATCGGGGTGTCGAATTCGCCGGTCCCGTTCTGCGGACCGGCCGGCACCGGGGCAACGCCGTCGGCGGCGGGCGTGTCGACGGCCGGGATGTCCTGGACGTGGGTGAGTCGCCACGGCAGCGAGGCCGACCAGGTGCCGATGCTGATCCGCCCCCGCACCGCGAGTGCGCTGTCCTGGGCACACTCCGGTGCCGTCCAGGCCGGTGAGAAGTTCCATTTGTGGTGCAGCAGTGCGGTGTTCATAGCGGGCGCACTCAGTAGCAGGTTCAACTCCGGCGACGAGATCAGCGTGGCCAGCTTGCGCGACCGCACGGTCGGCCGTCCCAACGCGTCGGCGATCTCGTGGAGCGTGATCTCGCCCGGCGCGGCCAGGTTCACCGGTCCGCTGTCGATGCCCGGGTCGACGGCTGCGCGGGCGAAGACGCGGTGCGCGTCGTCACTGTGCACCACCTGTATCCCGCGCGCCGCCGGATCGACGGGCAGCAGCGGCGACGACAACACCCGTCGCACCCAGTTGTCCACACCCCGGCCGAGCACTGCGGCCGAGCGGATCGCCACCCATTGCACACCGCAGACGGCAACCATCTCCTCGACGCGGGCCTTGTCCAGGCCGTGAGCCGAAACGGGTTGCAGATGACTGTCTTCGGCCAGTGGTTCGCCGCGCTCGATTCCGTAGACATGAGCCGAGGACGCCAAAACGATGCGGCGGGTGCCGTGACGGGCCATCGCGTCCAGGACATTGGCTGTCCCGCCGACATTGATCTCGCGACTGTCCGGGTCATCAGCGGCCGGGTCGACCGCCCACGCGCAGTGCACCACGACGTGGGCGCCGGAGACGACTTGGCGTACCACCGCGGCATCGCGGACATCGCCTTGCACGAAGCTCGCTGCGCTCGGCCAGCTTTCCAGGCGGTGACGGGACAGCCCGACGACGTCGTGACCCTGGCTGAGCAGTCGAAGGACCACGCCGCGGCCGATGACTCCGCTGGCGCCGGTGACCACGATCCTCATCGGTTAGTCGTCGTCGTCGAGGAACGCGGCGTTGACCAGATCGTCGAGATCCATTGCGGCGATGTCTTTTTCCCTGACCTGCTCGCCGTCGCCGGCGGCCTCGTTCGCCAGGCTGAGCAGCAGGTCCAGCACGCCGGCCTGCCGAAGGCGTTTGACCGGAATCGATGCCAGCACCCGTTGTATCTCCGCTTCGCCGGGCGCGGCCTGCGGCGTCGCCTCGGCCGATGCACCGACGAGCTCCTGGCGGAAGTATCCGGCCAACGCGGCGGCGTTCGGGTAGTCGAAGATCAGCGTCGGGGACAGCGGCAAGCCGGTCGCGGCTTTGAGGCGGTTGCGCATTTCGACGGCGGTCAACGAGTCGAAGCCCAACTCCTGGAACGCCTTGTCCGGGTCGATGGACTCCGGGGTGCTGTTGCCCAGCACCGTCGCGATGTGGGAGCGCACCAGATCCAGCAGCACCGCCTGCTGCTCGTCCTCGGCGAGACCGTCGAGGCGTTGCAACAGTGCGAACTTCGACTGCGCGGCGGCCAGCGAATCGTCGACCTGACGCCGCGCGGGGGCGTTGATCAGGTCGACGAACATCGGCGGCAGGGTTCCACCGTCGAACTTGGCGCGCAGCGCGATCGTGTCGATCCGCGCCGGCAGCAGGAACGGCTGGTCGATCACCATTGCGGTGTCGAGCAGTTGCAGTGCCTCGTTCGACGACATCGCCACGATGCCGTCGCGGGCGAAGCGGGCGAAGTCGACCGCTTCCAGCGCGCCGGTCATGCTGCTGGCCTGGTCCCACAATCCCCAGCCCAGCGAGATCGCCGGCAGACCCTGGGTCCGTCGATGCACCGCGAGGCCGTCCAGAAAGCTGTTGGCGGCGGCGTAGTTCGCCTGACCCGACGAACCCACCAGACCCGCCATCGACGAGAACATCACGAACGCCGAAAGCGGCGTATCACGGGTCAGCTCATGGAGATTCCACGCCGCATCGACCTTGGCCCGCAACACCGCATCGACCCGCTCGGGCGTCAACGACGTCACCACCGCGTCGTCGAGCACGCCGGCGGTGTGAATGACCGCCGACAGCGGGTATTGCGCCGGGATGTCGGCCAACACCTTGGCCAGTGCCGGGCGGTCGGCGGCATCACAGGCCACCACCGACACCGCCGCCCCGCAAGCCCGCAGTTCGGCCGAGAGTTCCGCGGCACCCGGCGCGTCGGCACCACGCCGACCGATCAACACCAGATTGCGGACGCCATGATTGGCCACCACGTGGCGGGCCAGCGCCGAACCGGCCATCCCGGTGCCTCCGGTGATGACGACGGTGCCCGATGCCCAGGTGTCGGGCATCGTCAACACGACCTTGCCGGTGTGACGAGCCTGGCTCAGATAGCGCAGCGCCGCACCGGCCCGGCGCACGTCGAACGCCGTCACCGGCAACGCACGCAACGTGCCATCGTCAAACAACCGCGCCAAATCGGTGAGCATCCCCTCGATGTGGTCGGCGCCCGCCTCGAAAAGGTCGAAGGCGCGGTAGCGCACACCCGGGTACTCGCGGGCGATCGCGTCCGGTTCCCGGATGTCGGTCTTACCCATCTCCAGGAGCACCCCGCCGGGAGCGACCAGACGCAGTGAAGCGTCGACGAATTCGCCGGCCAGCGAGTCCAGCACCACGTCCACGCCGCGACCACCGTTCGCCGCCCGGAACTTCTCCTCGAAATCCAGGGTGCGGGAGTCGCCGATGTGGTCGTCGTCAACGCCCATGGACCGCAATGTGTCCCACTTGCCGCGGCTGGCGGTGGCGAACACCTCGGCGCCGAAGTGTCGCGCCAACTGGATCGCGGCCATCCCCACGCCGCCGGCACCGGCATGCACCAGCACCCGCTGGCCGGGTTTGAGATCCGCCAACGCCGTCAGCGCGTAGTACGCCGTCGCGAACACCACCGGCGCCGTCGCGGCTTCCTGGTACGACCATCCGGCCGGGATCTCCATCAGCAGGCGCGCGTCGGTGACCGCCAGGCTGCCGGTGCCTTCCGGGAACAGCCCGGTGACCCGGTCACCGACGGCGAATCGACCGTCGTCGGAGGCGGTTTCGACCACGATGCCGGACGCCTCCACACCCATGGCGGCGTCTTCGTCAGGGTAGAGACCCAGCGCGATCATCACGTCGCGGAAATTGGCCGCCATGGTGCGCACCGCGATGCGAACCTGTCCGTGCTCCAGCGGCGCGTCGGCGTCCGGGATCGGTTCGACGATCAGGTTCTCGAAGGTGCCCTTGCTGGACATGCCCAGCCGCCACGGCTGATCGCTCGGCAGCGCCAGTAGGGAGTCGACGGCGCGGCTGCCATGCACCCGGCCGATGTACACGGTGTCGCCGCGCACCAGCACCTGCGGCTCACCGGCAGCCAGGACCGAGCTGACCGTCGAATCACTCAGCGGCGCATCGGAATCCGCCAGCACGATCCGGCCGGGATGCTCGGTCTGTGCCGAACGCACCAGGCCCCAGACCGCGGCGCCGGCCAGATCGGTGACGTCCTCCCCCGGCAAGGCGACCGCACCGCGGGTCGACACCACCAGGATTCCGGAGTCGTGCTCGGCGAGCCAGGACTGCAGCGCCGCCAGGGCGTCGTGGGTGCGGCGGTACGTCTCCGCCAACGGATCGCCTTCTGCCGGTTGCGATTCGAACACGTCGTAGGCCGGCATCTCGCCGTGCGACGCGGCTGTCGCGGGCGACCAGACCACCTCGAAGATCCGGTCGGGTCCCGACCCCGAGACGGCGGCCATCAGCTGCTGCTGTGTCACCGGACGCGCCACCATCGACGCCACGGACAGCACCGGCAGACCCAGCGCATCGGCCAACTCCACCGAGACCGACGAGGGTCCGGACGGCGCGATCCGCGCCCGCACCGACGACGCGCCCGCCGCATGCAGTGACACGCCCTGCCATGAGAACGGCACCAGCACACCGCCTCCGGCGTCCTTGTCGGCCTCGGTCGCCACGATCACCGCGTGCAGCGCGGCGTCCAGCACCGCGGGGTGCACACCGAATCCGGCTGGTGACACCCCGGCGTCGCCCGGCAGCGACACCTCGGCGAACACCTCCTCGCCGCGGCGCCACATCGCGGTCAAACCCTGGAACGCCGGGCCGTAGCCGTAGCCGCGCGCAGCCAGTCGGTCGTACAGCCCGTCGATGTCCACCGGTGTCGCACCCGCCGGCGGCCAGGCGGACAGGCCGGTGCCGGGGTCGGCGGCACCCGGGCGGACGACGCCTTCGGCGTGCAGCGTCCAGCCCGAGTGGGCGTCGCGGCGGGAGAACACCGACACCGCACGGCTGCCCGATTCGTCGGCGCCGCCGACGACCACTTGCACCGACACCGAGCCGGTCGCCGGAATCACCAGCGGCGCGGCCAGCATCAGCTCGTCGACCACCGTGCAGCCGACCTCGTCTGCGGCGCGGATGGCCAGTTCCACGAAGCCCGCGCCCGGGAACACCACCACGCCGCCGACCGCGTGATCGTTGAGCCAGCCCTGGGTCCCCGCGGACAGCCGGCCGGTCAACACCACTCCACCCGAGGCCGGCAACTCCACCACCGCGCCCAGCAGCGCGTGCTCACTGGCTTCCAGGCCGAGGCCCTCGGCATCCAGCGCGCCGCCGTCGGCGGACAGCCAGAACCGGCGTCGCTCAAAGGCATACGTCGGCAGCTCGATAAAGCCGGCGCCGGGCAGCATCGCCCGCCAGTCGACGCCGACACCGGCCACGAACGCCTGGGCCACTCCGGCCGTCAGGCTGTTCGGTTCGGGACGGTCCTTGCGCAGCAGCGGCACCGACGCGATGTCCGCGTCGGCCAGTGATTCCTCGATGGACGAGGTCAGCCCGCCACCGGGCCCCACTTCCAGGAACCGGCTGGCGCCGGCCGCATTCGCGTAGTGGACGCTGTCGGCGAACCGAACTGCCGCCCGAATGTGCTGCGTCCAATAGTCCGCCGACGCGAAGTCGTCGCCCGCCAGTTCGCCGGTCACGTTCGAGATGACCGGAATGTTGACCGGGTTGACCGTGAGTTCGCGTGCAGCAGCTTTGAATTCGCCGATCATCGGCTCCATCAGCGGGGAATGGAACGCGTGCGACACCGCGAGCCGGTGCACCCGCCGGCCCTGTCCACGCAGCTGGTCGGCGATCGCGGCGACCCGCGCTTCGGCACCGGACACCACCACCGATGACGGCCCGTTCACCGCCGCGATGCCGACGTTGTCGGTCAGCAGCGGGCGCACTTCGTCCTCGGTGGCCTGCATGGCGACCATGGCGCCACCGGAAGGCAGAGCCTGCATAAAGCGACCGCGCGCGACGACCAGCAGCGCGGCGTTCTCCAGCGACAGCGCGCCGGCGACGTGCGCCGCGGTCAACTCGCCGACCGAATGTCCCATCACGAAATCGGGCCGCACGCCCCACGATTCCAGCAGCCGGTAGAGCCCGACCTCGACGGCGAACAACGCCGGCTGAGCGAATTCGGTGGTGTTCAAAAGGTTTTCGTCGTGGCCCCAGATCACTTCGCGTAACGGCCGCAGCAGGTGACGATCCAACTCGGCGACCGCGGCGTTGAAGGCTTCGGCGAAGACCGGATAGGCGGCGTGCAGCCCCATACCCATGCCGAGCCATTGGGAGCCCTGGCCGGGGAACACGAACACGGTCTTGCCCGCTTTGACCTGCCCGGTGACGGCGCCTAGGTCGCCACCGGCCACATCGCTGAGACCGGCGAGCAATTGGTCACGGTCGGCGCCGAGCAGCACCGCCCGGTGCTCGAAGGCGGTCCGTCCGGCCAGCGACCAGCCCACGTCTTCGGCGGCCAATTCGTCACGGGCGCTGACGAATTCGGTCAAGCGCGACGCTTGAGCCGCCAGCGCGGTCGCCGACTTCGCCGACAGCACCCACGGGACGACCGGCGGCGGCGCGACCGGCGTGTGCACGCTCGGCTCGGCGCTCTCCAGGGCGGGGGGTGCCTCAATGATCACGTGCGCGTTCGTGCCGCTGATCCCGAACGACGACACGCCCGCCCGACGGACCCGGCCGTCGGCCTTCCATGGCTGCGGTTCGGTGAGCAGTTGCACCGACCCCATCGACCAATCCACGTGCGGACTGGGCTGATCGACGTGCAGCGTCGCGGGCAACACCTCGTGGCGCATCGCCAGGATCATCTTCATCACGCCCGCAACGCCGGCCGCGGCCTGGGTGTGGCCCATGTTCGATTTGATCGACCCCAGCCACAGCGGGGTCGGTCGATCCTGCCCGTAGGTCGCCAGGATCGCTTGGGCTTCGATCGGATCGCCGAGCGTGGTGCCGGTGCCGTGGCCCTCGACCACGTCGACGTCTGCTCCGCTGAGCCCGGCGCTGGCGAGTGCCGACCGCACCACCCGCTGCTGCGACGGGCCGTTGGGGGCGGTCAGACCGTTGGACGCACCGTCCTGGTTGATCGCCGAACCGCTCACCACGGCCAGCACGGGGTGACCGTTGCGCTGAGCGTCGGAGAGCCGCTCCAACACCAGCATGCCGCCGCCCTCGGAGAACCCGGTGCCGTCGGCGGCGCCGGCGAAGGCCTTGCAGCGTCCATCGGTCGAGAGTCCGCGCCAGCGACTGAATTCCACGAAGATGTCCGGCGTGGCGTTGATCGTGACACCACCGGCCAGCGCCAGATCGGACTCCCCCGACCGCAACGACTGCGCTGCCATGTGCAACGTCACCAGCGACGTCGAGCAGGCGGTATCCACCGACACCGCAGGGCCTTCGAGCCCGAGCACGTAGGACACCCGGCCCGACGCGACGCTGGACAGCTGACCGGTCAGCCGGAAGCCTTCCACCGGCTTGGCCGAGAACATGCCGTAGCCCTGCGTCATCAGGCCGGCGAAAACACCGGTGGCGCTGCCCCGCAGCGTCGTCGGGTCAATCCCGGCCCGCTCCAACGCTTCCCACGTCAACTCGAGGAACATCCGCTGTTGGGGGTCCATCGCCAGCGCCTCGGACGGGCCGATGCCGAAGAATGCCGGGTCGAAGTCGCCGACGTCTTCGACGAATCCGCCGACGCGGGTGTAGCAGGTCTCCGCGACGTCGGGGTCGGGGTTGTACAGATTGGCCAGGTCCCAGCCGCGGTCGGCGGGGAATTCGCTGATCACGTCACGGCCCTGAATGACCATGTCCCACAGGTCTTCCGGCGAGTTCACCCCGCCCGGGTACCGGCAGGACATGCCGACGATCGCGATCGGATCGTCCCCGCTGACCCGCACCGCGGGCACCCTCTTGACTGCCTGTGGCACACCGGACAGTTCGGTGCGGAAGTAGGACGCCAGCCGACTCGGCGTCGGGTAGTCGAAGATCAGCGTCGGCGACAGCGCCAGCCCGGTGGCGGCCTTGAGCCGGTTGCGCATCTCGACGGCGGTCAGCGAGTCGAAGCCCAGTTCCTGGAACGCCTTGTCCGGGTCGATGGCTTCGGCAGTGGTAGTGCCCAGCACGGTGGCGATGTGCGAACGGACCAGATCCAGCAATACGGCATGCTGCTCGGCTTCGGGAAGCCCATGGATACGTTGTGCCAGAGCTGATTTGGACTTGCTCGCAGCCAGCGAATCGTCGACTCGGCGCCGGGTCGGCGCGGTGATCAGGTCGATGAACATCGGCGGTACCACGGCAGCGTTGGCCCGCAGCGCGGCGGTGTCGATGTGGGCGGGCAGCAGGATCGGCTCGTCGACCACCATCGCGGTGTCGAATAGTTGCAGCGCGTCGGCAGACGACAGCGCTTTGACGCCGGTGCGCGCCAATCGGGCCCGGCCCGCGTCGTCGAGGCCGCCGGTCATATCGCTGGCTTGATCCCACAGGCCCCAGCCCAGCGAGATCGCCGGCAGCTTGTGCGCCCGCCGATGCATGGCCAGCCCGTCCAGGAAGGTGTTGGCCGCGGCGTAGTTCGCCTGGCCCGACGAACCCACCAGACCCGCCATCGACGAGAACATCACGAACGCCGAAAGCGGTAGATCGCCGGTCAGCTCATGCAGATTCCACGCCGCGTCGACCTTGGCCCGCAGTACCGCGTCCACCCGTTCCGGCGTCAACGACGTCAGCACCGCGTCGTCCAACACGCCCGCAGCGTGAATGACCGCGCTGAGCGGATGCTGCACGGGGATATCGGAAATCACCTTGGCCAGCGCCGGCCGGTCGGCCGCGTCGCACGCCACGATCTGCACCTGCGCCCCGGCGTCGGACAACTCGGCCACCAGATCAGCTGCTCCGGGTGCATCCGGTCCACGGCGGCTCAGCAGCAACAGGTTTCGCGCGCCGTGCTGGGTGACGACGTGGCGGGCCAGTGCAGAACCCGCCATCCCGGTGCCGCCGGTGATCAACACGGTGCCCGATGTCCAGGCGTCCGGCATCGTCAACACGACCTTGCCGGTGTGACGCGCCTGGCTCAGATACCGCAGCGCGACTTGCGCCCGTCGAACGTCGAAGGTGGTGACCGGCAGCGGGCGCAGCACCCCGGCGTCGAAAAGCTCGGCGAGTTCCAGCATGTACTGGTGCATGCGGTTGCGGCCGGGCTCGAACAGATCGAAGGCGCGGTAGCGCACACCGGGGTATTCCTGAGCGATCACACCGGGGTCACGGATGTCGGTCTTGCCCATCTCGAGGAACACCCCACCGGGAGCGACCAGACGCAGTGAGGCGTCGACGAATTCACCGGCCAGCGAGTCCAACACCACGTCGAAGCCGCGGTCGCCGACGACGGCCCGGAATTTGTCTTCGAACTCCAGCGTGCGGGAGTCGCCGATGTGGTCGTCGTCGAAACCCATGGCCCGCAACGTGTCCCACTTGCCGCGGCTGGCGGTGGCAAAGACTTCCAGTCCGAAGTGCCGGGCCAGCTGCGCGGCGGCCATACCCACGCCACCGGTGCCGGCGTGCAACAGCAACCGCTGGCCCGGCTTGACGTCGGCCAGGTGCACGAACGCGTAGTAGGCGGTGGTGAACACCGCGGAGATCGCGGCGGCCTCGGCGTAGGACCAGTCCGAGGGCATCGGAAGCAACAGCCGGGTGTCCCCGGCGACCAGGGTGCCACTGCCGTCCGGGAAGAACCCGTACACGTCGTCCCCGACGGCGAATTCGGTGACGCCAGGCCCGACCTCGACGACGACGCCGGCACCTTCGCCGCCGATCAGCGCGTCGTGGGTGAACATGCCCAGACTGATCATGATGTCGCGGAAGTTGGTGGAGATGGCCCGCATGTCCACCCGAACCTGACCGGGTTCCAGCGGCGCGTCGGCGTTCGGCACCGGTTCGAGTTGCAGGTTCTCGAAGGTGCCCGCGGCGGACAGCCCCAACCGCCACGGCCCGTCGACCGGCGGTACCAGGATCGCGTCGACTGCCCGGCTGCCGTGCACCCGCGCGGTGTAGATCGTCTCGCCGCGCATCACGACCTGCGGCTCGCCGACCGACAACGCGTTTATGACCGCCGAATCGTTCAGCGGCGCATCGGAATCCACCAAGACGATCCGGCCCGGATGCTCGGTCTGCGCCGAGCGCACCAAACCCCAGACCGCGGCGCCGGCCAGATCGGTGACGTCCTCCCCCGTCAACCCGACCGCACCTCGGGTCGCCACCACCAGCACGCCCGATGCGTGTTCGGCCAACCAGGACTGCAGCGCGGCCAGCGCGGCGTGCACGCGTTCGTAAGTCGCGGTGACCGGGTCCTGGCCGGCCGCAACGGAATCGAAGAGCTCGTAGGCCGGCGGCTCGGCGTGGGACGCTGCCGAGGTGGGTGACCAATCCAGCTCGAAAAGCCGATCCCCGCTTGCACCGGACACCGCCGCCATCAACTGCTGCTGGGAGACCGGACGAGCGATCATCGATGCCACCGACAGCACCGGCAAACCCAGCCCGTCGGCCAGTTCCACCGAGACCGCCGACGGGCCCGACGGCGCAACCCGTGCGCGCACCGACGACGCGCCGGCGGCGTGCAGCGACACGCCCTGCCACGAGAACGGCAGTGTTATTTCGGCGCCACTAGCGCCGAGGTGCGTGATCGCCGCGGCGTGCAGCGCCGCGTCCAGCAGTACCGGGTGCACGCCAAATCCGGTGACGCCGCCGGCTGCTTGGGGCAGAGTCACTTCGGCGAAGAACTCGTCGCCGCGACGCCAGAGCGCCGTCAGCCCCTGGAACGCCGGGCCGTACTGGTAGCCGCGCGCCGCCAGTCGCTGGTAGCCGTCGGACAGGTCGACAGCGCTCGCGCCCTCGGGGGGCCACACCGACAGATCCGCGACCGGCTCCACCGTCCCGGACGACAACGCGCCGGTCGCGTGGCACGTCCACGCGGAATCTGCTGTCGCCCTGGAGAACACCGACATACTGCGCTGACCGGATTCGCCGGCCGCGCTCACGATCACTTCCACCGAGACCGATCCGGAGGCCGGCAGCAGCAGCGGCGCCTGCAAGGTCAATTCGTCCACCACCGAGCAGCCGACCTCGTCGCCTGCCCGAATCGCCAACTCGACGAAACCCGCGCCCGGGAAGACGATCAACCCGTCGACGGCGTGATCGGCCAGCCAACCCTGTGTGGCCGCCGACAGCCGGCCCGTCAGCACCACCCCGCCGGAGTCGGGCAACTCCACCACCGCACCCAACAACGCGTGCTCGCTGGCTCCCAGTCCCAGGCCGGCGGCGTCGACCGCGGCGCCGTCGCCGGACAGCCAGAAGCGCCGTCGGTCAAAGGCATAGGTCGGCAGTTCGACGAAGCCGGCGCCCGGCAGCGCAGCCCGCCAGTCCACCTTGACGCCGGACACGAAAGCCTGTGCGGCCGAAGCGAAGAACCGATGCAGTCCGCCGTCCTCGCGGCCAAGCGTCGGAACGACGACCGCACCGTCCCCGACGGTGTCCTCGATGCCGGCGATCAGCGCCGGATGCGGGCTGGCTTCGATGAATGTCCGGTAGCCGCGTTCTGTCGCGGTGCACACGGCAGAAGCGAACTCGACGGTCTGGCGGATGTTGCGGAACCAGTAGTCGGCATCCAGGCCGGCGGTGTCCAGGATCCCGCCGGTGACCGTGGAGATGAAGACGGTGCGGGTCGACGTCGGCTCGATGCCGGACAGCGCAGCGGCGAGTTGGTCGCGGATCGCCTCGACGGCAGCCGAATGCGACGCATAGTCGACATCGATGCGGCGTGCGCGCATCTCGCGCCCGGTGCAGTGCGCGACGATCTCGTCGAGCGCAGCCACGTCGCCGGAGAGCACGACCGCCGACCGCCCGTTGATCGCGGCGATGCTGACCCGATCGCCGTACGGCGCCAACAGCTCTCGCGCGTGATCGGGTCCGCACGCCAGCGACGCCATACCGCCGTGACCGGACAGCGCCAGCAGCATCTGGCTGCGCAGCGTCACCACCCGCGCGGCGTCGCGCAGCGACAACGCACCGGCCACGTAGGCGGCGGCGATCTCGCCTTGGGAATGCCCGATGACGGCGTCCGGTCGCACACCAACCGAGCGCCACAGCTCGGCGAGCGACACCATCACCGCGAACAGCGCGGGCTGGACCACGTCGACCCGGTCCAGGCCCGGCGCGCGGGGTGCCCCGCGCAGCACATCGATCAGCGACCAATCGACGAACTCCGCGAACGCCTCCGCGCAGGCGCTCATCTGCTCGGCGAAAACCGGCGCTGTGTCCAGTAATTCGACACCCATGCCGAGCCACTGCGAGCCCTGGCCCGGGAACACGAAGACGGTCTTGCCGGCCGGGGTGGCGTGACCGGTGATCACCGAGGCACCCGGCGTCGCGTTGATCAGCTCCGCGAGACCCGCGGTCAACTGCGCGCGGTCGCCACCGAGCAACACGGCACGATGCTCGAACGTCGATCGCCCCGCCAGCGACCAGCCCACATCGGCGATATCCAATTGCTCTCGCGCATCGACGAATTCGGCCAACCGGGCCGCCTGACCTTGCAGCGCCGCCGCGCTCTTGGCCGATAGCACCCACGGCACCACCGAGGTTCCCGGGGTCGTGCGCTCGGCCCGCTCGACCGGGGCCGACTCCTCGATGATCACGTGTGCGTTGGTGCCGCTGATCCCGAACGACGACACCGCCGCCCGACGTGCCCGGCCGCCGGCCGGCCACTCCTGCGCCTCGGTCAACAACGACACCGACCCTGCCGACCAATCCACATGGGGGCTGGGCACATCCACGTGCAACGAGGCGGGCAGCAGGTCGTGGTGCATCGCCTGCACCATCTTGATCACGCCGGCAACCCCGGCGGCGGCTTGGGTGTGACCCATGTTCGACTTGATCGAACCGAGCCAGAGCGGCTGCTGCCGGTCCTGACCGTAGGTGGCCAACAACGCCTGAGCCTCAATCGGATCGCCGAGCGTGGTGCCGGTGCCGTGGCCCTCCACGACGTCCACGTCGGCGGCGCTCAGTCCGGCATTGGCCAGCGCCGAGCGCACCACGCGCTGCTGGGACGGGCCGTTGGGCGCGGTCAGCCCGTTCGAGGCGCCGTCCTGGTTGACCGCCGTGCCGCGCACCACCGCGAGCACCTGGTGGCCCAGCCGCTGGGCGTCCGAAAGCCGTTCCACCACAAGCATTCCGCCGCCTTCGGACCAGCCGACGCCGTCGGCCGCACCGGAGAAGGGTTTGCACCGGCCGTCCGGGGACAGGCCACGGTGCCGGCTGAATTCGACGAACACCGTCGGGGTGGCGTTGACGGTCGCGCCACCGGCCAGCGCGAGGTCGCACTCCCCCGACCGCAACGACTGCACCGCCATGTGCAGGGCCACCAGTGACGACGAGCACGCGGTGTCCACCGACACCGCCGGGCCTTCCAACCCGAGCACATATGCCACCCGGCCGGTGGCGACACTGGACGTCATGCCGGTCAGCCGGTAGCCCTCGATCTCCTCGGCGAGCATGCCGTAGCCCTGCACGATGATCCCTGCGAAGACCCCGGTCGCGCTGCCCCGCAGCGTCGTCGGGTCAATCCCGGCCCGCTCCAACGCCTCCCACGACAGCTCCAGCAGCATCCGGTGCTGTGGGTCGGTGGCCAGCGCCTCGGTTGGTGACACGCCGAAGAATCCCGCGTCGAAATCCGCCACGCCGTCCACGAACCCGCCGGAGCGCGTGTAGCACTTGTGCGGGGCATCAGGGTCGTCGTCGAACAACCCGGCCAGGTCCCAGCCGCGATCGGTCGGAAATTCCGACATCACGTCGCGCTGCTCCGCGACCATGTCCCACAGGCCGTCCGGCGATTCGACGCCGCCGGGGAATCGGCAGGACATACCGACGATCGCGATCGGCTCACCGGAGCGTTCCAGCAAAGCGCGGTTCTTGGTCTTGAGGCGCTCGACCTGGACGAGGGCTTTACGCAACGCCTCGGTTGCATGCTGCAGTTGGTCAGCCATGTGGTTACCCCTCGCCTAGCGTCGGTCGTCGCTGAATCCGGAATGCAGCACCGGGAGCAAAGTCATTCGCCGCGACTGCGTGACTGCTCGCCGACTCGAGAACATCGTTGACCGACGCCGCCAACTTCGCCCACGTTCCCAATACGCTCGCTACTCCTGATTTCCATCGCGGAGAAGTAGCGCCGTGCGCCGACTTGCCCGCCCGATTCATGGCCTGGCACCACAGCCAAATCTGGCGTTGTCCAGCGATCCATGGCGAGACTCTACCGGTCAAGAGCCAGCCGAGGCGAAGCGCGTCTCAGGCCGGTCGGCGCCACCCGTCGGCGGCCTGCGCGGCGCGCATCAGGGCCGCGCAGAGTTCGCGCAATTCCGGCGGGCCGGCCCCTTCCTCGAGTGCGATGGCGACGTCTTCTGCTGCACATCGCACTTGATAGACGCGATCGGACAGGTCGGCGGCCTCATCAGCCGACAACACCACCGCGTCGGCGGGCACCGCGACGCCCTTGACCCCGTTGATCGAGGCCCGCTGCTCGTAGGCGCGCTGCCGGCACGACTGCCGGCAGTACTGGCGGCGGCGTCCCATGCCGCTGTCGGCGACGTCACGGCCACACCAGCGGCACGGCTGCGGGCGGACGCGTCGAGTCACGGGGCCGACTTTAGTCGGGGTCTGCGCCAAACCCCGGTATCATTGACCGTCGGGTCGCATGGGCCCCGGACAAATCCGGGGAACTCTGCTGATCGCCCTGACGTTGGTCAGTGGGCAAGCTGAATAAGAAGACTTTAAGAGGAGTGGGTACCAATGGCTGATCGTGTCCTGCGAGGCAGTCGCCTTGGAGCCGTAAGTTACGAGACCGACCGCAACCACGACTTGGCGCCGCGTCAAATCGCGCGTTACCGCACCGAGAACGGCGAGGAATTCGACGTCCCGTTCGCCGACGACGCCGAGATCCCCGGCACCTGGCTGTGCCGCAACGGCATGGAAGGCACCCTGATCGAGGGTGACCTGCCCGAGCCAAAGAAGGTCAAGCCGCCTCGGACGCACTGGGACATGCTGCTGGAGCGCCGCTCGGTCGAAGAGCTCGATGAGCTGCTCAAGGAGCGGCTCGAGCTGATCAAGACCCGCCGCCGCGGCAGCTGATCCCTACCGGGCGACCGGTGCCGGGCGGTTGCGGTGCAGTCGTCCGTCGATTCCCCACTGCGCGACCTTGACCAACGCTTCGCGGATGTTGGAACCGCTCATCTTGGACACGCCGAGTTCGCGTTCGGTGAACGTGATCGGCACCTCGGTGACGACGAACCCGTTGGTGATGGTGCGCCAGGTCAGGTCGATCTGGAAGCAGTAGCCCTTGGAGTCGACGTGATCGAGGTCGATCTTCTGCAGGACCTCGCGACGGTAGGCGCGGTAGCCGGCGGTGATGTCGTGGATGCCGATGCCCAACGCCAGCCGCGCATAGGTGTTGGCCGTCCAGGACAGCGCCCAGCGCCGCCACGGCCAGTTCTGTACGTTTCCGCCTTCGACGTAGCGCGAGCCGATGGCCAGGTCGGCGCCGGCGTCGACCGCCTCGAGCAGCAGGTGCAGCTGCTCAGGAGCGTGGCTACCGTCGGCGTCCATCTCGACGACCGTCGTATAACCCCGGCTCAACCCCCAGGCGAAGCCGGCGAGGTACGCCGCACCCAGACCATCCTTGACCGTGCGGTGCATGACGTGGATCCGGTCGGGATCTGCCGCGGCGAAGTCGTCGGCCAGCTGGCCGGTGCCGTCAGGGCTGTTGTCGTCGACGACGAGGACGTGCACGGCCGGGCACGCGCGCTGAAGTCGCTGCAGGATCAGCGGCAGGTTCTCCCGCTCGTTGAAAGTCGGGATGATCACCAGGGTGCGCAGGGTGGGGCGATCGCCCGCGAGCCGGGGCACCGCATCGCCGGTGGTCATAGGTCTCCTTTTTCTGCCCCGTGCGGAGCGGAGTGTTGGCCGTCGTCGCCGTCGGCCACTACGTCGTCGCCGGGCGGGTCGTCATCGGATCTCTCCGGTGCGGGGCCGCCTCTGTTGGCCAGCTCCGACAGCCGTCGGTGGAGATCGTTGAACCATCCATTGTGCAGTATCGCCGCGAACAGGATCGCCACAGCGGCCACGAGCAGCAGGCCCTGCAGGATCGGGCCCCAGCGGGCGGCCGGGGTCAGTGTGGTCTTCAGCCGGACCTGGTTGTCCAGGTAAGCCGGTGTGAAGAAGTTGGTCCGCACCTGCTCACGACCGTCGGGCGTGACCAGCGCGGAGATACCGACGTTGCTGGCCACCACGGCGTAGCGGTCCAGCTCGACGGCGCGAAGTTTGGAGAACGCCAGTTGTTGCTCGCTCATCGTCTGGTTGAAGTTGGCGTTGTTGGCCGGCACTGCGAGCAGCTGGGCGCCGTTGCGGACGGAGTCGCGCAGCTCGCGATCGAAGATCACTTCCCAGCAGGTCGCGACGCCGATCGGGGTGCCCGCGGCGTGCACCACCCCGGTTCCTTTGACCGGGATGATGTAGCCGGCCCAGTCGGCGAGCCCGGAGAGCTGTTTGAAGAAGCCCCGCCAGGGCAGATACTCGCCGAACGGCTGCACGATCCGCTTGTCGTGGCGATCGCCCGCGCCGGACTTCGGATTCCACACGATCACCGTGTTGGTCTGAGCGGGATCCTCCCGCGAACGGCCGGGCACGTCGAGCACGGTGCCGACCAGGATGGGCGCTTTGATCGCCTCGACCGCGACCGAGATCTCTTGCGCCGCATCGGGATTGAGCAGCGGATCGATCTCGGATGCGTCCTCGGGCCAGATGACGAAGTCGGGTTGGGGCGCCCGGCCGGCGCGCACGTCGTCGGCAAGCTGGCGGGTCTCCCGGACGTCGTTGCCGAGCACCGCCAACCGTTGGGCGTTGAACTCCAGACCGAGCCGGGGCACGTTGCCCTGGACGACCGCGGCGGTGACGGTGGGTTCGTTCCCGGATCCGGTGCCGGAGCGGCGGACCTGCGGCCAGACCGCCGCGGCGAGGAAGAGGACCAGGCAGATGCAGAGCGCGGGCAGCATCACCGCGGGCGGGGTGTCGGCCAGCCGGTGACGCGACGTCCGCCACCACGAGAGCGCCTCCATCACCAGCGCGGCGACGCTGCAGCCGGTCAGCACGATCGCCAGCGATAGCAGCGGGACGCTGCCCAGCCGGACCAGCGGCAGAAACGGGCCCTCCGTCTGGCCGGCGGCCACCACGCCCCACGGGAATCCCCCGAACGGAATGGTGGACTTGAGCCACTCCTGGGCCGCCCACAGCACCGCGAACCAGATCGGCCATCCGGGCAACCGCCGGACCACGACGGCGGCGAGGCCGAAGATTCCCGGGAACACGGCGCAGAGCAGCACCAGCGCCGCCAACGGGACGGCGCCGACAAGGATGCTGATCCAGCTGATGAGCGGCAGATAGAACGCCAGGCCGAACAGCAAGCCGTAACCGAATCCGCCTGCCGGCGTGGTGGCCGGGCGGGTCAGCACCCAGGCCAGCACGGCGAAAGCGATGACGGCGGCCCACCACCAGTTGAATCGCGGATAACTGGAGCACAGCAGCAGACCGGCGGCGATCGCGGCGACCAGCCGGGTCAACCGTGGCCGCAGCCACCGGCCCAGCTGCGGCACCCGGATCCGCAATTGACCGGCAAACCAAATCGCCACCAACACGGACAGGTGAACCAGGCGCTGCCACGACACCGTCACCGCGCGGGCGGTGTGGCCGCGCAACTCCGCCAGCCGGTCACGGCGGTCCCCGGCCGGCTCGCCGGCATCGGCGTCTGCCGGCTCGACTTCAGAGTCGGCCACGTCGTCGTCGTGGTCGTCCGGCTCGACGTCCGGTAGCGGGATCTCGCCGGCGACGGCGTCCGTGACGGCGTTAAACGGGATCTCGCCGGTGACCGGATCGTCGGTGATCGCGGGAATGATGTCGGTGTTCTCCGCGGGCCGTTTCCGGGGGTCGAACCGGCCGATGCCTCTAGCCATGAAGGACGACGCCCCTGTGCACGGTCTGCCGGCAGCGTGGCAACGGGTCGCCTGGGTCGAGCCGCGGCAACTGGTCGGGTTCGGCGAGGGCGCCCACGTCCCAGACGGCGTAGGACGCCGGTGCGCCCGGGACCAGGCTGCCGATCAGCTCGTCGCCGGCACCGCCGGCCCGCCAGCCGCCGCGAGTCGCAGCAGTGAACGCCGCTCGCGGCGAGATCGAGCTGTGCGGGGTGTGGTGGTGGACAGCGGCGCGGATCGTCGCCCACGGGTGGAGTCCGGTCACCGGTGCGTCGGATCCGAACGCGAGAGCCACGCCTTGGGATGCTAGCAGCGCAAACGGGTTGAGACGCCCGGCTCGGTCGATACCCAGACGCTGGGCGTACATGCCGTCGTCGCCGCCCCAGAGCGCGTCGAAATTGGGTTGCATGCTGGCCATCACACCCCAGGCGCCGAGCTTGGCCGCCTGCTCGGCGGTCACCATCTCCAGGTGTTCCAGGCGGTGCCCGCAGCGCGCTACCGCGGCCACACCCAGGTGCTCGACCACGCATTCCAGCGAGTCGACGACAGTCGAGACCGCGGCATCGCCGATCACGTGGAAACCCGCCGTCACGCCGGCTTCGGTGCAGGCGCGCAGGTGCGCGGTGACGGCGTCGGGCTCCAGGTAGCAGGCCCCGGTGCGCTCCGGGGCGTCGTGGTAGGGCTCATGCAGCCAGGCCGTGCGCGACCCCAGGGCGCCGTCGACGAACAGGTCACCGGCCAGCCCGGCCGCCCCGGTGTCGCCGAGCAGCGCGCGCGCCTGCGACGGGCTGGTGACCGCCTCACCCCAATACCCGGTCACCTCCACGCCGTGTGGCCGCGAGCCGGCGCCGCGCAGTTCCCGCCAGTCGTCCGGCCCGCCGATGTCGGGGCCGGCGCACTCATGCACGGCGACGATGCCGTTGGCGGCCAGCGCGTCCAGCGCGGCCAGCCGGGCCTCCGCGCGCTGGCCGTCGGTCAGCAGGTCGCGCGCGGCAGCGCGGACCCGATGATGGGCGTCGCCGACCAGCGGGGTGTCGTATCCGGCCGCCGCCGGCAGCCCGGCGACGCGACGGCGCAACCCGCTCGAGGCCAGCGCCGAGTGCACGTCGACCCGGGCCAGGTAAGCCGGCCGATCACCGAGCACCGCGTCCAGGTCCGCCGTGGTCGGCGGTATGGGTTCCGGCCACGACGAGTCGTCCCAGCCGTGGCCCCAGATCGGCTGGCCGGGATGGGCTGCCGCATAGTCGGCGAGCAGCTGCAGGCAGTGCCGGCGGGAGGTCGCGGGTCGCAGGTCGAGACCGACGAGCGTCAGGCCCGTCGCGGTGAGGTGGATGTGGCTGTCGACGAAACCGGGCGCGACGAAACCGCCGTCGAGATCGACGACATCGGCCTCGGCCAACTGGTTTCGGCCGTCGTCGTCGCTGCCGAGCCACGCCACCACACCGTCGCGGACCGCCATGGCGGTGGCGTCGGGATGGGTAGGGCTGTGCACCCGGCCGTTGATCAACAGGGTTGTGCGGGAAGCGGACACGCGGGAGCTATTCGGGTCGCACAGGTAACGCCGGCGGTTCGACCTCGGTGACATCGATGACCTCGCCGTCGATGTAGTCGGCGTCGGGTCGACGGGCACGGCCGTCGGCAGCGATGGTGATGAGCTGGAAGCGGCGGCCGGCCAGGGCCGTCAGCAGCGGACGGGCAGCGGCGCGGCCCGGCGGCAACAGCAACAGCAGGCCCGCGGCGGTGGTCACCAGACCGGGCATCACGACCAGCAGCGATCCCAGCCCGACCAGCGCGCTGTCGGTGGCCAGCCGTGACGGGTCAGCGCCGAACCCGGAACGCAGCCGACCAAGCTGCAGCCGCAGCTGCGAGCCCGCCAACGTCAGCCCCGCGGCGAACGCGATGAGCACAGCGAGCAGAGTCCAGCCGAGCCCGATCGTCGACGCCAGGCCGACCACCACGAGCAACTCGACCACGACGTAGACCAGAAACAGCCGCGACACCATGAGATGGCAACGTCGCGGACCGCCGCCGGAGTTCCGCGGACCGCGGTGGCGCGGTTAGATGGCTGACGTGACGACAATCGAGATCGACACCCCCGCCGGCCCGATCGACGCCCTGCTCGACACCCCCGACGGGCCGGAACCATGGCCGGGCGTCGTGGTGATTCACGACGCTTTCGGTTACGGACCAGACAAAGAGTCGATCAACCGCCAGGTGGCCGCGGGCGGTTACGTCGCGCTGACCCCGAACTTGTACGCACGGGGCGGTCGGGCGCGCTGTATCACGAAGGTCATGCGCGATCTGTTGACCAAACGCGGACGCGCCCTCGACGACGTGCTGGCTGCCCGCGATCACCTCAAAGGATTGCCGCAATGCACCGGGCGCGTCGGCATCGCGGGCTTCTGCATGGGCGGCCAGTTCGCATTGGTCATGTCGCCCAAGGGTTTTGACGCCTCAGCGCCGTTCTACGGCGTGCCGCTGCCCCGTCAGCTCAGCGAGACGCTGGACGGGGCCTGCCCAATCGTCGCCAGCTTCGGCGCCCGGGACCTGACCGGCAGAGGAGCGCCCGAGAAGCTGCAGCGGGTGCTCGACGGCAAAGGCATTACCAACGACATCAAGGTGTATCCGGAGGTCGGGCACAGCTTCGCGAACAAGCTGCCGGCCCAGCCACTGCTGCGCATCGCCGGTTTCGGCTACAACCAGGCCGCCACCGACGATGCCTGGGCGCGGGTGTTCTCGTTTTTCGGTGAGCACCTACGCGGCCGCGCGTAGTCCGATTGCCCACCTAGGCAGCGGCGCGCACTTCCAGGCCGACGTTGTTCTTCATGCCGCCGCGCAGCTTGCTGAACACGTTGAAAACTTTGCCGACGATGCCGTATTCACGACCGATGGCGTTGTAGACATGACCGGTCTGCGATGAGTCCAGGATGGTCGCGGTCGCTTCGATGGCCTCGCTTTTCGGATGTCCTTGCATGTCACAGATCGCCAGGGTGACGCGGGGCGTGTTGCGAATCCGCTTGACCTTCCACGACTTTGCCTGGGTGATCATCAGCAGTCGGTCGCCGTCGTTGGCTGCCCAGATCGGGGTGGGCTTGGGCCGACCATCCTTGGTGAAGGTCGTGAGTAGGACATACTGCGCCTTGGCGACGTCTGCAAAGGTCGGGGCCACCCCGTCAGTCTAGAGGCCTTCAGGCCCTAGGCTTCACCCCGAACAAGAAGGAGCCTCAAGCGATGAAACCTTCCGCTGTCGCAGACAAGGTGGTCGCCATCACCGGTGGCGCGCGTGGGATCGGTCTGGCAACGGCAACGGTTCTGCAGGGGTTGGGCGCCAAGGTCGCGATCGGTGACATCGACCGGGTGGCCGTCAAGGAGTCGAGCAGTCAGTTGGGCCTGCAGGTCGGCCGCCGACTCGACGTGACGGATCGACGATCCTTCACCGATTTCCTCGACGCTGTCGAGGAAAGGCTGGGGCCGCTCGACGTGCTGATCAACAACGCCGGGGTCATCGCAGTCGGCAGTGCGGTCGATGAGGCCGACGCGATCACCCGTCGACTGCTCGACGTCAACATCTACGGCGTGATCCTGGGAACCAAGCTCGCGTCACAACGCATGCTGCCGCGCGGTCACGGTCACGTCATCAACATCGCGTCTCTGGCCAGCGTAGTACCGACGGAAGGTATCGCAACCTATTGCGCCACAAAGCATGCCGTGCTCGGATACACCGACACCGTTCGGATGGAAAACCGTGGCAGCGGTGTGCACTTCTCGGCGATCATGCCGACGCTGACCAATACCGAGATGATCGACGGCGTCGGGCACGCGAAGGGATTGCGGAATGCCGAGCCGAACGATGTCGCCCGGGCCGTCGCCGCCGTGATCGCCAAACCGAAACCGCGCGTGCCGGTTCCACCTTCGATCGGCAGGGTCGTAGCGGGGCAGCGTTTGATGCCGCAGCGTATGCGTGAGGCGATGGGGCGCGCACTGGGCACGGACCGTGTTTTCACCAGCGACGTCGAGGTCGACCAGCGCAAGAACTACGCCCGGCGCACCGGAACGTCGTGATCGCCTGCACGGCAGGTATTCTCAGGCGGTGCGCACGTCAAAATGTGCGAGCTCCGGTTGACGTAGCAACTCGTGGTGGGTCTCCGGTGTCCACGGGAAGAGCTCGGGCAGCCCATCCTTGCCTAGATACCAGCTGCTGCAGCCGGTAACCCAGATCGTCTGCGGCATCGCCGCTTTCATGCTCTCGTTGTATTCCTTAGTGGCCGCTTCAGTTGGCGCCGCAGCGTGGACGACACCGTCGCGAAGCTGGTTGATCCACCACGTCGCATAGTCGGCCTGGTCCTCGGCGACCGGGATCAGCGATTGGTTGCCGATCGGCGAGTGCGGGCCCATCAGCATGAACAGGTTGGGGAAGCCCGGCACCGCGACCGACCGGTACGCCACGGGTCCGTCGGCCCACGCTTCGTCCAAGGTGAGTCCGGTCTCCCCTATCACTTCCAGCGGGCGCACATAGGCGCGAGCGTCGAAGCCGGTGGCGTAAACCAGTACGTCCAGTTCGTGCAGCGTGCCGTCTGCGGTGACGACGCCGCGGGGCTCGATGTGGTCGATCGCGTCGGTGATCACCTCGACGCCCGGCTGCTGGACCGACCGGTAGAAATGGCCCGCGAAAATCAGCCTTTTGCACATCGGCAGGTCTTTCGGGGTGAGCTTGGCCCGTAACTGCTTGTCACGTACCGACAGCCGCAGGTTCCATCGGCTCAGGAATGTGACGACGGCACGCTGCAAGCCCGGACGGATCGGCGCCTTACCAAAGAAATACCGCACGTACCAGCCCCAGAAGCGGTACGGCAGCCCATTCAGCTTGGGCCAGCGACGGAGCGCCGTCCGGGTCAGCAACGAGTAACGCAAATTGGGCATCGGACAGATCCATTGCGCGGTGCGCTGAAAGAGCTTCAATTGCCGCACATTGCCGCCCAGTTCCGCGACGATCTGGACGCCGGTCGAGCCGGACCCGATCACACCAATCCGTTTGTCCGGCAACGTGACCGAGTGATCCCACCGTGACGAGTGAAACGCCGCACCGGCAAACGTCTCCCGGCCGGTGATGTCCGGATACCGCGGTACCCGCAGCACCCCGGTGGCGGTGATGAGCACGTCGAAGGTCTCTTCCCCCGCTGCGGTGGTGAGGCGCCACGTACCGTCGTGGTATTCGGCTCGGCTGACATCAGCGCCGAACCGGATGTGAGGACGAATCCCGCGTTCGTGCGCCACCTGTTGAAAATACGCCCGGATCTCTGGGCCCGGCGGCAGCAGATGCGTCCAATTTGGGTTGGGCCGGAAGGAGTACGAGTAGTAGCGCGACGGGATATCGCAGGTGAGGCCGGGATAGGTGTTGTCGCGCCAGGTGCCGCCGACGTCGTCGGCCTTCTCGAAAATCGTGAAGGAGTCGATGCCGGCGTCTTGCAGCTTGACTGCCATGCAGATGCCCGACATTCCGGCGCCGATTATCGCGACCCTCACCGACCGCTTGTGCGTCATCGCAATCACCCGGCCCTTTCGCTGGCCTGAAGATTACGCTGATGGCCTCGACTTATCGACGGACGATAGCGCGGCAGGGCCTGCGCTCACCGCGGCATCCTGCGCCAGACGAACTGCGGCAGCAGTCGCATGCCGAAAAACACCGGCCGCAGCGTCCACGGGATCCACACGCTGCGGCGGTTCTTGGCCAGGGCACGCGCGGTCGCGGCGGCGACCTGAGCCGGCGTGCTGGACAGCGGGGCCGGCGACATGCCGTCCGTCATCCGCCCGATGACGAAACCGGGCCGCACGATCAACAGCCGCACGCCGGTCCCGTGCAGCGCGTCGGCCAGCCCGCTGGCGAAGCCGTCCAGGCCGGCTTTCGCGGAGCCGTAGACGTAATTGGCCCGGCGCACCCGCACGCCGGCCACCGACGAGAACACCACCAGCGCTCCCCGACCGGCCTGCCGCATCGCCGCGGCCAGATGGGTCAGCATGCTGACCTGAGCGACATAGTCGGTGTGGACGACGGCCACCGCGTGCGCCGCATCGACCTCGGCCCGGCCCTGGTCGCCGAGCACTCCGAAAGCAAGCACCGCGGTGTCGATCGCGCCGTTCTCGGCGATGATCGAGGCGATCAGCGGCCCGTGGGACTCCAAATCATCGGCGTCGAACTCGCGGGTGAACACCGCCGTCGCGCCGGCCGCCCGGACCGCCGCAGCCTGCTCGCCGAGGCGATCCGCACCCCGCGCGGCCAGCACCACGGACGCACCGGGAGCGAGCCGCACCGCAAGCTCGACCCCGATTTCGCTGCGGCCACCCAGAATCAGCACCGTGGGTGCGCCCGTGTCATTCACGGCTGCGATTATGACCTGCGCTAACGTGAGCGGTGATGGCGAACTCCTCTGCCCGACTGACCAACGACGCGTTGGCGTTTCTCACCGAACGTCACCTCGCGATGCTGACCACGCTGCGCGCCGACAATTCGCCGCACGTGGTCGCGGTGGGTTTCACCTTCGACCCCAAGACCCACATCGCGCGGGTGATCACCACCGGCGGCTCGCAGAAGGCGGTCAACGCCGATCGGGGCGGCGTCGCCGTGCTCAGTCAAGTCGATGGGGCGCGCTGGCTGTCGCTGGAGGGCAGCGCCAGCGTGAACGGTGAGATCGATGCCGTGCGTGACGCGGAACTGCGTTACGCGCAGCGCTACCGCACGCCGCGGGCAAATCCGCGCCGCGTGGTCATCGAGGTGCAGGTCGAGCGGGTGCTGGGGTCCTCGGACCTGCTGGCCCGCAAAGCCGACTGACCAGCCGTCTCTGTTGCCGGACAACCGATCTCACCCATGCACCGGACGTCCGGAAAAGGACTTGTGACCCTCCCGTGACGGCTCCCGCCCTCATAGCCTCGACGCCAAGGCATCGATGACATGAGGAGAAACCGTGGCCGCTCAACCCGGACTGTCTGACACCGATCTGACCGGGCCGCCACGAGCGGACCCGGACGCCGAGTCAGAATTGATCCGCTTGCAAAAAGATGTGGAGCAACTGCTGGCGAAACTCGCTGAGGCTGAATCGCTTTGGTCCCCTTGGCTCGCTGCGGTCGCTCCGGCGAATCGCAGCAGCGCGCTCAACCTGGTGCGTTACTGGGCCATCCGCCAGTGCGACCTGCGTGACTTGCAAGAACGACTGGCAGGCTTCGGACTGTCGTCGCTGGGCCGGGCCGAGGCGCATGTCGCCGCAGCCCTGCTGCTCGTGCAGGCAGCCATCGGTGCGATGCTCGGCACGCGCTGGCAGCGCCCGCAATTGACGACCGTGGGCATCGACGAAGGCTGCCGGCTGCTCAGCATGCGCACCCAGGAATTGTTGGGGCCGCCGCCTCCGGGTCGTTCGACGAGGATCATGGTCACCCTGCCGAGCGAGGCGGCTACGGACGCCAAGCTGGTTGCCACCCTGGTGCAACGCGGGATGAATGTAGCCCGCATCAACTGCGCTCACGATGATGCCGCGGCCTGGCGAAACATGGCCCGCAATGTGCGCCAAGCCGCTGCTGCGCACGGCCGAACCTGCCTGATAGCCATGGACTTGGCCGGTCCGAAGCTGCGCACCGGTCCACTCGAGCCGGGCCCGCGCGTCGTCAAGCTCCGGCCTACCAAAGACCTTTTGGGCCGCGTCTCAGCTCCGGCACACGCCTGGCTGACGCCGGCGGAAAATCCGGTGCCGCCGCCAGGACGCATGGTGGTGATTCCGGTACCGGAAAATTGGCTGCACCGCCGCAGAGGCGGAGAAGAACTCCGGTTCCACGACACCCGTGGCTCTGCCCGCCGCCTGATCCTTCTCGACGAGGGGGACGCCGTCTCCGCCGGTGGGTTGTTGGCGGAGGTGCCCAAAGCGGCTTATGTGGCTACCGGGACGGTGTTTCATGTCGCAGGAGCCGACGATCCTGCCGCGGTCGGCCTGCTTCCCACGGTGCAGCAGAGCTTGCGACTGCACCGCGGCGATCTGCTCGCGTTAACCAGAGACTGTTCGGCGGCACCGGTAGATAGCGGCAGTCGGAATGGCCACCAGGCTCGGATCGGATGCACGTTGCCAGAAATCTTCGACCATGCTCAGGTGGGCGAGATAGTCCTGTTCGACGACGGGCTTATAGGTGGACACATCACCAGGGCCAGTCCCGACGTACTGACCATCCACATTGACCACGCAGCCGACAACGGATCTCGGTTGCATGCCGACCGGGGAATCAACGTCCCCGACACCCGCCTTCCGATTCCGGCGCTCACCAAGAAAGACATTGCCGACCTACGGGTGGTGGCAGAACTGGCGGACCTAGTTGAGCTTTCGTTCGTACGCGAGCCCTCCGATGTCGAGCAGCTCCTGGAGGAGATGGAACGGCTCGATGCCTCACACCTCGGCGTCGTGTTGAAAATCGAAACCGGCGAGGGCTTCGAACACCTGCCTCAGCTGCTGCTCACCGTGATGCGGCACCCCCGCGCAGGGGTCATGATCGCCCGCGGGGATCTCGCCGTGGAGTGCGGCTATGACCGGTTGGCCGAATTGCAGGAAGAGATCCTGTGGCTGTGTGAGTCCGCACACCTCCCGACGATTTGGGCGACCCAAGTTCTCGAGCAACTGGCCAAGACCGGCAAACCGTCCCGTGCAGAAATCAGTGACGCCGCGATGAGCGAGCGCGCCGAGTGCGTCATGCTCAACAAGGGCCCGTTCATCGAAGATGCGGTGATAGCGCTCGACGACATTTTGCGGCGCATGGCGGGACACCTTCACAAACGAAGTGGTCTGCTGCGCTCGCTGCATTCCTGGCAGCCGAGCGCGAAAGTTAACCGGCCGGCGTGTGACTGACCGCTAGACGAGCGTGGCGCCCGGCGCCCGGATCACCAGCGGTACCGCGGGGAAATATGCCGCCAGCTCGGGTCGCGACTTGGCCAGCGCGGCAGTGCCGTAGCCGCGATGCCGGTAGTCGGGGTGGATCCAGATCCGAACGTGCACCTCGTGGCCGTCGAGCTCACCGAACACCATCCCGACCTTCTCGTCACCGTCGACCGCGACGAACCAGGCGGCTTCTTCGGCGTCGAATCGTTCCTGCGCCGAACGGATTTCGTCCTCGAGGTCGGCGGCGGGAGCACCCGATCCGTCGCCCTTGGCGCCGATGTCCTCGGTGCGCGCGGCGAAGATGTCGTGGTCGGACTTGCCAGAGAACGCGCGCAGGGCCATCGAGTCGCCCGAGCTGGCCGGCCGGTCCTTGAACGTGAAACTCAAGATGTTGTTCAGGTCCTCGAGCTCGGCGGCGATGATCTTGCGCGAGTCCTTGGTCAGCTGGTCGAACGACATGCCGATCACCGCTTCGGCGCCAAGCCGCGAGGTGCCGAGCAGCTCGACGATGCCGTCGACCGCCGACGGCCGGTCGTCGGCTTCCACGATCAGGTCTAGCACTTCGTGTCGTCGTTCCAGCGCATTCATGAAGGCGTTGGTGATTTCTCGGCGGGCGGCGGCGCGGTCGTGATCGGTCATCGCCTGAGCTTAATACTTAAACCGCGACCACGATCAGTTCGTGCGGCCCGTTGTTGACCGGCTGGGCGCCGTCGTCGGACACCACGACGATGTCCTCGATGCGGGCCCCCCACTGCCCGGGGAAGTAAATCCCGGGCTCGACTGAGAACGCCATGCCCGCCAGCAGCGGCAGGTCGTTGCCGGCCACGATGTAGGGCTCTTCGTGCACCGACAATCCGATGCCGTGGCCGGTGCGGTGCACGAAATATTCGGCAAGCCCTGCGTCGGCCAGCACCTCGCGGGCCGCAGCGTCGACCTGTTCGGCGGTGACACCGGGACGCACCGCTTCGACCGCAGCGCGTTGCGCCCGCTGCAGTACCGAATACTGTTGCGCCACTTCGGGACTCGGATCGCCGATGCTGTACGTGCGCGTCGAGTCGGAGTTGTAGCCGGGCGCGTAGGCTCCGCCGATGTCGACGACGACGATGTCGCCGATCTGGATTTCGCGATCGGAGAACTCGTGATGCGGGTCCGCGCCGTGCGGCCCGGAGCCGACGATGACGAACGCCACCTCCGAATGCCCTTCGGCGACAATGGCTTCGGCGATGTCGGCGGCAACATCGGCCTCGGTCCGACCGGGCACCAGAAACTCCGGCACCCGCGCGTGCACCCGGTCGATGGCCGCGCCTGCCTTGCGCAGCACGTCGACTTCGGCGGCGTCCTTGACCATCCGCAGTTCGCGCAGCACGTCGGTGGCCAGCACCGGCACCACGCCGAGCACGTCGGCCAACGGCAGCAGATGCAGTGCCGGCATCGAATCGGTGACCGCGGTCGCCGCCGGAGCGCCACCCATCGCCGCCGCGACCAGCTGGTAGGGGTTATCGCCGTCGACCCAATCCCGCACCGCCAGGCCAAGATCGGTGACCGCGGACTGTCGCAGCGCCGCCAACTCAAGCCGCGGTACCACCACAGTCGGCTCGCCGGAAACCGGCAGCACCAGAGCCGTCAGCCGCTCGAAGGTCTGGGCCCGTGAGCCGAGCAGATAGCGCAGGTCGTACCCGGGCGTGATGACCAGACCGGCCAGGCCCGCCTGCGCGGTGGCCGACCGCGCCGCCGCTATCCGACGGCCGTACACCCCGGCATCGAAGCGCTGAGAAGACATGGCTTTCAGGCTACTGGCAGGATGGCGGGCATGCCCGCGCCGCTGCTGCTGCTCGACGGCGCCAGCATGTGGTTTCGCTCCTATTTCGGCGTCCCGTCGTCGATCACCGCACCCGACGGCCGTCCGGTCAACGCGGTCCGCGGCTTCCTGGACTCGGTGGCCACGCTGATCACCAAACACCGGCCCGGCCGGTTGGTGGTCTGCCTGGATCTGGATTGGCGGCCGAAGTTCCGGGTCGAGGCCATCCCGTCGTACAAGGCGCATCGGGTCGAGGAGGAAAACCCGGCCGGGCAGGCCGACGTCGAGGAAGTACCCGATGATCTGTCGCCGCAGGTCGAGATGATCGCGGAGATCCTCGACGCATTCGGCTTCTGCAGCGGCGGTGCCGAGGGATTCGAAGCCGACGACGTGATCGGCACGCTGGCCGATCAGGAACGCCGCGACCCGGTGATCGTCGTCAGCGGCGACCGCGACCTGCTGCAGGTCGTCCGGGACGACCCGGTTCCGGTGCGGGTGCTCTACCTCGGCCGCGGCCTGAGCAACGCCACGTTGCTGGGTCCGGTCGAGGTCTCCGACAAGTACGGCGTGCCCGCCCACCGGGCCGGCGCCGGCTACGCCGAGTTGGCGTTGCTGCGCGGCGATCCTTCCGACGGGCTGCCCGGGGTGCCCGGTATCGGGGAGAAGACCGCCGCGACGCTGCTGGCCCAGCACGGCTCGCTGGCCGCGATCCTGGACGCCGTCGACGACCCCAAATCGTCTCTGGCGAAAGGGGTTCGGGCCAAGCTGCGCGGGGCCGCCGACTACATCGAGGCGGCAGGCCCGGTGGTCCGGGTCGCCACCGATGCGCCCGTCACGTTCTCGACCGACACCGACGCGTTGCCGTTGGTGGCGGCCGACCCGCGGCGCACCGCAGAACTCGCCGCCGAACTGGGTGTCGGGTCACCGATCGCACGGCTGCAGAAAGCGCTGGACGCGCTCTGACCTACTTGGGTCGGCCGACCTCGTAGGTGCCTTTGTTGTCCTGGAACGTCACGGTCACCGAACGCTTGGTGCCGTCGACGCTGACGTCGCAGTCGAAGCTCTGGCCTTTCTTGACGGTCGGGTTCTGACCGTTGTTGCACTTGACGTCTTTGACGTTCTTGGCCCCGTAGCCGTTGGTGTTGTCGCTCAGGATCTGTTGGACACCGGCCTCGGCTTTGCCCACGTCCAGCTTCGTGGTCACGAAGAATCCGGGTGCCCAGAAGCCCAGCACCAGCACGACGGCGACGACGATGGCGGCGAAGATTCCGGCGATGGTGCCGACCACCGTCCGTGACTTGTTCGGGCCGGCCGGCGGCTGGCCGTACGGGCCGGGGTACTGGCCGTACTGGCCGGGTTGACCGTATTGACCCGGCTGGCCGTACTGGCCAGGTTGGCCGTACTGACCGGGTTGGCCGTACTGACCGGGTTGCGCGTATTGGCCCGGCTGGCCGTACTGGCCGTACTGCGGGGTTTGACCGCCGTACTGCTCCGGCTGCGGGTAGCCCGGCGGGAACGGCTGGGACGGCGGGTAGTACTGCGCGGGCGGCTGCTGGTACTGCCCGTATTCGGTGGGCGTGTACGCGGGCGCCTGCCACGTCTGCTGTTCGGCTGAGGGCTGCCAGCCCTGCTCGCCGGACGGTTGCTGCTGCCAGGGTGAGACGTGCTGGGCCTGCTCCTCGCCGGATTGCTGACTTTCACCCTGGGGCGGCTGCCACGGCTGCGTGGGGTCGGTTCCCTGCGGTCCGCTCATCGTGTGTCAGTCCTCTCAGTCCTGCTCGCAGTGCTCGCTTGCCACCGTAGCTTCGGCTCAGCCTACCCGGCGTCAACTGCGACGACGCCGCGCCGAATTGCGTCGATCGCGCGCTTGGCGGTGGCCCGTAATTCCGGCTGCGGGGCAGCATTGCGGACCTGGTCAAGCAGGTCAAGCACCTGTCGGCACCAGCGCACGAAATCTCCCGGCGACAGCGGCGAACCGGAGCCCTCGGCGTCTGCGGCGGCTAACGCGGTGACCAGGTCGCCGCTGCTGGCCCAGCGGTAGATGGCCGCGACGAATCCGTCGTCGGGCTCGCGGCTCAGCGTGATGCGATGCCGGTGCTCGTCGGCGCGCAAGGCCGCCGACAGCCGTCGCGTCGTGTGCAGCGCCTGACGCAGTTTGGGGGTGGGTATCTGCTCGTTGCGTGGCGCCCCGGGACCGTCTCCGCCGCGCGTCTCGTAGAGCACCGCGGACAGCACCGCGGCCAGTTCGGCTTCCCGCAGACCCGTCCAGGCGTCGGTGCGCAGACATTCGGCAACCAGAAGGTCGCTCTCGCTGTAGATCCGGGCCAGCAACCGGCCGTCGTCGGTCACCGTGGGATCGCCGTCGGTCTGCTCGATGAAGCCGCGTTCAGTGAGCAGCCCCACGATGCGGTCGAAGGTGCGGGCCAGTGAGTTGGTGGCGGCGGCGACCTTTTTCTGCAGAGCGGCGTTGTCGCGTTCGATGCGTAGATAGCGTTCGGCGGTCCGCACCCGGGCTTCGCGATCGGATTCGCGGTGCACCGGATGACGGCGCATCTTCTCCCGCAGCGCCACCAGTTCGGGGTCGACGTCGGGGCCCTCGCCGCGCTTGCCCCGGCGGTCGCCCGGGACCGACAATCCCGCGGCCGCCGATCGCAGCGCCGACGCCAGATCGCGGCGCACCCGGGGCTGGCGGTGCTCGATCCGCTTGGGCAACGTCATCGACCCCACCGGCGGCGTCGCGCCGGAGTAATCCGCCGATGAAATCCTTCCGGCCCAACGGTTTTCGGTCAGGACCAGTGGTCGTGGGTCGGCGCTGTCGCGGGCGGCTTCCAGCACGACGGCCAGGCCGCCCCGTCGGCCGTGGGTGATCGTGATGATGTCGCCGCGGCGCAGCGCGGTCAGCGCGTCGTTGACCGCCTCGCGGCGCTGCAGGCGCGATGCCCGCGCCTGGGCCCGCTCCCGCTGGCTGATCTGCTCGCGCAGCCGGGCGTACTCGAGAACGGGCGCGTCGTGCCCGCCGAGTTCGGCCGCGACCTCGTCGAGCATCTGCTGTCCGCGCTCCACGCCGCGGACCAGGCTCACGACCGACCGGTCGGCCTGATACTGCGCGAAGGACTGTTCCAGCAGCCGGTGCGCCTGCTCCGGACCGACGCGATTCACCAGGTTGATCGTCATGTTGTACGACGGGGCGAACGAGCTGCGCAGCGGGAAGGTGCGGGTGGAGGCCAGCCCGGCGACTTCGGCCGGCTCGCTGATCTCCTCGCCGGGATTCCACAGCACCACCGCGTGACCCTCGATGTCGATGCCGCGCCGGCCGGCCCGCCCGGTGAGCTGGGTGTACTCCCCCGGTGTCAGCGGCAGATGCTGCTCGCCATTGAACTTCACCAGCCGTTCCAGCACCACCGTGCGTGCCGGCATGTTGATACCCAGCGCCAGCGTCTCGGTGGCGAACACCGCCCTGATCAGCCCGCCGGTGAACAACTCCTCGACGGTGTGCCGGAACACCGGCAACATGCCCGCGTGGTGGGCGGCGATACCGCGCAGCAGCGCTTCGCGCCATTCGTAGTAGCCGAGCACGGCCAGATCGGAATCCTCGAGATCGCCGCAGCGGTGATCGATCACCTCGGCGATCTTGGCCCGGTCTTCGTCGGTGGTCAGCCGCAGCGGCGAGCGCAGACACTGGGCGACCGCGGCCTCACAGCCCACCCGGGAGAACACGAAAGTGATCGCCGGCAGCAGGCCGTCGGCGTCGAGCATCCGGACCACGTCAGGCCGCGACGGTGGTCGGTAGAACCCCGTCCGGCCGGGGCGGCCCGGGCCTTTACGGCGCGGCTGCCAGTCGCTGAGCCGGTCGGCCTCGCGGCGATTGGCGATGTGGCGCAACAGATTAGGGTCGACGACGGCGTGTTTGCGTTCACCGGGTCCGTGCGCGGCATAGTCGAACAGGTCGAAAATACGTTTGCCGACCAGCATGTGCTGCCACAGCGGGACGGGTCGGTGCTCGTCGACGACCACCGTCGTGTCGCCGCGTACGGTCTGGATCCAGCCGCCGAACTCCTCGGCGTTGCTCACCGTCGCCGACAGGCTGACCAACCGCACGTCGTCGGGCAGATGGAGGATGACCTCTTCCCACACCGCGCCGCGCATCCGGTCGGCGAGGAAGTGCACCTCATCCATCACGACATACGAAAGACCTTGCAGCGTAGGCGAATCCGCGTAGAGCATGTTGCGCAGCACTTCGGTGGTCATCACCACGACGGGGGCGTGGCCATTGACCGACTGATCGCCGGTGAGCAGCCCGATCTGCTCTTTGCCATAGCGCGCGACGAAATCGTTGTGCTTCTGGTTGCTCAGCGCCTTCAGCGGTGTGGTGTAGAAGCATTTGCCGCCGGACGCCAGCGCCAGGTGCACGGCGAATTCGCCGACGACGGTCTTGCCCGCCCCGGTCGGCGCGCACACCAGGACGCCGTGCCCGCTTTCGAGTGCCGCGCAGGCGCGCCGCTGAAAGCCGTCGAGCTCGAAGGCCAGTTCCGCGGCGAACCGGTCCAACTGATCACCAGCGCCGCTGCTCGCCATCCCGTCGCTCTGCATCGTCGCGGCTTTAGGTGATGTCGTCATGGGGTCCGGCGATGCTCGACGGCACGCCGACAGCCGACGGCGGGTCGATGACCGAGGCTTCGTCGTCGGCGATGGCGGTCAGCGCCTCGCGCTTGGCTTTGCGTCTGTCGTGTAGGCGGGCGATCTGGATGGCCAGTTCGAGCAGCAACGTCAGCGCCAACCCCAGCGCCGTCATCGAGAACGGGTCGGATCCGGGCGTGAAAATAGCTGCGAAGACGAACATTCCGAAGATCAGGCCGCGCCGCCAGGACCGCAGCCGTTGGTAGCTCAGCACGCCGACGAAGTTGAGCATCACGATCAGCAACGGGAATTCGAAGCTGGCGCCAAACACCAGCAGCAGGTTGATCAGGAACCCGAAATAGCGGTCGCCGGACAGCGCGGTCACCTGCACATCGCTGCCGACGGTCAGCAGGAACTGCAGCGCCTTGGCCAGCACCAGGTAGGCCAGTACTGCCCCGGTGACGAACAGCAGCGCCGCCGGGATCACGAACGCGACGGCGAACCGTCGCTCCTTCTTGTAGAGCCCGGGGGTGATGAACGCCCAGAGTTGGTAGAACCACAACGGGCATGCCAGCACCGCCCCGGCCGTGAGAGCAACTTTCAGCCGCAGCATGAACTGGTCGAACGGCGCGGTGGCCAGCAACCGGCACTGCCCGTTGGCGATATCCGCTCGCGCCGACGGCGGCAGCGCGCAGTAGGGGTGTCGGAGCCACTCGCCGAGGCTTTCCATCCCGAATAGCGGATGCGAGTACCAGACGAATCCCAACACCGTGGTCAGCGCGATGCCCGCCAGCGAGATCAGCAGACGGGAACGCAACTCGGTGAGATGGTCGACCAGCGACATGGTCGCATCGGGGTTGACGCGGCTGCGACGCTGACGCGGATCCAGCCGCCTGAAGAAACCGTTGGTGCGCACAGTGAATAGGCGCTCGTGCGCCGCGACGGCGGCGGGGAGCTAAGCCGACCGTCCGTCAGCCGCCGGCGGCTCGACCCGCTCGGAATGCACCGGCTGGGCGGGCGCGGTCTGGGGTGCTGACGATTCCGGCTTGCCGTCGCTTTGCAGTTCACGGACCTCGGACTTGAAGATCCGCAGCGACTTGCCCAGGGAACGAGCCGCGTCGGGCAGCCGCTTGGCGCCGAACAGGACGATCACCAGGACCGCGATGATCGCCAGGTGACCCGGAGTAAGAGCGTTCACGAGTATGTACCTCCAGATGTCTCCACGATGCTACCGCAGCCGACGTCTCAGGAGCCGGACCGCGCCGCGGCCTGATAAGTCTCCAGCGCTGCCGTCGCAGCCTCACGGACCCGGTTGGCGAGCGACTCGGGCGCCAGCACCCGCACCGCCGAGCCCATTCCCAGCACCTGGCGGGCCATCCATTCTTCAGAGCCGTAGGTGATCGCGGCCTCGCAATGGCCGTCGGGCAGTTCGCGCAGCACCCGCATCGGGTAGTACTCGAACATCCATGACGCCTCGGGCGCCAGCGCCAGCGTTGCCGACGGCAGCGACGGGTCGGCGTCGAACAGCGAGGTGTCCGGCGGCGCCTGGGTCGCGGGTTCCGGTGGGGCCGAAGGCTCGTCGAGCACGGCGGCGTCGACGATGCGATCGAACCGGAACAGCCGCACGCCTTCTGCCTCCCGCGACCAGGCCTCCAGATAGCTCTGGTCGCCGACCAGCACGATCCGTATCGGGTCGACGATCCGGGTGGACAACGTGTCGTGCGAGGCGGCGTAGTAGTCGATGCTCACCGCACGGTTGTCCCGGACCGCGGCGCGAACCTCGGCCGCGGCGTTGCTCTCGACCGGCGCCGGCTCGTCGACGGCGACCACGTCGTTGTCGTGTCCGGCCGCCCCGGCGGCCGCTTCGATTTTGGCGATCGCGCTGCGCGCCGCCTCCGGATCGACCACCCCCGGGATGTCGGCCAGCGCCCGCAGCGCCACCAGCAGACCGGTGGCTTCGGGCGAGGTGAGCTGCAGTGGGGTGTCCATGCCGGCCGAGAACGTCACCTCGATGGTGTCGCCGCTGAATTCGAAGTCGATCAGGTCACCAGGCCCGTAGCCGGGCAGACCGCACAGCCACAGCTGGTCGAGGTCGTCGCCGAGTTGCTTGACCGAAACGCCCAGCGCGGCGGCGGCCTGGGTGCGGGTGACCCGAGGATTGGCCTGGAAGTACGGCACCATGTTCAGCAGCCGCACCAGTCGCGTCGACACAGGAGTCATCTGCGCCGCTCCCCAGCGTGCGCCCGCAGGCGCTCCAGCACCTCGTCGCGCAACGACGACGGCTCCAGCACCACCGCGTCGGCGCCGTAACCGGCGACATCGCCCGCCAAGCGGCCGGTGGTGCCGATGTCGAGTTCGATGACGTCGCCGTCGCGGCCGTTGAGCCGGCGGGCCCCCAATGCCGTGCCGGCGCGCCGCAACGCGGTGGCCCGTCCTTCGGCCACCCAGATCTGGGCCCGCACGCCGGACGGCGCGTCGGCGACCGCCGCGGCCACGATGTCGCGCAGATCGACGCCGTCGGGCCGGGTCACCGCGCCGGTCGGGCCGATGGGCTTCACTTCGTCGCCGATGCGGGACAACCGGAACGTGCGGGTGGCGCCGCGGTCGCGGTCGTGCCCGACCAGATACCAGCGCCCCTTCTCGGTGATGACGCCCCATGGTTCGACGGTGCGCACGGTGTATGGCTCGGTGCGTGACGGCCGGTGCGGAAACTCCACGGCGCGGCCGGCGCTGATCGCCGACAACAGGGCGTTCAGAACGTCTTCGGACCCGCGCAGCCCCATGCTCCCGGCCGGTGACGCGATGGCGACCGGCGCATCGGGGTAGACGTCGACTCCCGCCGCCCTCAGCTTGAGCAGCGCGCCCTGGGTGGCGTTGATCAGCTCGGGTGACTCCCACAGCTGGGTGGCGACGGCGACGGCGGCCGCCTCATCGCCGTTGAGCTCGACGGCGGGCAGTGCGTACGCGTCGCGGTTGATCCGGTAGCCCTCGACCGGGTCGAATGACGACACCCGGCCGGTTTCCAACGGGATGCCGAGATCGCGCAACTCGTTCTTGTCACGCTCGAACATGCGCGAGAACGCTTCATCGCTGGCACTGTCGGCATACCCCGCCACGCTGGACCGGATTTTCTCTGCGGTGATGTAGCCGCGGGTGGACAACAGGGCGATGACGAGGTTCATCAATCGCTCGACTTTGGAAACCGCCACCCGTGCAGCTTAGGCGGGCGGTCGCGCAAGATTCCCTCAGGCACGGCTCGCGGTGCGCTCGGTTGTCATTCGCCAAACGGCCTGCCGGCGCGTAACGTCGATGTTGGTTGTTAAGCAGCCAGTCCGCAGGGGTCCAGTCACGAGCTCCGGGCCACAGGCCCACGCAGGACTTCTCATCTGACTCCACGATATTCCGAGGCGGCTCGTCGCATTCGACGATGCGATCCCGACGGAAATCGCCACCTGGGTTGCGCCGAAGTCGTTCGGCGCCAAGCTCTTTCACTCCTATCCGGGCCGCCGATATGTGACCAACCATGTCGGAATCGCCACGATCTCCCGCAACCGGGATGAACCGGAAGCGGGTCCGCTACGAGCCCAACGAGGGTTCGCGGCAAGGTTGTCCGCATTCTGCGGTCGACCGTCACACGAAGGGACGAACTTATGGGTATCGCCGACAAGGCCAAGAACGCCGCTGAAGATGTCGCCGGCAAGGCCAAAGAGCAGGTCGGAAAAGTGACTGGTGACAAGGACACTGAAGGCGAAGGCAAGAAAGACCAAGCGAAGTCCAGCTTGAAGAAAGCCGGCGAGAACGTCAAGGACGTGTTCAAGTAACCGTTCTCGGCGTGGGCCCGTCGCCGACAACGGTGGCGGGCCACCTCCGGTCTCAAGAATCGATAAGCCTCAAAAGACCTCAAGCACAACCTAATTCATTACACGATGACGATATCGTCAGGAGAATACGATGACCCACGGAACAACCGCGAAGCTCATAGCGCAACTTCGCATACTGCATAACCTGACCAACACCGAAGCGCAGATCGCGACGACTCGGGTGGCGCAGGCACGCGACGACGATGTGCGCGCAGAACTCATGACGAACGCGGACAACGCACACGAGCGATCAAAGCTGATCGCAGCGGCACTGCGTGACCTCGGCGGCGTTCCCGACGTGATCACACCCGCACTGGGCCGTGCCACCGCTTTGGTCAAGACCGTCGCCGAACAAGTTCAACCACTTGCCGGCGCGCTTTTCAGCGACCTGGCCCTCGAGCACCAATTACTCGACCGCGCAATCTATCTCGGTGAACTCGCCGACGCGGCCGATCACGCCGCCACCCGACAGCTTGCCGAGCGTTTGCAGCAGGCGCATCAAGAAACGGTCAAGTGGATCAACTCGGTACTCGCCGACGAGGCTGCCGGGGAGCCGACTGCGGTGCGGCCCACCCCCGTGCAGATGGCGGTGAGTCGACTCACGAGGGTCGCCTACTACCCGGCGCGCTGGGCCGCGGCACGGATCGACGACGCCGCCGAGGCTCTTGCCCGCACCCATACGCGCGTCGACACCCTCGCAGACGCCACCCTCAAATCCGTCACCGCGGGCCGCGATGCCGGACTGGGCAAAGCCGAGCAGATTGCGAGCAGCAAAGGGGCCCGCACCACTGCGACCACCCTGCACAGCACCCGCGCCGCGGCCGGTGGCCTCACCGAGGCCGAACTGCCCGTCAAGAACTACGACAGCCTCACGATCGACGAAGTCGAAGCCAAGGTGCAGAAGGTCACCGACTCGGCCGCCCTTACCGCCCTGCTGCGCTATGAGCAGAACAACAAGGGCCGGGTGGGCGCCACCACGGCCATCGAAAATCAACTGGCACAGGCGAGCAGCACGAACTGACCCATGGCCGGCACGCCGGGGAACACGGTTGTCTGCTCACGCGGACGACCCCTCGGCGGGCTCGGCGTTCTACATGCTGGCGATCAGCCTCTTGACCCGCTCGTCGACCGAACGGAACGGGTCCTTGCACAGCACAGTGCGCTGGGCCTGATCATTGAGTTTGAGGTGCACCCAGTCGACGGTGAAGTCACGGCCGGCGGCCTGGGCGGCGCTGATGAACTCGCCGCGCAGCCGCGCCCGGGTGGTCTGCGGCGGCTGATCGACCGCGGCGTCGATTTCCTCGTCGGTGGTGATGCGCGTGGCCAGGCCTTTGCGCTGTAGCAGGTCGAAGACGCCGCGGCCACGCTTGATGTCGTGGTACGCCAGGTCCAGCTGGGCGATCTTGGGATCGGACAGCTCCATGTCGTAGCGGTCCTGGTAGCGCTGGAACAGCTTGCGCTTGATCACCCAGTCGATTTCGGTGTCGACCTTGGCGAAGTCCTGGCTTTCCACCGCGTCGAGTTGGCGGCCCCACAGGTCGACGACCTGCTCGATCTGCGCGTTGGGCTCGCGGGTCTGCAGGTGCTCGACGGCGCGCGCGTAGTACTCGCGCTGGATGTCCAGTGCGCTGGCCTGGCGACCGCCGGCTAACCTCACCGGGCGCCGACCGGTGACATCGTGGCTGACCTCGCGGATGGCCCGGATCGGGTTGTCCAGCGAGAAGTCGCGGAATGCCACGCCGGCTTCGATCATCTCCAGCACCAGCGATGCGGTGCCGACCTTGAGCATGGTGGTGGTCTCACACATGTTGGAGTCGCCGACGATGACGTGTAGGCGTCGGTATTTCTCCGCGTCGGCGTGCGGCTCGTCGCGGGTGTTGATGATCGGGCGTGATCGCGTGGTCGCGCTGGAGACGCCTTCCCAGATGTGCTCGGCGCGCTGCGAGAGGCAGAACGTCGCGGCCTTCGGGGTTTGCAGCACCTTGCCCGCGCCGCAGATCAGCTGGCGGGTGACGAGGAACGGCAGCAGGACGTCGGAGATCCGGGAGAACTCCCCCGCCCGCACGATCAGATAATTCTCGTGACAGCCGTAGGAGTTGCCCGCCGAGTCGGTGTTGTTCTTGAACAGGTAGATGTCGCCGCCGATGCCCTCGTCGGCGAGCCGCTGTTCGGCGTCGACCAGCAGGTCCTCCAGGACCCGCTCGCCCGCGCGGTCGTGGGTGACCAGCTGCACCAGGCTGTCGCACTCGGCGGTGGCGTACTCGGGATGGCTGCCGACATCGAGATAGAGCCGTGCACCGTTGCGCAGGAAAACATTGGAGCTACGGCCCCACGAAACCACCCGGCGGAACAGGTAACGGGCCACTTCGTCTGGCGACAAACGGCGGTGACCGTGGAATGTGCAGGTCACACCGAATTCGGTCTCGATGCCCATGATTCGTCGCTGCACAATTCGAGCGTACTGGTTGACGGCGCAAGAGGTGTGGAACCCCCGCGGAGAGGTCGGCGGCGTGGTGCGTCCACGACCTGACGCGGATCAGGATCCGGCGGTGCTGGGCGCTTCGCCGAATCGGCTCAGCGCCAACGTCGCCGCGACCGCGATGGCGAACCCGGTCACCACCATCCAACTCAGGCCGGGCCGGGTCTGGTCACCCAGCCACGCCACCCCGACAAGGGCCGGGCCCACCGTCTCGCCGACCACCATCCCGGCGACGGCCGTGGTCACCGATCCGCGACTCAACGCGGAGGTGAGCAGCAGAAATCCGGCCAGCCCGCCGGCGACCACCGCGTAGACGGCGGGATTGGTGTAGAACGCGACCCTTGTCAGGTCGAGCGAATCGATCAGCCGCACGGCGATTTCGACGACGCCGAAGCCAGCGCCGGCCCCTAATCCGAGCACGAGAGCGCGTACCCGGTCGCTCAGCCGGCCCGCCGCCGCCCCGGCGACGAAAACCACGGCGACGATCACCAGCAGCGCCCAACCGAGCCCGGGCGGGCCGTGCCCGGAACCCTCCGGACCCGCTGCCACGCCGAGCATCGCGAGACTTGCGCACACCACAGCCACGGCTGCCCACTCGATGGCCGACAACCGCGTCGACAGCACCCACGCCGCCACGATCGCGGTGACCGCAAGTGACGCGGCGATGGCCGCGGCGACGACGTAGATCGGCACCAACCGCAACGCGGCTACCTGCAGCAGAAAGCCGAGGCCGTCCAGCCCGATACCGACCAGGTAGCGCCACTGCCGCAGCGCCCGCAGCAGCAGCACCGCATCGACGCCGGAGTCGCTGCCGGCATCCACCGAGCGGGTCGCCGCGGCCTGAAGCACCGTCGCCGTGCCGTAACACACCGAGCAGCCCAGTGCGAGCAGCAGGCCGATCAGCACCGAACAGGCCCTATTCCGACGATTCCTCCGCCGAGTCGTCGGACGACGCGGCGATTTCGCGTTGGGGCAGCAACCGTTCCAGCGCCGCACCGGTGATCCGCCGGAACGCTCGCCGCGGCCGGCTGGCGTCGAGGATGGCCACTTCCAGCGAGGCGACCCCCAACGCGTCGTCACCGGCGTTGCCGCTTGCCGCCTTCAAGGCGTTGACGGCGATGTGCACCGCATCGGCGAGGTCGGCGTTCTCGGCGTAGGAGTCCTTGAGCGCGGTGGCGATCGGCTCGGTCGTCCCGCCCATCACCACGAAGTGCGGCTCGTCGGCGATCGATCCGTCATAGGTGATCCGGTACAGCTCAGGCGCTTTGGTCTCACCGTAGTGGGCGACTTCGGCCACGCACAGTTCGACCTCGTAGGGCTTGGCCTGTTCGGTGAAAATGGTGCCCAGCGTCTGCGCGTACACATTGGCCAGCTGCCGACCGGTCACGTCGCGGCGGTCGTAGGCATAACCGCGGGTGTCGGCGAATTGAATTCCGCCCCGGCGCAGGTTGTCGAACTCGTTGAACTTCCCGGCAGCGGCGAAGCCGACCCGGTCATACAGCTCGCTGATCTTTTGCAGTGAACGCGAAGGGTTTTCGGCGACGAACAGCACACCGCCGGAGTAGGCCAGCGCCACCACGCTGCGGCCTCGTGCAATCCCTTTGCGTGCGAGCTCGCTGCGCTCGCGCATCGCCTGCTCGGGCGAGATGAAGTACGGAAAACTCATGAATCACTTCCCGCGCGGTCCGCGTCCGGCCCGAAAGTATCTGTGCGTGAGCGCGTTTGGATGACTTCCCGAGCCAACTCGGCGATGCGCTGCTCGCCAACGTTGACTGCGCCGTCTGGTCCGATGGTGACCGCGGTCGGGTAGATTCCGCGGACCAGGTCGGGTCCGCCGGTGGCGGAGTCGTCGTCGGCCGCGTCGTACAGCGCTTCGACAGCGACTCGAAGCGCTGAATCTGCGTCCGTCACTTGTGAATACAGCTTCTTGATCGACGACTTGGCGAAGATCGACCCCGAGCCCACCGACTGGTAGCCCTCTTCTTCCAGGTTCCAGCCACCGGCGGCGTCGAAAGAGACGATGCGGCCCGCCTTGTCAGGATCGGGGTCGTGGATGTCGAATCCTGCGAGCAGCGGCAGCGCCACCAGGCCCTGCATCGCCGCGGCCAGGTTGCCGCGGACCATGATCGCCAGCCGGTTCACCTTGCCCGCGAAGGTGAGCGGCACGCCTTCCAGCTTCTCGTAGTGCTCGAGCTCGACGGCGTACAGCCGGGCGAATTCCACCGCGATGGCCGCGGTGCCTGCGATCCCGGTCGCGGTGTAGTCGTCGGTGATGTACACCTTCTGCACGTCACGCCCGGCGATCATGTTGCCCTGGGTCGAGCGTCGATCGCCCGCGAGGAGCACACCGCCCGGGTATTTCAGCGCGACGATGGTGGTGCCGTGCGGCAGCTGATGCCCGACCGGTTCGGCGCTGCCGATGCCCGTGGGCAACAGCTCTGGCGCCTCGCGGCGCAGATAGTCGGTGAAAGAGGAAAGACCGCCAGAAGCGGTTCCGGGAAGTGCTGAGTTAGTGGCCGAGCGATCGCGGTAGGGCCAGGTCACTGGCCGCCCTTTTGGACGTATGCGCGAACGAAGTCTTCGGCGTTCTCTTCCAGAACATCGTCGATCTCGTCGAGCAGGTCGTCGGTCTCCTCGGTCAGCTTCTCGCGACGCTCCTGGCCCGCGGCCGTGCTGGCAGTGAGGTCGTCGTCATCGCCGCCGCCACCACCGCGCTTGGTCTGCTCTTGGGCCATCGCTGCCTCCTGCGTCATCATCGGTCGTGAAACACGCCCGTCGGTGTCTCCACCCTACCGGTCGATGGCGGTAATGCCCTGGCTTGAACCCCATGTCCGGCTTCTCAGGTGGTCAGTTGCTCCACCAGCTCGACCGCGCTGTTCACCGAATCCAATAGCGCTCCGACGTGCGCTTTGCTGCCACGTAGCGGCTCCAGCGTCGGGATTCGGACCAGCGAATCACCGCCCAGATCGAAAATCACCGAGTCCCAGCTCGCCGCGGCGATATCCGCGCCGAAGCGGCGTAGGCATTCCCCGCGGAAGTAGGCCCGGGTGTCGGTCGGCGGATTGTCGACGGCGTCGATCACCTGCTGCTCGGTGACCAGACGCTTCATCGAGCCGCGAGCCACCAGCCGGTTGTACAGTCCCTTGTCCAGCCGGACATCGGAGTACTGCAGATCGACCAGGTGCAGCCGCGGCGCCGACCAACTCAGATTCTCCCGGTGCCGGAACCCCTCCAACAGACGCAGCTTCGCGGGCCAGTCCAGCAACTCGGCGCACTCCATCGGATCGCGCTCGAGCAAATCGAGGACGTGCGCCCAAGTCTCGACGACGTCGACCGCGCGCTGGTCATGGTCGCGCCCGTCCACCAACTTTGCCACCCGGTCCAGGTAAATCCGTTGCAGCGCAAGCGCGGTCAGCTCACGGCCGTCGGCCAGGGCGACGGTGGCCCGCAGCGACGGGTCGCGGCTGATCGCGTGCACGGCGTGCACGGGTCGGGCCAACGCCAGGTCGCTGAGGTCGATGCCGTGCGCCGGGCCGTCCTCGATGAGGTCCAGCGCCAACGCGGTGGTGCCGAGTTTGAGATACGTCGACGTCTCGGACAGGTTGGCGTCGCCGATGATGACGTGCAATCGCCGGTACCGGTCGGCGTCGGCGTGCGGCTCGTCGCGGGTGTTGATAATCCCGCGCTTCAGCGTGGTCTCCAGCCCGACCTCGACCTCGATGTAGTCCGACCGCTGGGAGAGCTGAAAGCCCGGCTCGTCACCGGACGGCCCGATCCCGACCCGGCCCGAGCCGGTGACCACCTGACGCGACACCAGGAACGGCGTCAGCCCGGCGATGACCGCCGAGAACGGAGTCTGCCGGCTCATCAGATAGTTCTCGTGCGACCCGTAGGACGCGCCCTTGCCGTCGACGTTGTTCTTGTACAGCTGCAGCTTGGCGGCGCCGGGCACGCTGGCGACGTGCCGGGCGGCGGCCTCCATCACCCGCTCGCCGGCCTTGTCCCAGATCACCGCGTCCAGCGGGTCGGTGCACTCCGGCGCGGAGTACTCCGGGTGGGCGTGGTCGACGTAGAGCCGTGCGCCGTTGGTCAGGATCATGTTGGCCGCGCCGACCTCGTCGGCGTCCACCACGGGTGGCGGTCCGGCCGAGCGGCTCAGATCGAAACCCCGGGCATCCCGCAGCGGCGACTCCACCTCGTAGTCCCACCGGGTGCGCTTGGCGCGCTGGATCCCGGCGGCGGCCGCATAGGCCAGCACCGCCTGCGTGGACGTCAGGATCGGGTTGGCGGTCGGGTCTGATGGCGACGAAATGCCGTATTCGACCTCCGTACCGATGATCCGTTGCATCCCCCGAGCTTAGGCGCGCTGACGATGCGCCCCGCACAGCGGGGCGAGGAGGAAGCGGGCAATCAACCCAGCGCGCTGACGATGCGCCCCGCGCTGGGGGAACCAGCCAGTTGCGTTGCAGGAAGATGAACCGGGCCAGCAACCATTGACGCTGGTGACCGAAGTGATTACCTTCACCCTGATGCCTGCCCACGCTGCGACCGAGCCCACCGAAAACTTGTCCGGAAAGCGCTACGGCGAAATTCTTCTGGTAACGCCGGGAGAGGCTGGACCGCAAGCCACCGTCTACAACAGTTACCCGCTCAACGACCTGCCCGCCGAACTGTGGTCGGAGCTCGACCCGAAGGCCATCGCGGCCGAAAACGGTGCTGCCACAGCATTACTCAACGGCCCGCGGTACTGGCTGATGAACTCGATCGAGAAGTCGTCCCAGGGCCCGCGAATGATCAAGAATTTCGGCGGAATCGACATGCTGCTGCAGGCCACCGTGTTGCTGTCGGCGATGGACCCAGCTCCCTATACCGCGAACCAGGTCCACCGGCACACCGTGTTCACCTTCGACGCCGGCGAAGAGATCTACGAATTGCACGACCCCGCGATGCGGCGCTGGGTGATGCAGACCTGGAGCCAGATCGTCGATCCCAATCTCTCCCGCGTCGACCTGCCTGGTCTCGGCGAACGCCTCGACCTCCCGACGGGCTGGACCTACCAGGCACGAAAACTGACCAGCCCGTTGCGCATCGACACCACGACGCACGCCGCACAGGTGCTGCAAGACGACCTGCGGAACAGCTACTCGCTGTTTACCGGCTGAGCCGGATCTTTCGGCGCCGGCAGTCGCTACAGGTACTGGCCGAGGTTGGACTCGGTGTCGATCGCCCGGGAAGCGCTCGAGCTCTTGCCGGTGACCAGCGTGCGGATGTAGACGATCCGCTCGCCCTTCTTGCCCGAGATCCGCGCCCAGTCATCGGGGTTGGTGGTGTTGGGCAGGTCCTCGTTCTCGGCGAACTCGTCGACGATCGAATCGAGCAGATGCTGGATCCGCAGACCGGGTTGACCGGTCTCCAGCACCGACTTGATGGCGTTCTTCTTCGCGCGGTCGACGACGTTCTGGATCATGGCGCCGGAGTTGAAGTCCTTGAAGTACATGACTTCTTTGTCGCCGTTGGCGTAGGTGACTTCCAGGAACCGGTTGTCGTCGATCTCGGCGTACATCCGGTCGACGACCTTCTCGATCATCGCCTTGATGCACGCCCCGCGGTCACCGTCGAACTCGGTGATGTCGTCGGCGTGCACCGGCAGCGTCTCGACAAGGTACTTCGAGAAGATGTCCTGCGCCGACTCGGCGTCCGGGCGCTCGATCTTGATCTTCACGTCGAGGCGGCCGGGCCGCAGGATCGCGGGGTCGATCATGTCCTCGCGGTTGGAGGCGCCGATCACGATAACGTTCTCCAGCCCCTCCACACCGTCGATCTCACTGAGCAACTGCGGGACGACCGTCGTCTCCACGTCCGAGGAGACGCCGGTGCCGCGAGTGCGGAAGATCGAGTCCATCTCGTCGAAGAACACGATCACCGGTGTGCCTTCGGACGCCTTTTCCCGCGCCCGCTGGAAGATCAGCCGGATGTGGCGTTCCGTCTCGCCGACGAACTTGTTCAGCAGCTCGGGGCCCTTGATGTTGAGGAAGTAGGACTTGGCCTCGCGAGCGTCGTCGCCGCGGACCTCGGCCATCTTCTTGGCCAGCGAGTTGGCGACGGCCTTGGCGATCAGCGTCTTACCGCACCCGGGCGGCCCGTAGAGCAGCACACCTTTGGGCGGCCGCAGTGCGTATTCGCGGTAGAGCTCCTTGTGCAGGAATGGCAGCTCGACCGCGTCGCGGATCTGCTCGATCTGGCGGCTCAGCCCACCGATGTCGTGATAGGTGACGTCTGGCACCTCTTCCAGGACCAGATCTTCGACCTCGGCCTTGGGGATGCGCTCGAAGGCGTAACCGGCCTTGGTGTCCACCAGCAGCGAGTCGCCTGGCCGCAACCGGCGTGGCCGGGTGTCGTCGTTGAGAGCATCGGGGTGGCCCTCGGGCAGATCCTCGGCGACCAACGGCTCAGCGAGCCAGACGATGCGTTCCTCGTCGGCGTGGCCGACCACCAACGCGCGGTGTCCGTCCGTGAGGATCTCGCGCAGAGTTGAAATTTCGCCGACCGATTCATACGTGCCGGCCTCGACGACAGTTAAAGCCTCGTTGAGGCGAACCGTCTGCCCTTTCCGCAACGACTGCACGTCGATGTTGGGCGAGCACGTCAGCCGCATCTTGCGCCCGGACGTGAACACGTCGACGGTGTCGTCCTCGTGGGTGCCCAGCAGCACGCCGTAACCGCTGGGCGGCTGCCCGAGCCGGTCGACCTCTTCGCGCAGCGCCAGCAGCTGCTGACGGGCTTCCTTGAGGGTCTCCATCAACTTGGAGTTGCGCGACGCCAACGAGTCGATCCGCGCCTCGAGCTGGTGAACATCGCGCGGACTGCGCGTGGTACCCGAAGACCCGACGGCGTTTTCCAGTTGTTCACGCAGAACCGCGGCCTCGCGTCGGAGCTCCTCCAACTCGGCGGCATCCTCGTTGGAGAGGTCTGGTTCGCGCGGGTTTCCGAACGCTTCACGCTCAAACTCACCCATGGTGCGCTCCTTTCCCGCTCCTCCGGCGGTGGTGCGGCTGATACCCCAACGCTACCGGCGATTTCCGATTCATGCGGGAACTCGAAATGGGGCACACGGGCATCAGTCGTTACGATCATGTTGAGTTGGCTTTACCGAGAGGACCCTCGTGACCCTGAAATCCCTAGCCACAGGCATGGCGGCAGTCGCCGCGATCGGTGCCGCTGCCGCGGGTGTGACCTCTATTGCATCCGTAACCGGTGCGTCGCCTCGAGTTCAGCCCGCGGCGTTCGGTGCGCCGCTGCCGCTGGATCCGGTGACAGCGGGCGTGGACGTGCCGACCGCGGACCAGCTGTCCACCATTCTGAACACGCTGCAGGACCCGAGCGTGCCGTTCGCCAGCAAGGGTTACCTCGTCGAGGGCGGCATCCCGGTTCCTGCCTCAATTGCCGACCACGAACTGCAGAAGGCCGCCGCCAAGGGCAGCCTGCCGCTGACGTTCAACTTCACCAGCATCACGCCGGCCGGTCCGGGTGCCGCGGCGGCGACTCTCACCGCGACGGGCCCGCACCTCGCGCCGACCTACGAGAACCTCACGTTCGTCAACCAGGGCGGCTGGAAGCTCTCGCATGACTCGGCGATGACGTTGATCTCGGCAGTGCGTTCGCACTGACGCGTCTGGATGAGCCGACGCTTCTTTTCGGTCCTGAGTGCCGTCGCGTTCGCGGCGGCACTCGGACTTTCGGGGTGTTCCAATGACGAGCAGGACGCCCCGTCGCCGCAGACCACCCCACCGTCTGCGTCTGCGTCGCTGAACCCGGCGGCGCCCGCGCCGTCGTCCACTCCGCTGCCGCCCCCCGACGCCTTGGCCGGGGTGCTGTATCGGCTCGCCGATCCCGCGGTGCCCGGTCTGCAGAAGCTCAATCTGGTCGAGGGCGCCACGCCCGAAAACGGCGTTGTATTCGACGAATTCGCCAACGCTCTGGTCAACGGCGGTTACACGCCATTGAAGTTCGACGTCCGTGACATCGGGTGGTCCGACCGCGATCCGGCCGACGTCGTCGCCAACGTCGACGTCGGGACGCCGAATGCGCACGGCCCCCACTTCGCCTTCCCGATGGAGTTCAAGCCGTACCAAGGCGGCTGGCAGCTATCGGCGCGGACCGCGGAGGTGCTGCTGGCGTTCCGAAGCGACTCGACCGTTACCCCGCCGACGCCCGGCCGCTGACCCGCGATGTGGATCGGCTGGCTTGAGTTCGACGTCTTGTTCGGAGATGTCCACTCGCTCAAGCAGAAGCGATCGGTGGTCCGGCCGATCGTGGCCGAATTGCAGCGCAAGTTCGGCGTATCGGCGGCCGAGACCAGTTCGCATGAGCTGTATCGGCGGGCGGGCATCGGCGTGGCGATGGCCTCGGCCGACCGCCAACACGCCGTCGACGTGCTCGACGCCGCCGAACGCCTGGTCGCCGCCCACCCGGAACTGGAGTTGCTGTCGGTGCGCCGCAGGATCCAGCGCAGCGACGACTAACTCTGCTTCCGACGCCGCGGCGTCGGGGTTACGGCACCGGGAGCCAACCGGCGCGCAGACACCAGGAACGCGGTGTGGCCGCGCATGTTGTGTTGCGGACGCACCGCCAGGCCGACGGCGTGCCACCCGCGCTGCATCGTCTCCCAGGCGCGTGGCTCGGTCCAGCACTGCTGTTCGCGCAACGCCTCCACGGTCTTCGACAGCTGAGTCACGGTGGCCACGTAGATGATCAGGACGCCGCCCGACACGATGAACCGCGAGACGCTGTCGAGCACGTCCCACGGTGCGAGCATGTCGAGCACCACCCGGTCGATGGAACCGTCCACCAGATCGGCATCGTTGACGTCGCCGATGACCAGCTGCCAATTCTCCGGTACGCAACCGAAGAAGGTGTCCACGTTGCGGTGGGCGTGCTCGGCGTGGTCGGCGCGCACGTCGTAGGAGATGACCCGACCGCCGGGCCCGACCGCGCGCAGCAGCGAACAGGTCAGCGCACCCGAGCCCGCACCGGCCTCCAACACCCGTGCGCCCGGGAAGATGTCGCCCTCGTGCACGATCTGCGCGGCGTCCTTCGGGTAGACCACCTGCGCGCCGCGTGGCATCGACATGACGTAATCCACCAGCAGCGGACGCAGCACCAGAAACTGGTCACCGTTGGCCGACTTGACCACGCTGCCTTCCGCCTGCCCGATCACCGCGTCGTGCGCGATCGCGCCGCGATGGGTGTGGAATTCGCCGCCGGGGCTGAGCAGCATCGTGTAGTGCCGACCCTTGGCGTCGGTGAGCTGAACGCGATCTCCGACAGCGAACGGACCGGTTGCGGGCACAGCTGAAAGCCTGCCAGCAGACGCGCCGAGTTCGGTGCGCGGGGTTGTCCGACCTGGCCTCTAGTCTGCGGATATGAGTGAGCAGCCGCGCCCGGTATCGAGGCCGGCGCTGTCTCCGTCACGGGCGGCCGACTTCAAGCAATGCCCGCTGCTGTATCGCTTCCGGGCAATCGACCGGCTGCCAGAGCCGCCATCCACAGCGCAAATCCGCGGCTCGGTCGTGCACGCCGCACTCGAGCAGCTCTATGGTCTGCCCGCCGCCGAGCGCGTCCCGCAGACGGCCGACGCGCTGGTCGATCCGGCGTGGGAGCAGGTGATCGCCCAGACACCGGATTTGGCTAGGCAACTCGATACCGAGCAGCAGAACCAACTCCTGGGCGAGGCACGCAAGCTGCTGTCCGGCTACTACCGGCTGGAGGATCCGACCCGGTTCGACCCGCAAAGCTGCGAGCAACGCATCGAGGTCGAACTCGCCGACGGCACGCTGCTGCGCGGGATCATCGACCGGATCGACGTCGCGCCCACCGGCGAATTGCGGGTGGTCGACTACAAGACCGGCAAGGCTCCGCCTGAGGCGCGGGCGCTGGCCGAGTTCAAAGCCATGTTCCAGATGAAGTTCTACGCGGTCGCGTTACTGCGTTCCCGAGGCGTGCTGCCGACGCGGCTGCGACTGATTTATCTGTCCGACGGTCAGTTGCTGGACTACTCCCCCGACGAAGCCGAACTGCTGCGCTTCGAGAAGACGCTGATGGCGATCTGGGACGCGATCCAATCCGCCGGGGCGACAGGCGATTTCCGGCCACGGCCGTCGCGGCTGTGCGACTGGTGCGCACACCACGAGCACTGCCCGGTGTTCGGCGGCACACCGCCGCCGTATCCGGGCTGGCCCCGCCAGCTTGACGAAGGCGACGCCGACGCCGTGCTGCAGAGCGCCGATCCGGCCGCCTGAGTTACTCGAGCGGCGACATTTCCTGCAGCATCGTCGGAATCAGCTCGCAGACGGTCGGGTGGATGTGCATCGTGCGGGCCAGCGTGGTGTAGGTCGCCTTGGCCGACATCACATCCAGGATGCTGTGGATGGCCTCGTCGCCGCCGACGCCCAAGATGGCCGCTCCGAGAATCTGCTTGGTCTCGGCGTCGACGACAACTTTCATAAAACCTTGCGTCTCACCCTTTTCCACCGCGCGGCCGACTTTTGTCATGGGGCGCTTGCCGACGAGCGCCGGGCGGCCGGACGCGCGTACCTGCTCGAGGGTCAGTCCACAGCGGCCTAGTGGTGGGTCGATGTACAGCGCGTAGGCGGTGATGCGGTCGCTCACGCGGCGCGGGTCGTCGTCGAGCAGGTTGCCCGCGACGATTTCGAAGTCGTTGTACGACGTGTGGGTGAACGCGCCTTTGCCGTTGCAGTCACCCAGCGCCCAGATGTGGTCGACGCTGGTTTTCAGTTGGTCGTCGACGGTGATGTATCCGCGTTCGTCGGTGTGCACACCGGCACGCTCGAGGCCGAGGTCGTCGGTGTTGGGCCGGCGGCCGACCGCCAACAGCAGATTGCTGCCGGCTATCGCTGGCCCACCGGCCCGCGGCGTCAACTCGAATCCATTGCGGTGCTTGGTTATTCGGATGTCAACGGCGTCGAGGACGACCTCGATGCCCTCGTTCTGCAGAATCGACCGAACGGTGTCGGAGACGTCGTCGTCCTCGCGGGACGCCAAGCGCGGGCCTTTCTCGACCACAGTCACTTCCGCGCCGAAGCGCCGGTACATCTGCGCGAATTCCAGCGCGATGTAGCTGCCGCCGACGATGACGAGATGCTCAGGCAGGGTGTCGAGTTCGAGGATGGAGACGTTGGTCAGGTAGTCGATGTTGCTGAGGCCCGGGATGTCGGGCACCACCGCGCGGCCACCGACATTGAGGAAGATGCGGTCGGCGCGCAGCACGTCGTCGCCGACCCGAAGGGTGTGCGGATCCTCGAAGCGCGCGTGGCCGCGAAACACGGTGCAGCTGTCCATGCCGTCGAGCCAGTCTTCGACGCCTTTGCGGTCGTCCAACATGACGACGTCTTTGCGCGCCTTGACTTTCGCCATGTCGACGCTGACCGGGCCGGTGTCGACCCCGTAGTCCGCACCGCGCCGCGCCATGTGCGCGGCCTGTGCGCTGGCTACCAGGGTCTTGGTCGGGATGCATCCGGTGTTGACGCAGGTGCCGCCGATGAGTTTGCGCTCCACCACGGCGACGGTCTGGCTGGCCGCGCTCAGTCGCCCCGCCAGTGGCGGCCCGGCTTGGCCGGCGCCCACCACGATCGCGTCGAAATGCTGTGTCACAGAGCCGCTGTGACAGCGGCGAGCGCGAATCCGCCCAGCACTGCGACAGCGTCTTCGAGCAGTGCGATCGGCAGGTCGCGACCATGGGCCGCGGCCAGGCGGCTACGCGCCTGAAAGCCGCCCAGCGTGCCGAGCACCGCACCGATGATGCCTGCCCCGAGCGCGCTCCAGGTGACGGCCCACGCCGTGCCGATGACGGCGCCGGAGAACGCGCCGGAGCCGATCCGGGCGATGAACGACGGCGGCGCCGTGCGGGGCGGCGTCTTGGGTTGTTTGTCGAGGAACAGTTCACCTAGCGCGAGGACGGTGAAAATACCGACGGTGATCCAACTGCCGACCCACGAGGCCCAGGTGTGGCTGAGGTTTATCCACTGCAGCGCGGCAGCCCAGGAGACGACGGCCGGAGCGGTGAAGGAGCGCAGACCGGCGACCACACCGATTCCCAGAGCCAGCAGCAGAACGTAGAAATGCGTCATATGCGACATGGCGACCCCTCCTCAGGGCTCGGCAAACGAACGCGACTCTAGCCGGACGCTAACACAATGCAGCCCCGCAGCGCGGCCCATGAAACATCAGAACCGGAAGAACCGGACGTTGGACGCGAGGATCGCCTTGGCACCGATCGCCGCCAAGTCGTCCATGATCGCGTTGACGCCGCGGCGCGGCACCAGGGCCCGCACCGCCGCCCAATCCGGGTCGGCCAGTGGAGAAATGGTGGGTGATTCCAATCCCGGCGTGATCGCGGTGGCTTTGTCGAGAACCGAACGCGGACAGTCGTAGTCCAGCATCAGGTACTGCTGGCCGAAGACCACACCCTGCACCCGGGCGACCAGCTGATCGCGCGAGGCGACGTCCGGCCGCTCGGCGGCGTGCGGATCGATCTGTTCGATGAGCACTGCCTCTGAATCGCACAGTGTTTCGCCGAACGCCGCCAGGTTGTGCAGATTGAGGGTCCGACCCGAGCCGACCACGTCGGCGATGGCGTCGGCCACTCCGAGCTGTATCGAGATCTCCACCGCGCCGTCCAGCCGGATCACGGTCGCCTCAATACCGCGGGCCGCCAGGTCTTCTCGCACGATGTTGGGATATGCGGTGGCGATGCGCCGGCCGGCAAGATCGTCGATGGTCCAATTACGCCCGGCCGGTGCGGCGTACCGGAAAGTGGACGAGCCGAAGCCCAGCGCAAGTCGTTCGTGCACCGGCGCGCGCGACTCGCGCGCCAGGTCGCGTCCGGTGATGCCGAAGTCGAGTTCGCCCGAACCGACATAGATCGCAATGTCTTTGGGCCGCAGGAAGAAGAACTCGACATTGTTGTGCGGGTCGATGACGGTCAGGTCCTTGGGATCGGTTCGGCGGCGATAGCCGGCCTCGGACAGGATCTCGACGGCCGACTCGCTTAGCGCTCCTTTGTTGGGGACGGCGACGCGCAGTCTCGTGGAGCCGTTGCGGTTCTGCGCTGTCATCACAACTTCCGATACACGTCGTCGAGCGTCAGCCCGCGGGCGATCATCAGCACCTGCGCCCAGTACAGCAACTGGCTGATCTCCTCGGCGAGGGCGTCGTCGGATTCGTGCTCGGCGGCCAGCCACACTTCGCCGGCCTCTTCGAGGATCTTCTTGCCCACCGCATGCACGCCCGCGTCCAGCGCCGCGACGGTGCCGCTGCCCGCCGGGCGGGTGCGGGCACGTTCGCCGAGTTCGGCAAACAGATCCTCGAAGGTCTTCACGGCCAGCGATTGTTTCACGTGCAGCTGAGCAAAGTCACGGCGGTTTCAGGTCGCAGCAGCCGGGGCCGCCTCGTCGGGCATGTCTTCCAGAGACACTCCGTTGGTTTCGCGGACCCATCGCCAGACGAAAACGAAGGACAGCACCGCGCACACCGCGTAGAAGCAGTACGCGCCGCCCAGGATGTGCCGCACCGCCGGAAACGTCACCGCGATGGTCCAGTTGGCCATCCACTGCACGCCCGAGGCCAATCCGAGCGCCGCGGAGCGGATGCGATTGGGGAACATCTCGCCCAGCAGCACCCACAGCACCGGTCCCCAGGACACCGCGAACGCGACCACGAACAGGTCGGCGGCGACCAGCGCGACGATCCCGGACGCCCCGTCGAGTTGTGGCTGGCCGTTGCGCAACGCTGCGCCGGCGAACACGACCGCCATCGTGATCAGCATCAGCGACATGCCCGCCGATCCGGCCAGCAGCAGCGGTCTGCGGCCGAGCCGGTCGATCAGCGCGATCGCCACCAGCGTGATCAACACGTTGACCCCGGTGGTCACCAGGGCGATGGTGAACGACGATTTCTCACCGAACCCCACTGCCTCCCAGAGCAAATCGGAGTAGTTGAAGATCACGTTGATGCCGACGAACTGCTGAAAAACGGCCAGCCCGAGCCCGACCCAGACGATGCCGTACAGCCCGCCGGTCGGTTTGCGCAGATCGCGCCACGACTGCTGCTTCTCCTGCTTCAACGAGCCCGCGATACGACTGATCGTCAGCTCCACGTCGCGGGGACTCAGCAATCGCCCCAGAACCTGACGGGCCTGCGAAATCTGCTGCCTGGCAACGAGGTAACGCGGCGACTCGGAGATCGTGAGAAGCAGCGTGAAGTACAGCAGCGCCAGAATCAGCTCGCCGAGAAAGGTCCAGCGCCAGGCCGCCAGGCCCAACCACAGCGGCTTGCTCGCACCACCTGCGAGGTGGAACGGCACCCACGTCGATGCCAGCGACCCGAACAGGCCGCACACGATGGCCAGCTGCTGCAGCGAGCCGAGCCGGCCGCGGAACCGCGGTGGTGAGACTTCGGCGATGTAGGCCGGGGCCGCGACCGACGAAAAGCCGATACCGAGCCCACCGATGAGGTGAAAGACGATGAACATCCATATGCTGCTCGCCAACCCGGCGCCGAGCCCGCACACGAAAAACGACGCCGCCGAGAGCTTCATGATCGACACGCGGCCCAGTCGGTCGCCGATCCGGCCGGCCCACACCGCTCCGATCGCCGCACCCAGCACCCCCGATGCCGCCGCGAAACCGAGCAGCGCGTTGCCGATGTGAAAGTCGGCCTGGAGCGCCTTGACGGCGCGGTTGGTCACCGAGATGTCGTAGCCGAACAAGAACCCACCGATGGCGGCCACCGACGCGAAACGTACTGCGGTCAGGAAGGCGACGCGAGCGTCGTGGCTGTCGACCGGCAGATCTTCGTGAGATGCCGACGGCAGCTCGCTGCCGTCGTCGTCAGCGGCCATGGCGATCAGGCTCAGTCTTCCGGGTTGTAGCCGAGGTTGGGGCCGAGCCAGCGCTCGGCTTCCTTCAAGGTCCAGCCCTTGCGCTTCGCGTAGTCGGCGACCTGGTCCTGGGCCACCCGACCGATCACGAAGTACTGCGATTGCGGGTGCGAGAAATACCAGCCGCTGACGGCGGCACCGGGCCACATCGCCATCGACTCCGTCAGCTCGATGCCGGTCCGTTCCCGGACGTCCATCAACTTCCAGAGCGTCGCCTTCTCGGTGTGCTCCGGGCAGGCCGGGTAGCCGGGAGCAGGGCGGATTCCCCGGTACTTCTCACCGATGAGCGCCTCGTTGTCCAACTGCTCGTCCGGCTGGAATCCCCAGAACTCCTTGCGGACCCGTTGATGCATCCGTTCGGCGAACGCCTCTGCCAGCCGGTCGGCGATCGACTCCAGCAGGATCGCGTTGTAGTCGTCGTTGGCTGCCTTGAACTCCGCGATCTTGTCCTGGCTGCCGAGTCCCGTGGTGACGGCGAAGGCGCCGACGTAGTCCCGGTGCCCAGTTTCTTTGGGGGCGATGTAGTCGCCCAGCGACCGGTTCGGGATGCCGTCGCGGTGCTCGCCCTGCTGACGCAGGTTGTGCAAGGTGGTCAACAACTCGGTACGGGTGTCGTCGGTGTACACCTCGATGTCTTCACCGCCTGAGCCCACTGCGTTAGCGGGGAAGAATCCGATCACCCCGTTGGCGGTCAGCCACTTCTCCTTGATCAGGGTGTCGAGCATCTCCTGGGCTTCGTCGTAGAGCTTGCGGGCGGTCTCGCCGGTGGTCGGGTTGTTGAGGATGTCGGGGAATCTGCCCTTCATCTCCCAGGCGTTGAAGAACGGCTGCCAGTCGATGTACTCGCGCAACTCGGCGATGTCGTAGTCAAGAAATTCTCGTACTCCCGTACCTTGCGCGGGCACTGGCGGCGTGTAGCCGCCCCACTCGATCGGCGTCCGGTTGGCGCGGGCCTTCTCCAGCGTCAGCATCGGTCGCTCGTTTTTCTGAGCGTGCCGTTCGCGAAGCGATGCGTAATCCTTCTCGGTCGCCTCCAGCAGGGCCGGACGCTGCTTGTCGTCGAGCAGCGCCGCGGCGACCGGCACCGAGCGGGAAGCGTCCTTCACCCAGACCACCGGACCACTACGACGTGGCGACACCTTCACGGCCGTGTGGGCGCGTGACGTGGTCGCGCCACCGATCAGCAGCGGGATCTCCAACCCCTCACGTTCCATCTCGACGGCGAAGTTGACCATCTCGTCGAGCGACGGGGTGATCAGGCCGGAGAGGCCGATGATGTCGGCGTCGTGCTCCTTGGCCGCGTCCAGGATCTTCTGGGCGGGCACCATCACACCGAGGTCGATCACTTCGAAGTTGTTGCACTGCAGGACGACCCCGACGATGTTCTTGCCGATGTCGTGGACGTCGCCCTTGACGGTCGCCATGATGATCGTGCCGTTGGTGTCCTTACCGGCAGTAGCCCCGGACTCTTCTTTCTCCGCCTCGATGTAGGGCAGCAGGTAGGCCACCGCCTTCTTCATCACCCGGGCCGACTTCACGACCTGGGGCAGGAACATCTTGCCTGCGCCGAAGAGGTCACCGACGACGTTCATGCCGTCCATCAGCGGGCCCTCGATCACCTCGATCGGGCGACCACCCGCGTCCGCGATCTCGGCCCGCAGTTCCTCGGTGTCGGCATCGACATGGGCGTCGATGCCCTTGACCAGCGCGTGCGTAATCCGCTCGCGGACCGGCAGGCTGCGCCACTCGGCGGCCTTCGGGTCCTCGGTCGTCTCCGACTTGTTGAACCGTTCAGCGATCTCCAGCAGCCGTTCGGCCGCATCCTCGCGACGGTTCAGGACGACGTCCTCGATCCGGTCCCGCAGTTCGGGGTCGATCGAGTCGTAAGGCACCAGCGCGCCGGCGTTGACGATGCCCATGTCGAGGCCGGCCTTGATGGCGTGGAAGAGGAACACCGCGTGGATCGCCTCGCGGACGGGGTTGTTGCCCCGGAACGAGAACGACACGTTCGAGATACCGCCGGAGATGTGCACCCCGGGAAGGTTCTCCTTGATCCAGGCGCAGGCCTCGATGAAGTCGATCCCGTAGGTCGCGTGCTCCTCGATACCGGTCGCCAGCGCGAAGCAGTTCGGGTCGAAGATGATGTCCTCGGCCGGGAAGCCGACCTCTTCGGTCAGGATCCGGTAGGCGCGCCCGCAGATCTCCTTGCGGCGCTCCAGGTTGTCGGCCTGACCCTGCTCGTCGAAGGCCATCACGACGACGGCGGCGCCGTACTTGCGGCACAGCCGCGCCTCGCGGATGAATTTCTCCTCGCCCTCCTTCATGGAGATCGAGTTGACGATCGGCTTGCCCTGCACGTTCTTCAGGCCCGCCTCGATGACCTCCCACTTGGACGAGTCGATCATCACCGGGACGCGGCTGATGTCCGGTTCGGCCGCGATCAGCTTGGTGAACCGGTCCATCGCGGCGACGCCGTCGATCATGCCCTCGTCCATGTTGATGTCGATGACCTGCGCACCGACCTCGACCTGCTGCAACGCGACCGACAGCGCGGTGTCGTAATCCTCGGCCTTGATCAGGTTGCGGAACCGGGCGGAGCCGGTGATGTTGGTGCGCTCGCCGATGTTCACGAACAGGGAGTCGTCGGTGATGTTGAGCGGCTCCAGGCCCGAGAGCCGGGTGGCCACCGGGATCTCCGGCAGCTCGCGCTGCGGCTTGCCCTCGACGACCTTGGCGATCTGGGCGATGTGCGCCGGCGTCGTTCCGCAGCAGCCACCGACCAGGTTGACCAGGCCCGCCTCGGCGAAGTCGGCGATGTAGCCGGCCTGACGCTCCGGGGACTCGTCGTACTCGCCGAAGGCGTTAGGCAGCCCGGCATTCGGGTAGCAGGAGACGAAGGTGTCCGCGATCCGCGATACCTCAGCGATGTAGGGCCGCATCTCCGGCGCACCCAGGGCACAGTTGAGGCCCACCGCGATCGGCTTCGCGTGCCTGATCGAGTTCCAGAATGCTTCGGTGACCTGACCGGACAGCGTCCGCCCGGACGCATCGGTGATGGTGCCCGAGATGATCAACGGCCAGCGGCGTCCGCGCTCCTCGAACAGCGTCTCGACGGCGAACACCGCCGCCTTGGCGTTCAGCGAGTCGAAGATCGTCTCGATGATGATGAGGTCGGCACCGCCGTCGACCAGGCCGTTGGCAGCTTCGAGGTAGGCGGCGACCAGCTGGTCGTAGGAGACGTTGCGGGCTCCGGGGTCGTTGACGTCCGGTGAGATCGACGCGGTCCGCGTCGTCGGCCCGATGGCGCCCGCCACGTAGCGGGGCTTCTCCGGGGTGCTGAACTCGTCGGCGGCCTGACGAGCCAGGGCGGCGCCGGCGTAGTTCAGCTCGTAGGCCAGCTCCGCCATGTCGTAATCGGAAAGCGAGACCGCGTTCGCGTTGAACGTGTTGGTCTCCAGGATGTCGGCGCCCGCCTCGAGGTACTCGCGGTGGATCCCCTCGATGATCTGCGGTTGTGTCAGGGTGAGCAGGTCGTTGTTGCCCTGCAGTGCGGTCGGCCACTCGGTGAACCGGTCACCTCGGTAGCCGGCCTCGTCCGGCCGGTCCCGCTGGATCGCCGTGCCCATCGCGCCGTCGATCACCATGATCCGCTGACGCAGCGCTGCCGTGAGTTCGTCGGTGCAGTCGGGGCGGATGTTCGGCTCGAAGACAGTCGGCTCGGGGGCGTTCACATGCAATCCTTCCGTAGCGGAAGGCGTCCTTAACTCTGCCGAGCGTGGCGGATACCGGCAGGACCGGCAAACCGTTGCAACGCCTCTCGACCAGAAAATTCTACGACGTCACCCGACGTCTGGACGCACAGCTCGACTCAACCCGCTTGGCCGGCGCGGTCGCCAACCTTAACCAGATTGCAGCCGAAGGTATTTCGTCTCGACCGCGTCGGCGCCGGTTGTTGAGGTCGTCCAGCGTCAGATCGACACGTAGGTGTCGTGTTCGGGCGCATTCCTCGGCATAAGCATAGCTGGTCTATGGAAAGTGACGTGTCGCTCTGCGCGCCACAGCCCGGGTCAGGTCGTACGCTGATTGGCGTGACCTCGCAGGACGTCAGCTCACCGTTTCCCGAACTGCACAACACGATCGTCGTGGCTGCGTTCGAGGGCTGGAACGACGCCGGCGACGCGGCCAGTGACGCGTTGGAGCACCTGGACGCGATCTGGGAGGCCGATCCGATCGTCGAAATCGACGACGAGGCCTACTACGACTATCAGGTGAACCGTCCGGTGATACGCCAAGTCGACGGCGTGACGCGGGAATTGGTGTGGCCGTCGATGCGGATCTCACACTGCCGGCCCCCCGGTACCGACCGGGACATCGTGCTGATGCACGGCGTGGAACCCAACATGCGGTGGCGCACCTTCTGCGCCGAGCTGCTGGCCGTCGCCGACAAACTGAACGTCGACACCGTGGTGATTCTCGGCGCGCTGCTGGCCGACACCCCGCACACCCGCCCGGTGCCGGTGTCCGGGGCGGCCTACTCCCCCGAGTCGGCGCAGCGCTTCGGCCTGCAGGAAACCCGCTACGAAGGCCCGACCGGCATCGCCGGGGTGTTCCAGGACGCCTGCGTGGCCGCGGGGATACCGGCCGTCACGTTCTGGGCGGCCGTCCCGCACTACGTGTCGCAGCCGCCCAACCCGAAAGCGACCGTCGCGCTCCTGCGCCGCGTCGAGGACGTGCTCGATATCGAGGTGCCGTTGGCCGACCTGCCCGCGCAGGCTGAGGAGTGGGAGCAGGCGGTCACCGAGATGACCACCGACGACGACGAGATCGCCGAGTACGTGCAGTCACTCGAACAGCGCGGTGACGCCGAAGTCGACATGAGCGAGGCGCTGGGCAAGATCGACGGCGACGCGCTGGCCGCCGAGTTCGAGCGCTACCTGCGCCGCCGCCGTCCCGGCTTCGGTCGCTAGCGCGGTCGCATCGCGGTCGCCAGCTCGGTTGCCGCGCCTGGTCACGCACGCCCTACCTGGTCGCGCCCGCAGGGATCCCGCTGCAGCGCGGGGCAGAAGCCGGAGTCACCAAGTGCCGCAACCCACTTCAGTATGCGCGAAACAGGGGTCTGGCACGCCAACCCGTAATGTTGGAACAACGCCCAGGCCGAATCATTCTCAGCCACAATAAAGTCCAGTTCTACGACAGATATCTATGGCACATCAAGCCACTGCCAAGATCGCTGCCGGCGACTGGATCGAACGAGTCTGCAACCGACGCAGCTGCCATTCGGCGCTCGCTACGATTTAGTCCGGTCTGCTTCGAAGTCCGACTCACTCAGCGGCACAAGCCGCCCGACCCCGGGTAGACCAACCGGGTTCAAGCCCTGAGTGAGGACGCCGTGATGACCTGAACGCGGTTTGATTCGCACCGGGACGCCACCGAAGTTCCACGAAATAGGGAAAATCGTGGTTCCGAACAATTATGGTCAACCGCATCCGGGGCGGTCCCTCGGCGCGAAGAAGGTGGGCTTTCGATGTTTGGCTCCCAGGTCAGATCCGTGTTCGTGCTGTTGTCGGTGTGGGGCCTTGCAATGCTCGGGACCGCGCCGAGTTTCGCCGACGATGGTCCAGGCCGGCCGCCGGCCACTACCCCGGTGCAGAAGGCCGAGAACCTGATCCGCCCGGCGGTGGTCTACATCGAAGGAGACCTCAGCGCGTACGTCGGGGACAACAATGGGTTTTTCAACGACATCGACCAACCGGTCAAGTTGACCTACTCGTGCACGGGCTTCGTGGTCAACCCGTCGGGTTATGTGGCCACCGCCGGACACTGTGCCGACCTCGGCCCTGAGGGAGCCCGACGCGACATCGTCGAGTCGGTTGTGCAGGAAATCGCCCAGAAAGACCCGACGATCAACGTCGATCATGCCATGAACGTCGCGATGGCGAATTGGAAGGTGGAGGGGCAGAACGCCGGGTCCCCGATTGACCAGACCATCCGCGTTGCGCGCGGGGGCGGACCCGGGCAAAAGGCGCAAGTCCTTCCCGCCAGGGTCGTCGAGGCTCGTCCGGTGTCTCAGGGCGATGTCGCGCTCCTGAAGGTCGAGGCCGCTGACATGCCCTCGAGCGAACTCGCCGGGAGCGGCGACGTGCAGGTCGGTCAACAGGTGGTGTCGGTCGGTTACCCCGCCAGCACGGAAAAGATCACCGACTTCTCGTTGGAACCGGACTACAAAGACGGCACCATCAGCGCCAAGAAAACCGACGCAACGGTGCCGGTCTATGAGACCAATGCCGCGTTGTCACCTGGCATGAGCGGCGGCCCCACAGTGGGACTCGACGGACGGACCCTCGGAATCAATAGCCGCCTACCCGCCGGGGAAACGCAGGCCTTCAACTTCATCGCCCCGGCAACGGGGCTCGTCGAGTTGCTCAACCGCAACGGGATCAAGGCCGAACTGGGACCCCTCGATGTCCAATACCGCAGCGGCCTCGACGACTACTATGCCGGCCACTACACCTCGGCAATCTCGACCTTCGACAAGATTCTCGCCCTCTCCCCGACCTACCAACAGGCCGCCGAATTCAAAGCCAACGCGACCAAGGCCCGCGCGCAATTCGGCGACGTCTCGACCTCGTCGGGATCGCGCACGCTGTGGTACGTCCTCGGCGCTGGTGTCCTCCTCCTGGCGGGCGCTGCGGTCGCGATACTGCTCCTACGCCGCCGTCGCGGCCCGGCCAGCGCCGGACCCGGCGGTGCTCCACCACTTCCCAACTACCCGAGCCAGGGGTCCCCACCCGCGTGGAGCCCGACGGTGTACCAGCCCGCGGGGACACCCGCCCCAACGAATAGTCCCCCGTCGGCGCCGCCAGGAACCCCGCAGGCCGTCCCGACACAGCCCGACGCCGCGGATCAGCCGCGCCCAACCGCGCCCGCCGGCGGCGAGGCATCGACGCTCAGCGCGGAGAAGGTGCCCAACTCCGGCACCGGGGTCTCCCGCTACTGCTCCAACTGCGGATCGCAGCATGGCGACACCGAGCGGTTCTGCTCGCAATGCGGGCACGCCGTCACCTGACTGGGCGGGCTACGACATACGGGCGACCCCGAGGGTGTGACGCAATTCCCATCGCGGTGAAAGGGTTGTCGACGCAGCAGCTTTCCGGCAGTCGCCGAGACCAGACGGTATTTCGGTCTGTCACCCCTTCTCCAACTGCTGGGTGTGGGCGCTGGTGGAGCGGCCCAGCGCGGCGACTTCGGCGTCCATGCGGGCCAACTCGTCACCAGTATGTCTATGCGCCAGAGATTCGCCGAGGCGGGTGGATAGAAACGGCTTCAGCCAGCGGAACACGCCCACCCAGCCTGGGCAGTACACGCGCTGCTTGCGACCCTCGATGCCGGCGACGAAGGCCTCGGCGCACTTGTCCACCGAGGTGGTCTTGTTCAACGGCCAACGGAATTTCGCCATCTGCTCGCGGACGGTGGGCAGGTCGGCTTTGGAGTCCCGGACCAGGGCGGTGTCGATCCAGGACATATGTGCCGAACCGACGGCGACACCCAGGTGCGCGACCTCGAGTCGCAGCGCGTGAGCCAGATGCTCGTTGCCGGCCTTGGACATGTCGTAGGGAGCCATGCCCGGCGCCGCCGTAAAGGCGGCCAGCGAGGAGACGACCAAGACGTAGCCGCGGCGTTCGATGATCGACGGCAGCGTGGCGCGCACGGTATGAAAGACGCCGAGCAGGTTGACGTCCAAGACCCGCTTGACCGCTTCGGGATCGACCTGTCGCACCGTGCCGTAACTGGCGATGCCGGCGTTGGCGACGACGGTGTCGATGCCGCCGAACTTCTCGACGGCCTTGGCGGCAGCGGCTTGCATGGCGGCCAAGTCGCGCACGTCGGCGACCGCGGTCAGCACGTGCTCATCGCCGCCCAGCTCGGCGGACCGCTCCGCCAGCGCCGCCTCGTCGAGGTCGGTGAGGACCAGTTTGGCGCCCTTGGCGTGCAGCAGGCGGGCCACCTCGGCTCCGATGCCGTGGGCGCCGCCGGTGATGAATACGACTTGCGATTTAACTGACGTCATGGCGGCAACCTACCTGTTGCTACCGCCTCGATGACAGCTCCACTCCGAGCAGCGCATCGACGGCCGCCGCCACCGCGTGCGGCGCCGCGCTGTCGTGGCCGCCGTACTCCAATGCATCGGTCGTCCAACCATCAAGTGCAGCAAGCGCTTTCGGCGTATCCAGATCGTCGGCCAGGTAGCGGCGAACCCGGGCGATCACGTCGGTGCTATCGGGACCCGCGGGCAATGTGGTCGCGGCCCGCCAGCGCTGCAGCCGGGTGTTTGCGTCGGCCAACACCTGCGGGCCCCAGTCCCGGTCGGCGCGGTAATGCCCGGCCAGCAGGCCCAATCGGATGGCCGCCGGTTCGACACCCTGAGCGCGCAGCCCCGACACCAGGACCAGGTTGCCGCGGCTCTTCGACATCTTGTGGCCGTCCCAGCCGATCATGCCGGCGTGCACGTAGTGCCGGGCGAATCGTCGTTCGCCGCTGACGGATTCGGCGTGCGCGGCGGTGAATTCGTGGTGCGGGAAGATCAGGTCGCTGCCGCCGCCCTGGATGTCGATGGTGCTGCCGATACGGCTGAGCGCGATCGCCGCGCATTCGACGTGCCATCCCGGTCGGCCGGGGCCGAACGGCGACGGCCAGCTCGGTTCGCCGGGCCGCTCGGCGCGCCACAGCAGCGCGTCGAGCCGATCGGTCTTACCCGGCCGGTCCGGATCGCCGCCGCGTTCGGCGAACAGCGCCAGCATGGTGTCGCGGTCGTAGCCGGACTCGTAGCCGAACTCGCTGGTGGCGTCGGCGCGGAAGTAGACATCGGGGAACTCGGCGTCATCGACGATGTAGGCCGCCCCGGAGGCCACCATCTTCTCGACGAGCTCGACGACCTCGGCGACGGCCTCGGTCGCCGCCACGTATTCGCGCGGCGGCAACACCCGCAGCGCGGCCATGTCGTCGCGGAACAACGCGACCTCGCGGGCCGCGAGGTCGCGCCAGTCGATGCCGTCTCGGTTGGCCCGCTCGAACAGCGGATCGTCGACGTCGGTGACGTTTTGGACGTAGTGCACCTGATGGCCGAGGTCCAGCCACACCCGGTGGATCAGGTCGAACGTCAGGTAGGTCGCGGCGTGGCCCAGATGGGTGGCGTCATAGGGCGTGATGCCGCAGACGTACATGGTGGCCGTCGGACCGGCCGCCACCGGGCGCACTTGGCGGTCGGAGGTGTCGTACAGCCGCAGTTCCGGGCCCCGTCCGGGCACCGCTGGTAAGGGTGCCGACGCCCACGACTGCATATCGACGACTTTAGGCCCGGCGATGGTGCGGGCCGTGCAACGGCCCGGTGAAATCCGCGGTTGCGTGGCAGACGACATGCGAGCGACAACCGCGGTCGGCCGGCCGGAATTCCCTGGTCGCTAGCTCGCCAGCCGGATCGCACCCAGCAGCAGGTCGGCCAGCTCGGCGCGGCACATCAAGAAGTCGGGCAGATACGGATCGGGGCGGTTGTAGATCATCTCCGAACCGTCCAGTCGCGAGGCATGCATGCCCGCGGCCAGAATCACGCCGGCCGGTGCGGCCGAATCCCATTCCCACTGGCCGCCGGCGTGGACGTAGGCGTCGGCGTCGCCGCGGACCACCGACATGGCTTTGGCTCCGGCAGAACCGATTTGGACGAATTCGACGTCGAGCTGCCGGGCCAGGTGGTACAGCACGGCGGGCGGGCGGTTCGAGCTGGCGGTGATCCGGATCGGCCCGGTGTGCGGCGTCGTGGGTGCGCTGACGGTGTCGCTGCGGTACAACTCCCCCATCGCCGGCAGCGCGACGGCGGCGTCGGTGATCGCACCGTTGGGGCCGCCGTGCCGCTGCCACAACGCCACGTGCACCGCCCAGTCGTCGCGGCCCTGCCAGGAGAACTCGCGGGTGCCGTCCAGCGGGTCGACGATCCACACCCGGTCGGCCTGCACGCGGGTCAGGTCGTCGTAGGCCTCTTCGCTGAGCACCGCGTCGGCCGGGCGCTCGGCGCGCAACCGCTTGAGCAGCAGCGCGTTGGCCTGGATGTCGCCCTCGTCGCCGAGCAGCCACGGATGGCCGAAGCCGACGCGGTCGCGCACGGCAAGCAGCAGCTTGCCCGCTTCTTCGGCCAGGTCAGCGGCCAGCGCGGCGTCGGTCACGTGGGCGTTCATCCGGTCCAGTATCGCCGAGGACTAGCCGTTCGCCGCGATCCACGCGTCGGTGAACCGCTGAACTGCGCCGATGTCGTCGCCGAGGCGGCCGATGATGAAGTTCTCGATGAACCCGCCGACCAGCGGAACAGCCACGTCCACGGTCGTGCTGAAACGCAGTTGCGAGCCGGTCGGCGACGGCGTCAACAGCACGTCGCCGTGTGCTGTCACCGGGGCCCGCGGCACCGCGACTTCGATTGCGCCGCAAGCCCGCTCGTCGTCGATCCAACTCCACCGCTCGATGCGTGCCATCCCGAATTCGCCGCCGGCCAGCTTGGTGACCGCGGTCGGCAGCCGGTCGGCGAACAGCTTGACGGCTAGGTCCACGGTCACTGCGCCGCTCGGCTCGACGGTCAGGCCGTTGAGTGTCGCGGTGCCGTTCTCGAAGGCTGCCAGCCGTGCCTGCCAATAGTCGTCGTCGGCGAATGCGGACAAGATGTCGCCGACGCCGACCGGGGAATCGAACGCCATGTCGAATCGTCGCGCCATGACTAGAACGCCGGCCATGGAATGGGGCGGTGCCGGTCCGGTCCGGGCATCACCGGGTTCTCCAGCAGCGCGCGGGCACGCAGATGCAGCGCCGCGACCTCGGCGCTGGTGATGTGTTCGCTCAGCGCCTCACCGAGCGGTCCGGCCACCGCGTCGACCAGACACCCGACCTTCTCCAGGGTTTTGTTGTCGAGCGACGTACCGGCCCATCCCCACAGCACCGTGCGCAGCTTGTCCTCGACGTGCAGACACAACCCGTGGTCGACGCCGTACACGTCGCCGTCGACGCCGCGCAGCACGTGACCACCCTTGCGGTCGGCGTTGTTGATCAACACGTCGAACACCGCCATGCGGCGCAGCCGGATGTCGTCGGCATGCACGAGCGAGACCGGGTCGCCGGCGTAGTCGTAGGCCCGCAACACCGGGATGTAGCCCGGCGGCAGCCTGCCCTCCGGCACCAGGTCGACGAGATCCAGGCCTGGCTCCGGCTCCGAGTCGGACGCGTCGCCCGGCTGGTCGATCCAGAGCTGCAGCATGCCCGGACCGGCCGGGCCGTGCCGAATGATGGTGTACGGCACGATGTTCCAGCCCAATTGGGTGGACACCAGATACGCGCAGAGCTCGCGGCCGGCCAGGGTGCCGTCGGGAAAGTCCCAGAGTGGCTGCTCGCCCGAGACGGGCTTGTACACACAGTGCGCGGTGTGGTCGTCCAGCGTCGCCTCGCACAGAAAGGTGGCGTTGCTCGCTGAGCGGATGCGTCCCAGGACCGTCAGCTCACCGCGCTGCAGGACCTCCCGGTTGTCAGGCCTCTGCGTCATCGTCGGGCCCGAGCAGCGCGCTGCGCCGGTAGCCGTTGGTCCGCGCACAGATGTGGCCGTCGGAGTCCAACGGTTCGTCGCACAGCGGACACGGCGGACGGCCCGCGGAGATGACCCGATTGGAGCGGGTGGCGAACTCGCGCGCCGACTCCGGCGTCAGGAACACCCGCACGGCGTCGGGACCCTCCTCGGTGTCGTCGAGCACCACCGAGGCGTCGAACTCGGTGTCGCTGACGGCCAGCAACTCGACGACCACGGTCTGCGCCTCGGAATCCCAGCCCAGGCCCATCGTCCCGACCCGGAACTCCGCGTCGACCGGAGTGATCAACGGCTTGAGGTCTTCCACCTCCGAAGTTTCCGGTGGCACCGGGGTGCCGAACCGGCGATTGACCTCGATCAGCAGCGCGTCGATGCGCTCGGCGAGCACCGCCACCTGCTGCTTTTCCAGGACCACCGATACCACTCGGGCTTCGTGCACGGCCTGCAGGTAGAAGGTGCGATTTCCGGGCTGCCCAACGGTCCCGGCGACGAATCGGTCGGGTGAGCGGAAGACGTGGATCGCACGAGACATGGCAATTCCAAAATACCGGCAGATATAGCTGAGTCGTAAATTTCAGTCCGTCGAACCACCGACGACAGCGTCGTCGGCGGGCGTGTCATCCCCGGACGGCGGCGCGGGCGTCAACGCGGACGTCAGCGGCGCGCCGGTGTGGTTGACGTGCAGCACGAACGGACGCAACGTGGTGTAACGAATCACGCTGATCGATGCCGGGTCGACCGAAACCCGCTGAAAGCCGTCCAGATGCAGCCCGAGCGCATCGGCGACGACCGACTTGATCACATCGCCGTGCGTGCAGGCCACCCACAGCACGTCGGCGCCGTGCTCCTCGGCCAGCCGAGCATCGTGCTCACGCACCGCGGCCACCGCCCGGGTCTGCACCTCGGCGAGCCCTTCACCGCCGGGGAAGACCGCGGCGCTGGGATGAGCCTGAACCACCGACCACAGCGGCTCCTTGACCAGTTCGCCGAGTTTGCGGCCTGTCCATTCGCCGTAGTCGACTTCCGCGAACCGGTCGTCGACGATCGGCTCGACGCCGAGTTTCCCGGCGAGCGGTTCGACAGTCAGCCGGCAGCGCAGCTGGGGTGAGCGCACAACCGCCCGGATCGGCAGCTCACCGATCCGGTCGACCAGCTCGACGGCTTGCTGCCGGCCCTTGTCGTCGAGGTCGACACCTTCGGAACGGCCGGCCAGCACGTGCGCCGTGTTGGACGTCGAGCGGCCGTGCCGCAGAAGCAAAACTGTCATACCGCGCTCACCACTCCGGTTGCCAACAAAACCAGCACGGCCGTACCGGCCGCCACCCGGTAGCCGACGAACCAATACATGCTGTGGCGCAACAGGAATCGCAGAAACCACGCCACTGCGGCCAGGCCCACCACAAAGGCGATCGCGATAGCCACACCGAGTTGCGCTCCGGTCGCGCTCATACCCTCCGAAACCGGCCGGAAGGCGTCTGGCAGCGAGAACAACCCGGAGGCGAACACCGCCGGAATCGCCAGCAGAAAACCGAACCGGGCGGCCAGCTCACGCTCGAGACCGAGGAACAGCCCGGCGCTGATCGTCGACCCTGACCGGGATACCCCGGGTACCAGCGCCAGCGTCTGGGCGATGCCGACCACGATCGCGTCGCGCCAGGTCAATTCGTTGACCTCGCGGCTCTGCCGGCCGATGCGCTCAGCCAATGCGATCACCGCCGAGAACACCACCAGCGCCACCGCGATCACCCACAAATTACGCACGCCCGAGCGGATCACATCCTTGAAAAAGAGACCCAGAACACAAATCGGGATCGTCCCGATGATCACATACCAACCCAGCCGGTAGTCGGTGCCGCGGTGCTCGGCGACCAGTAACCCGCGGCACCAGGCCGTGACGATCCGGACGATGTCTCGGGCGAAATACACCAGAACGGCGGCCTCGGTGCCCAATTGGGTCACGGCGGTGAACGACGCGCCGGCGTCGCCGGCGAAAAAGACCCGCGACACGATCGCCAGGTGGCCCGACGACGACACCGGCAAGAACTCGGTCAGACCCTGCACGACCGCCAATACGACCACCTGCCACCAAGACATCGCCGGGGTCGCAGTCACGACGACGACCGTACCGGGTCGCCGCGGGATCTTTAGTTGGCGGCTTCGGCCAGAGCGACCGCGTCGCGCACGGCGGCGCCCAGGCTGCGCTCGTCGGTGATGTCCACGTCGGCGACATTGCGCCGAACGGTTGCGACGACGTCCTCCGGCTGGGGAACCGGGCCACGCAGACGGGGCCGGTACAGCTCGATCAGCAGCGATTTGCCCTCGATGCAGAAAGCGAAGCTACGACCGTCGCCGACCTGCCCGAAGCCGCTGGCCAGCACCTTGGTTGAGAAAACACCCAACCACATATCTTCGATAGCAAACTCTCCGTCAGAGAATTGACCGTTATCGGCAACACTCATAGGGCGACCTTACCCCGCCGTAAATTACGGTCAAACCCGACAGGGCCGCACCAAAGGCGGCGATGTTCCCTAGGATCGGAATCCATCGGGCCACCCTTCCTGCACCGGCCAGCCCCCTAATTTCATCGAGAGTTACCCTGTGCCGCCACACCGCAAACACCGTGCACACCCGCCTCGCGGACTGGCCGTTGGCCTGCTGTTTGTACTGCTGATAGCCGGGTGCACCGGTAAGGCGCTGGACGACACACCGGCCGCGATCCCGTCGGCCCAACCGGCCGAATCACCGCCCATAGCGCAGGCGCCGGCGGGAGTCGTCGATCCGTTGACCGAACGGCCGCAGACCGCGATTTTCGACGATCGGACCAATCAACTGGTCCTGGTCGTCCCCGGGCCCACCCCCACAGCACCGGCGAAAATCCTCACGCTGCACCCCCAGCAAACATCGCCGCGGGTGATCGACTTGCCCGGCCCAGCGACGGGGCTGACCGGCGACAATGCCGGCGTCGCATACCTGTCCACTCACGGCGGCTACTTCGCGGTCGACCTGACTGCCGGGCAGGCCGTCCGGGTCGGCGTCCACGACGCCGACAACGTCGACTTCACCGCGATCACACGGCTTTCCGATGGCGCGGTCGTGCTGGGCACCGCTGACGGGACGCTCGACACACTGCAGGCCGGTGCGACCGACGGTCGCCGCGCCAAGGTCCACGCGCGCATCGATTCCCTTGCCGCACAGGGCAACACCGTCGCTGTGTTGGATCGCGGGCAGACCTCGGTGACCACGATCGGCGCCGACGGCAGAATCGGGCAGTCGTTGCGCGCCGGCCAGGGGGCGACCACGATGGTGGCCGACCCCGCGGGCCGGTTGCTGGTGACCGATACCCGGGGAGGTCAGCTGCTGGCGTTCGGCGTCGATCCGCTGATCCTGCGTCAGGCGTACCCGGTGCCGGAGTCGCCCTACGGCCTGGCCGGATCTCGCGGGCTGGCTTGGGTGTCGCAGACTTCGGCGAATATCGTCATTGGTTACGATCTGTCAACCGGAATTCCACAGGAAAAGGTACGGTACCCAACCGTGCGGCAACCCAACACGCTGGCCTTCGACGATGCCGCTGGCACGTTGTATGTCGTCTCCGGCAGCGGCGACGGTGTGCAGGTCATCGAACACGCGGCGACGGGCCCGAGTTGACGACGGCGCGGCACGGCCGGATGCCGGTGGGCTGGGACACCGAGTTGTCCGATGAATACGAATGGGTGCCGCTGCGCCTCCCGCCCGAGGTCACCCGGCTCAGCGCCTCGACCCGCCTGTCCATCGAAGCCGAGTACCGCGGCTGGGAATTGACCAGAGTGCGGCTCTACACCGACGGAAGCAGACGGGTTTTGTTGCGGCGCAAGAAGTCTCGTGCCGAGAGGTTTGACACCGTGCATGCCGACCTGCCGGCTGAGTGACGGTGGCATCCGACACTCCGGCAACGTACGCGACGCTGCGCCGGTTGCTGTTCCTGGTGCCCGCCGAACGCATCCACCGGGTGGTGTTCGCCGGGTTGCGGGGCGCCACCGCCGTCGCACCGGTGCGACATCAGCTGAGCCATCGACTCGCGCCGACCGACCCGGTGCTGGCCAGCACCGTCTTCGGGCAGCACTTCCCCGGACCGCTGGGCCTGGCCGCTGGCTTCGACAAAGACGGCACCGGGCTCAATGCTTGGGGCGCACTGGGTTTCGGCTACGCCGAAGTCGGCACCGTCACCGCGCACGCCCAACCCGGCAACCCGGCGCCGCGACTGTTCCGGCTGCCCGCCGACCGTGCACTGCTCAACCGGATGGGCTTCAACAATCGCGGCGCCGCTGAACTGGCCGACCGGTTGGCCCGGCACCGGCCCGACGTGCCGATCGGGGTCAACATCGGCAAGACCAAGATCACCGCGCCCGAGGACGCCGCCGACGACTACCGGGCCAGCGCCCGACTGGTCGGGCCGCACGCGGCGTACCTGGTGGTCAACGTGAGCTCGCCCAACACGCCCGGGCTCCGCGATCTGCAGACCGTCGCATCGCTACGACCGATCCTGTCCGCCGTCCTCGAGGTGACCTCGACACCGGTCCTGGTGAAGATCGCGCCCGACCTCGCCGACACCGACATCGACGACATCGCCGACCTGGCAGTCGAACTCGGCTTGGCGGGCATCGTCGCCACCAACACCACGGTGTCACGCGACGGGCTGAAGACCCCGGGCGTCGAGCAACTCGGCAGCGGCGGCATCTCCGGGCCGCCGGTGGCCCACCGCGCCGCCGAGGTGCTGCGGCGGCTCTACGGCCGCGTCGGCGGCCGACTCACGCTGATCAGCGTCGGCGGCATCGAGACCGTCGACGATGCCTGGGACCGGATCACCGCGGGAGCGTCGCTGCTGCAGGGCTACACCGGGTTCATCTACGGCGGAGGCTTGTGGGCCAAGCACATTCACGACGGCCTGGCCGCCCGCCTGCACGCCGGCGGGTTCGCCTCGCTGAGCGACGCCGTCGGGTCCGGCTGAGCCGGTCTACTTCTGCTCGTAGACCCCGTGGATCACGGCACGCGCGATCGCGTGCTGAAACAGGTTGAACCCCAGGAATGCTGGGCTGGCGTCTTCGGCCAGATCGAGCTTGTCGACGTCGACCGCGTGCACGGCGACGTAATAGCGGTGCGGCCCGTGTCCGGGCGGCGGGGCCGCACCGATGTAGCGACGGGCACCGGCATCGTTGACCAGCGTCACAGCGCCACCCGGCAGGTTGCTGCCGTCACCGGCGCCGGCGGGCAACTCGGTGACCGAGGCGGGCAGGTTGGCGACCGCCCAATGCCAGAAGCCGGAGGCCGTCGGGGCGTCGGGGTCGTAGACGGTCACGGCGAAACTGCGTGTCCCGTCGGGAAATCCCGACCACGACAGCTGCGGACTGACGTCCTCGCCGCCGGCGCCCATGATCCCGCTCACTTGCGGCGTCGCCAACGGTTGCCCGTCGGTGATCGATGCCGACTCTAAATGAAACGACGGCAAGTCAGGTAGCGCGGCGTAAGGGTCGGGCGCTGTGGTCATGGTCGATCCCCTCTCGTGTGGTCCATCTAGCAGTGCGTCAAAAAGTGTGCCAGCACCTCGGTGCCGAATCTCAACGCGTCGACGGGTACCCGCTCATCGATCCCATGGAACAGCGCAGAGAAATCCAGGTCCGGCGGCAGCCGCAGCGGAGCGAAGCCGAAGCAGCGGATACCCAAGCGCGCGAACGCTTTTGCGTCGGTACCGCCGGACAGCATGTACGGCACGGTCCGCGCGTCGGGATCGACGGCCAGCAGCGCGTCGTTCATCGCGTCGACCAGGTCGCCGTCGAAGGTGGTCTCATAGGACGGCAGGCTGGTGATCCATTCACGGCTCACGTCCGGCCCGATCAGCTCGTCGACCTCGGCCTCGAACGCCGCCAGCCGCCCCGGCAGCACCCGGCAGTCGATCACCGCTTCCGCCGTCGCGGGCACGACGTTGGCCTTGTAGCCCGCCTTGAGCATCGTGGGGTTGGCGGTGTCGCGCAAGGTGGCCTTCACGATGCGGGCGATCGGTCCGAGTTTTTCCACGGCGCCCTCGAGATCCGGCGACTCGGTGTCGAAGGTGTAACCGGTTTCGTCGCCGACAGCTGTCAGGAACTGCACCACGCTGTCGGTCAGCACCAGCGGGAAGCGGTGCTGACCGAGCCGGGCGACGGCCTGCGCAACCGCGGTGACCGCGTTGTGGTCGTGGGTCATCGAGCCGTGCCCCGGCCGGCCGCGCGCCGTCAACCGCATCCAGTGCAGACCCTTTTCTGCGGTCTCGATGAGGTAGAGCCGGCGTTCGCCGCCGTCTCGGCGCGGCACGGTCAGCGAAAACCCGCCGACCTCGCCGACCGCCTCGGTGACGCCGTCGAACAGATCGGGCCGGTGGTCCACCAGCCAATGTGCCCCGTACTTGCCGCCGCTTTCCTCGTCGGCGATAAAACCGAAGACCAGATCGCGCGGCGGAACGACGCCGTCCCGTTTGAACTGGCGCGCGATCACGATCATCATGCCGACCATGTCTTTCATGTCGACCGCGCCGCGGCCCCAGACATAGCCGTCCTCGATCGCCCCGGCGAATGGGTGCACGCTCCATTCCGCCGGCTCGGCGGGCACCACGTCGAGATGCCCGTGGATCAGCAGCGCGCCGCGCGAGCTGTCGGCGCCTCGCAGGCGGGCGAACACGTTGCCCCGCCCCGGCGCTCCCGACTCCAGGTATTCGACCTGGTAGCCGACTTCCGCCAACTGGGCGGCGATCCAGTGGGCGCATTCGGCCTCGCCCTTGGTGGTTTCGAGGTCGCCGGTGTTGGTGGTGTCGAAGCGGATCAACCTGCTGACAACGTCTGCGACGTCGTCGATGGGAGTCTCCGCGGGCACCGTCACAGTCACCTTTCCTACCATTGCCGCCGACGTGGCCGCGCGGCGCTCACGTTCGCCGAGGCAGGTTTGGGTGCGAGCAGACCAATCCGATAGCCTTAGCTGCCAATTGATTGGTCTGGTCCGAGTGGCGGAATGGCAGACGCGCTAGCTTGAGGTGCTAGTGCCCTACTAATGGGCGTGGGGGTTCAAGTCCCCCCTCGGACACCCTGTTTCGAATTATCAAGGCGCCCGCTGTGTTTCGCGCCTACCCGTCGGGCACTGCACCTGTTGCGGGTTTTCGGGTACGAGCAGCCGGATCGGCCGTAGGCTGCGACGTAGCATCGACCACCAACAGCGAGCAGGCCGACATGGACCGATCCGGCGGCTTTCTGCGACGGACACCGCGACGAGTTTTCCGCGACCGCCGCCATGCGGGCCGCGTGCTGGCGGACGAGCTCGCGGCGTACCGCGGCAAGGACGGCCTGCTGGTCCTCGGCCTGGCCCGCGGCGGCGTACCGGTCGCCTGGGAGGTCGCCATGGCCCTGCGGGCACCGCTGGACGTGTTCCTGGTCCGGAAGCTGGGCGTGCCGCAATGGTCGGAGTTGGCGATGGGTGCCCTGGCCAGTGGCGGCGGCGTGGTGATGAACGACAACGTGCTGACGAGCCTGGACATCAGCGACGAGCAGATAAGCGCAGTCGTCGACCGCGAGGCGGCCGAACTCGTCCGCCGCGAGCACGCCTACCGCGGCGACCGCCCGCTCGCCGACCCCGCCGGCAAGACCGTGATCGTGGTCGACGACGGGATCGCCACCGGCGCGAGCATGCTTGCGGCGGTGCGGGCGTTGCGGTCCCGCGGCCCACGCTCGATCGTGGTGGCCGTGCCGGTCGGCGCCGCGTCGGTGTGCGAACAGTTGGCGCGCGAAGCCGACGAGGTGGTCTGCGCGACCATGCCGAGTGACTTCGAGGCCGTAGGACAGGTTTTCGTCGACTTCCATCAGATCAGCGACGACGAGGTGCGGGAGCTGTTGGCGACGCCGACCTAGTGGGAGGTGTGGTCGTCGCTGACGCTGTCGTCTTCGTGCGTCGATGTGTCGTCGGCGTCTGCCGGGTGATCGACGACAGGGTCGTCGTCGTCGTGGGACTGCGCGTCAAGGTCGTGGGCGTCGTCCGTCGGGCCGGTGTCGGAGGCTGCCGCGCCCGCCTCGCGTCGCTGACGTTCTTGCAACGCGTCGATGATCAGCAGGATCACGCCCAGCACGCTGGCACCGATACAGACCCAGGCAACCAACTCGTTGCTGGTGATCACGGCGAACACCAACGCGGCAAGGCCGATCACCGCGAGAACGAGCGAGATAATCAGCACCGATGAACCTCCAGCCGACGGGGCGACATTGCCAACTGTGCAGGCTACCGGCTCAGATCGCCGGTACCCGCAGCCGGCCTAGTTGGTACCCCGATTGAACTGGTTGAACCCACCGGAGTCGTTCGCGGCGGTGGAGTCGACCGGCGCAGCGGAGCCGCGCTGGCCAAGCTCTTCGAGCTGAGACTCCAGGTAGGTCTTCAGACGGGTCCGGTATTCGCGCTCGAAGGTGCGCAGTTGTTCGAGGCGGCCTTCCAGCACGGTGCGCTGCTGGTTGATCGTGCCCATGATCTCGGAGTGCTTGCGTTCGGCGTCGGCCTGCAGTGCATCGGCCTTCTCCTGGGCCTGGCGCAGCTGCGTTTCGGACCGGGTCTGCGCATCGGCCAGCAGCGCGTCGGCGCGCTGGCGGGCCTCGGACACCGTCGTCTCCGCCTCCCGGCGTGCGTCGCCCAGGATCTGGTCGGCGTTGGTGCGGGCATCGGACAGCAACTTGTCGGATTCGGCCTGGGCCTGGCTGGTCAGCCGGTCCGCGGTGTCCTGGGCCAGGCTGAGCACGCGGGCGGCCTTGATGGCCTGCTCTTCGCCGAGCGGCTGGGGCGCGGCCACCGGAGCGGCGACCGGAGCCGGCGCGGGCGTCGGCTTAACCGGCTCGGGCTCGGGCTCGTACACCGGAATCGTTTGGGTGGCTTGGGCACTGGCGCCGGCACCGGACCGAGCGCCGGCCAGCTCCTGGTCGAGCTCGTTGACCCGCTGACGCAGATCGGAGTTTTCCTCGATCAGGCGGGTCAGCTCGTTCTCGACGAGATCGAGGAACGCGTCGACCTCGTCCTCGTTGTAGCCACGCTTGCCGATCGGCGGCTTGCTGAACGCCACATTGTGGACGTCGGCTGGTGTCAGCGGCATTCGTAGCCCCCTCGAGTCTGAACGGTCAATCCGATCAGGAAAGTGTAGTGCGGGATGAACGTTATGGTAGCCATAGTGCAACTGCCGCCCATCCTGTCACACCAGACTCGCCGGTAGCCGAATCGGACCATAAATAAGACCGAATTTCACAGATTAAGAGCGGGCAAACTCACGCCTTAAGAAAGTGCCAATTGCCGGCCCCGGCAAACGGCCGCCCACGAGCTGGAACCGGGCCGGACAACCGATCAGGCGTGGTAATCCAGCGCCATGGTCATCCCGATGAAGGCCACCAGCAGCAGCACCATGATCGACAGATCGAACCGGACAGCGCCCACCGTGAGCTGCGGTATCAGCCGACGTAGCAGTTTCACCGGCGGATCGGTGACCGACATGACGATCTCGAGGAACACAACGGTAAGACCCTTGGGGTGCCAATCCCGGCTGAACGACCGGACGAACTCAATAACCACTCGCAGGATCAGCAACAGCCAAAACACGAACAGCGCATAACCGATGAGGTTCACGAACAGCGTCAACGAGAGCCCGACCTTAGTGATGAAGATGTGATCTTGGCGACAGCCCTGGCTGCAGCCAGCGGGCCGACGTCAGCCTACCGGCTCGGTCGGTGAACCGCCCTGTGTCTACTGGTAGGCGTAGAAGCCGGTCTCGGCGATCCGCCGACGCTCTTCGGGTGAGACGTCGACGTCGGCGGGCGAGAGCAGGAACACTTTGGTCGCCACCTTGTCGAACGAGCCACGCAGGGCGAACGCCAGACCGGCCGCGAAGTCGACCAGCCGCTTGGCGTCGGCGTTGTCCATCGAGACCAGGTCCATGATCACCGGAGTGCCGTCGCGGAACCGCTCGCCGATGGTGCGGGCCTCGCTGTAGTCCTTGGGCCGCAGCGTGGTGATCTTCGACAGCGGGCTGCTCTCGTCGAACATCATCGCCATCCGGCGCGGATCCATGGCCAGCGCGCCGCGGGTGGAGCCGCGCAACGAGCCGAAGCGCGGCCGTCCCAGCTCGGCGCGGTCATAGTCGGGTCCGCGGAAGCGAGGCTCCTCGGCGAAGCCGCCGCGGTAGCTGCCCGCGGCGTAGTCGCCGGGAGCATCGTCGTACTCGCGACCTTCGTAGCGACCGCCGTACCCGTCGTCGGCGAACCGCTGGCGCGGGTAGCCGCTCCGGGCCGGGGCGTGGTCGTCGTAGTACTCGTCGTCGTAGTCCTCCATCGGAGCCATGCCGAAGTAGGCCTTGACCTTGTGCAGTGTGCTCATCCCCTTGACCCTTCTACGGCTTTGGAAATTCCGGTGTCTGTGATGAAGATGTGACTGGAGTGACTATTGACGGTGACGGTAGCGGCCGTTGACCCAATAACGCGGTACCGACACGCACACACGTCGAACCATGTTTGACCGCGCTTTCCAGGTCGTTCGACATTCCGGCCGACAATCCCACCGCGTCGGGATGCGCCCCGCGCACGCGGTGATGCTCCGATTGCAGGCGCTCGAAAGCCCGGTCGGGGTCCCAGTCCAGCGGCGGAATGCCCATCAACCCAACCAGTTCCAGTGCGTCGGCGTCCTCGACCTGCGCGCATATCTCGTCGACGGCCACGGGGTCGGACATGTCGACGCCGCCGCGGGAGACGTCGCCGTCGAGGCTGATCTGGACGTAGATCTTCAGCGGTCCGCTGCGATGGCCGTCGCTCAGCGCGTCGGCGACGGCTCGGTCGAGCGCGGCGACCACCCGGGTGCTGCTGACCGAGTGGGCGGTGTGCGCCCAGTGCGCTATCGAGCGCGCCTTGTTGCGCTGAATCGTGCCGACCATGTGCCACTGCGGGCTACCCGTCGAGTCGCCCAGCAACCGTGCGACTTCGTCGACCTTGGCCGCCGCTTCCTGGTCGCGCGATTCGCCGAACGCCGAGCATCCCAATCGCGACAAAATCGCCACATCGGTTGCCGGGAAGAATTTGGTAATAGGCAGAAGTTGAATTTCGTCGAGTTTGCGCCCGGCCTCTTCGGCCGCCGCGGCCAGCCGCTGCCGTAACGCGGCCAAAGCGTCGGCCAATTCCAATTCGCGTCGCGCTGACGCGTTTACCGCCACCGCGCTCATTCCATCCACACCACCGAGGCCAGCCGCCCCGTCGGAGCGCCGCGGCGATGACTGAACAGGTTGGCGTCGTCGACCGTGCAACGCGGGTCGACGTCGATCGCGTCGACACCCAAAGCCTTGAGCTGACAAGCGATTCCGGCGCGAAGATCCAGTCCGGGCGTGCCGGTCGACGTGGTGGTGCGGCTGCCCGGCAGCGCGGCCTCGACCTCGTCGGCCATCGCCGCGGGGACCTCGTAGTTGCGACCGCTGACCGCGGGTCCCAGCAGCACCGATATGTCGGCCTCGTGCGCACCCTCGGCCACCATCGCCTCGACGGCCCGGACCACGACGCCGTCGCGGGCCCCGACCCGGCCGGCGTGCACCGCGGCGACGACGCCGGCGCGGGCGTCGGCCAGCAGCACCGGCACGCAGTCGGCGGTCACCACCGCCAGGGCCAGCCGCGGGGTGCTGGTCACCAGCGCGTCCGTCTCGTCGAGCGGCGTATCACGCGGGCCGTCGACGACCGCGACATGGTCGCCGTGCACCTGGTTCATCCACACCACCCGGTCGGCGCCCAGCCCGATCGCCTTGGACAGCCGCGCACGGTTGGACGCCACCGCGGTGGGGTCATCGCCGACATGGTCGCCGAGGTTGAAGGTGTCGAAGGGGGCCACCGAGACACCGCCCACTCGGGTCGTCGTCACACGCCTGATGCGAACACTCACCCGTTCAGTATCCCGCCGCGTCGCGGCCCGCATCGTCGCGCGACTAGCGCCGCATGAACGGCGGCACGTCGACGTCGTCGTCCTCGCCGCCGCCGATGTCGAAGCTCGCGCCGTTGGTCGGCACCGGCACGCTCACCGCGTCGACGGGCTCGAACAGGCTCGAGCTGATCTTGCCCGCTTTGCCGGGTGCGATCCCGGTGTTGGCCGCGGCGGTCGTGGCGCCGACGACCGGCTTTCGTCCCGGCCCGCTGGCGTCGAAGCCCGCGGCGATCACCGTCACCCGCACCTCGTCGCCCAGCGAGTCGTCGATGACGGTTCCGAAGATGATGTTGGCCTCCTGGTGGGCGGCGTCCTGCACCAGCGAGGCCGCCTCGTTGATCTCGAACAGCCCCAGGTCGCTACCGCCGGCGATGGACATCAGCACACCCTGCGCGCCTTCCATGGACGCTTCCAACAGCGGGGAGTTGATCGCGATCTCGGCCGCCTTGAGCGCGCGGCCGTCGCCGCGGGCCGAGCCGATACCCATCAGCGCGGTGCCCGCGCCGGACATGATGCCCTTGACGTCGGCGAAGTCGACGTTGATCAGGCCCGGCGTGGTGATCAGGTCGGTGATGCCCTGCACACCGTTGAGCAGCACCTCGTCGGCGCTGCGGAACGCGTCCATCAGCGACACCGCCGCGTCGCCCATCTGCAGCAGCCGGTCGTTGGGAATCACAATCAGGGTGTCGCAACTCTCCCGCAGCAACGTGATGCCGTTCTCGGCCTGGTTGCTGCGCCGCTTGCCCTCGAAGGAGAACGGCCGGGTGACCACACCGACCGTCAACGCACCCAGCTTGCGGGCGATCGTGGCGACGACGGGAGCGCCGCCGGTGCCGGTGCCGCCGCCCTCACCGGCGGTGACGAACACCATGTCGGCGCCGCGGAGCAGCTCCTCGATCTCGTCCTTCGCGTCTTCGGCGGCTTTCTTGCCGACCTCGGGGTCGGCGCCGGCGCCCAGCCCGCGGGTGGAGTCGCGGCCGACGTCGAGTTTGACGTCGGCGTCGCTCATCAACAGCGCCTGCGCGTCGGTGTTGATGGCGATGAACTCGACGCCCTTGAGACCCTGCTCGATCATCCGGTTGACGGCGTTGACGCCGCCGCCACCGATGCCCACGACTTTGATGACGGCCAAGTAGTTGTGCGGCGGGGTCATCATTCTGTGTTCCTCCCTGGTGGAACTGGCTCGAAGCGGACCGGCTCGGCAAACCTAAACCTCAAGTAGAGAGTTAGAGTTATGTCAAGTTGTTCGCGCAAACAGAACGGTATTGCCGCCGTGCGCACGATCGATGCAGGCGCGCCGAAGACCCGCGGGCGAATTTCGGCGATTTTCAACCAGCCGCTTACTTGACGGTGGGCAGATCCGGGCTGGAGACGTCGTAGGTGCGGCCGGGCTGGGTCAGCAGCGCCGCCAGCTTCTCCGCTTTCTCGTCGGTGCGGTCGTTGGTCCCCCAGATCACCGTGCGCCCGTCCACGAGCGTCAGCTTGATCGACGCCACCGACGGGGCGGCGATGCGGCCCACCTGCGCGGCGATCTCCGGACGCAGCGCGATCAGCACCGCGAGCGCGGCTTTGGTCGCCGGATCGGTCGGACCGGGATTGTCGACATCGATATAGGGCAACGCCGGCGGCGGTGGCCCGGTCGCGAAGTCGACGCCGTCGCGGTCGAACAGGTGCGGGCCGTCGGGAAAATCCTTGACCACCACGGGAATCCGTTCGACGACAGTGATCCGTAGCGCCGACGGATATTCGCGTTGCACCCGGACGCTGGCCACCCGGCGGATCGCGGCGACCCGGTCGGCGATGGCGTCGGTGTTGATCTGCAGCAGCGGCGTGCCCGGCCGCACCTGAGCCGCGTCGAGTACCTCGTCGCGGGTCACCGCCCCGTTGCCGCTGACGATGATGCTGCGTGCTGACATTACCGGCGTGAAGTACAGGATCAACCCGATCCCGGTGGTGATCACGACGAGCAGCAGCGATATGAGGAACAGTTTCAAACCCCGGACAGCGCCACGCGCAACGGGTTTCGACTCCGCGGTGGGCTTGCCTTTCGCTTTGCGCTTGGCTTCGCGGCGGGCTTGTTCGATCGCCACCGCACGCGCCTGCGCCTCGCGGCGTTCGGCACGTTCACGGCGCTCCCGCCGACGCGGGCCTTCGACTTCGGCGGGCTGCTCCTGCTCGCCGTCGGCGACGGTGATCGGTTCGGTCGCAGCGGATTCCGCGGCGGGTTCCTCGCTCACCTCGCCCGGTGTAGGGCCGTCCGGCTCGGTCACTACAACACCCCCGGCCGGCCCGGGGCGCTGCGATTGGCGCGCACCTGCAGCGCGGTGACGATCTCGGGCGCGAGCATGGTGACGTCGCCCGCGCCCATGGTGACGACGACATCACCCGGGCCGACCGCTTCAGCGACGGCGTGGGCAACCGAGGAGAAGTTCGGCACGTACTGGACCGGGACGCCGACATGCTCGGCGACGCTGGCTCCGCTCACCCCGGCGATGGGCTGTTCGCGAGCGCCGTAGACGTCGAGCACGAAGACCTGGTCGGCGGCGTCCAGCGCGTGACCGAATTCGGCGGCGAAAGCTTGTGTCCGTGAATACAAGTGCGGCTGGAACACCACCAGCGAACGACCGGCGCCGGTCTGCTCGAGCAGGGTGCGGACCGCATCGAGCGTCGCGCTGATCTCAGTCGGGTGATGGGCGTAGTCGTCGAAGACCCGCACCGATCCCACCGCACCGATCAACTCGAAACGCCGACGGACGCCGTCGAATCCGGCCAACCCGTCGAGCACGCATTCCGCCGGCGCGCCGACTTCGACGGCGGCCAGTAACGCGCCCAACGCATTGAGCGCCATGTGCCGGCCGGGCACCGCCAGCCGCATCACCCTCGGATGGATCTCGCCGTCCAGCTTGATGTGCGCGACCGCCCCGGTCCCCTGCTGCTCCCAGGACAACAACGTCCCGCTCAGCCCATCGCCCGACGAACCGTATCGCAGCACCCGGATCCCCAGCGCCGCAGTGCGTTCCGCCAGAGTGGCCGCGCCCGGGTCGTCGGTGCAGACGACGAGCGCGCCGCCCGGGGCGATGCGTTCGGCGAACGAGTCGAACACCGCGGTGTAGGCGTCGATGCTGCCGAAGTAGTCGAGGTGGTCGGCTTCGATGTTGGTGACGACGGCGACGTTCGGGGTGTACTCCAGCAGCGATCCGTCGCTCTCGTCGGCCTCGGCGACGAAGCAGTCGCCGCTGCCGTGATGGGCGTTGGTGCCGGCCTCGCCCAGCTCACCGCCGACCGCGAACGACGGATCCATGCCGCAGTGCTGCAAGGCCACGATCAGCATCGACGTCGTGGTCGTCTTGCCGTGCGTGCCGGTCACCATCAGCGTGGTCCGGCCGGCCATCAACTTCGCCAGCACCGCAGGCCGCAGCACCACCGGGATCCCGCGGCGGCGGGCTTCGACGAGCTCGGGATTGGTTTTCGGGATGGCGGCGTGGGTGGTGATGACGGCGGTCGCGCCGCCCGGCAGCAGATCCAGCGACGACTCGTCGTGCCCGATGCGGATCAGCGCGCCGCGGGCGCGCAGTGCGCGCACACCTCGCGACTCCTTGGCGTCCGAGCCGGACACCTGGCCGCCGCGGTCCAGCAGGATGCGGGCGATTCCCGACATACCGGCGCCGCCGATGCCGACCATGTGCACCCGCTGCAGTTCGGGGGGCAGCGCGTTCATCGGCGGGCCTGCTTCGCCAGGTCCAGCGCGGCCTGCGCCACCTGCAGCGCCGCCTCCGGGTGTCCGACCAGCGCCGCCGCCTTGGTCATCGCCGCCAACCGGGGCGCGTCGTTGAGCAGCGCGGCAACCTGGTCGGCCACGAATTGCGGCGTCAGGTCGGCGTCGGCGACCACCATGCCGCCACCGGCGTTGACCACCGGCAGCGCGTTCAGCCGCTGCTCACCGTTGCCGATCGGCAACGGCACGTAAATCGCGGGCAGACCGACGGCGGTCACCTCGGCGACCGTCATCGCCCCGGAGCGGCAGATCGCCACGTCCGCGGCGGCGTACGCCAGGTCCATCCGGTTGAGATAGGGCACCGCCACATACGGCGGATCGCCCGGCTCGGGCGCACGCAGGTCGATCGTGTTCTTGGCGCCGTGCGCGTGCAGCACCGCGACACCGGCAGCGGCCAGATCGCCGGCCGCCGCGGCCACCGCACGGTTGAGCGACGCCGCGCCCTGCGAACCACCGAACACCAGCAGCACCCGGGCGTCGTCGGCGAAGCCGAAATGCGCACGCGCCTCCGAGCGCAGGGCGGCGCGGTCCAGCGACGTGATGGCCGCGCGCACCGGGACACCGACCACTTCGGCGCGCGGCAGACCGGAATCGGGCACCGCCGAGAGCACCCGTTGCGCGCTGCGCGCACCGATCCGGTTGGCCAGCCCGGCACTGGCGTTGGCCTCGTGGATCAGCACCGGCACCCGCCGCCTGCGTCGGGCCGCGCCGCGGGCAGCCAGGTAGGCGGGCAGCGCGACGTAGCCGCCGAATCCGATCACCACATCGGCGTCGACCTTGTCGAGCACGGCGCGGGTTTGCCGGACCGCGCGCAGCACCCGTGCCGGAAGGCGGGCCAGGTCGCCGGTCAGCTTGCGGGGCAACGGAACCGGGGTGATCAGCTCGAGTGCGTAACCACGCTCGGGAACCAGCCTGGTCTCCAAGCCGCGCTCGGTGCCCAGCGCGGTGATGCGGACGTCAGGATCCAGTGCGACAAGGGCGTCGGCGACGGCCATCGCGGGCTCAACGTGGCCGGCTGTGCCGCCTCCCGCGAGCACGACCGACACCGAGCGAGGCGAGCGCGCGCCAAGCGCGGGCGCAGCGGAGCGAGTATCCGACACCGAGCGAGGCGAGCGCGCGCTAGGCGCGGGCGCAGCGGAGCGAGTATCCGGAGTATCCGACACCGAGCGAGCCGAGGACTCCCCGATTGGCTCGTTGACCGAGTCGTTCACCCGTAGCGCTGACCTTCCAGTACGCGACCTCTGCCCCGGCCGTGCCGGCCGGGGTACCGCTGTTGTGCGCCTCCATGATGCCTTCCCCCTGCCTGACCCTTGCTCGCAGACCGGGAGCTGCGACGATCCGCCTTGCGGTCAGCGGGCCGCGGCGGCTTGCTCGGCTTGGCCGGCTGGCGCTGGCTGCGCAGCCGGTCACGCAGCGCCTCCACCCGGGTCGGCGTATAGGGCGCCGGCAACGGCAGCCGCAGGATCCGGTTCATCCGGTCGTCACGCCCGGCCCGCAGCGCAGCGACGGCCTCCGGTTCGTGCCGTGCCGCGTTCGCCATCATGCCGATCATCAAAAGTGTTGTCGCCGTTGATGTTCCGCCCGCCGAGATAAGGGGCAGCTGAATGCCGGTCACCGGCAGCAGGCCGATCACATACCCGACGTTGATGAATGACTGGCCGATCACCCACATCGTGGTGGTGGCGGTCAGCAGCCGCAGGAACGGGTCGGCCGACCGGCGCGCGATCCGCATGCCGGTGTAGGCGAACAGACCGAACAGCGCGAGCAGGCCGAGCGCGCCGACGAGGCCGAGTTCTTCGCCGATGATCGCGAAGATGAAGTCGTTGTGCGCGTTGGGCAGGTAGTTCCACTTCGCGGTGCCCTGCCCCAGACCGTCGCCGAAGACACCGCCGTTGGCCAGCGCGTACTTCGCCTGCCTGGCCTGATATCCGGAGTCCTGCGGGTCCTGGCCGGGGTCCAGCCACGACCGCACCCGGTCGGAGCGGTAGCCGGCGGACACCGCCAGGATCGCTCCGGCGACGATCGCGGCGAACAGCGAGCTCAGGAAGACCCGCAGCGGCAGACCGGCGTACCAGAGCAGACCCAGCAGGATGATGCTCAGCGACACCGTCTGGCCGAGGTCCGGCTGAGCGACGATGAGGGCCAGCGCGATGACCGCCGCCGGCACCAGCGGAATCAGCATCTCCCGCAGCGTGGCGCGTTCCATGCGCCGAGCGGCCAGCAGGTGTGCGCCCCAGATCGCGAAGGCGATCTTGGTCAGCTCCGATGGCTGCATCGAGAACCCGGCGATGACGAACCAACCACGGGATCCGTTGGCTTCCTTACCGATTCCCGGGATCAACACCAGCACCAGCATGACGATCGTCGTCGCGAAGCCGGTGAATGCCATGCGCCGCATGAACCGCACCGGCAGCCGCAACGCCAGGTAGCAGGCACCGAGGCCGACGATCGTCCAGAGCACCTGGCGGCCGAAGATGGTCCACGCCGACCCGTCGTCGTCGTAGGACCGAACCCCGGACGCCGACAGCACCATGATCAGGCCCAGCGTGGTCAGCAGCGCGGCGATCGCGATGATCAGGTGGAACGACGTCATCGGCCGGTTCAGCCAGGCCCCGAACCGGGTCCGCGGTTCGGCAGGCGCCTTGGCGACGGTCTCCGATGCGGCCTGCGGTGTGTCGTCGGTCGACTGGTCGCCGTTGCTTCCCCGGCGCAACAGCCGGGCCAGTGCGCTCTTCACCCGGCCGCTACTTACGGCGTCGCGCGCACGGCGGCCGCGAACGCATCACCGCGGTCCGCATAGCCGGTGAACTGGTCGAAGGAGGCACCGGCCGGCGCGAGGAGCACTGTGTCGCCGGGACCGGCCAGCTCGCGTGCGGCGGCCACGGCGGCGTTCATCACGCGAGCGCCGATGGTCTCGTCAGACGAAGGGGCCACTTTTGTCGCATAGGCAACAGGAGACTCAGCAGTCGCATGCATATCAACATCCTCGCCTGCGATAACCTGGACGACCGGCACATCCGGGGCGTGTCGCGATAACGCCTCGGCAACCATCGCCCGGTCGCGGCCGATCAGCACCGCTCCGACCAGCCGCGATGCGACCCTGGCGACGGTCTCGTCCACCGATGCGCCCTTCAGCAGCCCCCCGGCGATCCACACCACCCGCGGGTAGGCGAGCAACGACGCCTCGGCGGCGTGTGGGTTGGTGGCCTTGGAGTCGTCGACGTAGGTGATCTGGTCGACGACGGCCACCCGCTCGGCGCGATGCCGGCCGACCCGGAACGACGCCAGCGCCGCCGCGATCGCGTCGGCGGGCACGTCGACGCTGCGGGCCAAGGCGGCAGCCGCCAACGCGTCCAGCACGCCCACCGGGCCGGGCACCGCGATCGACGAGACCGCGGCCAGCGGCAGGTCGTCGGCGAAGGCCCGGTCGACCAGCATGCCGTCGTGCACGCCGAGTTCCCCGGCCGTCGGCTCGCCGAGCCGGAACCCGACCCGCCGCGGAGCCGTCGACGCCGACAGCAGCGCGGCCGCGTGCGGGTCGTCGAGCCCGGCCATCGCGACCCGGCCACGCAGCACGCCCGCTTTCGCGGCGGCGTAGTCGGCGAAGGTGCCGTGCCAGTCCAGATGGTCGTCGGCGATGTTGAGCACGACGCCGGCCTCGGGCCGCAGCGACGGCGCCCAGTACAGCTGGAAGCTGGACAGCTCGACGGCCAGCAACTCGGCGGGCTCGTGCAACACGTCTAGCACCGGGTCACCGATGTTGCCGCACAGCCGGCTGCTGCGGCCCGCGGCGACGAGCATCGCGTGCAGCATCGACGTCGTGGTGGTCTTGCCGTTGGTGCCGGTGACGGTCAGCCAGCGCCGCGGCGGGCCGTAGCGGCCGGCCTGGTCGAGTCGCCACGCCAATTCGATGTCGCCCCAGACCGGCACACCTGCCGCTGCGGCGGCGACAGGCACCGGCGCGGTCGGCGGGAACCCTGGGCTGACGACCAGCAGCGCGTGGTCGGCGATGTGGTCGACGGCGGTCGCGGAATCGACAGTCGCCGTGCCGGCGTCGGCGAACTGCTGACGGGTGGCCGGATCGTCGTCGCACAGTGTCGCCGTCGCGCCGATCTCGGCGAGCGCCGTCAGGACCGCGCGCCCGGTGACTCCGCCGCCCGCGACCAGCACCGACGCTCCGGCCACCAATGGCCCAAGCGTAGGTGTCATGTCACCCGCCGCCGGTCGCCGCGAGCCACTCGCTGTAGAACAACGCCACACCCAGGCCGCAGCTGATCGCGGTGAGCAGCCAGAACCGGATGATCACCGTGGTTTCGGCCCAGCCGGCCAACTCGAAATGATGGTGGAACGGCGCCATCCGGAACACCCGGCGGCCGGTGGTGCGGAACGCCAGAATCTGGATCACCACCGAGACGATCTCGGCGACGAACAGCGAGCCGAGCACCACCGCAAGGATTTCCGTTCGGCTGGTCACCGAGATGCCGGCGATGATGCCGCCCAACGCCAGCGATCCGGTGTCGCCCATGAAGATCTTGGCCGGCGCGGCGTTCCACCACAGGAACCCGATGCACGCGCCCGCCGTCGCCGCCGCGATGATCGCCAGGTCCAGCGGGTCGCGCACGTTGTAGCAGCCCAGGCCGGGCGCCGTCGCACACGCGTTGCGGTACTGCCAGAACGTGATCAACACGTAGGCGGCGGTGACCATGGCCATCGATCCGGCGGCCAGGCCGTCGAGGCCGTCGGTGAAGTTGACCGCGTTGGACCAGGCACTGACGATGATCACGCAGAACAGCACGAAAATCGCGGGAGCCAGTGTGACGGTCGCGATTTCGCGCACGTAGGACAGGTCGGAAGTGCCCGGCGTCAGGCCCACGTCGTTGCGGAATTGCAAGACGAGGATGCCCACCAGGACCGCGGCGGTGATCTGGCCGACGGTCTTGGCGGTCTTGTTGAGTCCGAGGTTGCGGGCGCGGCGGATCTTGATCAGGTCGTCGACGAAGCCGACCGCGCCCAGCGTGGTGGCCAGGAACAACACCAGCAGGCCGGACGCCGACGGGCCCTCGCCGTTGAACGCCAGACCGGCCAGGTGGGTGCCGAGGTAGCCGGCCCAGATGCCGGCCAGGATCGCCACGCCGCCCATCGAGGGCGTCCCGCGCTTGGTCTGGTGGCTCGGCGGCCCGTCCTCGCGGATCTCGTGGCCGAAACCCTGCCGGTTGAACAGCCGGATCAGCATCGGGGTCAACAGGATGGACACCGCCAGCGAGATGCCGACGGCGATGAGGATGTCGATCATTAGCTGCGGCCCCGCCCCTCAACGGCCGAGTCGGCCAGCGAATCGGCCAGCGCCCCGAGGCCTGCGGCGTTGGAGGCCTTCACCAGCACCACGTCGCCGGGCTGCAGCTCAGCCCGCAGCACGGCCAGGGCGGCGTCGGCGTCCGCGGCGGCGACGGCCCACGAGCCTTCCATGACCGCGCCCTGGTGCATGGCGCTCATAGACCTCCCCGTTCCGACGACAATGAGTCGAGACACATCTAATCGCACTGCCAGTCGGCCGATGCGGTCATGCTCGGATATCGCGTCGTCACCGAGCTCGGCCATCTCGCCCAGCACCGCCCAGCTACGACGCTTTCCGGCGGGGTCGGCCCCGCCTGCCGCCGAAATCCAAGCGAGTGCCTGCAGCCCGGCCCGCATCGAGTCGGGGTTGGCGTTGTAGGCGTCATCGATGATCGTCACGCCGTCGGCGCGGGTGCTCACCCGCATCCGGTGCCCGGACACCGGGCCCGCGTCGGCCAGCGCGGTCGCGACCTGCTGCAGGGTGGCGCCGCATTCCAGGGCGACGGCGGCCGCGCAAAGCGCGTTGCCGACCTGGTGGTCGCCGTGCACGGCCAGCGTGACGTCGACGGCGGCGTCACCGGCGTGCAGCGCGAACTGCGGCCTGGCCAGCTCGTCGAGCGTCACCGGCCCGGCCCACACGTCGGCGTGGTGCTGCCTGCTGACCCGCACCACCCGGGCCGCGGTCACCTCGGCCATTGCGGCCACAGCCGGGTCGTCGGCATTGAGCACGACCACCCCGGAGCGCGGAACCGCTTGCGGCAGTTCAGATTTTGTCTTCGCAATGGCGTCACGTGAGCCGAATTCACCCAGATGCGCGGTGCCGACGTTGAGCACCACCCCGATGGTCGGCGGTGCGATCGCGGCCAGCGCGGCGATGTTGCCGAGATGACGAGCGGACAATTCCAGAATCAGATAGTCGGTGCTGGCGGTCGCGCGCAGCACCGTCCACGGGTGCCCCAGCTCGTTGTTGAACGACCCGGGCGGCGCGACCACCTCGCCCAGTGGTGCGAGCACGGCCGCCAGCAGGTCTTTCGTCGACGTCTTGCCCGACGAGCCGGTGACCCCGACGATGGTCAGCCCGCCGGCCACCAGCTCGGCGGCCACCGCGGCGGCCAGCTTGGCCAGCGCCGCCAGCACCGCCGCCCCCGACCCGTCGGTGTCGTGCTCGAGCACACCCGCGCCGCTTCCGGCGACCTTTGGGTCAGGCTTGACCACGATCGCGGGCACCCCGACCGGCCGGGCGGCCAAGACCGCGACCGCCCCGGCTTCCACCGCCGAGGCCGCATGTTCGTGCCCGTCGGCGCGAGCGCCGGGCAACGCCAGGAACAATCCGCCGGAAGTGACTTTGCGCGAGTCGAATTCGACGGTGCCGGTAACGTGCAGGGCGGCCGCGTCCTCGGCGGAGATGTCCACCAGTTCGCCGCCGACGATGTCGGCGATCTGCGCGACGGTGAGGTCGATCATCTGCGCCGCTCCTCCCCATCGCTGCGCACTGCATCGTCGCCGGCGGTCATTTTGGCAACGCCTCGAGTGCGGCGGCGAGTTCGATCCGGTCGTCGAAGGGCTGGGTCTGCCCATCGCGGGTCTGGCCGGTTTCGTGGCCCTTGCCCGCGATCAGCACCACGTCACCGGCCGCCGCCCAGGCCACCGCGTGGTCGATGGCCTCACGGCGGTCGCCGATCTCGACGATGTCCGCGGCCGTGCCGGCTTCGGCTGCGCCGGAGAGGATTTCGCGGCGGATCGCCGCCGGGTCCTCGCTGCGGGGGTTGTCGTCGGTCACGACCACCAGGTCGGCCAGTTCGGCAGCGACCCGCCCCATCGGTGCACGCTTGCCTGCATCACGGTCACCGCCGGCCCCGAACACCACGGCAAGCCGGCCGCCCGGGCGGCGTACCGATCGCAGCACCTCCTGCAGCGCACCGGGCTTGTGCGCGTAGTCGACCAGCGCCAGAAAGCTCTGGCCGCGGTCGATCTGCTCGAGCCGGCCGGGAACGTGCGTGTGCCTGAGTCCGGCCGACGCCTGCTCGGGCGACACCCCGACGATGTCCAGAACCGCCAGCGCGACAAGACAATTGGCGACGTTGTAGGCGCCGGGTAATGCAATCCCCAGCCGGTGGTGGACGCCGGCCGGGTCGACCGCGGTGAATTCCTGGGCCCCGGCTTCGGCTGCGACGTCCTCGGTACGCCAATCCGCCGGCCGGCCGTGTGTGCTGACCGTGGTCGCGGATCCGGCGCGATTGGCCATCGCGCGGCCCGCGTCGTCGTCGACACAGACCACCGAACGCGCGGCGTGCAGCGGCGATGCCGGGTCGAACAATCGTGCCTTGGCGTCGAAGTAGTCCTCCATGGTCGGGTGAAAGTCGAGATGATCGCGGGACAAGTTGGTGAATCCTGCGACGGCAAAGCGGATCCCGTCGACGCGGCCCAGGGTCAGCGCGTGGCTGGACACCTCCATCACCACGGTGTCGACACCGCGCTCGGCCATTACCGCGAGCAGAGCCTGCAGTGCGGGCGCCTCAGGCGTGGTCAGCGTGCTCGGGATGTCGGCGCCGTTGATGCGCAGACCGACGGTGCCGATCAGCCCCACGGTCCGGCCGGCCGACCGCAGACCGGCTTCGATCAGATAGGTCGTCGTCGTCTTGCCCGAGGTGCCGGTGATGCCGACGACGGTCAGGTGTTCGGACGGACGTCCGTACACGGTCGCGGCGAGTTCGCCCAGCACGCTGCGGGGTTGGGGGTGCACCAGCACCGGCACCGCGGCGGCGTCGTCGGCGAGCCCCGTCAGGCCGGCCGCATCGGTGAGCACCGCGACGGCCCCGCCGTCTAGCGCGTCACGGTAGAACCGGGCGCCGTGCGTTGAGCTACCCGGCAGCGCGGCAAACAGGTCCCCCGGCTGGACATCCTGGGCGCGCAACGTCACACCGGTGATCTGGACGTCCGGCCCCTTGGCCGAAACCGCGCCCACCTGCGCGGCGAGCGTCGAAAGCAGCACACCCACGCCGGTGGAAGGACGCAGCGCAGCGGGCACCGGTATCACTCCCCTCCTGCGTAAACGGACTGCTCGATCGGCCATGACACTACCGAGCCGACGCGGTTCGACCCGCGCAGGAACCGCGGCGACGCCGAGCAGGCAGACACCGGCACGCCCAGGCTCGGCTCAGCCGTCGGCGTGTTCCGCGGCCGCAAGAGATCCCAGGACGGCGAGGTCACGCTCGGCATGGCTCTGTCTGACGTAGACGGTCAGGTCCGCGACGGCGCGAGCGTGTCGCGCGTCGAGGCACAGCGGCCCCGGTCCCAGCGCCCGATCCGTTCGGATGAGCGCCTCGTCAGCCGCCTTCTCGACAACCGCGCGGACGCGTCTGGCCCGCAGTTCGGCCAGCCCCAACTGATTCAACGGGTCTGCGTCGACGTGCTCGGCGGTCGCCGCCAATGCCGCCTCGGCGGCGGTGATCGCGGCGTCGACTGCACCAAGATGGGCCAGCAGGTGCTCGTTGGCCGAACGTCTGGCCGCGCGCTCGTAGAGCGGCGCAGCGACCGCTCGGGCACCGCCAAGCCAGCACGCCGCGACACCGATGGCGCCGAACCAGAAGCCAGGCCGACTCAGATAGTCGCCCGGGCCGCCGACCGCAACCGCGGGCGCGCCGCCGAATTCCACTGACCTGGTGTCACTTTCGGCCATGCCGGCATTACGCCAGGTCGGTTCGAGTGCCCGCACCGCATCGTCGGCCAGATCGACGGCGAACAACCCACCTCTCCCATCGCCCAGTCGGGCAGTGACCAGCGCATGCGTACACAGCCCGGCGCCCGAACACCATGCCTTGCGGCCCTCGAGAACCACCACGTCACCTGCAACGTGGGCGGTGACGACCGCGTCGGGGGCTTCGGCAGCCCAGACGCCCCACAACTCACCGGCACACGGCAACGGGCCGCCGAGTTCGTCCAGGATGGCGGCTGCGTCGGTGTGTGCCTCCGCCAACCGTCCTGCGACGATGTCGATTTCGGTCAACTGGGCGAGCCGACGCCAGCGCTGCGCGGTTTCACCTGAACCCGGCAACGGCAGCTGCAGTCGACCGGCCCGGAGCCACTCGAGCACCAGAGCCTCGGTCATGACACCTCGTCCGCCCTGTCGCCGGGGCCCGCCACTTCTTGCGAGACTTCCGCGAGGTGATCGGCAAAGCCGCCGGGGGCCCGTCCTCGCCGACGGTCCGAGGTGGTGACCCACAGCTGGTCGTCCCAGTGCACGCGGAACCCGCCGGCCTGAAAACGTTCGACCAGGTCGACGTCTTCCCCACTGGCCAGCGCGGCGAACCCGCCAACGCGCCAATACGCTTCGGACCGAAATCCCATGTTGGCCCCATGGATGTGCTCGTGACGCGATGCCTCGGCGCGGTAGCGCGCCTCGTAGAGTTCGGCGGCCTCCTTGGAGTGATTGCGCCACTGCCCCACCCGGACGAGGCCCAGGACCATGTCTGCCGAACTGCCGAGTTGACGCGCCAGCCAATCGTGACCCACTGCGGTGTCGGCGTCCGTGGTGGCGTACCACGTCCGCGCGCCCACGCCGTCGAGCTCTGACGCCGCATACCGGAAGCCAGCGGCGCGCGCGGCGCCGACGTTGCGCTCGTCGACCGCCACGAAGTGAACGTCGGGGCCGAAGTGCCCGGCGAGGTCGCCGCTCTCGTCATCGCATGCATCGAGGACCACGACGACCGCCGTGGGCATGGCAGCCGCGATCGCGGCCGTCCGGATTGCGCCCACACTCCGGGACAACGCCGCGAATTCGTTGTGCGCGGGCACGACGACAACCACGCCTACCTGACCTGTCACGCCGGAGATGTAGCCGTTACCGCATGGTTTGACACCCAGACCGCGGCTCGAACGGCGACAGGTGTTCAACCCCGATCAGGAACACCTCAACGAGCACACAGAGAGCCTTAAGCCAAGATGGCCATAATCTGAACTATAGTCATCTCAAAGATGAACGCAGAGTGAACAGGGGTCCGTCATGATCGGAAAAGTGCTGGTTGGTGCAGTTGGAGCCGCCGCGTGTATTGGTTTGGCCGCCCCGGCCGGCGCCAGCACCCCGCAGGACTTCTTGGCCGCCGCACGGGCGGCGGGCGTCACCGGGTCGGATCCGGGGATGCTGGCAGACGGCTACGACGTGTGCTGGCAACTGTGGAATCAGCACGCCCCCGGCACCCAGGTGGCCGCGGGCCTGGTGCGCGACCATCCAACGCTGACCAGCGACCAAGCGGGACATTTCGTGCTGGCCGCATACAACGACCTGTGCCCGGTGCCCGGCGCGTACGACTACTGGGCTTACAGCACCAGCTGATATCAGCCGGCCTGCAGCGTCAGCGGCGGACCCGGATCGGGTGATAGCGGGACGTTGCCACGCTGCAGCAGCCACCCCGCGATGTTGTGGAACAGCGGAGCCGCCGAGTGGCCGGGGGTCCCGTCGGCGTTGGTCGCCGGGTTGTCCATCATGACGCCGATCACGTAGCGCGGGTCGTCAGTGGTGGCCATGCCGGCGAAGGTGATCCAGTAGACGTTGTCGTAGTAGCAGCCGCACGCCGGGTTGATCTGCTGCGCGGTGCCGGTCTTGCCGGCCAATTGATAGCCCTCGACGGCGGCGGCCGGACCGGTGCCCTGCTGCACGCCTCTCGGATCGCGTTGCACGACGGCACGCAACATGTTGCGCACGGTTCGCGCGGTCTCCGGCGACACCACCCGCACGCCCTCCGGGCGCGCCTCTTCGGTGCGGGCGCCGTCCGGTCCGATGGTGGCCTTGATGATTCGCGGCGGCATCCGCACGCCGTCATTGGCGATCGCCTGGTACATCCCGGTCATCTGCAGCAGGGTCATCGAAAGGCCTTGGCCGATCGGCAAGTTGGAGAACGTGCTGCCCGACCACTGATCGATCGGCGGCACCAGCCCGGCGCTTTCACCGGGCAGACCGACCCCGGTGCGCTGGCCGAGCCCGAATTTCCGCGCCATGTCATACCAGCGCTGCGGTCCAACGCGCTGCGCCAGCATCAGCGTGCCGACGTTCGACGACTTACCGAACACCCCGGTGGTCGTGTAGGGCGCAACGCCGTGGCCCCATGCATCGTGCACGGTGACCCCACCCATGTTGATGGTGCCCGGAACCTGCAGCACCTCATCGGGATTGGTCAACCCGTATTCGATCACCGAGGAGGCGGTGACGACCTTGTTCACCGACCCGGGCTCGAACGGCGACGACACCGGCAGGTCGCCGAGTTGCTTGTTGCCCTGGCGCCCGATGTCCTGGGACGGATCAAAGGTGTTGTCGTTGCTCATGGCCAGCACTTCACCCGTCTTGGCGTCGAGTACCACCGCCGAGACATTGCGGGCGCCGGAGAGATTCTTCGCCTGCTGCACCTGCTGCTGCACGTAGAACTGGATGTCGTCGTCGATGGTGAGCTGGACCGTCGAGCCGTTGGCCGCCCGGTGCTGGTTGCGGTAGCTGCCGGGGATGACCACGCCGTCGGAACCGCGGTCGTAGGTGACCGACCCGTCGGTGCCGGCCAGCTCGGCGTCCATCGAATCCTCCAGGCCGAGCAGACCGTGCCCGTCCCAGTCGATTCCGCCGACGACGTTGGCCGCCAGCGAACCACCCGGATACTGGCGCAGGTCTTGGCGCTCGGCGCCGATCTCGGGGAATTTCGTGGTGATCGCCGTCGCGATGGCCGGGTCGACGGCGCGGGCGAGATAGACGAACGTCTCGTCGCTGCGCAGCTTCTTCAGCAGGGTGGCCTTGTCCGGCTTGTTGTTCAGCCGCTGCGCGATGTCCTTGGCGATGTCGTTCAGCCGCTGCTGCGGATCAGGGGCTTTCGCGTTCTTTTGTTTGGCGTCGGCCAGCTGTTTGTGAATTCGCTTGGGCTGGAAGGTCAGCGCTCGGGCCTCGATGGTGAAGGCCAGTTGGTTGTTGTTGCGGTCGACGATGCTGCCGCGCACGGCTTTTTCGACGTCGGTGACCTTGAGTTGCCCCGCCGCCTCCGCACGCAGTCCGGACGCGCGCGGCACCTGCAGATAGAACAATTGCGCACCGGCGACCAGCAATGCCAGGAAGATGACACCGTTGCCGACTCTGTGCCGGAAAACGAACGAGGCACCGCGATTGCCGATCTCGACCGCCTGGCGGGTACGACGTTCGTGGGCCGAATGGCCGGATGAATTCGCCTTGGCCTGAGCATGTTTCGGCTTGCGGGCTGGGCCGGGACGCGACTGCCGCTTGGCTGACCGATCGGCGCGGCTCACCGTGCGACGCCCGGCGCGGTCACGGTGAGGGGACCGAACTGTTCCCCGTTGAGCGGTGCGGACGGCGCGACGTGGTGCGGCGTTCCCGGCACGTCGACCGCCGGCGCCGGCGCCGGCGCGACGAGCGGAACCGGCGTGGGCGCAAGGGCCGGCGGCGGCACCGCGGCGGCCGGCGGCAGGGCCGCCGCGCCCGGGGCCGGTCCAGGCGCGGTCTGCACACCCGGCAAGGGCTGCACGGGCAGCACAGGCTGCACGGGCACCGGTCCGGCTCCGGGCATCGGGAGCGGGGCGTCAGGCGCGGGAAGGTGTTGCGGGCCCACGGTGGTCGCGCCGTCCGGGGTGCGGACCATGACGTCGGGACCGGGTGCCAGCGGAACCAGCGGAGCACCGTTACCGGGCAGCACCAGTCCCGGCACCTCGACCGGGATTCCCGGCGGAGCCGCGGGCGGGGCCGGCTTTTCGTCGGGCAGTTTGGTGTTGAGCGGTGGCGGCGGAACCCCTTGCGCCGGCTTCGGGGTGCCGACGACCACCCAGTTGCCGGCAGGGTCTTTGACCAGATGCGCGGTGTCCCGGGTCGGGATCATCCCGAGTCCACGAGCAGCCTCGGCCAGCGCCGGAGCGGACTGGGCTTCCTGCACGTCGCGTTCGAGCGCTTCCTTTTGCTGCTGCAACAGCTCGGTCCGCTGCCGGGCGCTGCCGAGCTGATACGACCGCTCGGCGGCGTCGGTGGACAGCCACAGCGTCAGACCGAGGCCGGCGCCGAGCGAGCCGATCACCAGCACCACGAACGGGACCTTGGCCGCCAAGGTGCGCGGCCGCAGGTCGATCGACGCCAGCCGGTCGAGCAGACGTTCCCGCAGTGGCGGCCGAACAACTTTGGGTGCCTTGGCCTTACGCGCCTTGGCACGAGCCTTGGCCTGCTTTGCACTCTTCGGCCGGACCGGACGATCGACGGGCCGTGCGACCGGCGAGGTCTGCGGCGCGGATCGCGACGTCCGTGGCTCGCGGGCGGGCGCGGTGGCCTTCCCGGAACGCGGCCTGCGGCGCGCCGCCGACGCATCGGCAGCCCGCAGCCCGGTCTTTCGGGAAGCTGTGTTCTGCTCGCGACGCCGATCGCCGGCGCGGGTTGTTTTCGCTTCACGTTTGGCCTTCATCAGCCTCCCTTCCTCGCTGGCTCGGACGTGGCGCGGACACGCTCCAGAGCACGCAGTCGCACCGCGGCGCTGCGCGGATTCCGCTGGATCTCCGCGTCGTCGGCACGCTCGGCGCCGCGGGTCAGCAACGTGAATTGCGGTGCGTGGCCGGGCAATTCGATGGGCAGATCCGATGGCGTTCCCGACGTGGTCGCCGCCGCGAAGGTCCGCTTGACGATCCGGTCCTCGAGCGACTGGTAGGCCATCACCACGACTCGTCCGCCGACCCTCAACGCGCCCAGGGCCGCGGGCAGGGCAGCGCTCAACGCATCAAGCTCGCCGTTGACCGCGATGCGCAACGCCTGGAACGTCCGCTTGGCCGGATGCCCGCCGGTGCGCCGGGCCGGCGCCGGAACCGCTTGGTAGATAACCTCGACCAGTTCGGCGGTCGAGGTGAAAGGGGTCCGGGCGCGGCGTCGCACGATATGGGTGGCGATGCGGCGCGCCAACTTCTCTTCGCCGAATCGACGCAGAATGCCGGTCAGTTCGGCTTCGTCGTAGCTGTTGAGGATCTCGGCCGCGGTCAGCTCCGAGGTGGGATCCATCCGCATGTCCAGCGGCGCGTCGTGGGCGTAGGAGAAGCCCCGCTCGACGCGGTCGAGCTGCATGGACGAGACGCCGAGGTCGAAGAGGATGCCATCGACGGATTCGGTTGTGCCATAGCCTGATTCGGCCAGAGCGGTGCCGATCCCGTCATAGCGGGTCTGCACCAGGGTCAGCCGGTCGGCGAAGCGTGCGAGCCGCCCCCGCACGATGTCCAACGCGGTCGGGTCGCGGTCGACGCCAAGCACGCGCAGCCCGGGAAGTTCGGTGAGGAACCGTTCGGCGTGCCCACCGGCGCCAATGGTCGCATCGACCAGCACGGCGCCTGATCCGTCGGGACGGTGGCGCGTCAACGCGGGGTGCAACAGGGCGAAGCAGCGGTCGAGCAGTACCGGGATGTGGCCGAAATCGCCAGTGACGTCAGGCATGACAACACCCTCCCGACGTGAGAATGGGCGGGCCGTTGCATCGAGGTCCCTGTCCGATAGCACGAACCTGGCGTTGGGGAAGTACGTCAGGGTCGGTTCGGGCAGAGGCCACGATGCACGGGCACGCGCCTCAAATAATGTCGCCGAGTGCTTCATCGCTGGCCGCGGAGAAGTTCTCTTCGTGGGTCTCTTGGTATTCCTGCCAGGCCTGCGCATCCCAAATCTCCAGGTAGTCAACCGATCCGATCACCACGCAGTCCTTGGACAGGTGCGCGTAGCGGCGGTGGTCGGCCGACAGGGTGATGCGGCCCTGGGCGTCGGGATGCTGTTCGTCGGTGCCGGCGGCCAGGTTACGCAGGAACGCCCGCGCCTCCGGATTGCTTCGCGAGGCCTTACTGGCCCGGCGGGCCAGTTGTTCGAATTCCGCCCGCGGGTAGACCGCAAGGCTGTGGTCTTGACTCTTGGTAACCATCAGCCCTCCTGCCAGCGCGTCGCGAAACTTGGCGGGCAATGTCAGCCGCCCTTTGTCGTCGAGCTTGGGCGTGTAGGTGCCGAGAAACATCTGGCCACCTCCACGCCTTTCGACTTCGCCCACCATACCCCACATTCCCCCACTGCGCTCCATTTAACGACACGAATGTCACCGTTTGGCGTCGTTTCAGCAGGATCTCGGCCACCATCACGGTTGCGGCAACAGCTAGTGGCGCGAAATCTGGCTGTCGAAATGATCGCTGAGCTGCGGGTATCAGCCGAGTGGGGCGTAGTGGGTCAATGTCGCCGCTCGGGGCCGCCGACCGGCTGGCGCGGGGTGTCCCCGGCGCGTCTCACGGGGAGACGCGGGCAGAAAAAAAGGCAGCCGACGGCTGCCCTTTTGTTGTCGCGGAGGCTATTCCTCGAAGCGGCGGCGGAACCGGTCTTCCATCCGGCTGGTGAACGATCCGCTGGAACCCCTGCTGCGGCGTTGACGCGAGGCCGGCGACGGCCCTGGGCGATCTCCCCGGCCGGCGAGCCGCGGACCGGTGATGGCGAAGACGACGCCGCCGAACATCACCACGAAGCCCAGCACGGACAGGACCGGGAAGGTTCCAATCATGGTGGCCTTAAAAGCCACCCCGGAAACCAGCAGCGCCAGACCAAGTACGAACAGGCCGGCACCCTGCAACCGGCGTCGCGCCGTCGGGGCACGCAATCCCCCACCGCGCACGCTCGACGCGAATTTGGGGTCCTCGGCATAGAGAGCGCTCTCGATCTGGTCGAGCATCCGCTGCTCATGATCGGAGAGTGGCATTCGTCCCTCCTTGCCGAAAACCTGTCACGTTAATACCGATAGCACGTCAGTGCCCGCCATGGGGGCAACTAATAAGAATGATACGAGGTCAATCAGCGCGTTACCACCGCTTCGCCTGCTGATTGTAATAGCGGCCGGTCGGCGATCGACGCGGCGCCGCCGCGCCCGATAATGGGAATGCAGCACCATAGAAGGACAACTGACGAGGAGACCGCACGTTGGCGACATTCCTCATCAACCTGCCGCCCGAGGACATGCAGCGCAGGTTGGCAGATGCCTTGGGTGTTTACGTCGACGCGATGCACTATCCGCCGGGCACGGAGAATCAGCGCGCCGCGATGTGGCTGGAGCACACCCGGCGGCGCGGTTGGCAGGCCGTGGCGGCCGTGGAAGTCGACTCGCCGAGTGGAACCGACCCGTCGTCGGCCGAGCTGAGCGACGCGCCACTGCTGGGCGTGGCGTACGGCTACTGCGGCGCGCCGGACCAGTGGTGGCAGCAGCAGGTGGTGGCGGGTTTGCAACGCGGCGGTCTGTCCGGCCCGGAGATCGCGACGCTGATGACCAGCTATTTCGAGCTGACCGAGCTGCATATCCTCCCCCGGGCGCAGGGCCGCGGCCTCGGCGAGGCGCTCGCCCGTCGGCTGCTTGCCGACCGCAACGAGGCCAATGTCCTGCTGTCGACGCCGGAGACCAACGGCGAGGCCAATCGCGCGTGGCGGCTCTACCGGCGACTGGGCTTCACCGACATCATCCGCGGCTATCACTTCACCGGGGACCCACGGGCGTTCGCGATCCTGGGCCGGCAGCTGCCGCTGTAGTTGCCCCGGCCCCGTTGCGGTCTGGCACGATGACCTGGTGCGCGCCAGCGGTATACAGCTCTCGTCCCGGAACCGCCTCGTCGCGATGAGCATGCTGCTGCTCGCGATACCCGTCCTCGCCGGATGCGTGCGCGTCAAAGCGTCGATCACGATTTCTCCCGACGATCTGGTGTCCGGTGACATCGTGGCGGCGGCCAAGCCCCGCAACGACAAAGACAACGGCCCGCAACTCGATCCGAACCTGGCGTTCAGCCAGAAGGTCGCGGTGTCGAAATACGACCGCGACGGCTACGTCGGTTCGCAGGCCACGTTTTCCGATCTGACCTTCGCCGAGTTGCCGGAGCTTGCGCACATGAGCCCCGATGCGCAGGGCGTGAACCTGTCGCTGCGCCGAGCCGGGGACCTGGTGATCCTGGAAGGTCGCGCCGACCTGACCTCGCTGACCGATCCCGACGCCGACGTCGAGTTGACGGTCGCCTTCCCCGGCTCGGTCACCTCCACCAACGGCGACCGTGTCGACCCGGACACGGTGCAGTGGAAACTCAAACCCGGCATCGTCAGCACACTGACCGCCCAGGCCCGCTACACCGACCCGAGCATCCGATCGTTCCAGGGCGCGGCGATGTGGCTGGGCCTGTCGTCGCTCGCCGTGGCCGCTGTGGTGGGACTACTGGCCTGGTACAGCCGCGATCGCTCGCCGCGGGTGGCCGAGCCCAGCGACCCACCGTCGAGCTGACTCAGTTCGTCGGCGACCAGTAGGCCAGCATCTCGGCGAACGTCTCGAAGGCCGGCGCGGAATTGCCGTAGGTGGCCTCGAGGTGGATGCTCAGCGGATAACCCAAGTCGACGACACCGTCGATGACCCGCTTGTAGAGGTCGAGGAACTGCTTGCGCCGTTGCGCCGGTTCGGTATTCGCCAATGCGGAGACGAATGCCTGCTCGTCTGCGACGGCGGCGTTGCCCGGATCCTGGATGAGCCAGTTGATGAAACCGACCCGCTCTTCGACGGTCGGCACGAAGCCGAACGACAGCAGGATCTCCGGTCGATGGTCGGTCTTCTTGGCGAAGTCGGTCAGGAAGCCCACGATCGCATCGGAATACAACAGTTGTGTTTGGGCGAACGTTGCGCCCTTGTCGCACTTGAAGTTCAGCCGGCCCTCTTCACCCTCGCGGGTCGGAATCAGGATGACGCCCCGGTTGCCCACCAGCTGTCGATAGATCGACAGCGCGTCGGTCGGCGCTACGCCGGAACCCTCGCCGTCGGCCATAGTCCTTGGCACACCGACGAATACGACGCCATCGATACCGGAACCCACCAGGTCGCCGAGGCGCTGACGCAGCGACGGCTCGTCCATGAACGCGGTGACCTGGCTGCACAAGCCGCGCACGCCGGGAAGTTCCGGCTTGATCGCCGACCAGAAGTCCTGCACATCCATTTTCGGCTTCATCTCGATCGGCCGGTCGTCGTCCTCTTCAATCAACCCCGGCATCATCACGTGCCCGATCCGGCCTTCGAGGCCGGTTTTCGCCGCGAGCTGGACAACTTTGTGAGCCTCTTCGACCGCCTGCGCAGCGCCGCGGTCGATATTGGGCGGCACCAGCTCAAGCGCGATGGTGTTGAAGGTCAACGAGCTGCTCCTCATCAGACGACTGGTCCCGCCGCGGCAGGCACCCGACAGCATACTGAGCGGTCCGCGCAGAACCGAAGCTGGCAAAACCCGCTGCACAGCCACGCGCCGAATAGACTTGGCGGGCCATCGTCACAGGACTGCAGAAAGAGGTGTCGCGCTGAGCGTGGAAGCAGCGGCAACCGTTGAGCTCGCCGACGCCGTCACCGAGCAGCTGCGCAGTTACCTGCGCGACCGCCGCGACGCCGCCTCCTACATCGGCAGCGACTACGCCGATCTGATAGCGGGTCTGGAGCAGTTCGTTCTCAGCGGAGGCAAGCGGCTGCGTCCGGCCTTCGCGTATTGGGGTTGGCGCGCGGTGTCCGATCGCGACGCGGACGCCCCGGCGTTGATGCTGTTCTCCGCGCTCGAGTTGCTGCACGCCTCGGCGCTGGTGCACGACGACGTCATCGACGATTCGGCGACACGCCGGGGCCGTCCTACCACCCACGTTCAATTCACCGAGATGCATCGGGACCGCAAGTGGCGCGGACCCGCGGATCGATTCGGGATGTCGGCGGCGATCCTGGTCGGGGACCTCGCACTGGCATGGGCGGACGACATCGTCGCCGGCGTCATGTTGCCCGACGACGCACGCAACCGGGTACGACGCGTGTGGGCCGACATCCGCACCGAGGTGCTGGGCGGTCAGTACCTCGACATCGTCGGCGAAGCCAGCGCCGCCGAGTCGGTCGCCTCGGCGATGGCCGTCAACACCTATAAGACGGCCTCCTACACGGTTTCTCGTCCGCTGCAATTGGGTGCCGCGGCCGCGGCCGACCGGCCCGACGTGCACGCGGCGTTCCACGAGTTCGGCAACAATTTGGGCATCGCATTTCAGCTGCGTGACGACGTGTTGGGGGTGTTCGGCGATCCCGCTGTGACCGGTAAGCCCTCCGGGGACGACCTGCGGTCCGGGAAGCGCACCGTCCTGCTGGCCACCGCGCTGCAGTTGGCTGATGCGTCAGATGCGGCTGCCGCCAAGCTGTTACGGGCCTCGATCGGCACCGACCTGGTTGACGCCGAGGTACGCGAACTGTGCGAGACAATCGAGCGCGTCGGCGCGCTTGCCGCCGTCGAGGACCAGATCACCGAGCTGGCCGGGCGGGCGCTTGACGTGTTGGCCGATGCGCCGATTCACGCCGCCGCCAAGACGGGTTTGACCGAACTTGCCCGGCTCGCCGCGAACCGGTCCGCCTGACGCTCATGTCCATGCCAACGTCAACCTTGAATGGGACTGCAACACAACCATTTTCACGGTTCCAGCAGTTCGCCACCACCGCCGAGGGCCGACCCGCGCTGCTGGGCTGCCTGGGTGCGGCGTTGATCACCGCGGGCGGACTCGGCGCGGGCAGCACCAAGCAGCATGACCCGCTGCTGGAATCGCTGCACCTGTCCTGGTTGCGCTTCGGCCACGGGCTGGTGCTGTCGTCGGTACTGCTGTGGATCGGCGTCACGCTGATGCTGAGTGCGTGGCTGTGGCTGGGCCGCCGCGTGCTGGCCGGCGACGCGGTCGAGTACACGATGGTGGCCACCACCGGTTTCTGGCTGGCGCCGCTGTTGCTGTCGGTGCCGGTGTTCAGCCGCGACACCTACTCGTATCTGGCGCAGGGCGCGCTGTTGCGCGACGGCCTGGACCCCTACGCGGTCGGTCCGATCGACAACCCGAATCCCCTGCTGGACAACGTCAGCCCGATCTGGACCATCACGACGGCGCCATACGGCCCGGCGTTCATCATGGTCGCCCGGGTGGTGACGATGCTGGTCGGCAACCACGTGATAGCCGGGACGATGCTACTGCGCCTGTGCATGCTGCCAGGGCTGGCGCTGCTGATCTGGGCGACCCCGCGCATCGCGCGCCACCTCGGAGCGAATGTGCCTACGGCGCTGTGGGTCTGCGCGCTCAACCCGCTGGTGATCATCCATTTGATGGGTGGCGTGCACAACGAGATGCTGATGGTGGGCCTGATGACGGCCGGCATTGCGCTGACCTTCGACCGGCGTCATATCGCCGGCATCGCCGTCGTCGCGGCCGGGATGGCGGTGAAAGCCACCGCCGGACTCGCGTTGCCGTTCCTGGTCTGGGTGTGGATGAGGCATCTGCGCGATCGACGCGGATACCGGCCACCGCGCGCCTTTGCGGTGGCCGCGGGCACGTCGGTGGTGATCGTGGTCGCGGTGTTCGCCGTGCTCTCCGGAGTGGCCGGGGTCGGTCTCGGTTGGCTGACCGCGCTGGCCGGATCGGTGAAAATCATCAACTGGCTGAGCATCCCGACGGCGACAGCGAACCTGGTCCATGCTGTCGGCGGCTTATTCTTCTCGGTGAATTTCTATGGGGTGCTGCAGGTTACCCGCGCTATCGGGATCGCGATCATCGCGATTGCGCTGCCGCTGTTATGGTGGCGGTACCGCCATGACGACCGCCAGGCGCTCACCGGCACCGCGTGGGTCATGCTCGTCGTCGTGCTGTTCGCGCCGGCCGCGCTGCCCTGGTATTACTCCTGGCCGCTGGCGGTGGTGGCCCCCCTCGTCCAGTCCCGCCACGGAGCGGCCGCGGTCGCGGCGTTCTCCACCTGGATCATGGTGATCTTCAAACCCGATGGCGCACACGGCATGTACTCGTGGCCGCACGTCCTGTTGGCCTCAGCCTGTGCAGCCTTCGCCTGGTACACCCTGAATCGCCCTGCGGTGCAGGAGCACAGCGGCTAGTAGGCCATCGCCTGCGCGCGGCGCAGCACTTCACGAGCCTGGTGGCCGAGGAGTGCGTCGACCGGGCGGGCATTGCTGATCGCGTCGCGCGTTCCGTCCCGCGTCACGGTCAGCGACGGGTCGGGGGTGAACAACCAGCGCATGATCTCGGTGTCGCGGTAGCCGCCGTCGTGCAGCACCATCAGCAGTCCCGGCAGGCTTTTCACCACGTCGCCGGAGCTGGTGAAAAAGATCTGCGGTATGACCACCTCACCGTTGCGCTTCACCGCGACGAGGTGGCTTTCGCGCAGATGCTGGTGCACTTTGGTGACCGGTACGCCGAGCAGATCGGCAACGTGCGGCAGATCGTAGGTCGGTTCGTCGGGGTCCAGGACGTCGTCGCCAGCCGGAATCCTGCTCACCGCATCAGTGTACGACCGGGTGCAGTGCCCGGCGCCGCCTACGATGGGCGCGTGGCTGACGACCTCCCCGAGGGCGCATTGTTGGACGGCCGCTACCGCGTTGCGACCAAGATCGCCACCGGCGGCACGTCGACGGTGTATCGCGGCCTGGACACGCGACTCGACCGGCCGGTCGCGCTGAAGGTGATGGATTCCCGCTACGCCGGCGACCAGCAATTCCTGACGCGTTTCCAGATGGAGGCCCGCGCCGTGGCGCGGCTCAAGGATCCCGGGCTCGTCGCGGTCTACGACCAAGGCCTCGACGGTCGGCATCCGTTCCTGGTGATGGAACTCGTCGAGGGCGGCACGCTTCGTGAACTGCTGGCCGAGCGTGGCCCGATGCCACCGCATGCGGTCGCCGCGGTGCTCGGTCCGGTGCTGGGTGGACTGGCCGCCGCGCACCGCGCCGGCCTGGTGCACCGCGATGTGAAGCCCGAGAACGTGTTGATCTCCGACGAGGGCGAGGTCAAGATCGTCGACTTCGGCCTGGTTCGCGCCTTCGCGGAAGCCGGAATCACCTCCACCAGCGTCATTCTCGGCACCGCCGCGTACCTGTCGCCGGAGCAGGTGCGAGACGGAAACGCCAGCCCTCGCAGCGATGTCTATTCCACCGGAATCGTGGCCTATGAGCTGCTCACCGGCCAGACCCCGTTCTCCGGCGACACCGCGCTGTCGATCGCGTATCAACGTCTGGAAACGGACGTGCCGCGGCCGAGCACCGTGATCGACGGTGTTCCACCGCAATTCGACGAACTGGTTGAGCGTGCCACCGCCCGTGACCCCGCCGACCGCTACGCCGACGGCCACGACATGGCCGCCGAACTGGCGGCGATCGTCAAGGAGTTGGCGTTGCCGCGGTTCCGGGTCCCGGCCCCGCGCAACTCGGCTCAGCACCGCTCAGCCGTGCAGCACCACAGCACCGACCGGCGTCAACCGCCCAAACACCAACCGACCCGCCAATTGGAGCGCGAGCCCCACCACGGAAAGCCAGTGACACCAGGGCAATTCGCGGGAATCGACATGGTCGAGTTCGCCCTCGAACGCCAGCACGCTCGACGCATGATGCTGATCTGGATCGCGATCGTGCTGTCGATCACCGGAATGGCCGCCGGCGCCGCCTGGACGGTCGGCAGCAACCTCAGCGGACTGCTCTAGTCGCGCAGCATCTCCGCCCCATCACACGCGGAGCCTGCAGCGCTACCTTTCAGTCGCGCAGCATCTCCGCCCCATCACACGCGGAGCCTGCAGCGCTACCTTTCAGTCGCGCAGCATCTCCGCCCCATCACACGCGGAGCCTGCAGCGCTACCTTTCAGTCGCGCAGCATCTCCGCGACCAAGAACGCCAACTCCAGCGATTGCTGAGTGTTCAGCCGCGGGTCGCACGCCGTCTCGTAGCGCCCGCCGAGGTCGGTGTCCGAAATGTCTTGGGCGCCACCGAGACATTCGGTGACGTTCTCGCCGGTGATCTCGACGTGGATACCACCCGGGTAGGTGCCCAACGCGCGGTGCACCTCGAAGAACCCCTGCACTTCGTCGACGATGCGGTCGAAGTGCCGCGTCTTGTAGCCATTGGACGATTCGTGGGTGTTGCCGTGCATGGGGTCGCACTGCCAGATCACCTGGTGACCGGTCGCCTGCACCTTTTCGATGATCGGCGGCAGCAGATCGCGCACCCTGTTGTTACCCATCCGGCTCACTAGCGTCAGCCGGCCCGGCCTGTTGTGCGGGTCGAGGCGCTCGACGTACTCCACGACCTGGTCCGGCGTGGTCGTCGGTCCGATCTTGACGCCGATCGGGTTGGCGATCACCTCGGCGAACGCGATGTGCGCGCCGTCGAGCTGGCGGGTCCGGTCCCCGATCCACAGGTAGTGCGCCGACAGGTCGTACAGTTGTGGCTCGCCGTCCTCCGCGTCGGACAGCCGCAGCATGGCACGCTCGTAGTCGAGCACCAAAGCCTCATGGCTGGCGTAGATTTCGGCGGTTTGCAGGTTGCGATCCGCCACCCCGCACGCGCTCATGAATTTCAGGCCGCGGTCGATTTCCGAGGCCAGCGCCTCGTATCGCGCGCCGGCCGGCGAGGTCCGGACGAATTCCCGGTTCCAGTCGTGCACCAGATGCAGCGACGCCAGCCCCGACGTGGTCAGCGCCCGCACCAGATTCATCGCTGCGCCGGCGTTCGCGTAGGCCCGCACCAGCCGCGACGGGTCGTGCTCGCGTGCGGCGGCGTCGGGGGCGAACCCGTTGACCATGTCGCCGCGGTAGGAGCGCAGCCCCAGGGCGTCGAGGTCGGCCGACCGCGGTTTGGCGTACTGCCCGGCGATGCGGGCCACCTTCAGCACCGGGACGCTGGCGCCGTAGGTCAATACCACCGCCATCTGCAACAGGGTCCGGATGTTGCCCTTGATGTGCGGCTCGGTGTTGTCGACGAAGGTTTCGGCGCAGTCGCCGCCCTGCAGCATGAATGCTTCGCCGCGGGCGACCTGCGCCAGCATGTCCTGCAACCGCACGATTTCCGAGGGCACCGTCACCGGCGGAACGCTTTCCAGCACCTTGCGCATCGGCTCGACCTGCTCGCGCGTCCAGTTGGGCTGCTGAGCGGCCGGCTTGGCCAGCGCTGCGTCCAGCCGGGCCCGCAGATCCCCCGGCAGCGGGGGCAGCGACGGCAGCTGCTCGATCGGTACGTCGACGGTCCAGTTCACCTGTCTATGGTAACCGGGCAAATCAGGCGTTTTGCACGCCGCGAGCAGCATCGACGGGGCTAGCGGCCGTTCGTGATGACCCGATACCGCGTCAGCTGGTCGCGGGCGTCGACCAGCGCATCGTGCACATTCTCCGACCGACGCGGCAGCTTCGGGCTGCCGCGCTCTTCCCACAGCTGGCGCAGCTCGTGGGTGAATCGCGGGATGGGTGGCGGGAGATGGGTCATCGGCCCCCACAACTGACACAGCGCCACGTGGTCGTAGGCGCCGACCCAGGCCCACAATTCGATCGGCTCGGGGCCGTCGACGTCGAAGAACGTCTCCAGGTCGGCGCGGATCTTCGCCCGCGAACGCCACAGCTGCGACGCCGGCGGCGGCAGCTTGGGCAGCACGTTGGCCCGCACCCAGCTCCCGGCCCGCTCCGGATTGAATTCGGTTGACACGGCGTAATATTCGCGGCCGTCCTCGGCGACCACGCCGATCGAGATCAGCTCGATGTTGTAGCCGTCGTCGATGAACTCGGTGTCGTAGAAGAAGCGCACGGTGTCAGTCCCCGATCACCTGACACCAGCGCCGCTGGCGAGCACGTCCGGCTCCGGCGGCGGCGCCGGGTGCACTTCGCGGTCAAGCTGCGCGTCGACCACGCGATGCGAGGGCAGCCGCGGGGTGCCTGCGATGGTGTACTGCACCCACAGCTTGGCCCGGACCACGGGGCGGCGCAGTCTGCGCTCGCGTTGCAACGAGCGGCTCATCTTGTCCAATCGGCGCAGGTAGAGGTAGCGGGCCCAAGGAGCCTGCGGGCGCGACAGCCGAATCGCGCCGATGAACAGCAACGGGACGAAGAACATGCCGATCAGGCCAGTCCACACCTTGCCCTTGAGCACGACCAGCACCGCCAGCGGCAACGTCAACACCATCGCGAAGATCACGCCGGTCCGCAACACCAACGAGTGCGTCGTGTCCTGCCACAGGCTGATGAAGAACATCAGCGGATGCAAGCCCAGGACCAACAATCCGCCCACCGCCACCGCGGCGAAAACCGCATCGACCGACGTCCGGCCGTCTTCCTCCCAGTAGACGTCCGACAAATGCAGAATCAACGCGTACTCGTCGAGAACCAGCGCGGCACCGATGCCGAAAAGGATTGCGCCTGCTGTGAATTCGAGCTGGTTGCCGGTCATCGACAACGTCACCAGCGTGATGCCGGAGACCATCACCAACACCACGCCGACGACGACGTGATGGATGTGTTTGGACCCGATGTGGATATTGCGAGGCTCCCACCACTTGGGCGGCCTGCCGGTGGCGGCGCGGTGACGGATCAGGCGCACGAACGTGCGGGTCACGAAGAAGGTCAGAATGAAGGCGACCAGACAGCACAGCAGCGGCAGTCGTCCGCGGCCAATGATGTCGTGTTCGAACCACTGGAGCACTCTCAGAAAGCTACGCGCTCTGTGCGCCGATGGCCGTCCACGACACCGGTTGGGGCTTGCGCGCAGATAAGCTGTTCACCGAGATGAGTAGATGGCGTTCGCCCGACGCGGGCAGTTGGCGCGGGCGGGCAGCCACGGCGCAGCCGGTGACCTGGCGAAACGCCGGTTGGTGGCTGCTCCACCTGCTGGCGCTGACCGCACTGGGCTATGCGCTGTGGCAGCAGGTCGGCCACACCCCGTACCGCATCGACATCGACGTTTACCGGATGGGCGGCCAGGCCTGGCTGGACGGACATCCGCTCTACGACCACGACGCCAAGTTCCACACGCCGATCGGCCTGAACCTGCCGTTCACTTATCCCCCGCTGGCAGCGGTGATCTTCTGCCCGTTCGCCTGGTTGGGGATGCCGGCGGCGAGCGTCACGATCACGCTGATCACGATGGCGCTGCTGCTGGTCTCGACGATGATCGTGCTGACCCGGCTCGATGTGTGGAACACCACACGGGTCGTGCCGGGGCCGGCCTGGTCGCGCCGGTGGCTGCTGACGGCACTCATCGTGGCCGGCGCAACGATCTATCTGGAGCCGATCAAAGCGAACTTCGCCTTCGGGCAGATCAACGTGGTGCTGATGACGTTGGTGATCGCCGACTGCGTGCCGCGCCGCACGCCGTGGCCACGCGGCCTCCTGGTGGGACTGGGCATCGCCCTCAAACTCACTCCCGCGGTGTTCTTGCTGTATTTCTGGCTCAGCCGCGACCGCCGCGCAGTTGTGACCTCGCTGGTGTCGACGGCCGCGGCGGTGCTGGCCGGGTTCGCGCTGGCCTGGCACGACTCCTGGCAGTACTGGACGCACACGGTCCGCAACACCGACCGGATCGGCTCGGCGAGCTTGAACACCAACCAGAACGTGGCCGGCACGCTGGCCCGCTTGGGCCTCGACGACCATCAGCGGTTCCTGCCGTGGGTGGCCGCTTGTCTGCTGGTCCTCGCGCTGACGGTGTGGGCGGCGCGGCGGGTGCTGCGTGCCGGAGAACCCGTCATGGCGGTGATCTGCATTGCGTTGTTCGGCCTGGCGGTGTCGCCGGTGTCGTGGTCGCACCACTGGGTGTGGATGCTGCCGACCGTGGTGGTAACGACGGTGATCGCCTGGCGGCGACGCAACGTCGTGCTGGCTCTGCTGAGCGCGGCCGGGGTGGCCATGATGGTGTGGACGCCGATCGATCTGATGCCCAAACACCATGAGGCCGCCGCGGTGTGGTGGCGTCAGCTCGTCGGGGTGTCGTATCTGTGGTGGGCGTTGGCGACCATCGCCGCGGCCGGGGCCACAATTGCCGCCGCCGCAAACACCCTCAGCGCACCGCGGCCCTCGACGGCGCCCGCGCCGGTCTCGGCAGTCGGTTGATCGGTTAGCCGGCCGCCGTCTCAGGAATCCGAGACGGCACGTCTTTTCCCACCGTCTCTGACTTTTCCGGCGGATCGGAGCCGTCGCCGTTCTTCAGCGTCGCGGCGTAGATGTCGACGTATTCCTGACCGGACAGCCCCATCAACTCATAGATCACTTCGTCGATCACGGCGCGCTCGATGAATCGGTTGCCGGCCAGGCCGTCGAACCGGGAGAAATCCATCGGCTTGCCGAACCGCACGGTGACCCGGCCGAAGCGCCACATCTTGCTGCCCGGCGGGTTGACCTTGTTCGTGCCGATCATCGCGACCGGGATCACCGGCACCCCGGTGTGCAACGCCAGGCGCGCCAAGCCGGTCTTGCCCTTGTACAGCCGCCCGTCGGGTGAGCGGGTGCCCTCGGGGTACATGCCGAGCAGTTTGCCGTCACCCAAGACCCGCTCCGCGGTGTCCAACGCGGCCTGCGCCGAGTCGGCGTCGCTCCGGTCGATCGGCACTTGGCCGGCGACGGTGTAGAACCAGCGGTTGAACCAGCCCTTCAGGCCGCTGCCGGTGAAGTATTCAGACTTGGCCAGAAACGTGATCCGTCTGCGCACCACCAGCGGCAGATAGAAACTGTCGGCCACCGCGAGATGGTTACTGGCCAGGATCGCCGGACCGGACTGCGGGACATATTCCAGTCCTTCGACTTTCGGCCGACCGAGCAGAGCAAGCAACGGACCCATGAAGATGTACTTGAAAAGCCAGTACCACATGGAGCCTCCCAACTCGCCTGCGCCGACAGTGTTCAGCGCCAAGACTACCGACCAAGTGTGTACGGGACCACATTGCGCTGACGAGCTTCTGACGCGTCGCGCTCATAGCCGCGTTATTCGTCGACGGTGACGGTGATGGGCTGGTAGCGGCTTGTCCGTCCGGCCTCGTCGGGCGCTTCGGGCGCACCACCATCCGGCGGAGGTTCTGGGGGCGTCGCCGGTGAGTCGACCTGCTCGACGATCGCCCGGATCACCGAGAGCAACGCGACGCTGTGTTCGGCGATGACGGTCAGCAACGGATGTTCGTCGCCGCTGACGACCGCGGCCAGTGCGCACACCGGACACCACACCTGTTGACACTTGCCGGTGCCGGCGCCCTCGCCGACCGCGCGCGACGCCGCCAACCGGACTGCGGGGTCGATCTGGTCGAGGATCCGCTGGGCGAGTTTGCGTAGCTCGGGCCCGATGTCGGGGTGTGTCACTTGGGCCACACCTCCGGGTCAGGTCGAAAGCGCACGGTCAATTCGCTACCGCGAAGACGCGCGTCCAGCACTGTGCATCGCCGCAGGACTGACGCCAGTCGAACTCTGCGTCGCATCCCGCCGGCACCGACGATCAGATCGTCGCCGACCCGGCCCAGGCTGAGTGCGCCGGAATCAATTTGCGGCAACTCTAACCGCATCCGGTAGACGGACTGAAGGCCAGAGCCCGACTCCAGGTCCACGACGGGACGCAACGGCCCCGGCGGCGCCGTCCCGTCCCGGCGCCGAGCGCTATCCAGCAGCTCAGCCAGAGCTTTCGCGCCGATCGGCTCGCCGGCCAGATGCGGCGTGAGCACCAGCGCCACGTCGCCGATCGCGGCGTCGAGTTCGTCGAGCACGGTCCGCTGTTCGCTGATCCGCTCCGAGTACCAGTCGAAGGCCGGATGAGCGGGCAGGTTGCAGTACTCGTACGAATCGTCTTGCATCAGAATCTGGTTGACGATGAGTTCTTCGATACGCACACCCATCAACGCCAGCGAGCCCAGCGTGCGGATCGCCTCGGCGGCCACCACCCGTTCGGCGGTGAGCACCAGATGCGCGCCGACCCGCGTCCCGTCGGTCAGCAGTTCGCTGAGCTTTTCGACGTGGGCGCTGGTGCGCTCCAGCAGCTCCACAATCGCGGCAGAGCGCACGTCGTCGGCGCCGGTAGACAGCCTGCGATGACGTGGCCACGCACGCTCGACGTAGAGCGCGAACGTCGCGGGCAGGGTGAGCATCCGCAGGGCATCGGCGGTCGAGGCGCAGTCGACCACGATGTGGTCCCACTGCCCGGACCTGGCCAACTCCCCCACCTCATGCAGGCCGAGCACCTCCTGCACACCGGGTAACGCCGAAAGTTCTTCGGGCGCAAGCTCGCCCAGCTCCGATTCGGGAAATCGGCGGCCGAGCGTGTCGACCACATGGCGCCAGCGCGCGGCCAGCAACGCCAGCGTGTCCACGGCCAGTGCATCGAGAAAACCGGTGTCGAGGTCGGCCATCACCCGTACGCAGTCTCGTTCGCCGGTCGGCGATATCTGCACGCCCAGCACATCGCCCAGCGAATGCGCCTGGTCGGTGGACACCAGCAACACGCGCTGACCGGCGCACGCTTCATGCACGGCGGTCGCGGCCGCCAGCGTGGATTTCCCTACCCCACCCTTACCGACGAACAGACTGATTCGGGCCAGGGCGGGCTGTGCGGACTCACTCAGCCTCGACTCGTTTCTTCAGATCCTTCAACGCGGTGTCAATCAGCCTGCGCTCAGCCTTACGCTTGAGCAACCCGATCATCGGGATAGCGATATCGACGGTCAGTTCATACGTGACGTCAGTTCCAGATCCCTTGGACGCCAGCCGATATACGCCGTCCATAGATCTCAGCAGCGAACTGGACACCAGCGACCACTTCACCGATTTCCGGTCTTTCGGCCACGTATAGGACAGCACCAGGGTGTCTTTGAGGACACTGGTGTCCAGGACCAGTCGCGCCACCTTCGGGTTACCGCTGGGGTCCTCTTCCAAAACCTCGGCTTCTTTGTACTCCGACACCCAGTCGGGATAGGAACCGATGTCAGCGATCACATCCATCACCGTGCTGGGGTCCGCCTCGATGTGAATCGTCTGGGCCGTCTTCTCCGCCACCTGGTCGCTTCCCTCTCCCTGTCTGGGTCGTGTCGGCCCTTGCGTCAGCCCACGGCAGAAACGCTACTCCGCGGCAGAACTCAGGCCTGGTCAAGCACTGCAGAAACCCCGACCGGCCGGGACCGTTCCAGGGTCGATTTCACCTCGAAGGCCATGTTCTTGCCTGCGACGCGACGACGGTGGGTCAGTTTCGCCAGGTTCATTTTGGCCAACTGTGTAGGCGTCACGCCGGACGGCTCGGCGTGCAGAAAGTAGTGCAACAGCACCCCGTCCAGGCACGGTTCCAGCCAAATTTCCATCGTGCCGGTGATCGGCCCGGCAACAGTCCATCGAACACCCACCGGACCACGGTCTTCGACCACCTGCAGTCGCAGATCGGGCCACCACCGCCGCCAGCTGGACGGATCGCCGACCGCGGCGCCGACGAGCACAGGATCGGCGGCGATGAACATCTCGTCGGCAATCTGAACGCTGTGCACGGTCCATAGCTTCACATATCGCACGCCTGGAGGTGCACCGCCGCCTCCTCAACGGGCCTTTCCGGCCCGCATCGTCGCCGGACTACGCTGAGCCTGGTCCGGAATTTGCCAAAGCGAGGTCACAACAGTGCGTGAAATTACTGCTCCCGCTCCGTTCACGGTCGGTGAGCACGACAACATCGTCGCCGCGGTGTTCGAACACGAGCGCAACGACCCCGACGCGGTGATCTTCCAACGCCTGATAGACGGCACCTGGACCGATGTCACATGCGCTGCGGCGGCCGCCCAAATCCGTTCTACCGCACTGGGTTTGATCGCAGAGGGCGTCCAGGCCGGCGATCGGGTGGCGATCTTCTCGGCCACCCGCTACGAGTGGGCGATCATCGACTTCGCAATCCTTGCCGTCGGCGCGGTGACCGTGCCGATCTACGAGACCTCGTCCGCGGAGCAGGTGCGCTGGGTGCTGACCGACTCGGCGGCGGTGGTGGCATTCACCGAAACCGACCAGCACGCCTCGATGGTTGTCGAGCTGACCGGTGACCTGCCCGAGCTGCGGCGGGTGCTGCACATCGACGGTTCCGGCCCCAAGGCCCTCGAGCAGCTCGAACAGCTGGGCGCATCGGTCGACCCAGGTGAGCTGACCGCTCGCCTCGAGGCGCTGCGCGCCGACCATCCGGCGACGCTGATCTACACCTCGGGCACCACCGGACGGCCCAAAGGCTGCCAGCTGACGCACTCCAACCTGGTCTACGAGACCCGCGGCGCCAAGGCGGTGCTCCCGACGCTGCTGCACAAAGGTGAGCGGTTGCTTGTGTTCCTGCCGCTGGCACATGTATTGGCTCGTGCGCTGGCGTTGTGCGCGTTCCACAACAAGGTCGTCGTCGGATTCACCAGCGACATCAAGAATCTGGTGCCGATGTTCGCGGTGTTCAAACCGACGGTCGTGGTGTCGGTGCCGCGGGTGTTCGAGAAGGTCTACAACACCGCCGCGCAGAATGCCGCCAACGACGGCAGGGGCCGCATCTTCGACATCGCCGCCCAAACCGCTGTCGACTGGAGCGAGGCGTCCGACAAGGGCGGCCCGAGCCTGCTGCTGCGAGCCAAGCACGCTGTCTTCGATCGGCTGGTGTACCACAAGCTGCGCGCGGCGCTGGGCGGCGACTGCCGGGCATCCGTCTCCGGCGGCGCACCGCTCGGTGCGCGCTTGGGCCACTTCTACCGCGGCGTCGGCCTGACCATCTACGAGGGCTACGGCCTGACCGAGACCAGCGCAGCGATCACCGTCAACCAGGTCGACGCGCTGAAGATCGGCACGGTTGGAAAGTTGTTGCCGGGCAACAGTATCCGCATCGCTGACGACGGCGAACTGCTGCTGCGCGGCGGCGTGGTGTTCGACGGCTATTGGCATAACGAGCAGGCCACCAGCGAGGCGATCGAGGACGGCTGGTTCAAGACCGGCGATTTGGGCGCGGTCGACGAGCAGGGGTTCTTGACGATCACCGGTCGCAAGAAGGAACTCATCGTCACCGCGGGCGGCAAGAACGTCGCGCCCGCGATTCTGGAGGACCAGCTGCGAGCTCACGCACTGATCAGCCAGGCGATGGTGGTCGGCGATGCCAAGCCGTTCATCGCGGCGCTGATCACCATCGACCCCGAGGCGTTCGACGGCTGGAAGCAGCGCAACAGCAAGCCCGCCGGCTCCTTGGTCGCAGATCTGGTCAACGACCCCGATCTGCTGGCCGAGGTGGACGCCGCGGTCAAGCAAGCCAATCTGTCGGTGTCGCACGCGGAGTCGATTCGCAAATTCCGCATCCTGCCGGTCGACTTCACCGAGGACACCGGCGAACTGACGCCGACGATGAAGGTGAAGCGCAAGGTGGTCGCCGAGAAGTTCGCCGACGACATCAACGCGCTCTACGCCAAGGATTAGCCGCGGATCAGGTCGGCCAGTCGGCCGGCCAGATCGTCCCAACGCCACTGCGCGGTCACCCAATCCCGGCCGGCAGCACCCATAGCGGCGGCGCGGTCGGGGTCGCTGAGCAAACCGCTGACGGCGTCGGCGATCTGGTCCACCGACCGACCGTCGACCACCATCCCAGTCTTGTTGTCCTGCACGGTTTCCGGTGCACCGCCCGACGATCCGGCGATCACCGGGACACCGGTGGCAGAGGCTTCCAGGAACACGATGCCCAGCCCCTCCACATCGAGTCCGGCTCCGCGGGTGCGGCATGGCATCGCGAAGACGTCGGCCATCGCGTGATACCCGGGCAGATCGGCGGCGGGGATGCCACCGGTGAAGACAACGTGGTCACTGACGCCGACGCGCTCGGCGAGCTCGTGCAGGGCCGTCAGGTACGGCCCGCCGCCCGCGATGACCAGCGCGGCCCCGTCGACCCGGCGTCTGATCGTGGGCAACGCCCGGATCAGCATGTCCTGGCCCTTGCGCGGCACCAGCCGGGACAGGCACAGCACGGTGGGCCGTTCGCCCAGGCCGTAGCGGGCGCGCAGTTCGGTGCGGCTTGCCGCATCAGGGCGAAACCGGTCGGTGTCGACGCCCGGCGGCAAGTGCTCCAATGCGGCGTTGGGCCCGAACGCCGACGCGAAACGCCCTCGGGTGTAACGGCTGACGAACGTGACGACGTCGGTGTCGTCGCCGATCCGTCGCAGCACCGACCTTGCCACCGGGAGCATCGACCAGCCCACCTCGTGGCCGTGGGTGCTCGCCAGCACCCGCCTCGCACCGGCCCGACGGGCCCGCTGCGTCAGTAGACCCAAGGGTGCGGCCGCACCGAACCACACGGTGTCGATGCCGCGCTCGGCGATCAGCCGTCGCATCCGCCTGTCGACCGTCGGTTCGGGCAACATCAGGGTGCCGGGATGGCGCACCACTTCATACCCGGCAGCGTCGGCGTCGAACTTGTCGGCGTCCTTCCACTGCGGCGCGTACACCGTCAGCGTGTGCTCGCCGGTGGCCGCCAACCGCGAAGCCAACTCGACCAGATACGACTGGATGCCGCCGCGCCGAGGCGGAAAATCGTTGGTTACCAGCAGGACCCGAGACACCTAGGAAGATTAGCGAGTCAGCCAGCGCTGCCAGTCGGCGAGTATCCCTGCGGTGTCGGTGCCGAGCACGTCGTGCACCGCAGCGGGAAAGTCGGTATGCCCGTCGCCGCATGCCTGCTGGTAGAGCGCACGCAGGGCCGGCGATCCGCGGGTGTCGGCGACGAACAGCGCGAACCACCACGCCCGGTCGTAGGCCTGCGATCGCTGCGGCCCAGGGTCGGCCAGCTCGGCGTCGGACGGCAACGACGTGGGAGGCGTGGCCACCTCGGGCCGCGGAGTGCGTGGCCGGGCGACGTAGTCAGCGACTCCTTCGGTCAGCCACCGGGGCGCATCAACCGCGGTCTGCCCGCGTGCGGCGTAGTGAAAAAGCTCATGCGTCAACACAATTCGGAATGCACGCTCGCTCATGCCCGCGGCGCCGGGCGCGAAGACAATCCGCTGGCCGGTCGCTGTTCGCCGGGCGGGGTCGACATGGTCGGCCACCGCGATCGCAGCGATATCGGCCCACTGCGCGGCCGGACCACCACCGGCTTGTGCCTCGAACTGTGGCTGGGTGCCGGTGGCCACCACGTCGATGTCGCGCGGCCATTCGGTACCCCAGAACACGTCGACCGCGTCGACTGCCGCTCCGATGTCCGCCGCGACGCGGTCGAGCACCCGCTGGGACCGCGGGCCGCCGAGATCAGTCATCCGCAGCGTGCGGTCGCCGACCAGGACTTCCCGCGGCGCAGCGGGCCGATTGCCGTTGACGAGGGCTGCCCGGACGCCAACGATCAGCTCGGCGACCAGAGCGCAGGCCAGCAGCCAGCGGCGCAGATCAGTAGCGGCGGGCGTCGTAGATCGGGCCGGACGAATTCATCGGCACCACGCGCACCGGCTGACCGAAGGTGGACGAGTGGACCATCAGCCCGTCGCCGATGTAGAGGCCGGCGTGCGAGGCGTCGGAATAGAAGGTCAACACGTCACCGGGCTGCAGGTCGGACAGCGACACCGGCTGCCCACCATGCGCCATCGCCTGGCTGGAGTGCGGCAGCGCGATACCGGCCTGCTGGAAGGCCCACATCACCAGGCCCGAACAGTCGAATCCGCCCGGCGCCGCACCGCCCCACACATATGGCGCGCCGACCTGGGTCAATGCGGCCTGGACGGCGATCGCGCCCTGGCCGCTGCCCGGTCCGCCGCCAGGACCTCCCGGTGCCATGCCCGGCGCGAGGCCCTCAGGAGCGGGAGCGGTCGCGGCGGCCATCGCGGCCGGCGGCGGCGGAGGCCCCGGCGCGGCCAACTCGGTGCGCTCGTGCGGGCTCAAGGCCAGGTACTGCGACTTGACGATGCCGATCTGGAGCTGCAACTGGCTCTGCTTGGACTGCAGCTTGGCGCGCACCGCGGCGGCCTGTTCGGCGGCGGTCTTGGCGTCGGCGGCCGATTTCGCGGATTCCTTCTCGGCTTGGGCGGCCTGTTCGCGGGTGGCGCGGTAGGTCGCCATCTGGGCGATCATCGCCGTGGAGATCACCCGACTCACGGCGAGTTTGCCGATCAGCTGCTGCGGGGATTCGGCGGTCATGATCGCGTTCATGCCGTCGGTGCGACCGCCCATATACATTGCTGCGGCGTATTGGTCGACACCGACCTGGAAGGTTGCCAGTCGCGACTTCGCCTCGTCGGCGGCGGCCTGGTCGTCGGTGTGCTTCTTCTCGGCGGTTCGCTGCGCAGCCAGCTTGTTGTTGAGGTCGAGCTGGGCGCTGTGCATCGCTTCCGTGGTCTGCTCGGCCTGCCGCGACAACTCGTTGAGCTTTGCCATCGCGTCGTTGGCCGGGTCTGCCATCACATTGCTGGCAGCGATTCCAGACAGGGCGACCAGTCCTGCCAGCGCAACGCCAGCAAACCGCTTCGCGGCGCGGTCGAACACGCGCCTACCGCCTAGCACCAATTGCAAGACTTCGATTCCTTAAAACCCATTGAGTTGACAGCCGTTGACTGCCTTAGGTCTCAGATAGGTTACGAAACGCCTTCGTGGTTGTCCAACTCTGAGTTGTTAAGAAAACAGCAAGATTTCAAGCTAACGCCGTTAGGCTACGCCAGGCCGCTGCCCGTGGATAGGTACCAGCCGCAGTCTGGGCGCCAGGCCCGCATCGGCGAGCACCTCCAACGCGACCCGCTCGTCCTCCAGCAAAGTTTCCGGTACCCCGAGTATCACGCTGACGACGCAATCGCGGCATCCGGGACCACGTACGGCGCAGTCATCGCAGTCGATGATCACCGGTTCTGTCGATTCGGGCGGGCCTGCCGCCGCCCACTCGGGCTCGCTGCTGTGCGCCATCTGGCCGGTCCTCTCCGTGTGCTGATCGGTCTTGCCGAGACGCTAACCGGGGGCACCGACAAGTTTTGGCCACCCGTCCCGCGGTCGACGCGCCGGAGGTCAATCCCGGCGATGTCGGTGTCACTGCCTAACGTCACCGCCATGGGTGCGCCCGCTGCCGAGCAGCTGAGCATCCCCGACATCGACGGGGCTACCGAAATCTCGCTGCGCGAGACCACTTTCGTCGTCGTCGACCTCGAGACCACCGGCGGGCGCATGACCGCCGCCGACGGAAAAGTCGCCGACGCGATCACCGAGATCGGCGCTGTCAAAGTCCGCGGCGGGGTGGTGCTGGGCGAGTTCGCGACGCTGGTCGACCCGCAACGCAGCATCCCGCCGCAGATCATCCAGTTGACCGGCATCACCACCGCGATGGTGTGCGATGCGCCGACCATCGCCTCGGTACTGCCGATGTTTCTCGAATTCGCCCGCGGCGCGGTGCTGGTCGCCCACAACGCCCGGTTCGATACGGGCTTCCTGCGGGCCGCTGCCGATCAGTGCGGGATCCGATGGGCGAGGCCGCAGGTGCTGTGCACGGTGCAACTGGCCCGGCGGGTGCTCAGCCGCGAGGAAGCGCCGAGTGTCCGCCTGGCGGCACTGGCGCGCCTGTTCGCGGTCGCCAGCGAGCCCACCCACCGGGCCCTGGACGATGCGCGGGCCACCGTCGAGGTGTTGCATGCGCTGATCGAACGCGTCGGCAACCAAGGTGTGCACACCTACGCCGACCTGCGGGCGTATCTGCCCGACGTCTCGCCGGCGCAGCGCCGCAAACGAGTGCTGGCGCAGTGCCTGCCGCGCCGGCCCGGGGTCTACCTGTTCCATGGTCCGGCCGACGAAGTGCTCTATGTCGGTACAGCAATTAACTTGCAGCGCAGGGTAAACCAATATTTCAACGGCTCGGATCAGCGGACCCGGATGAAAGAGATGGTCACGCTGGCCACCAGGGTCGAGCACATCGAGTGCGCGCATGCGCTGGAAGCCGGCGTCCGGGAGCTGCGCATGTTGAGCGCGCACGCCCCGCCGTACAACCGCCGGTCCAAATTCCCGCACCGGTGGTGGTGGGTGGTATTGAGCGACGAGGCTTTTCCCCGATTCTCGGTGGTACGCACCCCTCGCCATGACCGCGCGGTCGGCCCGTTCCGGGCCCGCGCCGACGCGGTCGACACCGCAGACCTGCTGGCGCGCCTCACCGGTGTGCGGACCTGCACCAAGCGGCTGGCCCGCTCGGCGCTGCATGGTCCGGCCTGTCCGCTGCACGAGGTCTCGCCGTGTCCCGGGGTACGCAATGCGACGGCGGCCGAATACGGCCCGGCTCCCGCTCGTGCCGCGGCGCTGATCGACGGATTGGACAACTCCGCGCTGACCGACGCGGCGCGGCGGATCGCCGACCTGGCCGGGCGACAGCGCTATGAGAGCGCTGCGCGGCTGCGCGACCACGCGGTGGCCGCGGTCGAGGTGCTGTGGCGCGGGCAGCGCCTGCGCGCGCTGGCCGCGCTGCCCGAGCTGATCGCTGCCGCGCCCGACGGCGACGGCGGCTGGCAGCTCGCCGTCGTCCGCCACGGCCAGCTCGCCGCGGCGGGCACCGCGCGACGCGGTGTGCCGCCGATGCCCGTCGTCGAGGCCATCGGTGCCGGGGCGCAGGTGATCCTGCCGCAGCCCGCCCCGCTGGGCGGCGCGCTGGTGGAGGAGACGGCCCTGATCGCCCGCTGGTTAACGGCCCCCGGGGTGCGGATCGTGCGGGTGACCGGTGCCGACGAGGCGACGGGCTGGTGCACGCCGCTGCGGTCCGCGGGGCCGTGGGCCCAGTGGGCCGCGGCGGCGCGTTCGGCGCGGGTGGCCGCCGAACAGGCCGTCACCAGTCGCGACTCAGATCTGCTGACCGAACCGCACCCATCGCGCGAGCAGCTGTTCGGCCGCGCCGCTGTCGATGGCGTCGGCAGCCCGGCGCAGCCCGTCCTCCCACGCCGGCAGCCACTCGGCGCGGCTGGATAGCCCGGCGTGCGCGACGATCGCGCCCGCGGCGTTGAGCACGACGGCGTCCCGCACCGGGCCTTTCGCCCCGGCCAGCACCGACCGGGCTTCCGAAGCGTTGGCCGCCGCGTCGCCGCCCCGCAAATCGTCGAGAGCGGCTCGTGCGAAACCAAATCCGGCCGGATCGAATTTGATTTTGTCCACCGTGCCCGCTTGCACTCGCCAGATCGTGCTGGTCGTCGTGGTGGTCAGCTCGTCGAGGCCGTCGTCGCCGTGCACCACAAGCACGCTGGACTGTCGCGCGGCGAAGACCCCCGCCATCACCTCGGCCAGGTCGGCGAACGCGCAGCCGATCAGCCCGGCCCGCGGCCGTCCCGGATTGGTCAGTGGCCCAAGGAGATTGAACACTGTGGGCACACCGATTTCGCGACGTGTCGCCGACGCGTGCCGATACGACGGATGGAACTGCGGCGCGAAGCAGAACCCGATGCCGACCTCGGCGACGCCGCGCGCGACGTCGTCCGGACTCAGGTCGATGCGCACCCCGAGCGCTTCCAGCGTGTCGGCGCCGCCGGCCAGCGATGACGATGCCCGATTGCCGTGTTTGACCACCGGGACACCGCTGGCCGCGACCACGATCGCCGCCATCGTGGACAAGTTGACGGTGCTGACCCCGTCGCCGCCGGTGCCGACCACGTCGACGGTGTCGGTGCCGATCCGGTCGGTGGGCAGCGGACGGGCGTGCGTAAGCATCACGTCGGCCAACTCGGCCACCTCGTCCGCGGTCGGCGCCTTCATCGTGAGTGCGACGGCGAAAGCCGCGATCTGGGCGGGCGTCGCCGAGCCGGTCATGATCTGTTCCATCGCCCAGCCGGCCGCACCGCGGGGCAGATCCCGCCCGGCGGTCAAAACTCCGAGAACCCGCGGCCACGTCAGCGCCGCCTCGGGGGGCCGCTGAGGGGACCCAGACGATGGCGCCGTCACACCGCAGATGGTCGCACAGTCGGTCATCGCACGAGCCCGGCCGGGCGCGGCGAACCAAAGACGGCGCGCCAATTTCAGCCCCGAGTGGAGGTCAACAACTACAAAGCGTCATACTTGCGGATGTGACGAGTGCGGTCGGAACTTCGGGTACTGCAATCACGGCGCGAGTGCATTCGCTGAACCGCCCCAACATGGTGAGTGTTGGCACCATAGTGTGGCTTTCGAGCGAGTTGATGTTCTTTGCTGGATTGTTCGCGTTCTACTTCACCGCGCGCGCGCAGGCGGCCGGTAACTGGCCGCCCCCGCCGACCGAACTGAATCTGTATCAAGCCGTGCCGGTCACGCTGGTTTTGATCGCGTCGTCGTTCACGTGCCAGATGGGCGTGTTCGCGGCCGAGCGCGGCGACGTTTTCGGGCTGCGCCGGTGGTATGCGCTCACCTTCGGGATGGGGCTGTTCTTCGTGCTCGGGCAGGCCTACGAGTACTTCCACCTGGTGAGCCACGGGACCACGATCCCGAGCAGCGCCTACGGCAGCGTCTTCTACCTGGCCACCGGCTTCCACGGGCTGCACGTCATCGGCGGGCTGATCGCCTTCATCTTCCTGCTGGCGCGCACCACCATGGGCAAGTTCACCCCGGCGCAGGCGACCGCGTCGATCGTCGTGTCGTACTACTGGCACTTCGTCGACATCGTCTGGATCGCGCTCTTCGCCACGATCTACTTCATTCGATGACCAGCGTGCGCAAGAACAGGAGTGCTCGGTTGAAGAAACTGAGGCTGAACCGATCGCTGAGTGACCGTGCTCGCCGTCGCCTGCATCGCAGGTTCTCGGCCGGACTGCTGCTCGTGCTGGCTCTGGCTGTGGCGGGCGGGCTCGCCGCGGTCTTGACCCCCAGCCCGCAGGTCGCCGTCGCCGACGAGTCGTCGTCGGCGTTATTGCGAACGGGCAAACAGCTTTTCGACACCTCGTGCGTGAGCTGCCACGGCGCCAACCTGCAGGGTGTGCCCGACCGCGGGCCGAGCCTGATCGGTGTCGGCGAGGCCGCGGTCTACTTCCAGGTGTCCAGCGGACGGATGCCCGCCGTGCGCGGCGAGGCGCAGGCCCAGCGTAAGGACCCGATTTTCGACGAGTCGCAGATCGACGCGCTGGGAGCCTACGTGCAAGCCAACGGCGGTGGTCCGATCGTGACACGCAACCCGGACGGCAGCATCGCGACGTCGTCACTGCGCGGCCACGACCTGGGTCGCGGTGGTGACCTATTTCGGCTGAATTGCTCGTCGTGCCACAACTTCACCGGTAAGGGCGGCGCGTTGTCGTCGGGCAAGTTCGCTCCGGACCTCGAGCCGGCCAATGAGCAGCAGATCCTGGACGCGATGCTGACCGGGCCGCAGAACATGCCGAAGTTCTCCGACCGCCAGCTCTCGTTCGACGCGAAGAAAGACATCATCGCCTACGTGAAGAACGCCACCGAGACCCGCAGCCAGGGCGGCAACGGTCTGGGTGGCTTCGGGCCCGCCCCCGAGGGCATGGTCGCGTGGATCATCGGGATGGTCGCCGTGATCGGCGCGGCGCTCTGGATTGGGGCACGCTCGTGACGAACGAAGAGGGCCACACCGCACTGCCCAGCGAGGACGAACTCAACGCGATGTCGCGCGAAGAGCTGGTCGCGCTCGGCGGCCGGATCGACGGCGTGCAAACCGTTTTCAAAGAGCCGCGCTGGCCGGTCGAAGGCACCAAAGCCGAGAAGCGCGCCGAGCGTCAGGTCGCCATCTGGCTTTTGCTGGGCGGGCTGCTCGGGTTCGCACTGCTGTTGGTGTTCCTCTTCTGGCCGTGGGAGTACCAGCCGAACGGAGCGCCTGGCAACCTCGTCTACTCGCTGGCCACCCCGCTCTACGGTCTGACGTTCGGCGGGTCGGTGCTGTGCATCGCCATCGGCGCGGTGCTGTACCAGAAAAAGTTCATCCCAGAAGAGATTTCGATTCAGGACCGCCACTACGGCGCCGCCGGATCAGACGAGATCGACCGCAAGACGGTCGCCGCCAACTTGACCGACGCCTTCGAAGGCTCGACGCTGCGCCGCCGCAAGCTGATTGGCCTCTCGCTGGGCGCAGGCCTCGGCGCATTCGGGTTGGGCACCCTGGTCGCCTTTGCCGGCGGCCTGATCAAGAACCCGTGGAAGCCCGTCGTGCCGACCGCCGACGGCAAGAAGGCCGTGTTGTGGACCTCAGGCTGGACGCCGCGTTTTCACGGCGAGACGATCTTCCTGGCCCGCGCCACCGGCGAAGGCACCGGAGCGCCGTTCAGCAAGATGCGCCCCGAGGACCTCGAAGCCGGCGGCATGGAGACCGTGTTCCCCTGGCGCGAGTCCGACGGCGACGGCACCACAGTCGAGTCCCACGAGAAGCTCACGCTGATTCTGTCCGCGGTCCGCAACCCGGTGATGCTGATTCGCATCAAACCCACCGACATGCAACGAGTGGTAAAACGGAAGGGTCAGGAGAGCTTCAACTTCGGCGAGTTGTTCGCCTACACCAAGGTCTGCTCGCATCTGGGTTGTCCCTCATCGCTCTACGAGCAACAGTCCTACCGGATCTTGTGCCCATGTCACCAGTCGCAGTTCGATGCGTTGCGTTACGCCACACCGATTTTCGGCCCAGCCGCGCGCGCGTTGGCGCAGCTGCCGATCACCATTGACGCCGACGGGTACCTGGTCGCCAACGGCGACTTCATCGAGCCAGTCGGTCCGGCATTTTGGGAGCGCACCACATGAGTCCAAAACTGAGTCCCCCCAGCATCGGTGAGATCGTCGCGGGTCAGGGCAATGCCGTCGACTCGCGGTACCACGTGGCGGCCGCGACCCGCCGCCAGCTGAACAAGGTCTTCCCCACCCACTGGTCGTTCCTGCTCGGCGAGATCGCGATGTACAGCTTCGTCGTGCTGCTGCTCACCGGTGTGTACCTGACGCTGTTCTTCGACCCCTCCATGCAAGACGTCACCTACAACGGCGTCTACCAACCGCTGCGCGGCGTGGAGATGTCGAAGGCCTTCGCCTCGACCCTCGACATCAGCTTCGAAGTGCGCGGCGGCCTGTTCGTGCGCCAGGTCCACCACTGGGCCGCGCTGATGTTCGCCGCGTCGATCATGGTGCACCTGGCCCGCATCTTCTTCACCGGCGCCTTCCGCCGACCCCGCGAAGCCAACTGGGTCATCGGTTCGCTGCTGCTGATCCTGGCCATGTTCGAGGGATACTTCGGCTACTCGCTGCCCGACGACCTGCTGTCCGGCATCGGTCTGCGCGCCGCACTCTCGTCGATCACCATGGGAATGCCGGTGATCGGCACGTGGCTGCACTGGGCGCTGTTCGGCGGCGACTTCCCTTGTGGCGGTGCAGGAAACGACTGTGCTGTAGCGGGCTACATCGTCCCCCGGATGTACGGGCTGCACATCCTGCTGCTGCCGGGCATCATTCTCGCGCTGATCGGCGCGCACCTGGCGTTCGTGTGGTTCCAGAAGCACACCCAGTTCCCGGGCCCGGGCCGCACCGAGAACAACGTCGTCGGTGTGCGCGTGATGCCGGTGTTCGCGGTGAAGTCAGGCGCCTTCTTCGCGCTGACCACCGGTGTGCTCGGCCTGATGGGCGGCCTGCTGCAAATCAACCCGATCTGGAATCTGGGGCCCTACAAGCCATCTCAGGTCTCGGCGGGTTCGCAGCCGGACTTTTACATGATGTGGCCCGACGGCCTGGCCCGGCTCTGGCCGGCCTGGGAGTTCTACTTCTTCCACCACACCGTGCCCGCCACGGTCGCGGTCGGGACTCTCATGGGCCTGATCTTCGTCCTGCTGATCATCTATCCGTTCCTGGAGAAGCGGTTCAGCGGCGACCACGCCCACCACAACCTGCTGCAGCGGCCGCGTGACGTGCCGGTGCGGACGTCGATCGGTGCGATGGCCATTGCGTTCTACATGGTGCTGACGCTGTCGTCGATCAACGACATCATCGCCTACAAGTTCCACATCTCGCTGAACGCCACCACCTGGATGGGCCGCATCGGCATGATCGCGCTGCCGCCGCTGATCTACTTCGTCACCTACCGGTGGTGCATCGGCCTGCAGCGCAGCGACCGTGCCGTTCTCGAGCACGGCGTCGAAACCGGCATCATCAAGCGCCTGCCGCACGGCGCCTACATCGAGCTGCACCAGCCACTCGGGCCCGTCGACGAGCACGGCCACCCGATTCCGCTGGAGTACCAGGGCGCCCCGGTGCCGGTGAAGATGAACAAGCTGGGCTCCGGCGGCTCGCCGGGCTCCGGCAGCTTCCTCTACGCCGATCCCCCCGCCGAGGATGCCGCGCTCTCCGAAGCCGCCCATGCCGCCGAACACCGCGCGCTCACCGCTCTGCGGGAGCACCAAGGCGGCAGCAACGGCAACGGCTCATCGAACGGCCATCACTGACGCTGCTGCTTGCGCTACGCGGCAATCATGCCGCGTAGCTGCCGCACCTGCCGCCACGGAATCAGCGGCATGGCCAGCGTGATCGCCCCTGCCACGCCGTAAGCGCTCCAGGAGAAGCCGTCGTGGCCGATCGCCATCGAATAGGTCGCGGTAGCCACTGCGAGTAACGCGGCGCCCACGGCGCTCATCAGCGCGGCGGTGCCGCGCAACCAGAACCGGTTCACCTCCGCGTCGGACAACGCCGGGCGCAACGCGGTCAGCTTCTCGGTGGCGCCCTGCGCGGACTGGACGGACAACTGCCCGGAAGACCTGGTCGACTGCGACGCCGTCGTGCGGGCCGGCGTCCGCGCGACCGGCCCGTCGCGGGTGATGCGGCGGGCCCGCAGCAGCATCGGGATGGCCGCCAGGATGATCAGCGCGGAGATGATGATGATCGCGTACAGCACTGACGAGGTGTGCGGATTCCCCTTGGCCTCATGAAAACCCCTGCCCAGGTCCATCAGTGCAACCAGGGCCGCCACGCTCATGCCCACCAGGGCAAGCCAGATCACGGCGCATGATCCGAGCACGATGCGATCAGCGGTTGCCGGCGTGACCCTGCCGCGTGCGCCCCACGCCCGCGAGTACCTGTCGATCATCCGCAGGTCGCCTGCGGCTGGTTGTTCTCGTTGTCGGCCAGCACTTTGCCGTCGCTGGTGGTGATCTTGCAGTTGAGCTTGCTCAGTCGCAGCAGGCTCGTCGCCTCGATGGAGCCGACCTCGGACTGCGAGATCGGCGTCAGCGTGATCGTCCACGGGATGTAGACGTTGGGCATGATGCGTCGCATCCCCGATCCGTCGGTGTAGGAGATGGTGATCTGGTCGAACGGCGCCTTCGTGCCGGTCACCGAATAGGTGACCTGCTTGGGGCCGGCCGGTGCCGGCTCCGGCGCCGGCGCGGGTGCCGGAGCGGGTGCGGGGGCGGGGGGGGCGGGGGCCGGTGCAGGCGCCGGGGCGGGTGGCGGCGGCGCCTCGCTGGTCGGTGGCGGCGGCGGCTCGCTGGTCGTCGGCGGGGGCGGCGGCTCGCTGCTCGACGGCGGGGGCGGCGGCTTGGTGGTGGTGATCTCGTCCTGGATCGGTGGTGTCGATGTCGGGGCGGTGCTGGGCGTGGCCAACTTGTTGGTGTCGGTGCGGGCGAACAGCAGCGAAACCGAAACCACCAGTGCGATTGCCGCCACGATCGCCGCGACGCCGACGATCCACGGCCAGCGCGGCGCGCCCGTCTCCTCGTCGTCGGGAGCGCTTTCGCCGTAGTTGTCGTAGTCGTACAGGTCGAGGTTCGCGGGCACATAGGGCCCGCTGCTGATGTGTTCGGACTCCGGGGCCGAGTAGGCCCGCGAGTACACGTCGGTCTGGCCCGTCGAGGTGTCCGGCTCGGACGCGCCTACCGCCGTCTCGGCAAATTCGCTGCCGCGCTGCTCGAATCCGCTGGGCTCGACACCGGGTTCTCGCTCTTCGGACTCCGGTCCTGGTGGATTCGGCCCGCTCATGTCTGTCTGTCCTGTTCGACTACTTCACCGGCGCTCGCGGCACCGCGGCTGTGTTGTTGAACGCGCGCTCCGATGTTCCTCATTGTGCCTGGCGAAACACTACCGAACGGGAACTCACATAACATTCTCGGCGACCCTGTCGCGGATCAACTGATGCCCGGATTGTGACCTTGAAGCCGGCGCGAGTCAGTGCTTCTCGGGCCCGACGTAATACTCGAAGACCAGGCCCGCAGCCGAACTCAAGATGAACACCACGCCGGCGGCGATCAACCACGGCAGCCACAACGCGATGCCGACGGCGGCCACCGAACCCGACAGCGCGATCAGGATCGGCCACCAGCTGTGCGGGCTGAAGAACCCCAATTCGCCTGCGCCGTCGCTGATCTCAGCGCCCTCGTAGTCTTCAGGCCGGGTGTCGAGCCGGCGAGCCACGAACCGGAAGAACGTTGCCACGATCATCGCCATACCGCTGGTCAGCGCGAGCGCGGTGAGGCCGGCCCACTCGATGCCACCGGTGGCGAACCGCCAGGTCAGCAGACCGTAGAGCACGGTACAGAAGACGAAGAACGCCGCGATGAATTCGAACAGCCTGGCTTCGATGTGCATTAGCCTTCTCTCCCTTACCCAGTCCCTACTTACTCGCCTGCGGCGCCATTTCGCCGCGGCGGGTGTCGAACGGGTGGGTGGTGACGGCGACCGGGGGCTGAGCGATCGCCTGCAACGCCTGCGCGTTCGTCTTCCCGGCGATCCGCTGCTGCAGGTAGGCCTTGAAGTCGTTGGGCTGCACGACGCGGACCTCGAAGTTCATCATCGAGTGATACGTGCCGCACATCTCGGTGCAGCGACCCACGAACGCCCCGGTCCGGTCGATCTTGGCGACCTGGAAACGGTTCACGGAGTGATTGGCTGCCGGATCGGGCATCACGTCACGCTTGAACAGGAACTCCGGCACCCAGAACCCGTGGATCACGTCGGCCGATGCCAGCTCGAACTCGATCCGCTTGCCGGCGGGCAGTACCAAGACCGGAATCTCGGTGCTGGTGCCGACCGTCTCGACCTTGTCGAAGTTGAGGTAGGTGCGGTCTTCGGTGTTGAGCCCGCGGACCGGGCCGACCCGCTCTTCGCCGTGGGTGTCCTTGCCTTCGGGCTTGGAGACCATGGCCGCTTTACGCGCCGGGTCGGCTCCGTCGAACTTGAGGGTGCCGTCCTTGAAGTCGACCTTCTGGTAACCGAACTTCCAGTTCCACTGGAACGAGGTCACGTCGACGATGACTTCCGAGTCGGACGCCAGGTGCAGCATCTTCTCCTGCACCACCACGGTGAAGTAGAACAGCACCGAGATGATCAGGAACGGCGTCACGGTGAGCACCAACTCCAACGGCATGTTGTAGCCGAACTGCCGCGGCAGCTCGGTGTCGGTGGCCTTCTTGCGGTGGAATGCCATCGACCAGAACATCAGGCCCCAGACGATGACGCCGACCACCAGAGACGCGACTACGGCACCGATCCACAGCTGCCGGTTCCAGGCACCTTCCTCGGTGATGCCCTTCGGCCAGCCCAACGCGAAGGCGTCTGACCAACTGCAGCCACTCAGGGTGATCGCCAGCAGCCCGATCATGCCGGCGAGCACCGGCAGACGAAGCCGGCGGGATCCCGCCGAACAGTTTCCCAACAAGCCCTGCGAACAGCCTGACCCGCGAGGTGTCACGGTCGCGCCTCCTGAATAACAAGCTGGGCCGACTCCGCGCATCCCCTGGTGGAGAGGACCGTCGGCTGACTCGCACGTCGAATACTACGCAGCGTAGACCACGCACGCAGCGAAGCCGTGCCCAGGCCCGCCGCTCGCTTTGCGGCATACTCATGGGCGATGTGTGGACTGCTGGCCTTCGTGGCTGCCGCGGCCGGCGGTGAGCCGTCCCGCAATGCCCATGCCACGGCCGCGGCGATCGCCGACGCGTCGCACCTGATGCGCCACCGCGGGCCCGACGAGCCCGGCACATGGGCCGATCCCGCTGGAGCGGTCGTCTTCGGTTTCAACCGGCTGTCGATCATCGACATCGCGCACTCGCACCAGCCGCTGCGCTGGGGCCCACCGGACAGCCCTGAGCGCTACGAACTGGTGTTCAACGGCGAGATCTACAACTACCTCGAGTTGCGCGCCGAGCTGGCCGGGCAACACGGGGCCGTCTTCGCCACCGACGGCGACGGCGAGGCGATCGTCGCCGCCTACCACTATTGGGGCGCCGAGGCCGTGACGCGGCTGCGCGGCATGTTCGCCTTCGCGCTGTGGGACTCCGTTACAGGCGAATTGTTCTGTGCCCGAGATCCTTTCGGCATCAAGCCGCTGTTCGTGGCGACCGGTACCGGCGGCACCGCGGTGGCCAGCGAGAAGAAATGCCTACTGGCACTGGCCGACATCGTCGGGTTCGACACCGATATCGACGACCGCGCGGTGCAGCACTACACCGTGCTGCAGTACGTGCCCGAGCCTGAGACGCTGCATCGCGGGGTGCGGCGGCTGGAATCGGGCTGCTACGCCCGCATCCGCCCCGGGCAGCCGCCGCAGACCACCCGCTACTTCGTGCCGCGATTCGACGCGGTCCCGTTCACCCGGGAAACCGAGCAGGCCCGCTACGACGAGATCACCGCCGTCCTGGAGGACTCGGTGGCCAAGCACATGCGGGCCGATGTCACGGTTGGATCGTTCTTGTCGGGCGGTATCGACTCGACGGCGATCGCGGCACTGGCCATCCGCCACAACCCGCGGCTGATCACCTTCACCACCGGCTTCGAACGTGAGGGGTTCTCGGAGATCGACGTCGCGGTGGCTTCCGCCGAGGCGATCGGCGCGCGGCACATCGCCAAGGTGGTCGGCGCGGAAGAGTTCGTCGCCGCGCTGCCCGAGATCGTCTGGTACCTCGACGAACCCGTGGCCGACCCAGCCCTGGTGCCGCTGTTCTTCGTCGCCCGCGAGGCACGCAAGCACGTCAAGGTGGTGTTGTCCGGCGAAGGCGCCGACGAGCTGTTCGGCGGCTACACGATCTATCGGGAACCGTTGTCGCTCAAACCTTTCGACTACCTACCCGAACGTCTTCGCCGCTCCATGGGCACCTTGTCCAAGCCGCTGCCCGAAGGCATGCGCGGCAAAAGCCTGCTGCATCGCGGATCGCTGACGCTCGAACAGCGCTACTACGGCAATGCCCGAAGCTTCACCGACGCGCAGCTGCGCAACGTGCTGTCCGGATTCCGCCCGGAATGGACCCACACCGACGTCACCGCACCGATTTACGCCGAGTCGACCGACTGGGACCCGGTAGCCCGGATGCAACACATCGACCTGTTCACCTGGCTGCGGGGCGACATCCTGGTCAAGGCCGACAAGATGACGATGGCCAATTCGCTGGAACTGCGGGTCCCGTTCCTGGACCCCGAGGTGTTCGCGGTCGCATCGCGACTGCCGGTGAACGCCAAGATCACCCGCACCACCACGAAATACGCACTGCGCCGTGCGCTGGAGCCCATCGTTCCCGCGCATGTGCTCAACCGGCCGAAACTGGGCTTCCCGGTGCCCATTCGGCACTGGTTGCGCGCCGGCCCGCTGCTGGAGTGGGCGCACGAGATGGTGAACGCGTCGGCGACCGACCACCTCGTGGACGCGTCGGCTGTCCGGCGCATGTTAGAGGAACACCGTTGCGGCACAGCCGATCACAGTCGAAGGCTGTGGACCGTGCTGATCTTCATGCTGTGGTACGCGATCTTCGTCGAGCACAGCGTGGTGCCGCAGATCAGCGAACCGCAGTATCCCGTCGAACTCTGAGCGTCAGCCCAGTACGGCAGCGATCTCGGCCGCGGCCTCGTCGCCGTAGGCGCCGGCCAGCCGGGTCTTGGCGACCTCGCGGTCCCAGGTCCACTCCTGGGTGCCGGTCGACTCCAGCACCAGCACCGCGACCAGTGAACCCAGCTGCGCAGAGCGCTCCAGGCTGAGCCCACTACTGCGGCCGGTGAGGAAGCCGGCCCGGAACGCGTCGCCGACACCGGTCGGGTCGGTCTGGCTGTTCTCCGGCACCACCCCGACGTGGATGGTGGACCCGTCGCGGTCCACGATGTCGACGCCCTTGGCGCCCAGCGTGGTCACCCGGAGGTCGACCTTGCCCAGCACGTCGTCCTCCGACCAGCCGGTCTTGGAGAGCAGCAACTCCCACTCGTAGTCGTTGGTGAACAGGTAGGCCGCGCCGTCGATCAGCTTGCTGATCTCCTCACCCGACAACCGGGGCAGCTGCTGCGACGGGTCAGCGGCGAACGGCAGGCCGAGCTTGCGGCACTCCTCGGTGTGCACCACCATCGCGTCGGGGTCGTTGGCGCCGATGATCACCAGGTCCGGCTCGCCGATCGACGAGACCAGATCGGCCAGCTTGATGTTGCGGGCTTCCGACATCGCGCCCGGGTAGAACGACGCGATCTGGGCCATGTCCTCATCGGTGGTGCAGACAAAACGCGCAGTGTGCGCCGATTTCGAGATCAACACGTGGTCGGTGTTGACCCCGTGTGACTGCAGCCACTTGCCGTAGTCACCGACGAAATCGTCACCGGCGGCGCCGACCAGCGCCACGTCACCACCGAGCACCCCGATCGCGAACGCGATGTTGCCGGCCACCCCGCCGCGGTGAATCACCAGATCATCGACCAGAAAGCTCAGCGACACCTTCTGCAGGTGTTCGGCCAGCAGGTGCTCGGAGAATCGACCCGGAAACCGCATCAGATTATCAGTGGCAATAGAACCGGTCACCGCGATCGTCACGAAAATCCACCCTCCACAAGCTCTAAGTTCGGCTAGCTAAGGGTACCCGTGGCTGCGGGCGGTCATGCACCGCGGCCCGACGCCCGCTAGCCTCCGTAAAACCGGCCTTGCTATCCGAGGAGATCCACTTATGCCCGGTCCGTACTCGTCGGACCGCCCTCTGGGTGCGCACGAACCACCTTTCGACGACACCCATCCCAGCGAGCCGCTACCCGCTCCGCCGCCGGCGTTCGGGCCCGCAGGGCCGCCCCCGGCGACCTACCCCTGGCCGCCGCCGCTGCCCTACCCGAAACCTCGGCGTCGGCGTTTGGTCATCGGGGCGGCGCTGGCACTGCTGCTGGCGGCGGCGCTGACCGCGGTCATCCTGCGCGGACCGCACGGCGGTCCGACGACCCCGTCCGGCCCGTTCTCCGACGCCATCGCGAAGACGGCGATCCAGGGCTACCTGGACGCCCTCGAGCACCGCGATTTCGAAGCCATCGGCCGCAACACCTTGTGCGGCATCTACGATGCGGTGCGAGACCGGCGCACCGACCAGGCGCTGGCCAAGCTCAGCAGCGACGCGTTCCGCAAGCAGTTCGCCGAGGCAAAGGTGACCACGATCGACAAGATCGTCTACTGGTCGGACTACCAGGCCCAGGTGTTGTTCAGCATGCGCGTGCAGCGCCCCGGGGGCAGCGAGACCAGCGAAGTACAGGGCGTCGCCCAGCTACTGAGCCAGCACAATCAGGTTCTGGTGTGCTCGTATGTGCTGCGAACGGCAGGGACGTACTAACGCCGCGGCGTCAGTTGAACGAATCGCCGCAGGCGCACGAGCCGGTGGCGTTCGGGTTGTCGATGGTGAAGCCCTGCTTCTCGATGGTGTCGACGAAGTCGATCGACGCGCCCTGGATGTACGGCGCGCTCATCCGGTCGACGGTCAACGTCACGCCACCGAAGTCGGCGGTGAGGTCACCGTCGAGGGCGCGATCGTCGAAGAACAGGTTGTAACGCAGGCCGGCGCATCCGCCCGGCTGGACTGCGATACGCAGCGACAGGTCGTCGCGACCTTCCTGCTCCAGCAGCGCCTTAGCCTTGGCTGCCGCGGCGTCGGTCAAGGTCGCGCCGTGGGTGGTGGCGGTGGCTGACTCGTCCTGAACAGTCATTGCGTCTCCCTGTAAGTATTTGCATCCGCACGGGTTCATCTCAGCGAGTGAACCCATCCCCTCAAAGGTACCTTGTCGCGCCACTATTCCCGAGTCGCGCCGCAACCTGTGCGGACAATCCCGTCAGCTGGTTAGCAGCATCGACCTGGGCCAACCGCACCGAGCCCGCGTAATTGGCGACCGCGAAAGCGGCGGTCACACCGGCCGCGTGCAACACGGCCTCGCCGAGATCGACCTGACCAGCCAACACGATGACCGGGACCTGCGACGATCGCGCCGCCGCGGCCAGGGCGCCGATCACCTTGCCGTGCAGCGACTGATCATCGAACTTTCCCTCCCCGGTGAGGACGAGATCGGCGGCGGCGATGTCTGCGGACAGCCCGGTGTGCTCGGCAATGATCGCCGCGCCGGATTCGCACCGGCCGCCGAGCGCCAGCAGCGCCGCCCCGATCCCGCCCGCGGCGCCCGCACCCGGCTCCGCGCTGACCGCCCACCCGGCAGCGGTATCCAGCTCGTCGCCCCAGACGACGAGCCGCTGCTCGAGCGTCGCCACAGTGGCCGGATCCGCACCCTTCTGCGGCCCGAAGACCCGGGCGGCGCCCCGCGGACCGATCAGCGGGTGGTCCACGTCGCAGGCGGCGATCAACTGCACGCCGGCCAACCGCCCGCGGGCCCCGTCCAGGCCGCCGAGCTCGTCGATCAATCCCCGCCCACCGTCGGTGCTGGCGCTGCCGCCCAGGCCGACGACGATCCGGGTCGCGCCCGCCTGCGCCGCCGCCGCGATGAGCCGTCCGACTCCCCTGCTCTGCGCCGCGAGCGCCGTCCGGGGTGTCGGTGGGCCGCCCAGCCGGGCTAGTCCGCACGCCTGAGCGCATTCCAGATACGCCGTCGCCGAGGGCGCGTCGAAAACCCACTCGGCCCGCACCTCGTCGTCCAGCGGCCCGCGCACCTGCAGGTGACGGCGTTCACCCAGCCGGCCGGCCAGGACATCGACGAATCCCGGGCCGCCGTCGGATTGCGGTGCGATGACCAGCTGGTCGGCGGGCCGTACCCGGCTCCAGCCCGCCGCGATCGCCGTGGCCGCCTGGACCGCGCTCAGGCTGTCGCCGTAGCTGTCCGGGGCGATCAGCGTCCGCATGATCTCCCAACAGTAGGTCCGGCCCGGACCGTGTACCGGACGGATCGACACCGAAGTAACCTGGCGGACGTGAGATTGCTGGGCCGTAAGAAGGACGACAACGTCATCGTCGACCGGGCCGAGGCCGGAGATGCCCCGGACGCCGAGCTGTCGTCGGTGTCGCGGACGACCGCCCCGAAAGGCAGGCCCACGCCGCGGCGCAACGCCGGGCGCAAGGGGCCGGTCGCGCCGGCTCCGATGACCGCCGCCGAGGCCCGGGCCCGGCGTAAGACGTTGTCCGGACCGAAGCTCAGCCGCGAGGAACGCAAGGCGCAGAGCTCGGAGCGGCGCGCGGCGATGGCCGAGCGACGCGAGCGCATGATGGCCGGTGACGAGCGCTACCTACTGTCGCGCGATCAGGGTCCGGTCCGCCGCTACGTGCGCGACGTCGTGGATTCCCGCCGCAACGTGCTGGGGTTGTTCATGCCGGCGGCCCTGACGCTGCTGTTCGTCATGTTCGCCGTCCCCCAGCTCCAGCTGTATATCTCGCCGGCGATGCTGCTGCTGATGGCCCTGATGATGCTCGACGGGCTCATTCTGGGCCGCAAGGTGGCCCGGCGGGTCGACGAGAAGTTTCCGCAGGACACCGAAAGCCGTTGGAAGCTTGGCTTTTACGCGGCAAGCCGGGCCTCGCAGATGCGCCGAATGCGCACCCCACGACCTCAAGTCAAGCCTGGCAGCAGTGTCGACTGAACAGCGTCCGAAGAAGTTCTCTCGTGGCGACCCGCTGCGCCCGGCTGCGCCGCGCTTGCGATCGCCACGGGGTGCCTGATCCGCCGTGCGAACCCTGGTACTCGGCGGCATCAGGTCAGGCAAGTCGCGGTGGGCGGAGGCTGCGATCGCCGAGTCGCTGCAAGCCGACCAGCCGGTGCACTACCTCGCGACCGGACTTCTCAGTGTCGACGATCCGGCGTGGTCGCAGCGCGTCGCCGAGCATCGCGACCGCCGGCCGCCACATTGGTCGACGTTGGAAACCGACGACATCGCAACGCAATTGCGGCGGTCGCCGGACACGCCGACGCTCATCGACGACATCGGCGGCTGGTTGACCGCCATCATGGATCGTCGTCACGCATGGGAAGGTGGGTCGGTGTCGCCCGACGTCGACGAGCTGATGACCGCGATCGCGGAATTCGGTGCACCGCTGGTGTTGGTCAGCCCCGAGGTCGGCTTGACCGTGGTCCCGGCCACCGAGTCGGCCAGACGGTTCACCGACGAGCTGGGCGTGCTCAACCAGCGCTTGGCGGTGCTCTGCGACCGGGTGATGCTGGTGGTGGCCGGCCATCCCCTGCCGATCAAATTGCCCAGGACCTGACGATGTTTGCACCGGTCGCGCCTCCCGACACGGCCGCCGCGGCGGCAGCTCGCGCGCGCCAAGACACCCTCACCAAGCCTCGCGGCGCGTTGGGCCGCTTGGAGGATTTGTCGGTGTGGGTATCGTCGTGCCAAGGGCACTGTCCGCCAACCCAATTCGCACGCGCTCGAATCGTGGTGTTCGCCGGAGATCACGGCGTGGCCCACTCGGGCGTGTCGGCCTATCCCCCCGAGGTCACCAGCCAGATGGTCGCGAACATCGCCTCGGGCGGAGCGGCGATCAACGCGCTGGCCGAGATCGCGGGTGCGACGGTGCGCGTGGTCGACCTGGCCGTGGACGCCGACCCGTGGTCGGATCAGATCGGCGCTCACAAGGTGCGCCGCGGCAGCGGCAATATCGCGGTGGAGGATGCACTCACCGCGCAGCAGACCCGCCAGGCGATCGACGCCGGCCGACAGATCGCCGATCAGGAAGTCGATGCCGGTGCGGACCTACTGATCGCAGGCGACCTGGGAATCGGAAACACCACCGCGGCAACCGCTCTGGTCGCGGCGCTGACCAACGTCGAGCCGGTCGCGGCGGTCGGTTACGGTACCGGCATCGACGACGCCGGGTGGGCCCGCAAGACCGCGGCGGTGCGCGACGCGATGTTCCGTGCCGGACCCGTGCTGGCCGAGCCGGTCGCCACGCTGCAATGTTGCGGCGGAGCCGATTTGGCGGCCCTGGCCGGCTTCCTCGCCCAGGCCGCGGTGCGGCGGACTCCGGTGCTGTTGGACGGCATCACGGTGACGGCCGGCGCATTGGTCGCCGAGCAACTCGCGCCGGGCGCCCGGCTCTGGTGGCAGGCCGGCCATCTGTCGACCGAACCCGCGCATGCGCTCGCCCTGGCTCAGCTCGGCCTGGATCCGATCGTCGACCTGCGGATGCGGCTCGGCGAGGGCAGCGGCGCGGCGGTGGCGCTACCGGTGCTCCGGGCGGCGGTGGCCACGCTGTCATCCATGGCGACCTTCGCCGAGGCCAACGTCTCCGACCGTCCTATGCCATCGTGATCGGTTCGGTGGCAACGGCTTTCGCTTTCGAGACTGTCATCCCGCTGCCCGCCCGGTCGGACCGGCCGTTCAACCGCGGCGCGATGACCGCGCTGCCGCTGGTCGGGGCGGCACTCGGCGGCGTGGCCGCCGCGGTGACGTGGGCCGGCGGCTTCGCGTTCGGCGCGGGTCACCCGCTGACCGGCATGCTCGCGGTCGCCGCACTGTTACTGGCCACCCGCGGGCTGCACATCGACGGCGTGGCCGACACGGCCGACGGGCTGGGCTGCTACGGAACGCCGGAGCGGGCACAGCAAGTGATGCGCGACGGGTCGACCGGACCGTTCGGAGTGGCGGCCGTGGTGTTGGTGATCGTCCTTCAGGGGCTCGCATTGTCGACGCTGTGCGCGGCCGGGGTCGCGGTCGCGGTGGCAGCGGGCCGGGTTGCGGCGGTACTGGCCTGCCGACGCTCGATACCGGCTGCGCCGGGCAGCGTGTTGGGCGCGCAGGTCGCGGGCACCCAGCCACTGCCGGTGGTGGCGGCCTGGGTTGTCGTGCTACTGGCGGCCTCCTCAGCGGCGGGTCGGCAGTTCTGGCAGGGCCCGGTGGCGGTGCTGGCGGCGCTGATGTGCGCCGCGCTGCTGGTCCGGCACTGCCTTCGTCGGCTCGGCGGAGTCAGTGGCGACGTACTCGGCGCCGCAATCGAATTGACCACTACGACGGCCGCGGTCCTGCTGGCGGCGTTTGCGCGGATCTAGGCGCGCAGGTCACCCTCTGCCGCGCGGACGATTCGCGGGGTGCGTCGTCATCTCGGTGACAACCGAACGACCCTGTCCGCGAGGAGATTTCGCGGCTGCCGATGCGAGAATATCGACGGAGATCGCGATTCCGGTGGCGATTTCGTCGACTGCGGGCACATTGTCCGGGCAGGCGCACACGCTGACTTCCAACTCGTCACCGCGAGCCGTCAGCCCGATGCTCAATCCGCAGCCGTCGGATAGCGGCGCCACGGTATTCATGCTGATCACCCTGGCGCCGGCACAATATGCCGGCTCCGGCTCGACCGCGGTGTGGGAAACAGCGCCGTGGCAGGTCGGCCCCAGCAAATTGCGCAGGCCCGAACGGTTGTAGAGTCCCATGCCCAGGTGCGCGACGGTCGGCGGGATCAACGATCCGATCACTGCGGAATCAATTGTGGAAGAATAGCTTTCGGCAACGCCGCTGCGGATGACGTTGAGTCTCTCGGTGGCGGTGTGGAGGTTGGTGAGGATCTGGATCGGGTCGTCGAGGTGCACCGGGACGCGAAGCCGACCGGTGCTCAGCGCCTTTCCGACCCCCTTAAGGCCTGCAGCCGGCAACTCGAACGGCATCCACATCAGCAGCGGATGATCGGGCACCCTGTCGTGGCGTTTCAGCCAGGCTCGCAACGACATGGTGCACGCCGCCAAGACGACGTTGGTGATACTTCCGCCGAACGCACCGCTGACCGTCCTCGCGTCCGCCAGCGAGATCGCGCTGAACGCCACCGCACGCCGCTGCGTCAGCGGCTCGTTGAGCACTGTGCGCGGAACGGGTCCACTCATCGACGACGACGCCGGGGCCGTTGCGGCCGGACCCAGCAGCCGCTTGGTCACGGTCTGCAGCAACCGCGACACGCTCCCACCGATGACCCACATGCCGGTGAGCTGATTTTCGACGAACTCGGTCACTGCATCGGTAGCCATTTCGGCGACCGACGGCGGCGAGCCCACACTCGGCTCGATCGGGAGGTTGTTGGCGGGGTCGTCGTTCGGCTTGGCCGTCAGCAGCCGCGGCCATACGGAAGCCGCGCCGGCGGCACCGTCGTTCAGCGCCGGCGACATCGTGACCGCCAATGCCCACCGGCCTCCCTCGAGACCGTCGATGCTCCACGCTTCCCAGAGCGGTCGGCGGCGGCGCCGTCCCCCGCTGCTGAGATGCGCGACGAAGTCGGCTAATTCACGCTGGCCGCCGGGAGCGCGAACGGTGGCGGAATGAATGTGTGGTAACGGGTCATAGTTCTCGATCTCGGCCCACACAGGCTGACCCATGCCCAGCGGCTTGGACACCAGTCGGCTGCGGAACAGCGCCAGTTGCGGCAGCGACGCCGCGACCACGTGATGCAGCCGCTGGTGACTGAGGTGGTCGGCGGATTCCATGACGACCACCGCAACGGTGTGCGCGGGTGTCTTCTGACTCTGGGTGTGCAGCGACAGCGCATCGGCCCCCGACAGTCGCGTGGCCATCAACGCACCATCCTCATCGCCCATTTGACGGCAAAACCGTTGTGCCAAGGGCCTTTACCGATCGGCGCCACGGATAACCGTCGCCGACACCTGATTGCGTTGCGTTTGTGCACGACAATTCGACCTCGAATCCATCGCCGCAGCCCAGCCTATGCCATGTGCGACGAGGATAGAAGCGACAGCGAAGGAGGGGCCCGCACCGTCGCTGGTTGGCGAATCCGCTGAAAGCGGCGCAGTATCGCGCTATGAGACGAGAAGTGGGCGCTGAGCTCGAAGTCGAAATCACCATGCCCACGACGCTTGAGTTTCAGATTGCCGTTGCGCCACATCCGCAGACTGAGGTATACGAGTCGCTGCGTTTCGTGTTGAACGGACGTCCTGTTGAGCCTTTGGAGATCAGCGGTCTGCACGGCAACCGCATCCATAAGCTCGAGGCACCGGTGGGAAATCTCAGAGTCGACTATGCGGCGACCATCGTGGGTCAGACCGACCCGGCTCCGATAACCGACCACGACCTGTCGATGTATTTGCGGCCGAGTCGCTATGCCGAGGCCGATAAGTTCTACGGCTTCGCCGAGACCGAATTCGGCACCTACGGCGATTCCGCGACGCTGTTGGAGAACGTCAGCTCGTGGGTCGGGACCAGGCTGAATTACGTTGCAGGATCCAGTGATCCGATCGATGGGGCAGTCGATACGCTGCTCAGCGGTCAAGGCGTCTGCCGCGACTTCGCGCATCTGGTGGTGGCGCTGCTGCGTGCGGTCAACGTGCCGGCCCGAGTGGTGTCGGTGTACGCCCCCGGCCTGTACCCGATGGACTTTCACGCGGTGGCCGAGGCATTTGTCGACGGAGAATGGCGGGTGGTCGATGCGACGTTGCTGGCGCCGCGGCAAACTCTGGTCCGGATCGCCACCGGTCGTGACGCCGCCGATACCGCGTTTCTCGATAACCACAAGGGCGCAATCAACCTCACCTGGCTGTGGGTGACCGCTGTCGTCGACGGCGACCTGCCCGCGGATTCCATCGACCACTTGGTATCGATCCGCTGACTGCTCGAACCCGCCTTGGCCCCCGGAAAAGGCGAGTAAGGTCGAGTTATCCGCGATACCTTGCACGCGACTAGTCACAGCCGCGTCATCGCTGATTCGAGTGATTTTGGCCGATCTCGCGGTCAAGACGGGAGCGTCGTCATGACGCTGAAAGACGATCACGTGGACCCCGGTCACAAACAATCCGGGCCGGAACACACGCCGCGCCTGAGGTTGAAGCCCAAGGCACCTCAGAGCGGATATGTCGATGGGGCATGGTGGCCGCATTCCGACGACCTCGCCGCGGAACTGCCAGATCTGTTGGCTGTTCTGTCAGTTCGACTCGGGCCGATCAGCCGGGTGGTCTATCGGTTCGACGAATGGTCTGCGACACCGAGAAAGCTGTCGATCGGCGAAAGGGTGGTACGACTCGACGGCTATAGCATCCAACCGGCGCACACCGTCGAAGTGCTCGGGCTGAACCGACATAGCTTGGTACTGCTGGTCGTTTCGCCGCATGCCGATCCAGAACAGGCACACGCTGTCATGATGACCGCAGCGGGACCGAGCAACGCCTTGACGGTCGACAGCCTGCTGACAACCAGCGCGGAGGAGTCGGACAGGCGCATCAGTCGATAGCGGCGAATTTCGTTGATCCGCAGCAGAAGCCGTCTCAGGTAGCTGTCGAATGCGCCGCAGTGTTCGCAACATGCCGCGACAGTGGCGCCGACATGCGGTGACCTCGTGCGTCAACAACGTGTTCCGAATAGGCCTACTGAGGTATGGTTTGACTCGGTTGACTCCGCAGCCTCCCGGAGACGTCCGGTGGCGATCTGTTAGAGGTCCCCACCGAAGCGTCTTTGCACACTCGATTACATCGACGGTCAATGGGTTGAGTTTTCCGGACTGCCCCCAGACAGAGTCAGGCGCTCAAAGTTTGATCGCTGCACCTATGGGCTGCATGAATGCGGCTTGGCGCACCCGCATTCTCGCTGAAAGCTTTACCGTTCGAAGCCGACACCTTGGCTGCGCTCACGCACGCGCACACCCGATTCCACGCCCCCACGCGCAGCCGAAGGATTGGTCTTGAGCACATTCACCGAAACGATGTATGAGACTGCCCGGTCCAGCCCTAAGGGTTTGGTCACCGGGGAGCCCGACTGCCCGGTGCGACATACCTGGGGCGAGGTGCACGACCGCGCCCGTCGTATCGCGGGTGGGTTGGCCGCGGCCGGCGTCGGCCACCACGACGCTGTTGCGTTATTGGCCGGTGCCCCAGCCGAAATCGCGCCGACCGGACAGGGTGTGTGGATGCGTGGCGCCAGCCTCACCATGCTGCACCAGCCCACCCCTCGCACAGACCTCGCACGCTGGGCCGAGGAAACCACCGCCGTCATCAAGATGATCGGCGCGACGACGGTCGTCATCTCCGATCCGTTCATGGCCGCGGCTCCGCTGCTGTCCGAACTCGGCGTGGGCGTGCTGGTGATCGACGAGTTGCTCGGCAGCAGTCCGATATGTCCGGTCCAGACCAGCGACGACGACATCGCGCTGCTGCAATTGACCTCCGGGTCGACCGGGGCGCCCAAAGCCGTTCAGATCACCCATCGCAACGTGGTGGCCAACGCTGAGGCGATGTTCCTCGGCGCGAGCGTCGATATCGAGTCCGACGTGATCGTGAGCTGGCTACCACTGTTCCATGACATGGGCATGACCGGCTACCTGACCGTCCCGATGTTTTACGGCGTCGAGCTGGTCAAGGTCACTCCGATGGACTTCTTGCGCGACACCCTGCTGTGGGCCAAGCTCATCGACAAGTACCGGGCCACCATGACCGCGGCACCGAATTTCGCCTACAACCTGTTCGCCAAGCGCCTTCGCAAGCTGGCCCGGCCCGGTCAGTTCGACCTGTCCACGTTGCGGTGGGCGCTGTCAGGCGCCGAACAAGTCGAACCCGCCGATGTCGAAGACTTCTGCGAAGCGGGCAAGCCGTTCGGGCTGCGTCCCGAAGCGATCCTGCCCGCTTACGGCATGGCCGAGACGACCGTGGCCGCTTCGTTCACCGAATGCGGCGCAGGCATGGTGGTCGACGAGGTGGACGCCGACATGCTCGCCGTGCTGCACCGGGCTGTCCCGGCGACCAAGGGCAAGACCCGGCGGCTGGCCACGCTCGGCCGACTGCTGGACGGGCTTGAGGCGCGCATCGTCGACGAAGACGACAACGTCCTGCCCGCCCGGTGCGTCGGCGTCATCGAGATGCGTGGCGAATCGGTGACACTCGGCTACACGACGATGGCGGGTTTCGTTGCGGCACAAGATGATCACGGCTGGTACGACACGGGTGATCTGGGCTACCTCACCGAATCCGGTCGCATCGTCGTCTGCGGCCGCGTCAAGGACGTGATCATCATGGCCGGCCGCAACATCTACCCAACCGACATCGAACGCGCCGCGGCCCGAGTGTCCGGCGTCCGCGCCGGCTGCGCCGTGGCCGTGCGCCTGAACGCCGGACACCGCCGGGAGACGTTCGCCGTCGCCGTGGAGTCCAACAACTGGGAAGACCCTGCGGAGGTTCGTCGCATGCAGCACGGCGTTGCCCACGAGGTGGTCGCCGAAGTCGACGTGCGGCCCCGCAACGTCGTGGTGCTCAAGCCGGGCATGATTCCCAAGACCCCGTCGGGCAAGCTGCGGCGCGCCCACAGCCTGGCGCTCGTCAACTGATTTTTCCGGCGCCGACAGCGAGTAGATTGGTCGTTTATCGAGGTTGCAGGAGGAATTTTTGGCCGACTTCGACCCCCAGCCCGGACGCGCCGCGTCGGAGGTTGCCGAACTCTCCGCCACCCAGCGGGAGGCGGATGAGGCCGAGCTCTATGCGGGACTTCGCAAAGTGGCCGGGATCGTGGCGGGCGCCCAAGGCGTGATCGACCTGCTCGGAGATGTGGCCGAGTTCGCCGTCCAGGCGATCCCCGGCGCCGACGGTGTGGGCGTCTCACTCGTCGACCCGTGGCATGACAAACCGACCGTCCAGACGTGGGCGGCGACTGCGATCCTCGTCCACGAGATCGACACGGCTCAATACGACGAGCTGAACGAGGGTCCATGCATCACCTGCATGGAGTCGCGGCGGCCGACCGTCAGCGGATCGCTGGGCAGCGACAGCCGTTGGCCGCACTTCGGCGGCCGCGCGGCGCGGATGCGTGTGCACTCCGCTCTGGCGCTGCCTTTGATCGTGGGCGACCAGGTGATCGGTTCGATCAACGCCTACGCCAAAAACCGCGATGCGTTCGGCGACCACGCCGTGCAATTGGGGTCGCAATTCGCCCGGCCCGCTGCGATTTCCGTATACAACGCGCAGCTGTTGGCCAGCGCCCAGGAACGGACCATCCGATTGCAGCGGGCGTTGGACAGCAGAGCGGTGATCGATCAAGCGATCGGCATCATCCGCAGCCGCTCGGGGGGCACCGCGGACGAGGCCTTCGAACGGCTGGCCCAGATCAGCCAAGGTGAGAACGTCAAGCTGCATGCCGTCGCGCAGCGCCTGGTCGAGGAGGCCGTGCGGCGGGCCGTGGCACGGCATCGCTGACACGGCTATTGCGGTGGCGCCGTGAGCAATTCGGCGAATTCTGCCACCAGCATCGCCCGGGAATCCCGATCGGTCATCAACTGGTGAGCGAGGTCGGTCAGATGCTGGCCACGATCCCGCGCATAGGACCGCAACAGGCCGAACGCCTCCTCCACGGACACATCCAGCACTGCGCGCAGGAAGCCCTTGGCCTGTTCGACGATGACGCGACTGGTGAGCGCGGAGCGCAGCTGCGGCATGACGGTGGCGGGGGTGGGCGGCAGTTCCTGCAGAATCGCGACGCACGCGATGTGTGCCAGGGTCTGGCCGACGAGCAGATCGGCTTCGTTGAGCTCACCGGGCCGGATTCCGAACAAGCCGAGCGCACCCAACACGGTGCCGGCGGCCCGCAGCGGGACGGCGTGCACCGAGGAGAAGCCGCCCTCGACCGCGGCGGCCACGAACCGCGGCCACCGGTCTGCCATCGCGTGGGCGTCGGCGACCGTCACAGGTTCGCCGGTGGTGTAGCAGTCCACGCACGGGCCTTCGTCGGCTTGCAGCTGGAAGAGCTCGAGGTCACGGGCTTCTTCCGACGTGGCGGCCAGCAGCTGCAACTGTTGCAGTGGATTGGCGAGCAGAAGTCCGGCGGCCTCGATGTCGAGCAGATCAGCACAGCGCTCGGTCAGCCCGGTCAGCAGTTCGACGACGTCGAAGTCGTCCAACAGGCTGTCGACGAGCGAGACGACGGCATCCAGCACGCGGGTTTCACGGTTACTCTCAGGCACCTTGGCATCCTTTCCGGACTCGAGTCAGCCGAACGCGTATCAATTGGCCTCGAGCTTGAGTCGGCGCTCGAGGATGTCATGCGCGACGTCGGTCGCGCTGCGGTTGGTGGCGTACGCGTGAGCCCGCAGCCGCACCAGGGCCTCGGCCGGCTCCATCTCCAACTGGGCGACGAGCATGCCGATGGCCTGGCTGACCTCAGCGCGACTCAGCGTGTTGAGTTCGGCCCAGGCATTGCTCGTGGGATCGGTGACAGCGGCCTGCAGATCGGCATCCAGCAGGTCTAACAGCGGGATGGCGGCGAGCTCCGCTGCCGCGACCGCGCCGGTCAAGTCCCCGCCCGACAATGGGCCCGGCTGCGCCGCGAAAAAGTCGACGGCGCCGACGAATTCGCCGGCCACCACGACGGGCACCGCGTAGACACCTCTGACGTGGTGGGCCAACATGGCCGGCCCGTACGCGGGCCACCGGGCTTCATCAGAACCGGCGAGGTCGGCAGCCAGGATCGGCATCCGCCGGGTGACGGAGTCCAGGCACGGTCCCTCCCCGAGAGTGAACTGCAGTTCGTCGTAGGCTCGCGCGGGCGCACCGCTGGATCCCAGGGTTCCGCTGCTCGCCCCGTCGAACACGAGCGAAATCGCCGCGGCGTCGATCTCGAAGAGCATCACGCAGGCCTCGCACAGGCGGTCGGCCGCCTCTACCCCGCGCCGGCCGTCGACGGCCTCGAGGAGTTGCTCGTGAATCGCCACATCTAGCCGAACGGGGCCTGTAAGGCTTCGGCTGACGATCGCGGCGGCGGCGTCATCCCCCCAGCGTCGCACTAGTCGGGCTGTTTTACGAGCCCGAACCGTGGCGTTCAGCCGAGCTGTGACATCCAGCCGTGGGTGTCGGCGAACGTTCCGCGCTGGATTCCGGTGAGCGTATCGCGGAGTGCCATCGTCACCTCGCCGGGTTCGCCGCCGCCGACCGTGAATTCGCTGTCGCCGTATTTGACGTGCGAGACCGGCGTGATCACCGCGGCGGTGCCGCAGGCGAACACCTCGGTGATCTCACCGGCGGCGGCCTTCTTCTGCCACTCGTCAATATCGATCTTGCGTTCCTCGACAGCGAATCCGGCGTCAGTTGCCAACTGCAGCAACGCGTCTCGGGTGATTCCCGGCAGCAATGACCCGGACAGCTCCGGGGTCACCAGGCGGGCCGAACCACCGCTGCCGAAGACGAAGAACAGGTTCATGCCGCCCATCTCTTCGATGTAGCGGCGTTCCACGGCGTCCAGCCAGACCACTTGTTCGCAGCCGTGTTCGGCGGCTTCGGCCTGCGCCACCAACGATGCGGCGTAATTGCCACCGAACTTCGCCGCACCGGTACCACCGGGGCTGGCACGCACGTAATCCGTTGAGACCCAGACGGTTACCGGTTTGATGCCGTGCCTGAAATAGGCGCCCGACGGCGACGCGATCACCATGTAGCGGTATTGCTTCGAGGGGCGGACCCCCAGCCCCGGTTCGGTGGCGAAGATGAACGGGCGCAGATACAGCGACTCCTCGCCACCGGCCGGCGGCACCCAGGTCTTGTCGACCGCGATCAGTTGACGCAGCGACTCCAGGAACAGCTCGGCAGGTAGCTCCGGAATCGCGATCCGCTGCGCCGACGCCCGCATGCGAGCGGCGTTGGCCTCCGCGCGAAACGAGACAATCGACCCGTCGGCCCAGCGATACGCCTTGAGCCCTTCGAAGATCTCTTGCGCGTAGTGCAGCACGATCGCCGAGGGATCCAATTCGATCAGCCCGTATCCGGTGACGCGTGCATCGTGCCAGCCCCGGCCTTCGGTGTAGTCGATCGACACCATGTGGTCGGTGTGATACCTGCCGAAGCCGGGGTCGGCGAGGATCGCGTGCCGTGCGTCGTCACTGGTCGGGTTCGCGGTGATCGACACCGTGAAGTCGAGGACGTCGCTTTTCATATGCGCCGCTCCTCCTCATCGCTTCGTCCCCCTCGCCGCTGCGCGGCTGGAGGCACCCCGACTGCATCGTCACCGGCGCAGGGCATCACAGAATTGTATAACTCGGCGCTACCGGGTTTTTGGATCGACGAACGGCGGGCGCACCACTTCGCATTCGACGCCACGCCCACGTACGTCGACAGTGACATGCCGACCATCCTCGATAACCGCGTCGACGTCGATGAGCGCGAGGGCGATACCGACTTTCAGGGTCGGCGAGAACGTACCCGACGTGGTGACCCCGACCTTGCGGTCCCCGTCGAGCACGCTGAGGTCCGACCGGAGCACACCGCGACCCACCGCGCGCAGACCCCGCAGCAGCCGTTGTGGACCGGCCTCCTTTTCGGCCAGCAGCGCGTCGCGGCCGAAGAAGGCGTCCTTCTTCCAGCCGATCGCCCAGCCGCACCGCGCCTGCAGCGGTGAAATGTCGGCGGACAGTTCGTGACCGTGCAGCGGATACCCCATCTCAGTGCGCAGGGTGTCGCGCGCCCCGAGACCGGCCGGCTGTCCGTCGGCCCGGGTCACCGTGTCCAGCAGCGCGTCGAACACCACACCGGCCTCGTCCCACGGCGGCAGCAGCTCGTAGCCGTGCTCGCCGGTGTACCCGCTGCGGCAGACCCGCACCGGAACGCCTTCGAAGGTGGCGTCGGCATAGCCCATGTAGTCCATTTCGGTGGGCAGCCCCAAACCGGTGAGGACATCGGTGGACCGTGGGCCCTGCACCGCCAGCACCGCATACGACCGGTGCTGGTCGGTGATGCTCACCTCCGCCGGCGCGGCCTGCTGCAGAGCCGCGACCACCGCCGCGGTGTTGGCGGCGTTGGGCACCAGGAAGACCTCGTCCGGTCCGACATAGTAGGCGATCAGATCGTCGATCACACCGCCAGAGTCGTTGCAGCACAACGTGTATTGAGCTTTGCCCGGCTGGATGCGGTCGAGGTCGTTGGTCAGCGTCGAGTTGACGAACGCCGCCGCGCCCGGCCCCTTGACCAGCGCCTTACCCAGGTGGCTGACGTCGAACAGGCCGACGGTGTTGCGAGTCGCGGTGTGCTCGGCGACGGTGCCGGCATACGACACCGGCATGAGCCAGCCGCCGAACTCGGCGAACGTCGCTCCCAGCTCGCGGTGCCGGTCCGCCAGGGGTCCTTGCAACAGGTGATCGCTCACGACATTTCACCCTAATGCGCGCGACGGCTGGCAGACTTGGCCAGGTGGTCGATTCGCTGGACTTCGACGCCATGGAGGCAGCTGGTATCGCCGATCCACGCACCCGGTCCGGCCTCCTCGAATATCTGGCCGGCCTGGGATTCAGCGCGGACGAGATGGCCGAGGCCGAGCGCCGCGGACGGCTATTCGGCCTCGCGGGCGACGTCCTGCTGTGGTCCGGTCCGCAGACCTACTCCCTGCGCAGCGCCGCGGCTGCGATCGGCCTCCCCGTCGAGACCATCGAGTACGCCTGGGCGATGCTCGGGCTGACCGTCGCCGACGTGGACACGCCCACGTTGAGTCAGGTCGACGTCGACGCCCTCGCGACCTGGGCGGCGATGCGCGCGAACATGGGTGCCGACGCCGCGGACGGTTACCTGCGGGTGCTCGGCGCGTCCGTCGCCCGGCTGGCCGAAGCCGTCTCGTCGATGATCCGTACAAGTACGCCGATGCTGTGGCTCGGCCACACCGGCGACGAACTCACCACCGCGCAGGCCTATCGCGACGTCGCCGAGTTCGTTCCGCGCGTCGGTCAGATGATCGATGCAATCCACCGCCACCATCTGGTCTCGACTCGCACCTTCATCGAGGGCGCGGTGCGGGGCCCGTCGGAAGGACTGCTGTGCGGCGTCGGGTTTGCGGACCTGTCCGGCTTCACCGCGCTCACCCAAATGCTGACGCCCGCGGAACTGTCGGCGATGCTCACCGAGTTCGGCGCGACCACCAGCGACGTCGTGCACGCCCACGACGGGCGGGTGGTGAAGTTCATCGGCGACGAGGTGATGTGGGTGAACTCGGATCCGGCACAGCTGGCGCAGGCGGCGCTGGACCTCGTCCACCACCCGCGTGCCCGCGAAGCCGGCCTGCAGGTCCGCGCCGGCCTCGGTTACGGCGAGATCCTGGCCATCAGCGGAGACTATTTCGGCAACGCGGTGAATCTCGCCGCCCGGCTGGTCGCCGCCGCGGTGCCCGGACAGGTCCTCGCGGCCGCGGAGGTTTACCAGCGACTGCCGGACTGGCCCGGAGTCGTTCAGGAACCGTTGCAGCTCAAAGGTTTCGACGCGCCGGTGACCGCCTACGAACTCGGTCGTTCAGCCTCGGCCCAAGCGGACTCGAGGGATCCAACGCCATAGTCGCAGTGGATCGTTAGTGTTGATCCCCGTGAGCACACAACCGGGATACCTGGCCCCCACCGTCTCCGTCGCCTCCTCGCTGCCGCGGCGCGGCAGCGGCTCGGCGGTGCTGATCGTTCCGGTGGTGTCGACGGGCCCGGAGGACAAGAAGGCGGAACCGCGCGCGTCCGTCGCCGCTGAGTCCCTGCTTACCAAAGATGCCATCGGCGAGATCGAAGACGGCTTGCGCGCACTCAACGCGACAGGTTCTGCGGAGCAAGTACACCGACTGGTGGTGAAGTCCCTGCCGGTCGCCAGCGTTCTCACGGTCGGTTTGGGCAAGCCGCGCGCCGAGTGGCCGGCCGACGTGATCCGGCGGGCGGCCGGTTCGGCAGCGCGCGCGCTGGGTGGCGCCGAGGCCGTCATCACCACGCTGACCGAGCTACCCGGCGACGGCGTCGTGGAGGCGGCGGTCGAGGGTCTGATCCTGGGCGGCTACCGATTCACCGCGTTCCGCACCGACAAGACAGCACCCAAAGACGCCGGTCTGCAAGCGATCACCGTTTTGTCCACCGCCAAGACGGCCAAGGCGCAGGCCGCTCACGCCACCGCGGTCGCGACGGCCGTCGGCACTGCCCGAGATTTCGTCAACACTCCGCCCAGCCACCTGTTCCCTGCCGAATTCGCCAGGCGCGCAAAGGCTTTGGGTGAGTCGGTAGGACTCGACGTCGAGGTGCTCGACGATAAGGCACTGGACAAGCAGGGCTACGGCGGCGTGATCGGCGTCGGCAAGGGTTCGTCGCGGCTGCCGCGGCTGGTGCGGTTGACCCATCGCGGCTCGCGGCTGGCCAAAAAGCCGAAACTGGCAAAGCGAGTCGCTTTGGTCGGCAAGGGCATCACCTTCGACACCGGCGGCATATCGATCAAGCCGGCCGCGTCGATGCACTACATGACGTCCGACATGGGCGGTGCCGCTGCGGTCATCGCGACCGTCGCGCTGGCCGCCCAGCTCGAGCTGCCGATCGATGTGACCGCGACCGTCCCGATGGCCGAGAACATGCCGTCGTCGACCGCCCAGCGACCGGGCGACGTGCTCACCCAATACGGCGGGACGACGGTGGAGGTGCTCAACACCGACGCCGAGGGGCGGCTGATCCTGGCCGACGCCATCGTGCGGGCGTGCGAGGACCACCCCGACTACCTCATCGAGACCTCGACGCTGACCGGCGCGCAGACCGTGGCGCTCGGAGCGCGTACGCCTGGCGTGATGGGCAGCGACGAGTTCCGCGACCGGGTCGCGGCGATCTCGCAGCGGGTGGGCGAAAACGGTTGGGCCATGCCGTTACCCGAAGAGTTGAAGGACGATTTGAAGTCGACCGTCGCCGATCTGGCCAACGTCAGCGGGCAACGCTTCGCCGGAATGCTGGTGGCCGGCGTGTTTCTGCGCGAGTTCGTCGCCGACGGCGTCGACTGGGCGCATATCGACGTCGCGGCACCGGCGTACAACACCGGCGGTCCGTGGGGCTACACCCCGAAGGGCGGCACCGGCGTACCGGTTCGCACCATGTTCGCGGTGCTGGAGGACATTGCCGCCAACGGCTAGCTGCGGACCGACGGCTTCTGGAACCACCTGACTTTTTGTTGCCAGGAGTGCGCCGAAGTCAGGGCGAAGCCGGCCCCACAGCTGCAGGCGAAGAACCACACCAGCGCGGTGGTCAGCGAACCCTGGAACACCGGGACCAGCGCGGTGATGATCCGCACAGCGCACGCCAGCACACCGCTGGCCGAGGCGGCCAGATAGAAGGTGGCGATGGTGCTCGAGCGCGGATCCTTCCGCAGCACCAGGAGCGCCCGAGAGCCGAACACGAGCAAGTACGCAAGAGTTCCGCACAACAACACCCAGTAGACGCTCAACCAGAAGTCGGTGGGCAGCGCGAAGAAGTCCCGGGTGTAGGTCTTGCTGCCCCGGCTGAGCGTGAACGTCGCCAGCAGGAGTGGAATGCACAGTGTCGCGGGGCGTTCCACGTACTGCTTGAACGATGCCTGCAGCGCGTGGTCGTCAGCGACCCGGCCCACCGCGTTGTAGACGATCGCCGACGCCGCGACGATGTAGCAGTCGTGGCCGATGTAGTTCTGCAGATTCCATTCGCCGGTGAGTTTGTGCAAGGCGACACCGACCGTGTTGGCGGCCAACGGCGACATCAGCGCGACCGCAAAACCCTGGAGGGCGATGTTGAGCGTGGCGGCCACTTCCCAGCGGCAGTGCCAGGTGAGTCGCCGGATCCACAGACTCCACGACACCGATGCCAGGGTGACGAAGAGGAGAAAAGTAAGTGCCACAGCAGTACTCGCAGAGAGAGGCTTACAGCGGGGGCGCGTCTTGGCGGGGCCGCCATTCCGCGATCTTCGTCGGCGGTTGCAGCGTCTTGACGGTGCCGTTGCCACCGGCCGCGTGCAGCGGTCCGGCGCCACGGATTTCCTCGGCCAGCGCGGTGACCTCTTCCGGTTCGATGAACCGGTAGCGGGTCAGCAGCTCAGCCCGGTTGATACCGAGGTTTGCGGCGGCCACGCGCAGGTTGTCCGCGGTGATGAGGGTTCCCTTGTCCAACTGGTCGTAATAAGTGGATCGTGGGAGTTCCATCGCTGTCCAGATCTCTTCCCTGCTCAGAGAACGACCGGCCAGGTAGGAGAGCACGGTGGCAAGTTCCTTGCCGCTGTCATCGGGATACACGAGGAACAAGATATCCAGTTTTTCGGCATTGTGAAATCCGAATTGCGTTAAATGCCTATTGCGAACGGCCCGAGTAACCGTTTATATCCGCACCGCCGGATTCGAAGTCCAACAAATTGGACGCGATATCGATTGTGGCGAGCCGAGGATGGTCGGATGCCGCTCGCCGCGGTGCGCAGAACGGCGCCGTCGACGGCTTGCCCTGGGTGTGTGCGGGCCGGGTCGCAATGACAGGATGGTTGCGGTAATCCCGGGTGCAACTTCTTCTCCACCGCGCTGTGGTAAGCCGGAGGTCGTCCCGCGCCCACCGACCGACCGATCGAGGAGTCGACTGAGATGGCCTTCTCCGTGCAGATGCCGGCACTCGGTGAGAGCGTGACCGAGGGAACCGTAACTCGCTGGCTCAAGCAAGAAGGCGACACCGTCGAGCTCGACGAGCCCCTACTGGAAGTGTCCACCGACAAGGTCGACACCGAGATCCCCTCGCCCGCAGCGGGAGTGCTGACCAAGATCGTCGCCCACGAAGACGACACCGTCGAGGTCGGCGGTGAGCTGGCCGTCATCGGTGACGCGGCCGAGGGCGGCCAGGGCGGCAACGAGCAGCAACCCAGTGAGCAACCTGCCCCACAGGCAGCGCCGGAACCAGAACCGAAGCCGGTAGCCGCACCCGCACCCGCGGCGCCACCGACGGCCGAGGCGCCGCCGCCGGCCGCCAGTTCGGCGGGCTCCAGCGGCGATTCGAAGCCGGTGCTGATGCCCGAACTGGGCGAGTCCGTCACGGAGGGCACCGTGACCCGCTGGCTGAAGCAGGTCGGCGACGCGGTCGATGTTGACGAGCCGCTGGTCGAGGTCTCAACCGACAAGGTCGACACCGAGATTCCCTCGCCGGTCGCGGGCACGCTGATCAGCATCACCGCCGAGGAGGACGTCACGGTGTCGGTCGGCGGTGAGCTGGCCCGGATCGGCACCGGCGCCACCACAGCGGCCCCGGAGCCGGCGCCCGCACCCACGCCGCCGGCTGCCCCACCGGCCCCGCCTGAGCCGGCCCCCCAACCCGCGCCCCGGCCGGCGGCCAGGCCCGAACCGGTACCCACTCCGCAGGCCGCGCCCGAGCCCGCGCCGCAGCCACAGGCCGAGTCCACCCCGGCCGCCGACAAGACCGGCGCTCCCTATGTGACACCGCTGGTCCGAAAGCTGGCCGCCGACAACAACATCGACCTCAGCACGCTGAGCGGAACCGGCGTCGGCGGCCGTATCCGCAAACAGGACGTGTTGGCGGCCGCCGAGCAGAAGGCCCAAGCAGCGAAGGCACCGGCTGCGCCCGCGCCCGCCGCGCAGGCACCGGCGGCGGCGAAGCCGAGCGCGCCCGCCCCAGCACCCGCGCTGGCCCATCTGCGCGGAACCACCCAGAAGGCCAGCCGGATCCGCCAGATCACGGCCAATAAGACCCGGGAGTCGCTGCAGGCGACCGCGCAGCTCACCCAGACCCACGAGGTCGACATGACCCGGATCGTTGCTCTGCGGAACAGGGCCAAGACCTCGTTCGCCGAACGCGAGGGCGTGAACCTGACCTTCCTGCCGTTCATCGCCCGCGCCGCGATCGACGCGCTGAAGGCCCACCCGAACATCAACGCCAGCTACAACGAAAACACCAAAGAGATCACCTACTACGACGCCGAACATCTCGGCTTCGCGGTGGACACCGAACAGGGCCTGCTCTCCCCTGTCATCCACAACGCCGGCGACCTGTCGCTGGCCGGGTTGGCGCGGGCGATCTCCGACATCGCCGCCCGCGCGCGGTCCGGTGACCTCAAGCCCGATGAGTTGTCCGGTGGAACCTTCACCATCACCAACATCGGCAGCCAGGGCGCGCTGTTCGACACACCCATCCTGGTGCCGCCGCAAGCCGCGATGTTGGGTACCGGGGCGATCGTCAAGCGGCCCCGGGTGGTCGTCGACGACACCGGCAGCGAATCAATCGGGGTGCGGTCGATCTGCTACCTACCGCTGACCTACGACCACCGGCTGATCGACGGCGCGGATGCCGGGCGCTTCCTGACCACCATCAGACATCGGCTCGAAGAAGGCGCGTTCGAGGCCGATCTCGGCCTTTAGGGGGCTTGAATCGTGACCGCTACCGTCGCGATCGCAGGCTCGTCCGGGTTGATCGGCTCGGCTCTGGTCACGGCACTGCGCACCGCGGACAACACCGTCTTGCGCATCGTACGCCGCGCGCCGGCGAATGCCAGTGAGCTGCACTGGGATCCCGACGGCGGCGAGCTGGACGCGGGCGCGCTGCACGGAGTCGACGCCGTGGTGAATCTGTGCGGTATCAACGTCGGGCAGCGACGCTGGTCGGGGGCGTTCAAGCAGAACCTGCGCGACAGCCGGATCGCCCCGACCGAAGTGCTGTCCGCGGCGGTCGCCGACGCCGGGGTCGGGGTGCTCGTCAACGCCAGCGCCGTCGGTTACTACGGCGACACCAAGGACCGCGCCGTCGACGAAACCGCCTCGGCGGGAGCAGGATTCCTCGCCCGACTGTGTCAGGACTGGGAAGCCGCCACCGTATCCGCCCGGGATGCCGGCGCGCGCGTGGTGCTGGCCCGCACCGGGGTGGTACTGGCCTCGTCAGGTGGCGCGATGCGGCGGTTGCGACCGCTGTTCTCGGCCGGCCTGGGTGCGCGCCTGGGAACCGGCCGTCAGTACATGTCCTGGATCAGCCTCGAGGACACCGTCCGCGCGCTGCAGTGCGCGATATTCGACAAGCAGCTCGCCGGGCCGGTAAATGTGAGCGGCCCGGCGCCGGTCACCAACGCCGAGTTCACCGCGGCGCTGGGACGCGCGGTCAACCGGCCGACCCGACTGATGGCGCCGGGGTTCGCCGTGCGCGCCGCCCTGGGCGAGTTCGCCGACGAGACGCTGTTGACCGGGCAGCGCGCGATACCGGCTGTGCTGGAGGCGACCGGTTTCGAGTTTCACCACAAGACCGTCGGTGAGGCATTGCGGTACGCCACCGCGACGCGCGACGTCGCGTGATCGCTACCAGGTGCCGGCCAGGTTGAGGTTGTAGCGTCGACGGAGTGAGTTCGATCCGCTCGAGCACCGCTGCTGTCGACATCCGCCAGCTGGGGACCGTCGAGTACCGCGTCGCCTGGAAACTGCAACAGGAGTTGGCCGATGCCCGGGCGGTCGACGGTGTCGACAAGCTGCTGTTGCTCGAGCACCCGGCGGTGTACACCGCGGGCCGTCGCACGTCGGAGCACGAGCGGCCCGCCGACGGCACCCCGGTCGTCGACACCGACCGGGGCGGCAAGATCACCTGGCACGGCCCCGGACAGCTCGTCGGCTATCCGATCATCGGGCTGGCCGAGCCGCTCGATGTGGTCAATTACGTTCGGCGGATTGAAGAATCGCTGATCAAGGTCTGCACAGACCTGGGTCTGCACGTCGGCCGCGTCGACGGCCGATCCGGAGTCTGGCTGCCTGCCGACGGTGGCCGGCCGGCGCGCAAGGTCGCCGCCATCGGGGTGCGGGTGTCGCGGGCGACCACGCTGCACGGGTTTGCGCTGAACTGCGACTGCGACCTCGACGCGTTCAGCACCATCGTTCCGTGCGGCATCAGCGACGCCGGGGTGACGTCGATCTCGGCCGAGCTCTGCCGCCGGGTTTCGGTCGACGACGTGCGGTCAGCCGTCGCCGATGCGGTGTGCGATGCGTTGGACGGCCGCCTGGCCGTGACCCTCAACTCTGTTACGGCTTCCTAGCCCACCCTCCGCGTAGCATCGACAGCGTGTCCGTTGCACCCGAAGGTCGGAAACTGCTGCGTTTGGAAGTGCGTAACGCGCAGGTCCCGATCGAGCGGAAGCCCCCGTGGATCAAGACCCGGCTGCGGATGGGGCCGGAGTACACCGAGCTGAAACGACTGGTCCGCCGCGAGGGTCTGCACACCGTGTGCGAAGAAGCGGGCTGCCCCAACATCTATGAATGCTGGGAAGACCGCGAGGCCACCTTCCTGATCGGCGGCGAGGTATGCAGCCGTCGCTGCGACTTCTGCCAGATCGACACCGGTAAGCCCGCGCCGCTGGACCGCGACGAGCCGCGGCGGGTGGCCGAGAGCGTGCAGGCGATGAGCCTGCGCTACTCCACGGTCACCGGGGTGGCCCGCGACGACCTGCCCGACGGCGGCGCGTGGCTGTACGCCGAAACCGTGCGCGCCATCAAGCAACTCAACCCGTCCACCGGCGTCGAGTTGTTGATTCCCGACTTCAACGGCGACCCGGATCAGCTGCGTGAGGTGTTCGAGTCGCGGCCGGAAGTGTTGGCCCACAACGTCGAGACGGTGCCCCGCATCTTCAAGCGCATCCGCCCCGCCTTCACTTATCGGCGCAGCCTCGACGTGCTCACCGCCGCAAGGGAATTCGGATTGGTCACCAAGAGCAACCTGATCCTTGGCATGGGCGAGACACCCGACGAGGTGCGCGCCGCGCTCGCCGATCTGCACAACGCCGGGTGCGAGATCGTCACCATCACCCAGTACCTGCGACCGTCGGCGCGACACCACCCGGTCGACCGCTGGGTCACCCCGGAGGAGTTCGTCGAGCACTCCGAGTTCGCCGAGCAACTCGGGTTCGCGGGCGTGCTGGCGGGTCCGCTGGTGCGCTCGTCGTACCGGGCCGGACGGCTCTACCAACAGGTCGTGCAGGCGCGAACCGTATCCTGACCTGATGGCCAAACTTCGCGACGCGAAACCATCCAAGGCCGCCAGAGCTGAGGCGAAAGCGGCGCGCAAGGCTGCCGCCAAGGAGCGCCGCAGTCAGCTCTGGCAGGCGTTCACCGTCCAGCGCCAAGAGGACAAGCGGCTGCTGCCCTACATGCTCGGCGCATTCCTGCTGATCGTCGGCATCGGCGTGGCCGTCGGCGTGTGGTCCGGTGGATTCGCCCTGATCTCGCTGCCCGCGCTGGGCGTCGTGCTGGGCGCGCTGGTGGCGTTCATCATCTTCGGCCGCCGCGCGCAGCGATCGGTGTACAACAAGGCCGACGGTCAGACCGGGGCCGCCGCCTGGGCGTTGGACAACCTGCGCGGCAAGTGGCGCGTCACCCCCGGTGTCGCGGCGACCGGACATTTCGACGCCGTGCACCGGGTGGTCGGCCGGCCCGGCGTGATCCTGGTCGGCGAGGGCTCGGCGAGCCGGGTCAAACCGCTGCTCGCCCAAGAGAAGAAGCGCACCGCGCGACTGGTCGGCGACGTGCCGATCTACGACGTCATCGTCGGCAACGGCGACGGTGAGGTGCCGCTGGCCAAGCTGGAGCGCCACCTCACCCGGCTGCCGGCGAATATCACCGTCAAACAGATGGATTCGCTGGAGTCGCGGCTGAGCGCGCTGGGTTCGCGGGCGGGGACCGCCGCGATGCCCAAGGGTCCGCTGCCGGGTACGGCGAAGATGCGCGGCGTGCAGCGGACGGTGCGGCGGCGCTAGGTCACCTTCTGACGACGGCGGTGGCGGTCACCCGATCCTGAATGCCGCGTCCGTCGGCGTCGACGAACAACGCGGGTATCACCAACGCAATCAGCACTCCTCGTGCCGCCGCGCGGCCTATCCCGACATGCAGCCTCTGGTCGATCGAGGCGACCCGCAGGCCCAGCACGTATTGGCCAGGGGTGAAGGAGAACAGCCTGACCGCCAGCACGCCCAGCACCAGCCAAATCACCAGAATCGCCGTCGACAGCACCTGTTGGGAGATCAGCCCCAATGTCATGGCGAGGGCGGCAAGGCCGTAGGCGAGCAGCCAGTCGACGACCAGCGCGGCCAGCCGTCGACCCATCCCGACCAGCGAACCGGGCCCATCCTCCGGCAACCCGTAGGCCTGGCCTGGATACGGGCCTGAATCGGAAAGCTGAGGTCCGTCACTACTGGCCATCACCCCACAATAAGGTGAGTGCTGGCCAGGCAAAACCGCGGAACACGACACCACGTAACGTCGATGTAACACGGGGTTTGACTCAGGTGGCACCGCGTCCATAGCGTCTGACCGGGCGATCCGTTACAGCCACGTAACGGAACGCTTTTCTCTCAACCACAGTTGTTTCGAAGCTCGCAGCAAAGGAGAGCGCTTCGGTGTCCGAAAACACGGCCGATGACATCATCAAACTCGCCAGGGACGAGCACGTCGAATTCGTCGACGTGCGGTTCTGCGACCTGCCCGGCATCATGCAGCACTTCACCATTCCGATCTCTTTTTTCGACCACAGTGTGTTCGAAGAAGGGTTGGCTTTCGACGGCTCGTCGATTCGCGGCTTCCAGTCGATCCACGAGTCCGACATGCTCCTGCTCCCCGACCCCGACACGGCGCACGTCGACTTGTTCACTCAAGCCAAGACGCTGAACCTGAACTTCTTCGTGCACGACCCGTTCACCCTCGAGCCGTACTCGCGGGACCCGCGCAACGTCGCGCGCAAGGCGGAGAACTATCTGAAGAGCACCGGCATCGCCGACACCGCCTACTTCGGCGCTGAGGCCGAGTTCTACATCTTCGACTCGGTCAGCTTCGACTCGCGCACCAACGGATCGTTCTACGAGGTGGACGCGATCTCGGGGTGGTGGAACACCGGCGAACCGACCGAGCGCGACGGCAGCCCCAACCGCGGGTACAAGGTGCGCCCCAAGGGTGGCTACTTCCCGGTTGCTCCCGTCGACCACTACGTCGACCTGCGCAGCAAGATGCTGCAGAACCTGATCACCGCGGGCTTCTCGCTGGAGAAGGGCCACCACGAGGTGGGCACCGGCGGCCAGGCCGAGATCAACTACAAGTTCAACACGCTGCTGCACGCGGCCGACGACATGCAGTTGTACAAGTACATCGTCAAGAACACCGCGTGGGCCGAGGGCAAGACGGTCACGTTCATGCCCAAGCCGCTGTTCGGAGACAACGGCTCCGGCATGCACACCCACCAGTCGTTGTGGAAAGACGGCAACCCGTTGATGTACGACGAGACCGGGTATGCCGGCCTGTCCGACACCGCGCGGCACTACATCGGCGGCCTGCTGCACCACGCCCCGTCGCTGCTGGCCTTCACCAACCCGACGGTGAACTCCTACAAGCGTCTGGTGCCGGGCTTCGAGGCGCCGATCAATCTGGTCTACAGCCAGCGCAACCGCTCGGCGTGTGTGCGTATCCCGATCACCGGCTCCAACCCGAAGGCGAAGCGCCTGGAGTTCCGTTGCCCCGACTCGTCGGGTAACCCGTATCTGGCGTTCGCAGCCATGCTGATGGCCGGCCTCGACGGTATCCGGAACAAGATCGAGCCGCAGACGCCGGTCGACAAGGACCTCTACGAACTTCCTCCGGAAGAGGCCGCCAACATCCCGCAGGCACCGACACAGCTGTCCGCGGTGATCGACCGGCTAGAAGAAGACCACGAATATCTCACCGAGGGAGGCGTTTTCACGCCCGACCTGATCGAGACGTGGATCAGCTTCAAGCGGGAGAACGAGATTCTGCCGGTGCAGATCCGGCCGCACCCGTACGAGTTCGCCCTGTACTACGACGTATAAACCTACGAAGCCGGCCTGCGAAGCGCCCTGACGATTAGTCGGGCGCTTCGCACCGGGCAGCGGCGCATGCGCACCGCCCATAGGGTCCTCCCCCGCTGCTGTGCAGCGGTACCATCCGCGCATGTCACTGGCGGCTGGGACGACTATCGCGGGGTACATCATCCTGCGACCGCTGGGCGCCGGCGGGATGGCCGAGGTGTACCTCGCCCAGCATCCGAGGTTGCCACGCCGTGATGCGCTGAAAGTCCTCTCCGAGGCAATAACGGCAGATGCCAACTTCCGGGAGAGGTTCCAGCGCGAAGCCGACCTGGCCGGCGCGCTTTGGCACCCGAACATCGTCGCGGTTCACGATCGCGGCGAGTTCGACGGTCATCTCTGGATCGCGATGGACTACGTCGAAGGCACCGACGCCGCGCACCTGGTCAAAGACCGCTATCCGGCGGGGATGCCGATACCGGATGTTTGCGACATCGTCACCGCTGTCGCTGCCGCACTCGATTACGCCCACAGCCGGGGCCTGTTGCATCGCGACGTCAAGCCCGCAAACATATTGGTCACCGAACCCGAGGGCGGCAAACGACGAATCTTGTTGGCCGACTTCGGTATTGCACGTCCACTCGCTGACGTCAGTGGGCTTACAGTCACCAATTTCACGGTGGGCACTCTTGCCTACGCCGCGCCTGAACAGTTGATGGGGGAAGACATCGATGGGCGCGCCGATCAGTACGCGTTGGCTGCCACTGCGTTTCACCTTCTCACCGGCGCCCCGCCGTACGAGCATTCCAATCCGGTGGCCGTCATCACCCGACACCTCACCTCGCCACCACCAAAGCTGAGCGATCGGCGTCCGGAGTTGGCCGGCCTCGATGAGGTGTTGTCGCGGGCTCTCGCGAAGGACCCCGCCGAGCGGTTCGAGCGGTGCAGCGACTTCGCCGCAGCTCTCGCCCAAAGTGCCGGGACAGACGCGGGCCGTGAGCGCCTCACCGAGGCTCGTACCACGGTCGCCGTGCCGATCACGGAACCCCGAACTCAAATCGCGGCCCTGGTGCCGTTCGCCGGAAAGCGCCGCACACGATCCCGCATTCTTCTCGCAGGGTGCACAGCGGCGGCGTTGGTTGCCGTCATCGGCGTCGCCGGCTACCTGCTGCGGCCGGCAAAGAACACAGCCTCCGCCCCGGCAGCCAACACCGCGTCCGCGCCGGCGGCCAACCCGCCACCCCGGCCGCCCGCAATGCTCGACGGCACGTACCGCTTCGACTACGACTACGAGAAGCAAACGATCAACGGGGCGCCCTACGCCGTGCACACCTCCGACACCACCAGTTGGTGGGCCTTTCACTCGTCGTGCGGGTCCACCGGATGCGTTGCCACCGCGACCCAGCTCGACGCCAAGAACCCGCAGGTGGCCCACACCCCGGCCCAGTCAGCCGATTACCGTTTCGTCGACGGCCAATGGCAATCCGCGCCCGTGCAGCGCCAACTTGACCAGCCGCGTTGCCTTGGTCCAAACGGTCAGGTCGTCGCCGGCGCCAACACCGTCATGCTGACCTGGTCAATGCAGCCACAGCCCGACGGCACGCTTCGAGGCACCAAGACTGGCACCGCGCTGACCAACGAATGCGGCGTGCAAGGACAGGTGGCCCTGGCCCCGGTCGTGGTGACGCGCGTCAGCGACGTGCCGACCGGCGTCGCCATCGCCGACCCGGCGACAGCCACCATCGCCCCGTCGACGCCAGCCCCCCACGTCGCGGGACCCGTTCTCGACGGCACCTACCGACTGGACTTCGATCTGCAGAATCAGACGATCAACGGCGTCGTGACCGGCCTTGGCGCCGCGGTTAACGAGTGGTGGGCTTTCCGTTCGGTGTGCACGCCGTCCGGCTGCGTGGCCGCAGGGTCCGAGCTGGCCGAATCCAACCAACAAGAGGGCACCGGGACCACAAGTGTCGTCCATTTTGCCGACGGTCATTGGCAGGGCACGACGACGCTGCAGGCACCGATGGATTGCGAAAAGACCGACAAGCCCGGCCGCGACGACGAGACACGTCTTTGGTCATGGGATCCGCAGCCCGACGGCACACTGAAGGGCCTTCAGATCGGCACGATCCTCAGCGACGGGTGCGGCACTCAAGGAACGGTCTACCGGACGCCGTTTGTTGCCACCCGCACGGGCGATGTGGCGCCGAGCGTAATCGTCGCCGATCCGGCGTTGTTCGTGGCTGCGCCTGCACCGGCGTCGGCGCCGCCCCGTGCGGGCAGGTGACGCGCCTAAACTTTCGGTCATGGCTGGTCTTGGACTGTTGCAGATCGAAGACTGCCTGGACGCCGACGGCAACGTCGCGTTGCCGCCGGATGCCACGCTGATATCCCTCATCGACCGCAACGTTGCCAATGTCGGTGACGCGACGGCCTATCGCTACCTTGACTACAGCGGACCCGCGGATGTGAATGTCGTCGAGGTGACCTGGACTCGGTTCGGGGTCAGGTTGCACGCCATCGGTGCCCATGTGCAACAAGCGGCGGGTCGCGGAGAGCGGGTGGCAATCCTTGCGCCGCAGGGCATCGACTACGTTGCCGGTTTCTACGCGGCCATCAAGGCGGGCACCATCGCGGTGCCGCTGTTCGCTCCCGAATTGCCCGGACACGCCGAACGTCTCGATACCGCGTTGCGCGATTCGGAGCCCACGCTCGTCCTCACCACAACGGCCGCCAAAGAGTCGGTCGAGGGCTTCTTGGCCAATTTGCCCGACCGCCGTCGCCCGCACGTCGACATCATCGATCAGATCCCCGACGCTGCGAGCGAAGACTTTGTCACCACCGAGCTCGGTATTGACGATGTTTGCCATTTGCAGTACACATCGGGCTCGACGCGGCCGCCGGTCGGCGTGGAAGTCACCCACCGAGCGGTCGGCACCAACCTGGTCCAGATGATCCTGTCGATCGACCTGTTGGACCGAAACACGCACGGCGTCAGCTGGTTACCGCTCTACCACGACATGGGTTTGTCGATGATCGGCTTTCCGGCGGTGTACGGAGGACATTCCACGCTGATGTCGCCGGCGGCGTTCGTCAGAAGGCCACAGTGCTGGATTCAGGCCTTGTCCGCCGGCTCGCGGAAAGGTCGCGTCGTCACTGCTGCACCGAATTTCGCGTACGAGTGGGCCGCGCAGCGTGGCCTGCCCGCACAGGGTGATGACATCGACCTGCACAACGTCGTGATGATTATCGGTTCCGAACCGGTCAGCATCGACGCGATCAAAACATTCACCAAAGCGTTTGCGCCCTACGGGTTATCGCGCACGGCGTTCAAACCCTCCTATGGGATCGCCGAGGGAACGCTGTTCGTGGCAACGATCGCGCCCGGCGCGGAAGCGACGGCAGTGTACTTCGACCGTGAACAACTGGGCGCCGGTCACGCGGTACGAGTCTCGGCGGATTCCCCCGACGCCGTAGCGCAGGTGTCGTGCGGCCAGGTGGCTCGCAGTGAGTGGGCAGTGATAGTCAACCCCAGCACCGCGAGCGAACTGCCGGACGGCGAGATCGGCGAGATCTGGTTGCAGGGCAACAACATTGGTCGCGGCTATTGGAGACAGCCCGACGACACGCGTGCGACGTTCGGCGCCGAACTTCGATCACTGCTCGGCGAAGGCAGCCACGCCGGGGGCTCCTTCGTTGACCGCGGCTGGCTGCGGACCGGCGACCTCGGTGTCTATCTCGACGGCGAGCTCTACATCACTGGCCGAATCGCCGATCTGGTGACCATCGATGGCCGCAACCACTATCCACAGGACATCGAGGCCACCGCCGCGGAAGCCTCCCCCGTCGTGCGTCGTGGTTACGCGGCGGCTTTCACCGTGCCGGCCGACGACGGCGGCCAACGGCTGGTGATCGCCGCCGAACGGGCTGCGGGCACCAGCCGGGTGGACCCGCAACCGGCGCTGGAATCGATCGGCAAGGCGGTGCTGCACCGACACCACCTCGACGTCTCCCACGTGGTTTTGCTGCCGGCCGGCGCCATCCCGCGCACCACCAGCGGCAAGCTGGCCCGCCGCGCCTGCCGTGCCAGGTATCTCAACGGCACCCTGGGCGGGCACTAGCCGCCATTCTTGACCACGCGGCGCCGACAGTGCTAAGCAGGTGCTCAGCATTCGACGGTGTGGAAGGGATCAGATGACGCTGCAGGCCGTATTGGACGACATCCGCAAGCGACCCGGCTCGGGTGAAGTCATCCCGGTCATCAACCCCGCGACCGAAGAGACCATCACCGAGTTCACCGACTGCGGGCCCGAGGCGGTCGACGAGGCGGTTGCGCAGGCGAAGTCGTCCTTCGAGGCCGGCGTCTGGTCGCAGCTGCCGGGGCGCGAGCGAGCCAAGATCATGTGGAAGATCGCGGACCTGATCGACGAGCACGCCGAGGAGTTCGCCCAACTCGACTCGCTGAACACCGGGATGCCGCTGCTGCAGGCCACCCTGCAGATGTCGACGTGTTCGGAGTTCTTCCGCTACTACGCCGGCTGGTGTTCGAAGATCAACGGCGTCGCCTATGACGTGAAGACCGACGGCATCGCCAGCGACGCCTACGTCGACATGCACGCCTACACGTTGAAAGAGCCCTACAGCGTGGTGGGCCTGATCTTCCCGTGGAACGGGCCGATCTTCAACGCCAGCGCCAAGCTCGCGCCGGCGCTGGCCGCGGGCTGCAGCGTGCTCGTCAAACCCGCTGAGGAGACACCGCTTTCAGCCGTTCTGCTCGACCAGCTGATCCACCAAGCCGGTGTGCCCGAGGGTGTGGCCAACCTGCTGACCGGCTACGGCCACACCGCGGGTGCGGCGATCACCGCCCACCCCGATGTACAGAAGGTCGCCTTCACCGGGTCGACCGAAGTCGGCAAGGAGATCGTGCGGGCCTCAGCCGACAACCTGAAAAAGGTCACCCTGGAACTCGGCGGCAAGTCGCCGGTGCTGATCTTCGACGATGCCGATATGGACAAGGCCCTGCTGATGGCATCGCTGGGCATCTTCGTGCACTCCGGTCAGGGGTGTGTCTGCGGATCGCGAATCTTCGCGCAGCGCGGCGTGTACGACCGTGTGGTGGAGGGCATCTCGATGATGGCCAACACGTTCAAATACGGCGCCCCCAGTGAGGAGGGCTGCGTCAGCGGCCCGCTGATCAGCCAGAAGCAGCTGAACCGAGTGATGGGCTTCATCGACGAGGGTAAGAGCGACGGCGTCGAGGTCGTCACCGGCGGCTACCGGCTGGACCGCAAGGGCTACTTCGTCCACCCGACCGTGCTCACCAACGTCGACACGAGCATGCGGCTCTACCAGCAGGAGATCTTCGGTCCCGTCGTGACGATCCTGCCGTTCGACGATGAGGACGAAGCCGTGGCGCTGGCCAACGACACCACCTACGGCCTGGCGGCCACCGCCTGGACGCAGGATGTCGGGCGGGCCCACCGGATGCTCAAACGCCTGCACGCCGGCAGCGTCCAGGTCAACTGCCAGTTGGTCTTTGACCACGACGTGCCGTTCGGCGGCCACAAGCAGTCCGGCTGGGGACACGAGTTCGGCAAGGAAGGCATCGACATGTACCTGAAGACCAAGTCGGCCTGGATCCAGCTGTAGGCGCGTATATCGTCGGCGCATGGCGCAGAGTCTCGAGGCCCGGCTGAATTCAAACCTGCCGATCGCCTTATCGGTGTTCCGGGTGATTTTCGGGTTGTTATTCCTCAGCCATGGCCTGTCCTCGGTGATCGGTTGGCCAGCCGCGAGTCATGTTGCACCCGTGGGACAGTGGCCGGACTTCTACGCCGGCTGGATCGAACTGATCACCGGTGCGTTGATCACCGCCGGGCTCTTCACCCGGCCCGCTGCGTTCCTGGCCTCCGGCGAGATGGCGTTCGCCTACTTCACCGTCCACTTCCCGCACGGCTTCTGGCCGATCAACAACCACGGCGAAGACTCGGTGATGTTCTGCTTCGCCTTCTTACTGTTGGTCTTCGCCGGCGGCGGCGCCTATGCGCTCGACGACCATCGCGGCCGGTGGCCCAAGCGCCGAAGTCGATTGCGGCGTTAGGGACTTCCCAACACTGCGTGGGCAGCGGTGTACCCGGCCAGCACCGCGCCTTCAAAGTAGCCCGTCCACTTCGCGGACATCTCGGTGCCGGCCCAGTGAATTCGCCCGACGGGCTCGGTCATGGCCGGACCGTAGGTGGTCAACGTGTTAGGCGCCAGCACGGCGTTGTAGGCTCCCCCGGTCCACTTTTCGCCCAGCCAATTCATCTCTATGAATTCGACTGGATGCCTTGCGTCTTCACCGAAGTACGTCACAATTTCCGAGACAACGTGGTGTCTACGCGCGTTCTCGGATTGATAGGTCAACCGGACGGCGGCGGCCCCGGCGACAAAGCCCGTGAGAATGCCCGGTATGCCGCTGGGCGGTGAACTGTCGGCGGTGAGTAGAACATCCCCATCGCTGATGCTTGCTCCACTGAGCCCTTTGGCGCGCCACCAGGCTGTCGGGTAGACGGCCGCGTATTTGATGACCGAACCCATTGGTGCTCGTTGGGTGAATTGCATACGAGGGGCGGGCAACGGCGGATAGTAATCGATCGCCCCGGCCAAATGGGGAGGAACGGCGACGATCACGAACTCCGCACAATATTCCTGATCGCCGGCGGCGACGGTCACTCCATCCGCCTGCTGGGTGATCCGCGTAACGGGTTTGCCGAGAACTATTCGGTCGCCCAGTTCTTCGGCAATCCGCTCGGGAATCTGACCGGCGGCGCCGTCGAAAAGCGAATGCTCGGGTTCGTCCTCGTCCGGCCCAGCGGCGTACGAGGCGATCGCAAACAGCATCGATGTCGCCCCGGGGTCGGCGCCCTCTTGGTTCAACACCCAGTTGCTGACACAGAATCGGGCGAAATCAGAATTGGTAGCGGTAGCGAGCCAACTCGTCACCGTCTGCGCGTCGAAATCAGCGGAATCTGTTGTCAGCCAAGGTCGCTCGACGTTCACCGTTGCCGCCAACGAACGAAACCGTTCCCACACGCGATGTGCTTCATCGATCCCATCGGTCGTAACCGTCGGGATGGCGGCGTCTGGCGGAAAAGGGCCATCAATGGTCGTTAACGCACCGCGGTAGCTTATGACCGTGCGTCCCGCGTCGTAACTGTCGAAGTACTTGACACCCAACGACTTTGCCAATGACAAAATGTTGGCCTGGGTCGGACCGATCCACTGACCGCCGAGATCGATCCATCCGCCGTCGATCACCGACTTCCGAAGCATTCGGCCGCCGACCCGGTCGCGAGCCTCGAGGATCACGACATCTTTACCAAGCTGCACCAGCTCACGGGCCGAACACAGCCCGGACAAGCCCGCTCCAACAACGATGACGTCAGTTCGGTGACTCATCGGGCTCCGGTCAACCATGACGACCTGTCTCTGAATCGAAGGTGCCTTCTTCACATCTCGTCTGCGAGCCAAGTATCGGGCCTCGCCGTCCGTAGGGGGACGGCTTTGAAAATCGGGTTCGACTCGAGCCGCAAGTCCCGTAGCCTCTGGCACAAGAATCGCCTGTAAACGCTTGAGGCCCCGCTTCAACTCGACTACACGACACGCTGAGGGCCACATGTCCGACCGCGCATCCGTTTACCACGAGCTTCCCAACAGGAGGAAGACCATGACGCAGCCTCATCGGGTCGACTGGAACGCCCTCAAATCTGAGTGGCACGAACGCAGTACCAAAAAGATCCGCGAAATGTTGTGGCGGCTAGAGCTGATCTCCGACCATTCTCTTGACTCTATTCATAAAGCTTTGAAGGTCGAGGAAGTGTGGCTGAAAGGATTCCAGACCACCGATGGCGGGATCTTACTCGCTTACTTCGTATTTGTATGGGGCATGCAAATGTGGGAATTCACCTCCGAGCATGCCGACGTCCGCCGAAAAGTCGCAGACGCACGCATCGGCTATGTTAGCGCGTGTCGCAAAGCTCAGGCGATTATCGACGCCGATGCCCCCGACAAAACCACACAATTCAAGGGCCTGGCGAATTTTCTCGACAGTGACCAGAATATCGTTCATCTGATATTCAGCCACTTCACGATGCCGGCGCACCTCGAGGGCTCTCAGGACCCGGGCGAGATGCCAGTGGAGACTCACGGCACCTTGTTGCTCGATGCCATGGGCGTCGAATCGGCGGTTTATGGAGGATCCACAGCAGCGGCGCGGAAGCGCGCGGAGGCGATCGCAGGACTCTGCAATGAAGTCCTCGAAGGTGACGAGGTCAAAAATGCCAGGTTCTGCGGCCTGTTCAGCGAGGTTCTCGGCTCACATCGGGATTACTACGGCTGTATCGCGAAAGTCGCTGCGGCTCTCCAGCTCGCGGAAGCCGCAGATCTGCACCGGTCGGCCCAGGTGACACGAGAAGCCATGTCGTCGCTCAAGAAAGCACGCGACGACCTTGAGAAAACCCAACAGCGACTTGGCGACGATGTGTATGCCAGCGAGCTGCCGGCTTACCGCATGGCGTTGAAAGCTTGGCATGAAAGGCTCGGCGCGCCACCCCCGTCAGTGCGTCTGGACTCGATGAACATCACCTATATCTATCCGTTCACGTTCCCCGGTATCGAAGGAAACCGGGTTCAGGACATCGTTTTGGACTATGGCCGCGGCGCTGAAATTCCGACCCTCGCCGGTCTGGAGCCGGAAAGGCCTGACAAATTGGAATTGACCGACATGTGGACACATGGAGGCCGTGGTGCGGAAATAAACAGCACTGTCGTCATGAGAATGCCTACGCTGAACGTGACGCTACGCGATGACGCTCAGGCCGCATGCAGCTATGACGTCGAATTTCGATTCAATGAGCCGGGCAACCACTACCTGCGAGTCGACTTAAAATTAGATCAAGAACACGGGACGCACGGCCATAACATAACACTAAACAACATCAACCAGGCCTTACGTCGTTCAACCGTATACAGTGGCGAGCATGAAATAGTGCCCAATCGAGTGAGCACAACTGATGAGCCGCCTTGGTATTTTATAACTGACTATGCCAAAGCCGTAATCAACGATATCAGCGACTCGATCATTGAGAGTGAGAAATCCGGACGGCCTCACAACCGAGAGACGGTGTGGTGCCTTCGGCGGCATCGCGATACCGCAGCGACGTTCGCGGCCGAGGCCGAGGCAACGGAAAAATGCTGGTTCAATCCAGACTTCGACTATCGCATCGTCGTCGCAATCCATGCTGCGTCTTTACTTCACGGCAGACTGACCAGCGAGTTGACGCAAGCAGCCATCGAAAACGCATATGGGCCGGTCCTCTTACAGTTGTTGGGCCGTGAGACAACCGCCTTGGACGAATGGATCTGCTGGGGTGGAAGCCAGCAGCGTCCTAACCTCCTTGGCGACGCCCGGTTTCCATCCGACTTCGCAATGGGAACAGGATCCACCACCGTTCTATACATGCCGTCAACCCCGCGTTGGGCTCAAAGCGGTTACCAAGAGGTTGCTGAGTTCGCGGCCTCGTTGCCCTCTCTCATACGCCAGTCCAGGCGCAGTCTCGAGGAAAAGCTCGACAACGCGGACAATTTCATGCAGAAGGACGACGACAACCGGATCGATGTCCAAGAGTCGGAGCTGGACTGGCGAAGAACAGACCTTCACAAGGCCCTGAAGCATCTTCGGAAGCTTCGGACTTATCTGGTCCCGTCCCAACTCCTCAGCCTGCGCGCGGAGGGAGGTTTCCTTGAGAGCCTCTACCGGGAATCACGACTCCCCGAATTGAAAGAGGACATCGACAGCTACCTCGAAAGAGGTCGCGCAGCGATCGACAGAATGAACATGCGTGAAGCCCGTCTGCACGATCACCGCAATCGCAAATACCAAGACGTCGTCCAAATTTTGCTGTTCGCAGTCGGAACTTTCTCCATAGCCGGCGTTGCTACGCTCTTCCTGACGCTGTATTACGGAGCAGAACTTCCTGGCACGAATACGAAGGTGGAACCGGGCGGTCAATTTCACTCGATGGAAGCTGTTGTCGTGGTTGTGCTGTATCTGCTGGCTGTGGCCATCGGCGCCGTCATTTATTATTGGGCCCGCAAGACCCAGCTCGGCACGCGGAGGAGACGGCCGCGTGGCTGAAGCTCTGCGAATCATCAACTCCACCGAACTCGCGCGCGCACAATTGGAAGCTTTCTACGACGAAATACTCACGCCCTCATTCGATTCCGCCGAGCTTGAGGACCGGACGGAGCTGCTCGACGCACTAGCCGACCCTGAGTCGGTAACCCGTGGAGCGATTGCATTCGGCGCGACGGGTTCTATCGCCGGCGGGATCGTCGGGGATTGGTTTACTGGTTCCTGCGTCATGTTGATCTCATACCTGGCAGCTCGCCCAGGCTTCCGTGGCCACGGAATCGGCGAACAGCTGATTCGCGAGGTCCTTCCGGCGTGGACGTCATGTCTTGGCGCGCTCCTGACCGTCGCCGAGGTCGAAGACCCGCGTTTCTACCGTATCGACGAGCAACACGGTGACCCCGAAGCGCGGCTGCGCTTCTACGCGAGATTGGGCGCGAGAATCATTGATATTCCGTACTTTCAGCCAGCCCTCAGCAAGGAGCAATCGCGAGTGCGAAACCTCTTCCTGATGCAGCTGGGGGCAGATGAGTCGGTGACGAGGCAAGACAACATGCTTGATTCCGCAACTCTGACTCGCTTTATCGACGAATATCTGGCTGCCACCGAGGGCGACGTCGATGACGACGAGGTCCGCGCCCTACGGGCCGCCCTTCAAGCCAAAAACGCCATTCCCTTACTCGATCCGGCCGAGTTCCTCAGCGGCGACTAGGTTTACCGCACCGTTGCGAAGAACACCCGGACGTCGTCGACGAACAACTCCGGCTGCTCGAAGGCGGCGAAATGCCCACCCTTGGGCATCGTCGTCCAGTGCGTGATGTTGTACGCGGCGTCACACCAGCTTCGTGGTGTGCGCAGGATTTCCTTCGGAAACGCGGCGACTCCCGTGGGCAGCTCCACTCGGCCGTCGCTGATAAAGCTGTTGAAGCTCTCCCAGTACAGCCGGGCTGAAGATGCGCCGCTTCCGGTGACCCAGTACAGCATCACGTTGTCGAGCAATTCGTCACGGCTGAGCACGTTTTCGGGGTGCCCGTCGCAGTCGGCCCACGCCCAGAACTTCTCGATGACCCACGCCATCTGCCCCACCGGCGAGTCGACCAGTCCATAACCGAGCGTCTGCGGCCGGGTGGATTGTTGTTTGGAATAGCCGGTGCCCCACTTCCGGTGTTCCGCATAGGCGGCCAGGGCCTGTTGATCGTCCTCGGTGAAGTCGCCCGAACCGGCAGGCTTGGCGATCGGCATGTTCAGGTGGATGCCCACACACCGGCCCTTGTTGCGGCCGATCTGGGTGGTCACCGCCGCACCCCAGTCGCCGCCCTGCGCGCCGTACCGGTCGTAGCCGAGCCTGCCGACCAGCGTCTCCCACGCGTCGGCGATCTTCTCCACGCCCCACCCGGTGTGAGTGGGACGGCCGGAGAATCCGTAACCCGGCAACGACGGGCAGATCACGTGGAAGGCGTCTTCCGCGCGGCCGGACGGCGGGTTGACCAGCGGCTCGATCACCTTGTGAAACTCCACCACCGAGCCCGGCCAGCCGTGCGTGATCACCAACGGCAGCGCGCCGTCGTGCGGCGAGCGCTGGTGGATGAAATGGAGGTCCAGACCGTCGATTTCGGTGACGAACTGATCGAACCGGTTGAGCGCGGCTTCCCGGGCGCGCCAGTCGTAACCGTTGGCCCAGTAGCCGGCCAATTCGCGGGTGTAGGCCAGCGGGATGCCCTGGCTCCAGTCGTCGACGGTTTCGGCTTCCGGCCATCGGGTCCGCGCCAACCGTTCGTCGAGGTCGTCGAGAACGGCGGTGGGGACGTCGATGCGATACGGCCTGATTTCCGACATAGCCTTCATCATGCAGGCATCCGCTCAGCCGTCGAGGTCGAGGTCCTTGCGAAACCGCTTCATGCCGTCGACCTTGTCGGCCAGCGTGGCATCGGGTCCGGAGTAGAACATCCACGGCATGGTCAGGATGCCGGTGATACCGGCATCCTCGGCGCGTTGGTAGTCGGCGATGGTGAACGCATCGGTCAGTGGCGTCAGGATGGTGAAATCCTGCTCTGCCACACCGTTTTCGGCGCGCAGCTCGCGCAGCCTGGACGCGGCAGCGATGGCACGCTCGGTGGTGATCAGGTCGCCGATCCAGCCGTCGTAGCGGGCCGCGCGGCGCAGCGCGATGTCGCTGAGCCCGCCGACGTAGATCGGGATTCGCGGCGGCGTCGGCTGCATCTCCAGCCTCGGCGTCTGGTAGAACTCACCGTCGAACTCCGTCCAGTCCGGCGACCACAGCGCACGCATCAACTCCAGCATCTCGTCGGTGCGCCTGCCCCGGCCGGCGAAGCGCTGCTCCATCAGGGCGAATTCCTCGGCGCACCATCCCACGCCGACACCGAGTTCCACTCGTCCGTCGGCCAGATACGCAGCGGTGCCAATGGCTTTGGCCGCCGAGTAGGGATTGCGCATGGCCGGGATGTAGACCGTGGTGACGAACCGCAGCCGCGTGGTGACCTGGGCGAGCGCGCCGACCAGCACCCACGGATCGGGCCATTCGGTGAACGGCTGCCAGCGCCGCTCACCGTCTTTGGTGTACGGGTACGGAGTGTTGAGCGTTTCCAGGTTGACGATGTGGTCGGGAATCGCGATGCCGTCGTAGCCGAGATCGTCGGCGGCCTTGGCGACGTCGATGATCTCCCGGGTATCGAGAAACGCACTGCTGACGTAGAACTTCACTCGGCGTCCCGCGCCCACGCCGGCTTGATGAAAATACCCTCCGCCTCGGCCGTGATCCCTTCGCCATCGGAAAGATGGCCGGAGACAAAGGATTTGACGCCTTCGGTGCGTTCAACGGCGGCCTCGGCGCGAAGCCGGCCCAAGGGAGTGCCCCGCACGTAGCGAATGGTGATGGTTCCGGTGAACAGCGGCTTGGTCAGCCCTTCGCTGGCGGCCTCGCCGAGGACGTGGTCGAGCACCAGCGCACACACTCCCCCGTGCACCAGGCCGGGCGGGCCCTCGTAGGCGGCGTTCAGGGTGAACTCGCTCCAGCAACTGCAGCCGTCGTCGCCGTGCTGGATGGTCAGCGGCGGCGCGATCGGGTTGCGCAGCCCGATCACCGCGTTGTTCCACACCAGCGGCCGCCCACCGACCGAATAGCGCACCACCTGCGAGTCGTCCCGTTGCTTGCTGCGCAACGCGTCGGTGGCGGCCTGGACCGCCGCGCGGGCGGTGGCGATCGCGTCCGGGTCCGCTTCGGTGCGCAGCGCTGCGTCGATCAGCTCGCGCATGTCGTCGGTGAGCGGGCCGTAGAGCGCCATCAAACGTGCGTGGTCGTCATCGCTCATGACCTCGTAGGAAAAGTTCAAGATTTGGCTACTCGTCAAAGATCTTGTGCACGACCGCTTTTGCGCGCCGGGTGACTCGCAGATAGTTGTCCAGGAATTCGCCGCCGTCGCCGTTCTTCTGCCAGCCGGCCGCGACGGCGACGGTGTTGAGCTGGCGTCCCGGCCCGGGCAGCTGGTCGCTGGGCTTGCCGCGGACCAGCACCAGCGCATTGCGCGCCCTGGTGGCGGTCAGCCACGCCTCACGCAACAAGTCGGCGTCCTCGGCGGTGATCAGCGCGGCCTCGGCGGCGGCGTCGAGGCTCTCCAGCGTCGAGGTGTTGTGCAATGCCTCGACGTCGCTGGCGTAGCGCAGCTGCAGCAGCTGTACCGTCCACTCGATGTCGGCCAGACCGCCGCGGCCCAGCTTGGTATGCGTTTTGGGGTCGGCGCCGCGCGGGAGTCGCTCAGAGTCGACGCGTGCTTTCATACGCCGGATTTCGAGCACCGTCTCGGGCGACACCCCATCCGCGGGATAGCGCGTCTTGTCGATCATCAGCAGGAACCGCCGGCCCAACTCGGGGTCGCCGGCGACGGCATCGGCCCGCAGCAGGGCCTGGACCTCCCAGGGCTGGGCCCACTGGTCGTAGTACGCGGCGTAGGACGCGATGGTGCGGACCAGCGGACCGCTGCGGCCCTCGGGCCGCAGGTTGGCGTCGACCTCCAACGGCGGATCGGAGCTGGCGGTTCCGAGCAACGCGCGGGTCTGCTCGGCCACCGCGCCGGCCCAGCGCACCGCGTCGGAATCCTGTGCACCCTCGGCGGGTTCGCAGACGAACAGCACGTCGGCGTCGGACCCGTAACCCAACTCGCGGCCGCCGAGCCTGCCCATGCCGATCACGGCGATCGCGGCCGGCGCTTTGCCGTCGTCGGGTAGGTTCGCCTGGATCACCGCGTTCAGCGCGGCTTGCAACACTGCCACCCACACCGAGGTGAGCGCCGCGCAGACGTCGGTGACCTCCAGCATGCCGAGCAGGTCGGCCGACGCGATGCGGGCCAGCTCGCGGCGCCGCAGCGAGCGCGCGATCGCGATGGACCGCACCGGGTCGATCTGCCGGCCCGCCGACGCCACCAGCGCGCCGGCCACCGTCTCGGGGTCGACATCAAGCAGCTTGGGCCCGGACGGGCCGTCGCTGTAGTTCTGGATGACCTCGGGTGCGCGCATCAACAGGTCCGGTACATATGCCGACGTGCCGAGCACGTGCATCAGCCGTTTGGCCACCGCCAGCTTGTCCCGCAGCGTGGACAGATACCACCGGTGCGCAACCATCGCCTCGCTGATCCGGCGGTAGGCCAGCAGGCCGGCATCCGGGTCGGGGGTGTCGGAAAGCCAGTCCAGCAGCCGCGGCAGCAGCACCGATTGCACCCGGCCCCGGCGGCCGCTCTGGTTGATCAGCGCGGCCAGGTGGGTCAGCGCACTCTGCGGCGCCTCGTAACCCAGGGCGGCCAGCTGACGCTCGGCGGCCGCGGGCGTCATCCCTTCGGAGAACTCCAGGCCTTCTGGCGCAAGCGATTCCAGCAGCGGCTGATAGAACAGCTTGGCGTGCAGCCGCGACACCCGCAGGGCGTGGCGTCGCAGCTCTTCTCGCAGCACCCCGAGTGCGTCGTGACTTCCGTCGGGCCGGATGTGGGCCGCGCGCGCCAGCCAGCGCAGCGCCTCGTCGTCGTCGAATGCCGGCAACAGGTGGGTGCGTTTGAGCCGCTGCAACTGCAGCCGATGTTCGAGCAGGCGCAGGAACTCGTACGAGGCGGTCATATTCGCGGTGTCGTCACGCCCGACGTAGCCGCCTGCGCCCAGGGCGGCCAGCGCGTCCACCGTCGACGCGACGTGTAAGGACTCGTCGGTGCGACCGTGCACGAGTTGCAGGAGCTGCACTGCGAATTCAACGTCGCGCAGCCCGCCGCTGCCGAGTTTGAGCTCACGGGTCCGGACGTCGGCGGGCACCAGCTGCTCCACCCGACGTCGCATCGCCTGGACCTCGCTGACGAAATCGTCACGCTCGCAAGCGGTCCACACCATCGGCATCAGGGCGGCGATGTACTGCTTGCCCAGTTCGGCGTCGCCGGCCGCGGGTCGGGCCTTCAGCAACGCCTGGAATTCCCAGGTCTTGGCCCACTGCTGGTAGTAGGTGATGTGCGAGTCGAGGGTGCGGACCAGTTCGCCGTGCCGGCCCTCCGGCCGCAGCCCGGCGTCCACTTGGAAGAAGGCGTCAGAGGCCAACCGCATCATCTCGCCGGCGACCCGGGCGGATACCGGATCGGCAGACTCGCCGACGAAGATCACGTCGACGTCGCTGACGTAGTTCAGTTCGCGCGCACCGCATTTGCCCATGGCGATGACCGCCAGCCGGGGTGGTGTGGCATCGCCGCAGACGGTCGATTCGGCGACCGACAGCGCCGCCGCCAACGCGGCGTCGGCGATGTCAGCCAGGTGCGCACCGATGGCGCTGAACGGCAGCACCGGCTCGTTCTCGACCGTCGACGCCAGATCCAGAGCGGCCAACACCAGCACCCGGTTGCGGTACAGCGTCCGCAACCGCCAGACGACTGACCCTGCGGCCCTTGGCGGTTCGGCGACACACTCGGCGAAGGCGGTGCCCAACTGCCCGACGGTGGGCAACCTCACGCTGCCCTGCAACAGATGCCACGCCTGCGGGTTGGCGACCAGGTGATCACCCAGCGCCAGCGACGACCCGAGCACGCCGAACAGCCGACCGCGCAGCCCGCGGTCGCTCGCGAGCGCCGCATTGAGCTCGTCCCAGCCGTCGCCGAGCGCTTCGGCCAGCCGGACTATCGCGCACAGGGCGGCGTCGGCGTCCGGCGCACGCGACAACGACCACAGCACGTCGACCCGAGACTCGACGTTCCAACCCAGCTTCGCCAGGTTGGCGTTCGCCCGGTCGTCGACCAACCCCAATCGGCCGAGGCTGGGCACCTTCGACCGCTGCGTTACGGGTTGGTTCACGTCCACGACGGTAGCGCAGATCGCTGGAGATCTGGCCGAGCCCTCAGGAGTTACAGCGAAAGGTACGTCTTCAGCTCATAGGGCGTGACGTGGCGGCGGTAGTTCGCCCACTCGGTGCGCTTGTTGCGCAGGAAGAAGTCGAAGACGTGCTCTCCCAGCGCTTCCGCGACAAGTTCGGAACCCTCCATCGCGCGCAGGGCCTCGTCGAGGCTGGACGGCAACTCGCGGTACCCCATCGCGCGCCGCTCCACCGGGGTGAGATCCCAGACGTTGTCCTCGGCCTGCGGCCCCAGCACGTACCCCTTTTCCACACCGCGCAGCCCGGCGGCCAGCAGCACCGCGAACGCCAGGTACGGGTTGCACGCGGAATCGGGGCTGCGCACCTCGATGCGCCGCGACGACGTCTTGTGCGGGCTGTACATCGGAATGCGCACCAGCGCCGACCGGTTGGCCGCTCCCCACGACGCGGCCGTGGGGGCCTCGCCGCCGAGCACCAGCCGCTTGTAGGAGTTCACCCATTGGTTGGTCACCGCGCTGATCTCGCTGGCGTGCTCGAGGATTCCGGCGATGAACGACTTGGCGACGTCGGACAACTGCAGCGGGTCGTCCGGGCTGTGGAAGGCGTTGACCTCGCCTTCGAACAGGCTCATGTGGGTGTGCATGGCCGACCCGGGGTGCTTCCCGAACGGCTTGGGCATGAAGGTCGCTCGCATGCCCTCTTCCAGCGCAACTTCCTTGATGACGTAGCGGAACGTCATCACGTTGTCGGCCATCGACAGTGCGTCGGCGAACCGCAGATCGATCTCCTGCTGGCCGGGCGCGCCTTCGTGGTGGCTGAACTCCACCGAGATGCCCATCGATTCCAGGGCCTCGATGGCGTGCCGGCGGAAGTTGGACGCGGTGTGCACGGCCTGGTCGAAGTAGCCGGCGTTGTCGGCCGGGACGGGCACCGTGCCGTCCTCGGGACCGGGCTCCAGCAAGAAGAATTCGATCTCCGGGTGCACGTAGCACGAGAAGCCCAGGTCGTTGGCTTTGCCTAGCTGACGCCGCAGCACGTGCCGCGGGTCCGCCCACGACGGCGAACCGTCGGGCATGGTGATGTCGCAGAACATCCGCGCCGAGTGGTGGTGACCACCCTGGGTCGCCCAGGGCAGGACCTGGAAGGTCGACGGGTCGGGGTGCGCGACGGTGTCGGATTCGGTCACCCTGGCAAAGCCCTCGATGGACGACCCGTCGAAGCCGATTCCTTCTTCGAACGCGCCCTCAAGCTCCGCCGGTGCGATCGCCACCGACTTGAGGTAGCCGAGCACATCGGTGAACCACAGCCGGACGAATCGGATGTCCCGTTCCTCCAGCGTGCGGAGCACGAATTCCTTCTGTCGATCCATACCTGGAACAGTATGCATTGACAATTAAGTTTGTGTTACCGGCGCGGATTAACACCTTAAGTTTCCCGGCTCGACGCCGTCGATCAGATACCTGGCCACCGCGTCGTCCACGCAATCGTTTCCGTTGAACACCACCGTGTGCTGGGTGCCCTCGAAGGTGATCAGTTGCGCGCCGAGTTGGTGGGCCAGGTCGACACCGGCCTGGTACGGGGTGGCGGGGTCGTGGGTGGTGGACACGACGACGACTTGTCCGGGCGCGACCGGCGCGGCCGGATGCGGCGACGACGTCGCCGGCACCGGCCAGAGCGCGCACAGGTCGCGGGGCGCCTGCCCGGTGAACTGCCCGTAGGACGTGAACGGCGCGACCTGGCGGATGCGCCGGTCTGCGTCGGCCCACGCCGCCGGGTCGGTGGGTTGGGGCGCGTCGACGCAGCGCACCGCGTTGAAGGCGTCCTGGGAGTTGTTGTAATGCCCGTGGGCGTCGCGACCGTAGTACTCGTCGGCGAGCGTCAACAGGTCACCTGGATCGGTGCCGCGCCGCAGCCCGAGCAGACCACTGGTCAGGAACTTCCAGAACTGCGGCGTGTACAGCGCGTTGAAGGTACCGGTGATCGCGTCGGAGTACCCGAGACCACGCTTGTCCGAGGTGGCCGCGGGTTTGGCCACCAACGGGTCGATCAGTTGGTGATACCGAGTGACGAACTGCGTCGGGTCGGTGCCCAACGGGCAGTCCGTCGAGTGGGCGCAGTCGGCGGCGTAGTCGTTGAAGGCGGTCTGGAACCCGGCTTCCTGGTTGACGGTCTGGTCGATCGGGCCGATGCTGGGGTCGATCGCGCCGTCGAGCACCATCGCCCGGACGTGGTCGCCGAAGCGCTCGACGTAGGCCGTGCCCAACTCGGTGCCGTAGCTGAAACCCAGATAGTTGATCTGGTCGTCGCCCAGCGCCTGGCGTACCTGATCCATGTCGCGCGCGACGTCCGCGGTTCCTATATTTCCCAAGAATGCCTGACCATTGCGAGCCAGGCAGTGCTGGGCCACCTGCCGGTAGACCTGCTCGATGTGGGCCACGCCCGCCGGGCTGTAGTCGACCATCGGCTCGCGCCGGAAGGCGTCGAAATCGGCGTCGCTCTGGCAGCGCAACTCCGGGGTCGAATGGCCGACGCCGCGGGGGTCGAAGCCGACCAGATCGAACCGGCGACTGACTTCGGAGCCCGCCAGACCTGGTCCCATCGCGGCGACCATGTCGACCGCCGACGCGCCGGGTCCTCCCGGGTTGACCAGCAGCGAGCCGATGCGCGGTCCGGTCGCGGGGATGCGAATCACCGCGAGCTGAACCTGCGCGCCGCCCGGATTGTTGTAGTCGACCGGAACCGCGACGCTCCCGCACTGCGCACTGGGAACGTCGGCGGGGCTGCGCAGCGTCTGCCGGCAACTCCCCCAGTTCAAGCGCGCCGAGGCGTTAGGTGTCGGCCCGGTGTCGTATCCGGGCGCCGCGTTCGTCACCGGTGTCCACGCAACAGCTGCCGCCGACAGGATTACAGACAGCAGCGCAGAGAACACCCCCCTCATGCGCCACATGGGGGTCAATCGTTGCATGCGTCGGCCACAGGCGGTGATCCCATTGGTCACACCTTGGTCTCGTTATTCACTGCCCGAATTGAGGATTCGGGTCAGCACCGAGCCCCTTGGGACGGCACGGTGCCGCTGATCAAGTAGGCCGTCGCGTAATCGTCAACGCAGCTATTGCCCTGAAAGACGACCGTGTGCTGCGTGCCGTCGAACGTGAGCAGTCCCCCGTGCAACTCTTTGGCGAGATCTACCCCGGCCTGATAGGGCGTCGCCGGGTCGTGGGTGGTGGACACCACCATCGTCGACGTCAGCCCGGGCGCGGAAATGTTGTGCGGCTTGCTCGTCGGTGGCACCGGCCAGAACGCGCAGGTGGCCAGCGGTGCGTCGCCGGTGAACTTGCCGTAGCTCATGAACGGTGCGACCTGGCGCGAACGACGGTCCTCGTCGACCACCTTGGCCCGGTCCTTGACCGCCGGCTGATCCACGCAGTTGACCGCCACCCGTGCATCGGTGGAGTTGGAGTAGTGGCCTTGCTTGTCGCGACGCATGTAGAGGTCGGCCAGCTCGAGCAGCGTGTCGCCGTGATGGTGGGCAAGTTCGGTGAACCCGGTGGTCAGGTGGGACCAAAAGTTCGGCGAGTACAGCGCCATAATGGTCCCGATGATGGCGTCGCTGTAGCTCAGCCCTCGTGGGTCTTTGGTTCGCGCCGGCTTGCCGATCAACGGGTTGTTCTTGTCGACGAGCGGATCGACCAAATTGTGGTACACGTCAACGGCTTTGGCCGGGTCGGTGCCCAGCGGACAGGTGGGCGACTTGGCGCAGTCTTTTGCGTAGTCATTGAAGGCGTCCTGAAAACCTTTGGCCTGGCGCAGATCTGACTCGACGGGATCGGCGTTCGGGTCGATCGCACCGTCGAGGATCATTGCCCGGACATTCTTCGGGAAAGCTTCGGCATACGCGGAGCCGATCCGGGTCCCGTATGAGTAGCCCAGGAACGTCAGCTTGCTGTCGCCCAGCGCTTCTCGGATGGTGTCCAGATCGCGGGCCACGTTGTCGGTCCCGACGTTCGCCAGAAATTTCTTGCCCATCTTGGCGACACAGCGAGCGACGTATTCCTTGGTCTCCTGTTCGATGTGCGCCACGCCGGCCGGGCTGTAATCGGCTTGCGGTTCAGTGCGTAACCGGTCGTTGTCGGCGTCGGAGTTGCACCAGACGGCCGGCCGGGACAATGCCACGCCACGCGGATCAAAGCCGACCAGGTCGAACCGTTCACGGACTTGCGGCGGCATCGCCTGCACGACGCCCAGCGCCGCTTCGATACCCGACTCGCCCGGCCCACCGGGATTGATGACCAGCGAACCGATCTTGTCGCGGGTCGCCGGGAAACGAATGAGCCCCAGCGTGGTGGCGTCGCCGCCGGGGTGCCGGTAATCCACGGGCACCGCCAGCTTGCCGCATTGAGCGCCGCTGGGCAGCTTCGCTGTGGCGCCGCCCGAGACGCGGCACGGTCCCCACTCCACCGGTTGTCCGACCTTCGGTCCGGCGAGCACCGCCCGGCCCCTGACGACGTGCGTGCAACTGGCGACCGTCGCCGCGACTACCGCCATCACGGTCCAGATCAGCATCGTGCGCGCGATCTTGCCGCGGCGAGGGGTCCCCATGACCACACATGCTGCCATGTGTGAGCGTCCGGCCCCGGGCGCTGGCCGGCTAACGTGTCGCGACCAGCAGTTCTTCCATTCCGACCGCGAAGTCGTCGGCCAAGTCCCACAGGTCTGGCACCAGCTCCGGGCAGGCGATGATCCCAACGTCGAGTTTGCCGGTCAACGACATCACGGTGATGTTGAGCCCCGAACCGTGGAACACCGGGCCCAGCGGATACATCGCCTTGACCTCGCTGCCCAGGAAATACAGCGGAACCTGTGGACCCGGCACGTTGGAGACCACCAGATTGTGCACCGGCATGCTCTTGGTGAGGCTGGTGCGGGCATACGCCCGCATCGCGAGGCCGAAGACGGCGGGCGCGGCGAACTGTGACCAATCCTGCAGCAGGGTGGCGCTGATCGCCGAACTATGTTGTTTGGCAACCGAATTCGCGTCGGCGATGGCCCTGATCCGCTCCGCCGGGTCGGCGATGTGGGTCTGCAGACTGGAGAACATACCCGAAACCTGGTTGCGCCCAGGCCGATCCGACTTCCCGTGCACCGACACCGGCACCATCGCCACCAGCGACGACTCCGGCAATTCACCCCGGTCGAGCAGGAAGTGCCGCAGGACCCCGGACACCAGCGCCATCACCACGTCGTTGACCTTGACGCCGAAATAGTCCTTGACCTTCTTGATGTCCTCGAGGTCCAGCTGCGCGTAAGAGATGTTGCGATGCGAAGTGATGGTGGCGTTGAACGCGGTGCGCGGGGCCGCGAACGGTGGCGCCATGGTCTGGCCGCTACGCGCCCGCAGCACCGTCTTGACCACCGATGTCGCGGTATCGGTGAGCGCGTTGGCCAGGCGCAGTGGCCTGGCGGCGAACTTCACGGCGCCAGTCAGGGCGATCTCGATCTGGTTGGCGCCGCCGACGCCGTCGACCGGATCCGGCGGTGGCGCGTCGGCCTCGGTGCTACACAGCTGGGACATCAGATTGGCCCCGGTGACACCGTCCACGCAGGCGTGATGCACCTTGGTCATCACGGCCAGCCGACCGCCCTGCTGGGCGTCGGTGCCCGCGACTCCCTCGATGACCCACATCTCCCACAGCGGCCGGGTGCGATCCAGCGGCAACCCGGCGATGTGACCGCAGATCTCGGCCAACTCCGATCGCCCGCCCGGTGGCGGCAGCCCGATGCGATGAACGTGGCGATTCACGTCGAAGTTGTTGTCTTCCACCCAAACCGGATGATCGAGATTCAGCGGACTGTCAGCTAGCTTTTCCCGGAATTCCGGCATCGCCTTGATCCGCAGAGCCAGCTCGTCGCGCAGCCGGTCGAAGGTGTAACCGCCCGGCATCGTCGACGTGTCGAGGTCCAGAATCGAGCACACATGCAACGACTGCGATGGCGTCTCCAGATAGAGGAAACTGGCGTCGAGTCCGCTGAGGCGCTGCATGCGCCGATGGTATGTCCGCTGCTGCGGAGCGGCGCCGGAATGGCCGGATGGGCGACGGTGTGAGAAAGCCCATTGCCACTGCTATCCACCTGCGCGCCGACAAGTGGCACAATGGTCGGGTCAGACGAACCCGGGGACCCCGAAGGGCCACGAGGATCGACCCGACCACCACTAGGGACAATGATGTCTGAACAGACTGTTTACGGTGCCCATTCTTCCGCCGCTCCGCGGACCAAGACTCGCGTCCACCACCTGCAGAAGATGAAGGCCGAAGGCCACAAGTGGGCGATGCTGACCGCCTACGACTACTCGACCGCCCGCATCTTTGACGACGCCGGCATCCCCGTGCTGCTGGTCGGCGATTCCGCCGCCAACGTCGTCTACGGCTATGACACCACCGTTCCGGTGTCGATCGACGAGCTGATCCCGCTGGTGCGTGGCGTCGTACGCGGCGCGCCGCACGCTCTGGTGATCGCCGACCTGCCGTTCGGCAGCTACGAGGCTGGACCCGCCGCGGCGCTCGACGCCGCCATCCGGTTCATGAAGGAAGCCGGCGCGCATGCGGTCAAATTGGAAGGCGGCGAACGGGTCGCCGACCAGATCGCCATGCTGACGGCAGCGGGCATCCCGGTGATGGCGCACATCGGCTTCACCCCGCAGAGCGTCAACACCCTCGGCGGTTTCCGGGTGCAGGGCCGCGGAGACGCCGCCGAGCAGACCATCCACGACGCGATCGCGGTGGCCGAGGCGGGCGCGTTCGCGGTCGTCATGGAAATGGTGCCGGCCGAGTTGGCCACCCAGATCACCGGCAAGCTGACGATTCCCACCGTGGGGATCGGTGCGGGCCCCAACTGCGACGCCCAGGTGCTCGTCTGGCAGGACATGGCCGGCTTCACCGGCGGCAAGACCGCCAAGTTCGTCAAGCGCTTCGGTGACGTCGGCGGCGAATTGCGCCGGGCGGCAACGCAGTACGCGCACGACGTCGCCGCGAGTGCGTTCCCCGCTGACGAGCACTGCTTCTGATCCCGTTACTCGGGCGTGGCACGCTGAGGTGATGCCTGGCCGCTATCTCGAAGTCGAGCGAAAGTTCGACGTCGGCGAATCCACGCCGCCGCCGTCATTCGACGGTGTCGACGGGATCGTCAGGGTGGAGAACGCCGCCTCGGAATCGCTGGACGCGGTGTACTTCGACACCCCGGCCCGGGATCTGGCGGCGCATCGGATCACGTTGCGCCGCCGCACCGGTGGCGGTGACGCCGGCTGGCATCTGAAGCTGCCGACCGGCCCCGACGCCCGCACCGAGGTGCGGGCACCGTTGGGCGCTGAGCACGATCCGCCGGCCGAGCTGCTCGACGTGGTGCTGGCCATCGTCCGAGACCGCCCGCTGAACCCGGTGGCACGGATCAGCACCACCCGCAAAATTCAGCTGCTGCACGGCGCCGACGACTCGGCCCTGGCCGAATTCTGCGATGACCAGGTCACCGCGGGGCAAGGCGCCGACGGCACTGTCGATGCGCAGCGGTGGCGGGAGTGGGAGCTCGAACTCGTCGGCGACGGAGCGGACGCCGATCTGATGGACGCGCTCTGCAACCGCATGCTCGAGGCCGGTGCCCGCCCCGCTGGGCATGGCTCCAAGCTGGCGCGGGTGCTCGACGTAGCGCCCACCAAACGGCCCGGCGACAAACTGCATCGCGCGCTGGCCGAACAGATCGACCAGCTGCTGGTGTGGGACCGGGCCGTGCGGGCCGACGCCGACGACGCCGTGCACCAGATGCGGGTGACCGCCCGCAAGATCCGCAGCCTGTTACAGGCCGCGCCGGATTCGTTCGGCCTCGCCGGCGACGCGTCGATCATCGACGAACTGCGCGAGCTGGGCAATGCGCTCGGGGTTGCCCGCGACGCCGAAGTCCTGGCCGAGCGGTATCGCAGCGCCCTCGACGATCTGCCGCCGGAGCTGGTCCGCGGACCCATCCGGGAACGGCTGGTCGACGGCGCGGCAGGCCGTTATCGGGCCGGACTGCGACATGCGTTGGCCGCCTTGCGATTGCCGCGCTATTTCCGTCTGCTCCACAACGTGGAGGCATTGGTCGCGGCGGACCCGTCGACTCAGGAGAAGACCGCGACAGGCACCGTCGCGGCGGCGGGTAAGAAGGTCCGCAGGGCCGCCGAGGAGGCCCGGAATGCGGCAGACCGCGACGGTGCGATACATCGAATCCGTAAGCGTGCCAAGCGACTTCGTTACACAGCTGCGGCGACCGGTGCGAAGAAGGTGTCCAAGCGGGCCAAAGAAGTACAGTCGCTGCTCGGCGATCACCAGGACAGCGTGGTCAGCCGCGAACATCTGACGCAGCAGGCCGAGGCCGCGCACGCAGCAGGCGAAGACACCTTCACCTACGGACTGCTTTTCCAACGGGAAGCCGACCTGGCTCTGGACTGCCGCACGCGACTCGAGCCGGCGCTGCGCAAGCTCGACAAGGCCGTGCGCAAGCTGTCGAGCTGATCGGGGCGCGGGCGAGTTGGCGTGTAAGCCGGATTCTGTTCCGCGCTACCAGGTAGCGCGGCGGCGACCATCCATCTGGACACACCGTCACCGGGTGCCTCAAGCGGCCTACCCGCAGGCTCAGGCGAGCCGCCCTCGAACACCTGCGCGACCGCACCGAAGTGCGGTCTTCTTGGCCTTGCTTCGGGTGGGGTTTGCCTAGCCATTCCGGTCACCCGGAATGCTGGTGCGCTCTTACCGCACCGTTTCACCCTTACCACCGCGAAGGTGGCGGTCTGTTTTCTGTGGCACTTTCCCGCGAGTCACCTCGGATTGCCGTTAGCAATCACCCTGCTCTGTGAAGTCCGGACTTTCCTCGACTCGTCGCCACGTGGACCCGAGCCGCGGCCGCCCAGCCAACTCGTCCGCGCTAACACCGTACTCGTTGCAGAATCCGCAGGCCAGCGACCAGCTACGCGGCGTGTAAGCCTGAGCACGCCATCTGGACGGCGATCTCCATCTCGCTGATTTCCAGCCGCACTGACCATCCCGGCATCGGCGGCGCGCCCGACCGATACGTCATTCCCGTCGGCGTGGTGAATTCCGCTGCGTGCGAACATTTTTCATCGACCTCAGGTCTGACCGACCAGCCGGTGACTTCCTTGACGTAATTACAGCGTTCGCAGAGTCCGAGTCCGTTGCCCACATCGGTCGCACCGCCGGCGACCCACGGCCGAGCATGGTCGAGATGACGGATCGGCGCGTCGCAGTAAGGCGTTCGGCAGCGCTGATCCCGCAATCGGATGAATGCCGCCAATCCGCGGGGAAACAGCCTGGCTCTCGACTCCATCGCGACCAACGCACCGGTGGCCGGACGCGCATACAGCCGGCGAATCGTGGCCCGCGACCGTTCGTCGTCGACAGCGCCCGACACCAATTCGCGCGCGATCGCCGCTGGAACGGGACCGTAACCGCACAGGTCGGCCGGCGCATTCGAGCCGCCCAGCAAAGTCTCGTCGGACAGCACCAGGTTCACCGCGATCGGCGTCGCTGTGGCCGGTGACCCGCTCCACCAGCACGTCGGCCATCACCTGACCGCGTGAGCGCCCGTCCGCGCAGGTGTCGGCCTCCCGTCGAAGTGCGGCATACACCGAAACTCCCTGTGCCACCGGCAACAACGCGGTCAGGTACGTCATGGTGTCGGGTGCGGGCCGAATGTTGACACAGCGCTCGGTTTCGGCCTTGGCCGCTCGATCGACCACGGCGTGCGGGTCGAGCCGGTACGCGATCGTCTTCGCCGCGGCCGCCAACCGCGCATCGCCCATGCAGTCCAGGTTGCGCGAGTCGGCACACAGTTCGGCGTCCAGCGTCCGCCGGTCCTCGACGTCAAGACATGCGCTCTCGCGCACGATCAGCGTGGCCCGCCACTCGCTCAATGCCCCGGCCTCCAACGCGGCCAGCGTGTGCGGCATCTCGTGCACCAAGGCTTTGGCGAAGCCCAGATGCCGGTTGCCGCGCGCAGGTGAATCCCGCCTGGCAAGCGCGATCTCGCTGGCGATCCCGCGCCCACGCCGCGCGGCCGGCATACCGGCAGCCGCCTCGGCAGCGCGCCGCGCCGCATCTAGCGCTGCCGCCGCCCGGGCCTGTCCCGCCGCCGCGGCGCATTTGACCCGTTCCAACTCGGCGATTCGCTCGACCAGCACCGATTCCTCGGCAGCGGGGTCGATCATCGCCAGTGATTCGAACATACATTCGATAGTAGCCGAGGTGTCCGACAAAAATGGATCTCACATCGACGACATCCCTATCGTCTACAGACCATGCCGCCGACACCGTGGACAAAGCGCGTCGACGCCGCCGACTGGGGCGCCATCGCTGCCGCCGTCGACGACTTCGGCGGGGCACTCCTGCCCCGGCTCCTCACACCCACCGAGGCGCGCCGGCTGCGCACGCTGTTCACCGACGACGACCTGTTCCGCTCCACCGTCGACATGGGGCCGCGCCGCTACGGTTCAGGGCAGTACCGCTATTTCCGCGCGCCCTATCCCGAGCCGATCGAGCAACTCAAACAGGCGCTGTACCCGCGACTGTTGCCGATCGCCCGGGACTGGTGGACGCGGCTGGGCCGAGATGCGCCGTGGCCGGACAGCCTCGACGAGTGGCTCGACGTGTGCCACGCGGCCGGCCAAACCAGATCGACGGCGCTGATGCTGCGGTACGCAACAGACGACTGGAACGCCCTGCACCGAGACCTCTACGGCGACTTGGTGTTTCCGCTGCAGGTCGTGATCAACCTCAGTGACCCGGACACCGAGTTCACCGGCGGGGAGTTCATGCTCGTCGAACAGCGGGCGCGGGCCCAGTCACGCGGCACCGCAACACAATTGCCACAGGGCCACGGCTATGTGTTCACCACCCGCGACCGGCCGGTGCGTTCGGCTCGCGGCTGGTCGGCCGCGGCCGTGCGGCATGGGCTGTCGGTCGTGCGGTCGGGCGAGCGGTTCGCGCTCGGCCTGATCTTCCACGACGCCGCCTGAACGTCGGCTACCCCACCGCTGCCGTCTCACCGACGGACTGCGTTGCTGCAGAGGCGGAATCGCGTCCCAGCGCAATGGTCGCCGCCGTCATCGCTGCGACAGCCAACACCAGAATCACGGCGCCCGGACCACGCACCACCAGATGCTCGCCGAGGACCACCACACCCAACAACACCGCCACCACGGGCTCACCGACGAGCATGATCGGCACCGACGCCTGCAAGGCGCCGGCGTGAAATGCCGACTGCTGCAAGACGGTGACCGCGACCGCGAGCGCCACCAGCAGATACGGCGCCGGCACCGTCAACAAGCCGTGCCACCCGTGCACGGCCAGGCGGTGCGTGCTGACCTTCGTCAGGACCGCGATCATCCCGAGCAGCACGGCGACGGCGGTGGCCAACAGCATCGCGCGCGTTCGACCGATCGTTCGGCGCGCCGCGAGCACACAGACGATCACCACCGGCGCTGATCCGATCAGCGCCACGGTCCAGGCCGGCACCGGCGGACGGTAGTGGCCTTCGCGCGGCTGGCCCACCAGGACGAACACGGTGAGCGCCGCCGTCAGCAGCAACGCCCAACCCCAATCACGGCCGCGCACATGCTGATGGGAGAACCGCGCGCCGAGCGGCAGCACAAACAACAACGAGGACACCAGCAGGGGCTGCACCAGCAGCAGCGAACCGTGCGCCAGGGCCAGCGCCTGAAACACATACCCACCGATCGCGCCGAGCGTCCCGGCCCACCACGACGGCTGGCGAACCCAGGACGTCACGATTGCGCCAGCGCCCTCCAGGTGCCCTGCCTCCGCTTGGATCGCGCGCTGCCGCACCACGATGCCTACCGCAGCAAAGAACGCGGCGAGCAACGCCGATCCGATCGCGAAAGCGTGCGAGGCTACCCACTCCACGATTGCCTCACTACCCGGTAACTCCTGATCTCTAACTCAGGTACGCAGTCTGGTTAACCAGTCGGACCGACGACGCGCCGTCCGGGTAGAACTCGGCGATGCTCAATGACGCCAGATCGAGGTGCAGCCGATACAGGATGGCCGGCCCGGCGTCGAGAGCCTCCCGCAGCAGCATTTTGATCGGGGTCACGTGTGACACCAGCAGCACGGTGCTGCCGTCGTATTCGGCGACGATCCGGTCCCGCGCCCGGCAGACCCGCTCGTTGACGCTGTCGAAGCTCTCGCCGCCGGGGGGTTCGGCGCTGGTGTCACGCAACCAACGCCGGTGCAGGTCGGGATCGCGGTCGGCGGCCTCGCCGAATGTCAGCCCCTCCCATGCGCCGAAGTCGGTTTCGATCAGGTTGTCGTCGACGGCGACGTCCAGACCCAGTGCTTTGCCGGCGGCCGTCGCGGTGTCGTAGGAGCGCTGCAGCGGTGAGCTGATCACAGCCGCGATGCCGCCGCGCTCTGCGAGATAGCGGGCGGCCGCGTCCGCCTGCCCACGGCCCACATCGGTCAGGGCCGGGTTGCCGCGTCCCGAATAGCGCCGCTGCGCCGATAGTTCGGTCTGACCGTGCCGCAGCAAGAGCAGGCGGGTGGCGGTGCCGCGCGCGCCGGTCCACCCCGGTGGTCCGGTGGTCTCGGGTACGACGGACGGCGGCGACACCTGACCGGCCGGCGCCGGCTGCTGGGCCGCGGCGTCCATTGCCTCGTTGGCCAACCGGTCGGCGTGCGAGTTCTCCGCGCGCGGGATCCACCGGTAACTGATCCGATCGAAGTGTGACGCCCGTGCTCGGGCTTCGGCGTTGAGCTCCCTGAGATCGGGGTGTTTGATCTGCCAGCGCCCCGACATCTGCTCGACCACCAACTTGGAATCCATCAACACCGCGACCTCGGTGGCGCCCAGCTCGGCGGCCTCCGCCAAACCCGCGATCAGGCCGCGATATTCGGCGACGTTGTTGGTGGCGATCCCGATCGCCTGCTTGCTCTCGGCCAGCACGGTGGACCGGTCCGCGGTCCACACCACCGACCCGTAACCTGCCGGTCCCGGATTGCCGCGCGATCCTCCGTCGGCCTCGATGATCACCTTCACGGTCGTACATCCTTGACGCGCAACAGGATTGCGTTGCACTCCGGGCAGCGCAACACCTCGTCTTCGGGGGCCGCAGAGATCCGGGCCATCTCGCCACGGTCGATCTCGATCCGGCATGCCCCGCAGCGACGGCCTTGCAACGGACCCGCCCCGGGGCCGCCGCCGGCCCGCTGCCGCTCGTACAACGCGACCAGTTCGGGGTTCAACGCCGTGGTGAGCTCGTCACGCCGCGACGTGTGAAGCCGGCGCAGGTGTTCGATATCGCCCAGGGTGGCGTCCAGAGCGCGCTGCGCCGAGGCCAATTCGGCGTGCAACGTCTCGATGACGGACTGCTCGGCGGCCCGCTGGGACTGCAACTGCTCGCGGTGTTCCATCACCTCCAGCAGCGAATCCTCTAGGCTGGACTGGCGACGTTCCAGGGTCTCCAACTCGTGTTGCAACTCCGACAGCTGTTTGGAATCGGCGACCGACTGCAGCAGCGAACGGTCCCGATCCTCACGCTGGCGCACCGCGTCGATCTCGGACTCGAACCTCGAGACCTGAGTGTCCAAGTCTTCCAACGCAATCTGCAGGGCACCCGACCTGTCGTTCACGGCGGTTTGGTCGGCCTGTATCCGCGCGATCTGCTGCCGCTCGGGCAAGTTGGCCGCGCGATGCGCGAGCTTGGCCAGCTCGCCGTCCAGTTCGGCAACTTCGAGCAACGAGTGCTGCTGTGCGACTTCGGCTTTCATCTCTTGTCACCCCCGTGACCATTGTCGACGTTCCACGGGTCGGTCCGGACGGGGCATACCCGAACCGGCAGCGCGTCGCCGAAAACCTCGCGGAGCACATCGGCGGCCTGCTCGCACCACGGGTACTCGCTGGCCCAGTGCGCTACGTCTACCAGCGCCACCTCGGACGCGCGCAGGTGCTCGTCAGCGGGATGGTGACGCAGATCCGCCGTGACGTAGGCATCGACGCCGGCTGCGGCGACGGTGCGGAGCAACGAGTCGCCAGCTCCCCCGCACACCGCCACCCGCGATACCGCCATCTCCGGGTTGCCCGCCGCACGCACGCCCCACGACGTGGCCGGCAGCCCGGACTCGACCCGGGACACGAACGCGCTCAACGGCTCTGGCCGTGGCAGCGTGCCGATCCGTCCCAGCCCGACGTCGCCGGGCGGTGGCGCCAGCGCGATGATGTCGAATGCCGGCTCCTCGTAGGGGTGCGCGTCGCGCATCGCCGACAGCACCTGTCGCCGCGCACCCGCGGGCGCGATCACCTCGATGCGGTCTTCGACCACGCGTTCCACCGCGCCGACGCTGCCTATCGCCGGCGCCGCCCCGGCCTCCGGCAGGAACTGGCCGGTGCCGGTGACACTCCAACTGCACTGGGAGTAGTCGCCGATGTGACCGGCCCCGGCCGCAAAGATCGCCGCCCGCACCGCGTCGGCGTTCTCCGGCGGCACGAAGATCACCCACTTGTCCAGATCACGACCGGAAGACGGTTCCAGCACCGCCTCCACGGTCAGACCGAGCGCGTGGGCCAACGCGTCCGACACACCCGGCGACGCCGAGTCGGCGTTGGTGTGCGCGGTGAACAACGAACGGCCGGAACGGATCAGGCGATGCACCAGCGCACCCTTGGCGGTACTGGCGGCCACCGTGTCGACCCCGCGCAGCAGCAACGGGTGATGCGCGAGCAGCAGACCGCCGTCGGGAACCTCGGCGACCACCGCCGCGGTCGCATCGACCGCAATGGTCACCGAGCTGAGCTCGTCGTCGGGGTCGCCGCAGACCAAGCCGACGGAATCCCACGACTGCGCAAGCCCGGGCGGGTACGCCTCGTCGAGCGCCTCGATGACCGTCGCCAACCGAACCGTCATCGCAGCGCCCCGATCGCCTCGACCAGAACCGGCCACTCCGGCCGCACCGCGGCACGCAGATAGTGTCCGTTCAACCCGACGAACGTGTCGCATCGTCGTACTGCAATTCCATTGACGTGCAATTTCTTTCGGGTCAGCTCCGCATCACCGACGGCGAACAGCACGAACGGAGCACAGCCGTCGACCGGCTCGGCTCCCGCCGCCCACAAACCGGACAACATCGCCGTACGCAACACCGCCAGCCGACGGGCATCCGCCGCGGCGTCGGCCACCGCCCCCGGCGCGCAACAGGCGGCGACAGCGGCAAGCTGCAGCGTGCCCAGCGGCCAGTGCGGACGCGTTGCGGTCAGCCGCGCCAACACATCCGGGGCGCCCAACGCGTAGCCCACCCGCAGTCCGGCCAGCGACCACGTCTTGGTCAGGCTGCGCAGCACCAGCACGTCGGGCAGCGACTCGCCGGCCAGCGATTCCGGTTCGCCGGGAACCGAATCGGCGAACGCCTCGTCGACCACGACAATGCGGCCGGGCCGGCGCAACGCCAGGATCTGCTCGCGGGTGTGCAACACCGACGTCGGATTCGTGGGGTTGCCGACGACCACGAGGTCCGCGGCATCGGGCACCCGCACCCCGGCCAGGCCGAACGGCGGAGCGAGCACCTCGTGATACACCGGCACCCCGGCGGCTGTCAGCGCGACGTCGGGTTCGGTGAACGACGGCGCGATGAGCGCCGCCAGCGTCGGTCGCAGGTTGGGCAGCAATGCGAATCCCTCGGCGGTTCCGGCCAGCAACGAAACCTCGTCGGTTGCCCGGCCGTGCCGGGTAGCGACCGCCTGGATCGCTGCGCGCTCGTCGTCGCGGCCCGGGTAGCGCGCCAGGTCGGTCAGGCGTGCCGCGAGCAGTTCGGTCAACCAGGCCGGTGGCCGCGGATGACGGACGTTGACGGCGAAGTCGAGCATGCCCGGTTCGGCGGCCTGATCCCCGTGATAACGCACGTTCGATTGCCGACTCGCCACATCTGAGACAGTAACGGCCCCGCGAACCGGACACAGTCGCGGCATCGAGGACAATAGAGATGCTATGACCATGCCCCAACTGGTGATCTTCGATCTCGACGGCACCCTCACCGACTCCGCGGACGGCATCGTGTCCAGCTTCCGGCACGCCCTGGCCGAGATCGGCGCCGCCGTCCCGGACGGCGATCTGGCCGGCCGGATCGTCGGGCCGCCGATGCATCACACGCTGGCGGCGATGGGGCTGGGTGAGCACACCGACGCGGCCATCGCCGCCTACCGCGCGGACTACACGACCCGGGGGTGGGCCATCAACAGCCTGTTCGACGGGATCGGGCCGCTGCTGGCCGACCTGCGGGCGGCCGGTGTGCGCCTCGCGGTGGCCACCTCCAAAGCGGAGCCGACCGCCCGACGCATCCTGGCCCACTTCGGTCTCGACGCGCACTTCGAGGTTGTCGCCGGCGCCAGTGTCGACGGCACCCGCGCCAGCAAGGCCGATGTCCTGGCACATGCGCTGTCCCAACTGCGGCCGGTGCCCGAACGGGTGCTCATGGTGGGCGATCGCCGCCACGATGTCGAAGGCGCCGCGGCCCACGGCATCGACGCGGTCGTCGTCGGCTGGGGCTATGGCCGTGCGGATTTCGCCGACACCGAGACGGTGTCACACGTCGCGACGGTCGCCGATCTGCGGAAGGCTTTAGGTGTCTGAATTCGATAGCCCGACGGCCGACAGACTGCACATCACGTTCGTATGCACCGGCAACATCTGCCGGTCCCCGATGGCCGAGAAGATGTTCGCCCACCAGATCAGCGAGCGCGGTCTGGACGACGCGGTGCGGGTGAGCAGTGCGGGCACCGCTGGCTGGCACATCGGCAAAGGCGCCGACGAGCGGACCAACCGGGTGCTGCGCAAGCACGGCTACCCCACCGACCACTGCGCGGCGATGCTCGCGGTCGACCACCTCAACGCCGACCTGGTGATCGCGCTGGCCCGCAACCACGTACCGCTCATCGAGCAGTTGGGCGTCGACGCCGACCGGATCCGGATGCTGCGATCCTTCGACCCACGCTCGGGCGCGTTCGTTCGCGACGTCGACGACCCCTACTACGGCAGCCAGCATGACTTCGAGGTCGCCTTCGCCGCCATCGAGGCATCGCTGCCGGGACTGCACAAGTGGGTCGACGAGCGACTGGCCCAGAACGGCTCGGGCTGATGCGCCGCCTGGCCTTCCTGCTGCGGCCGGGCTGGATCGCACTGGCCGTGGTGGTGGTCGCCTTCACCTACCTGTGCTTCACCGTGCTGGCACCGTGGCAACTGGGCAAGAACACCAAGACGTCGCGGGAGAACGACCAGATCCAGCAATCGCTGACCACCGCGCCGGTCCCGCTCACAACGCTGTTGCCGCAGCAGGATTCGTCGGCCCGCGATGCACAGTGGCGACGGGTGACGGCGACCGGGCACTACCTACCGGACAAACAACTGGTGGTCCGGCTGCGCGTCGCCGATGGGGAGCAGGCGATGGAGGTGCTGATTCCCTTCGCCGTCGACGGCGGCCCGACCGTCCTTGTCGATCGCGGCTATGTGCGGCCGCTGCCGGGATCGCGGGTACCGCCGCTGCCCCCGCCGCCTCGGGGGCCGGTGAGGATCACGGCCCGTCTGCGTGATTCCGAGGCCCCGGTGACGGACAAGGAGTCGTTCGTCAGTGACGGTGTGCGACAGGTGTATTCGATCGACGTGCAGCGCATCGCGCAGCTGACCGGTGTGCCGTTGACCGGATCGTATCTGCAGTTGGTCGACGATCAGCCGGGTGGGCTGGGCGTGATCGCTCTGCCCCATCTGGACGCCGGGCCGTTTCTGTCCTACGGCATTCAGTGGATCACTTTCGGCGTCGTCGCCCCGATCCTGCTGGGTTACTTCGTGTATTCCGAGGTAAAGGCCCGCCGGGCCGAGCAGGCCCAGTCGGCGCCGCCCGTCGACAAGCCGGCGACCGTCGAGGACAAGCTCACCGACCGGTACGGACGCCGGCGCTGACGCAGAGCAAGACCGCCGCCGCCTGCACGGCCCGCGAGAGCCGCACCGCGCGAAGCAGATCCGTCACTGTTGGGATTGCTCCGTCGCCGAGCACCGGCCGGATCTGCAATTCGTGGTGATACTGGGTCGGTCCGCCCAACCGCACGCCCAGCGCCCCGGCGAACGCGGCCTCTACCACGCCGGCGTTCGGGCTGGGATGACGTCGAGCATCCCGCCGCCAGGCCGCGATCGCGTCCGCCGGTGATCCGCCGACCACCGGCGCACACACCGCGGTCAGCACCGCGGTCAGCCGCGCGGGAAGGTAATTGGCCGCGTCGTCCAACCGGGCTGCGGCCCAACCGAATCGGGCGTAGCGCGGCGAACGGTGACCGACCATCGCGTCCAGCGTGTTGATCGCGCGGTACCCGAGTGCGCCGGGCACCCCGCCAACGCATGCCCACAACAGCGGCGCCACCTGCGCGTCGGAGGTGTTCTCGGCGACCGATTCGGCCGCCGCGCGGGTCAATCCTGCTGCGTCGAGATGCGCCGGGTCCCGCCCGCACAGCGACGGCAACAGGTCTCGGGCACCCTCGAGGTCGTCACCACGCAGCCGATCGCTCATCGCCGACCCGGTGCGCGCCAGCGAGGTTCCGCCCAGCACGACCCAGGTGGCGGCCGCGGTCGCGGCGATCGACCAAGCCGGGCCGCGCCGCCGTGCGCCCCGCTCCAGCGTGACACCGGCCAGAGTCACGGCGCCGACCAACACGGCCACGTGCAGCGCGCCGGCGACCCGGCTGTCGCGATAGCTCAGCCGCTCGGCTGTCGTTGCCACAGTCCCGAATCCCGCCACCGGGTGAGCTGCCCGCGGGTCGGCCAGCACCAGGTCGGCCAGGTAGCCGATCAGCACACCGCTGAGCCGCGTGGCGTCAAACACTCCGGCAGCGTCTCACACGTGATGTACTCGGCTGATGACGCGACGTGTCACCCGAGTCGCTGACCTGCTGAATCCCGCTGCCGTGCTGTTGCCCGCCGCGAATGTGATCATGCAGTTATCGCTGCCCGGCGTCGGCTACGGAGTGCTGGAAAGCCCGGTCGACAGCGGCAACGTCTACAAGCATCCGTTCAAGCGGGCGCGTACCACCGGCACCTATCTGGCCGTCGCGACCATCGGTACCGAATCCGACCGTGAGCTCATCCGCGCCGCCGTCGACACCGCGCACCGGCAAGTGCGCTCGACGTCGTCGAGTCCGGTGTCCTACAACGCGTTCGACCCTGCGCTGCAGCTCTGGGTGGCCGCCTGCTTGTACCGCTATTTCGTCGACCAGCATGAGTTCCTGTACGGCCCTCTCGACGAGGAGTCCGCGGACGCGGTATATCAGGACGCGAAACGGCTGGGTACCACGCTCCAAGTGCGGGAAGCGATGTGGCCGACGGACCGGGTCGCCTTCGACGATTACTGGAAACGGTCGCTGGACGGCCTGCGGATTGACCCTGCGGTGCGCGACCACCTGCACGGAGTCGCGGCAATGAAGTTCCTGCCCAGACCACTGCACGCGCTGGCGGGGCCGTTCAACCTGTTCGCGACGACGGGCTTTCTGCCCCCGGAATTCCGCTCGATGATGCGGTTGGGGTGGTCAGAATCCCAGCAGCGACGTTTCGGCTGGTTGCTGGCCGCTTTGCGGTTGGCCGACCGCCTGATTCCTCGCAATGCGTGGATTTTGGGTTATCGGCTTTACCTGTGGGACATGCGGTTCCGCGCCAGCCGGGGCTGGCGGATCGTGTAGCGGCTAGCCGGCGATGGTGACCAGGACGATGGCGATCATGCTCAGCACGGCCATCCAGAACCACGGCTGCAGGTAGATGCGCTCGTTGCTCTCTTCGATCTTGGGCGCGTGTGAAGTGGTTCGCTCGGGCGTAAGTTGCGAAGTCATGTATCGAGTCTGACTAATTAGTCAAACGAAGTAAATGTGGCGCTCGCCACCCCGGGTACCGGGTTGCGATCTAGGTCACACTTCAGGATGCTCAGGCAGGTCAGAACTTCGAGAATGGAGCGGCTCGATGGCTTTCCCAGGACTTAACCACGTCGCGGTCACCGTGCGAGACATGGCGGTCAGCGGCCCCTGGTACCGCCGGTTGTTCGACGCGGATCCGGCGGTCGACGAGCACACCGCCGCGGGTTTTCGCCACCTGGTGTGGGTCCTCGGCGGCGGCACTCTGTTCGGAATTCACCAGCACGAGCTGCCGGCGCCCGACGAGCGCTTCAGTGAGTTCCGGGTCGGTCTGGACCACGTCGGCTTCGGCTGCGCCACCCGCGGGGAGTTGGAGACGTGGATGACCCGGCTCAACAAGCTCGGCATTCAGCACGGCGGAATCGTCGACGCGCCCTACGGATCGGGCCTGAGTTTTCGCGACCCCGACGGCATCGCTCTCGAACTGTTCGCTCTGCCCGGCTGACTTGCCCGCCGCGTTGTGTCAGCATTACGACGTGAGCGCCCGCCACATTGCTCGTGTCCTCGTTGCCGTGGTGCTGACCACCCTGGTAGCGCCGTTTGCTCCCGCGTCCGCGGCGCCCTGCCCCCACGTCGAGGTGACGTTCGCCCGCGCGACCGGCGAGGCGCCAGGTGTCGGCGTGGTGGGACAGCAATTCATCGATGCGCTGCGCTCGCAGGTCGGGGGTCGGTCCGTCGCGGTCTATCCGGTCAATTACGCCGCGTCGGAGGATCTCGCCCCGTCGGCCAACGCCGGCGCCGTGGATGCGAACGCCCACGTCGAGTCGATGGCGGCGAGTTGTCCGAACACCAAGCTGGTGCTGGGTGGCTACTCCCAAGGCGCAGCCGTGATCGACCTGATCACCATCGCCCAGGCTCCGGTCTCGGGCTTCGTTCCCGTGTCGCTACCTCGAGACGTCGCCGATCACGTCGCCGCGCTGGCCCTCTTCGGCAATCCGACCAGCAGATACCTGGGCGCGCCGGTGAGTACGCTGAGTCCCTGGTACGGCGCGAAGGCCATCGATCTGTGCGCGGCCGGCGACCCGGTCTGCACCCCCGGCGCCTTGTTCACCGTTCCGACGCCGGCCGAGCTGTCCTCCCCCGAGCACCTGTCCTATCCGCATTCCGGAATGCCCTCTGAGGCAGCAACTTTCGTCGCAAGCCAGCTGTAGACAAATGCGCGCAGTCGTCATCACCAAACACGGTCCACCGTCGGTGCTCAAGGTGCAGGATCGGCCCGATCCTCCACCGCCCGCGGCCGGCCAGGTGCGGATTGCAGTCCGTGCGGCCGGAGTCAACTTCGCTGATCATCTCGCGCGGGTCGGGCTCTATCCCGACGCCCCCAAGGTGCCCAGCGTGGTTGGCTACGAGGTCGCCGGGACCGTCGAGGCCGTCGGTGACGGCGTCGATCCCGCGCGGGTGGGACAGCGGGTGCTGGCCGGAACCCGTTTCGGCGGCTACGCCGAGATCGTCAACGCCGGCGCGAACGACACTGTCGCGCTTCCGGACTCGATGAGCTTCGAGCAGGGCGCCGCGATCCCGGTCAACTACGCGACGGCGTGGGCGGCGCTGCACGGCTACGGCTCACTGCAGCCGGGCGAGCGCGTGCTGGTGCATGCCGCTGCCGGCGGCGTCGGCATCGCGGCCGTGCAGCTGGCCAAGGCTGCGGGCGCGGTCGTGCACGGCACCGCGTCGCCGGGCAAACACAAACAGCTCGCCGCGCTCGGCGTCGACCGAGCCATCGACTACCGCCGCGGCGGATGGTGGAAGAGCCTGAGCCCCTACGACATTGTGCTCGACGCCCTCGGCGGCACATCGCTTCGGCGGTCGATGGACTTGCTGCGACCGGGCGGACGGCTTGTCGCCTATGGCTTCTCGGCGATGCAGCAGGGCGAGAAGCGGTCGCTGCGGCGCGCGGCGCCGCAGGTGCTGGCGATGCTGCGTGGGTTCAACCTGATCAAGCAGATGGAGGACTCGAAGACCGTCATCGGCCTGAACATGCTGCGGCTGTGGGACGACCGCGGCACCCTAGAGCCCTGGATCGGACCGCTGTCGACGGCATTGTCGGACGGCACGGCGGCGCCGGTCGTGCACGCGGCGGTGCCGTTCGACGATGCGCCCGAAGCGCATCGCATCCTGGCTGCGCGGGAGAACGTCGGCAAGGTCGTGCTGGTTCCCTGACGCGTCAGCAGATCCGGTGCAAGCGGGTGTCCCACACGTGCCCATCCATGTCGGCGAACGTAGCCAACCGGACGGGGTGTCTGCCGTCTGCGAACCAATCACTGGTCATGCTGGCGTGGATCGGCCATCCGCCCGCGTGCGCCAACGAGACCATGCCGCGCCAGGCGCTGTAACCGCCGGCCGTGAAGCCGGCTTCCGAGGTGTGACAGATTTCGTTCAACGACACGGTCTGCAGATCCGCCGGATCGCGCCCGATCAGGGCGGCGAACGCAGGATTCACGAACAGGATCTCGCCGTGAGCGTCGGCGAGCAGGACCGGCGCGACGAGCCGGGACAACACCACCAGCGCCGGCATCTCCGCCAGGGTGGTCATCGGCGAAAGGAGTCGCCAGTCAGCCCGGCGACGTTCCGCCGGCCGGACCGCAGTCGCAGCGAGATCTTCGGACGCGCGAAGGTCGGGTGGACGTACAGACATGGCGTCCAACATTCCGGACCTTATGTCACCCTCAATAGGGCCGAACGGCCCTATCCGGATGCGATGCGAATGCGACAAGCGCCAGCACAATCCGCGCAGTGCCATTCGGCCCTAGGCGGATATCCACCTGTTGTGAACTATTAACTGCGTGAAGCAGTCTGCCTACGATGGCGGCTTGGGCACGGCGCGCCTACCCGGCCGCGCTGAGCAGATGGACCGCGATGAGGCGATGCGGTTGCTGAGCAGTGTCGACTACGGGCGAATTGTCTTTGACCTACAAGCACTTCCGGCGATCCGCCCGGTGAATCATTTGGTGGACGCGGGCACAGTCATCGTGCGCACTCGACTCACCTCCGCAATCGGGTCCGCCGTGAGCTCCGGGGACGGACTCGTCGTCGCCTACGAAGCCGACGATCTCGACCCCCTGACCCAGACCGGGTGGAGTGTTGTCGTCACCGGCCGGGCACACACTGTCTTCGATCCTGAGTCCGTAGCGCGATACGAACGACTCCTTCACCCGTGGGTCAATCACCCTGACTCGGTCGTCGCAATCGCGCCCACCATGGTCACCGGCATCCGCATCGTCGCCGCACGGGAGTAACTTCCGCTGAGGTAATAGATGGACCTTCGTCCAACTGTGAGTAGGCTGTGCGCTCAATTACCGAGCACGACGTGCCATGTTTCTGCGGGAGAGCTTTCATCCTCTGCGGCAAACGGTGCCCCCAGCTAATCGAGGACCAGATGACGGAAGAGTCCAGCGCGCGCGCCCGTCCACTGATCGCGTTCATCACCGGTGCTGACGCGCCGCAGATCGAACCGGCTCCGATTAGCCGGACGTGGATGTCAACGATGTCGGAGACGCGCATGGGTTGGCCTAACCGATGCCTGCCGATGCTGATGGCTAACCAAAGCGGCTGGGAGTTGCGAAATCCGTGCGCGTTCACCGCCACGTGGTTCGGTCCGGACAACGACGTGGACGTGCTGATCACACCTGACAATCGCGACCCCGATCAGTTCCTGCCGCTGAGCCACTTCGGTAACGGCATCCTGACGTGGAGGCTGCCGCTCCTGTTTCGCACCCCGCCCGGCTACAACTTGTTGGTCCGCGGACCGGCGAATTATCCGAAGGACGCCGCGTGCCCGTTGGAAGGCGTCGTCGAAACCGACTGGGCAAGTGCGAGTTTCAGCATGAGCTGGAAACTCACTCGCAAACTGATGCCGGTGCGATTCGAAGTCGACGAGCCGATCTGCATGATCGTTCCGCAGCGCCGAGCCGAGCTTGAAGAGTTCGCCCCGGAATTCAGGCACATCGAGTCCGATCAAGATCTGCAACGAAAGCATGAGGTCTTTCTGCGCTCACGTGACGCGGCAAAACAGATCGAGCAGGTGGCGAGGGTCGCCGCCGGAGAGCAAGTCGAGTGGCAAGGCCATTACACGCGCGGCGAACACGCCGACGGCGAGGCCGGAATCGCGGAGCATCAGACTCGGCGTCATCTACATTCATTTGGTTGGCCACAAAGCGACAAGCCGAGCCCCGACCAGTCACTGGTGGGCGCGGACGGTATCGAACTGCCGGCCGCTGGTGCGTAAATCCGAGCCAGGGTGACCGGTCTGGCGCCAACAACGTGGTAGACCACCACAGTGCCCCATCCTCATCTCGCCGAAATCGTGCTGGTCGACGGTGCGACCGCCGCCACTCTGGCGCAAGTCCTTCCGGTACTGCTGCTGACACTGGCTGTGGAGATGAGACGGACCCAGATACATTCCCGGGTGTCACGTCTTCGACTGGGCGCGTTCTTCCTGCTCTTCGCCGTGGCAGAGACGCTGTTGGTGTTATCCATCGACGGGACCCTTTATCCGTTTCGATGGTTCGATCTCGCCTCGGCCGTAGCGATCTTCGGCCTGCTTTCAATGGCGTTCGCATTGTCCCTGGCCGAGATGCGCCCCCCGCAACGGCCGGCGGTACCGCCCGTCGAGGATCCGCCAACGAACGACAGCGGCGATCTCGCGCCCTAGCCGGGCTGCGAACTGCAGAAATACTGGTGGGCGCGGACGGTATCGAACCGCCGACCGCTGGTGTGTAAAACCAGAGCTCTACCACTGAGCTACGCGCCCGTGCGGCGCCAAGATACCGCCCAGACCGCCTCGGCCCCAAAATCTCCGACTACAGCGCCGCCAGCGCGTCGGTCCAGAGCCGCTGGTCGCGGGCCTCGCCGGGCTGCTTCATCTCGGCGAATCGGATGACGCCCGAACGGTCGACCAGGAACGTGCCGCGATTGGCGATACCGGCGTCCTCATTGAAGACGCCGTAGGCCTGACTCACCACCCCGTGCGGCCAGAAATCCGAGAGCACCGGGAACAGGAAACCGCTGTCGGTGGCCCACACCTTGTGGGTGGGCGCCGGGCCCACCGAGATGGCCAGCACCGCCCTGTCGTCGTTCTCGAAGTCGGGCAGGTGGTCACGTATCTGGTCGAGCTCGCCTTGGCAGATGCCGGTGAAAGCGAGCGGAAAGAACACCAGCAGAACGTCTTTGGCGCCACGAAAGTCGCTGAGCGTGACCGGCTGGCGGTTCTGGTCGACCAGCGTGAAGTCCGGTGCGCTTACGCCGACCGCCAACATCAGCGGCGCCCGGCCCGCGATTTCGGCTGAACCAGACGGCTCGCGCTCCACTCGTCGAGGTTGACCGACGAGGTCGGCATCAGCCCGGCAGTCGGCGCCGACTCGGCGATCTCGGCGGGCTGAACGTGGCCCGGCCGTCCCGTCTTGGGTGTCAGCACCCAGATGACGCCGTCGTCGGCCAACGGCGCGATCGCATCCATCAAGGTGTCCACCAAGTCGCCGTCGCCGTCGCGCCACCAGAGCAGCACGACATCGATGACCTCATCGGTGTCTTCGTCGAGCAACTCGCCGCCGCACGCATCCTCCACGTCGGCGCGGATCTCGTCGTTGGTGTCCTCGTCCCAACCCCACTCTTGGACAACCTGCCCTCTTTGGATGCCCAATTTGCGGGCATAACTCGGGGCGTCATCCGCCGCGACCACCGTGCGACCTCCTTGTCAGTTCCAAGCCACTGATGCGTGAACGTGCAGTGCAATGCCCTTCATCGTCGCATAGCACGTAGCGTTGCACATCTGTCGACTCATAGGGATGCTCGGCACCGTTTAACGGCTTCGGTCTTGGCGTCGTTGAGCTGATTGACCCGATGGTTGAACTCGTCGGTCCCGGCGTGCGCGCGGATTGCCTTCGCGACGTCGCGTGCCGCGTCGTCGTAAGCGTTGAGGGCCTCGCGCAGTTCCTGCGACAGCGGACCGTTGCTGTCACCCTCGACCGTGTCGGCGCTGTGGTTCAGGGCATCGACGGCCGGCCCCTCGGCGCCGGAGGTGTCGCCGCCCCGGTTGTAGGCCGCGACGAAGTCGTTCACCCGGTCGACGGCCTCTTTGCTGCTGACGACAAATGACTCGCACACCCGCACCACGGCTTTGGTGGTCAACGACTGCTGACGCTGCGACTCGCGCACGCTCGACGTCGCAATCGACGCCGACACCGATGCGGACACCGACGCGCGATACGCCGGCGCGATCGCGTTGTCGGCGCCTGGCGTGCCGTCGGTGACGGTGGTGCACCCGACGACGGCCATTCCAACTGCCGCGAGGCAGCCGACCGCCCGCGCGGCCGTCCGCCGTCCAAGCCCTCCGATCGCCACAGGTTGAGACGTTACCGGGTGACGATCGCGGACGTCGGCGGCCCGGCTTGCCCGGGCGCTACGCAGTGCGACCCGCGGTGCGGCACGATAGGAGTTACCGAGACCATCCGCGACGGCTCGATCGGCCACAAGCAGACACCTCCTTCTGGCAAGCCGTCTAGCAAGGAGTAGCGCGTTGACTACCGAGTTCGTCCGCCACGATCTGGCGAAGAATCCAACCGGCGCAAGCGAACCCGACCGCGTGCGGGTGATCCGCGAAGGTGTGGCGTCCTACCTGCCCGACATCGACCCGGAGGAGACCGCCGAGTGGCTGGAGTCCTTCGACGAGATGCTGGAGCGCTCGGGCCCGTCGCGGGCGCGGTATGTGATGTTGCGGCTGTTGGAGCGCGCCGGTGAGCAGCGGGTGGCGCTGCCGTCGCTGACGTCGACCGACTACGTCAACACCATCCCGACCGAGCTGGAACCCTGGTTCCCCGGCGACGAGGACGTCGAACGTCGTTACCGGGCCTGGATCCGATGGAACGCCGCGATCATGGTGCATCGCGCCCAGCGTCCCGGAGTCGGTGTGGGCGGCCACATTTCGACGTACGCATCGTCGGCGGCGCTCTACGAGGTCGGCTTCAACCACTTCTTCCGCGGCAGGTCGCATCCCGGCGGCGGCGATCAGGTGTTCATCCAGGGCCACGCCTCCCCCGGCATCTACGCGCGGGCGTTCCTGGAAGGCCGGCTTTCGACCGACCAGCTCGACGGCTTCCGCCAGGAGCACAGCCATCCCGGCGGTGGGCTGCCGTCCTATCCGCACCCGCGGCTGATGCCCGACTTCTGGGAGTTCCCGACGGTGTCGATGGGCCTGGGCCCGATGAACGCGATCTATCAGGCCCGGTTCAACCACTACCTGCATGACCGCGGCATCAAAGACACCTCCGATCAGCATGTGTGGGCGTTTTTGGGCGACGGCGAGATGGACGAGCCGGAGAGCCGCGGCCTGACGCACGTCGCCGCGCTGGAGGGTCTGGACAATCTGACGTTCGTCGTCAACTGCAACCTGCAGCGCCTCGACGGCCCGGTGCGTGGCAACGGCAAGATCATCCAGGAACTGGAATCGTTCTTCCGCGGGGCGGGCTGGAACGTCATCAAGGTGGTGTGGGGACGCGAGTGGGACGCGCTGCTGCACGCCGACCGCGACGGCGCGCTGGTGAACCTGATGAACAGCACTCCCGACGGCGACTACCAGACCTACAAGGCCAACGACGGCGCGTATGTGCGCGACCACTTCTTCGGTCGCGATCCGCGGACCAAGGCACTCGTCGAGCCGATGAGCGACTCCGAGATCTGGAACCTCAAGCGTGGTGGACACGACTACCGCAAGGTCTACGCGGCCTATCGCGCCGCCGTCGACCATCACGGCCAGCCGACGGTGATTCTGGCCAAGACCATCAAGGGCTATTCGCTGGGCGCGCACTTCCAGGGCCGCAACGCCACGCACCAGATGAAAAAGCTTGCGCTGCAGGACCTCAAAGACTTCCGCGACGCAATCCGGATCCCGATCAGTGATGCCCAACTCGAGCAGGATCCCTACCTGCCGCCGTACTACCACCCCGGTCCGGAGGCCCCGGAGATCCGCTATCTGTTGGAGCGGCGCCACGCGCTGGGCGGCTTCCTACCGGAACGGCGCACCAAGTCCAAGGCACTCACCCTGCCGGGACGCGACATCTATGCGCCGCTGAAAAAGGGGTCCGGGCACCAGGAAGTGGCCACCACCATGGCGGTGGTGCGGACGTTCAAGGAACTCCTTCGCGACAAGGAAGTTGGGCCGCGCATCGTCCCGATCATTCCGGACGAGGCGCGTACGTTCGGGATGGACTCGTGGTTCCCGTCGCTGAAGATCTACAACCGAAACGGCCAGCTCTACACCGCCGTCGACGCCGATCTCATGCTGGCCTACAAGGAAAGCGAAATCGGCCAGATCCTGCACGAGGGGATCAACGAAGCGGGATCGGTCGCGTCGTTCACCGCGGCCGGCACGTCGTATTCGACGCACAACGAGCCGATGATCCCGATCTACATCTTCTATTCGATGTTCGGCTTCCAGCGCACCGGCGACGGACTGTGGGCCGCCGCCGACCAGATGTCGCGGGGCTTTACGCTCGGCGCCACCGCGGGGCGCACCACGCTGACCGGTGAGGGCCTGCAGCACGCCGACGGCCACTCGCTGCTGCTGGCGAACACCAATCCCGCTGTGGTGGCCTACGATCCGGCCTTCGCCTTCGAGATCGCCTTCATCATCGAAAGCGGACTGGCCCGGATGTACGGCTCGGACCCGGAGAACATCTTCTTCTATCTGACCGTCTACAACGAGCCCTACGTGCAGCCGCCGATGCCGGAGAATTTCGACCCCGAAGGCGTGCTGCGGGGTATCTACCGCTATCGGCGGGCCACCGAGAGCCGCACCAACTCCGCCAACATCCTGGCGTCCGGGGTCGCGATGCCGGCGGCGTTGCGTGCCGCCGACATGCTGGCCGCCGAGTGGGATGTCGCCGCCGATGTGTGGTCGGTGACGAGTTGGAGTGAGCTCAACCGCGACGGCGTCGCCATCCAGAAGGAACAACTGCGACACCCGGACCGACCGGCGGGCGAGGCTTATGTCAGCACCGCGCTGTCCGGGGCGAGGGGCCCGTTCGTCGCCGTGTCGGACTGGATGCGCGCGGTGCCGGAGCAGATCCGGCCGTGGGTGCCGGGGCGATTCGTCACGCTGGGCACCGACGGGTTCGGCTTCTCCGACACCCGGCCCGCCGCCCGTCGCTTCTTCAACACCGACGCCGAATCCCAGGTCGTCGCCGTGCTGGAGGCGCTGGCCCGCGACGGCGAGATCGACCCGTCCGTGCCGGTCGCGGCCGCGCGCCAGTACCGCATCGACGACGTCCAGGCCGCGCCCGCGCAAACCTCCGACCCCGGACCGGGCGCCTGACCGGCCTGCATTTGGCGGAACCATCCAGATAACTGGCGTAGATTTTAGGGGTGCCTGACAAGAAGCTTCCGGCGCCGCGGTCGACGCTGGAACTGCTGGACAACGTGCCGGAGTCATTGCTGCGACGGCTGAAGCAGTATTCCGGACGGTTCTCCACCCAGGCGGTGGCGGCCATGCAAGACCGGTTGCCGTTCTTCGCCGAACTGGAAGCCTCTCAGCGGGCCAGCTTGGCGTTGGTGGTGCAGACCGCCGTGGCGAACTTCGTGGAGTGGATGACCGACCCGGACAGCAACGTCAACTACACCGCCCGCGCGTTCGAACTGATGCCGCAGGACCTCACCCGGCGGATGCCCTTGCGCCATTCCGTGGACATGGTGCGGGTGACCATGGAGTACTTCGAAGAGGTCGCTCCGCTGCTGACCCGGGACGAAGAGCAGCTGACCGCGCTGACGCTGGGGATTCTCAAGTACAGCCGCGATCTGGCGTTCAGTGCCGCCACCGCCTACGCCGATGCGGCCGAGGCACGCGGCACCTGGGACAGCCGAATGGAGGCAAGCGTCGTGGACGCCGTGGTGCGCGGCGACACCGGCCCCGAGCTGTTGTCCCGCGCGGCGGCACTGAACTGGGACACCACCGCACCGGCGACGGTCGTCGTGGGCACGCCGCCGGCGGGCCAGGAAAGCAGCGCCAGCCAAGACGTTCGCGACATCGCCACCCACCACGGCCGCGCCGCGCTCACCGACGTGCACGGCACGTATCTGGTGGCGATCGTCTCCGGCCAGCTGACACAGACCGACAAGGTTTTCGGCGCCCTGCTCGACGCCTTCTCCGACGGGCCGGTGGTGATCGGCCCGACGGCGCCGATGCTGACCGCCGCCTATCACAGCGCCAGCGAGGCGATTTCCGGGATGAACGCCGTAGCCGGCTGGCAGGGCGCGCCACGGCCGGTGCTGGCGCGCGAGCTGCTACCCGAGCGGGCGTTGATGGGCGACGCGTCGGCCGTCGCGGCGTTGCACACCGACGTGATGCGCCCGTTGGCCGACGCGGGACCCACGCTCACCGAGACGCTCGACGCGTATCTCGACTGCGGCGGCGCGATCGAAGCCTGCGCCCGCAAGTTGTTCGTTCATCCAAACACCGTGCGCTACCGATTGCGCCGGATCGCCGACTTCACCGGGCGTGATCCCACCCTGCCGCGCGACGCCTACGTCCTCCGCGTGGCCGCCACCGTCGGCCATCTCGCATACCAAGCGCAGCATTCCAGCCTCGCAAGTGACATCGTGACGCCCGTCACGCGACCGATCGAAAAAGAGTTGGTGGTGCCGTCCAAGACGGTCCCGAGCGGGTGACAGATCGCGGCTTGATCTCGAATACGTCGCATCGAGCGCGTTTTTGTGGGGTTTCCACAAAAACCTAAGACAAGGTTCATAATCTGTTACACCGCGCAAAACCGTCTTCACAGTGTTCCCTTAAGAACGTGATTGCGTTACTCGCGCCCGGACAAGGGTCGCAGACCGAGGGCATGCTGTCGCCGTGGCTGGAACTGCCTGGCGCCGCGGACCGGCTGTCGGCATGGTCGACGGCCGGCGGACTGGACCTCGCACGGCTGGGCACCACCGCCTCGACCGAGGAAATCACCAACACCGCGATCGCCCAGCCCCTGATCGTCGCCGCCACGCTGCTGGCCCACGAGGAGTTGACTCGCCACGGCCTGTCGGCCGACAACAATGCCGTCGTGGCCGGCCACTCGGTCGGCGAAATCGCCGCCTACGCAATCGCCGGGGTGATCTCCGCCGACGACGCCGTGGCGCTGGCCGCGACCCGCGGTGCCGAAATGGCCAAGGCCTGCGCCACCGAGCCGACCGGCATGTCCGCGGTGCTCGGCGGCGACGAGGCCGAGGTGCTTGCCCGGCTCGAGGAGCTCGACCTGGTGCCGGCCAACCGCAATGCTGCGGGTCAGATCGTGGCCGCCGGACGGCTCAATGCGCTGGAAAAGCTCGCCGAAGACCCACCGGCCAAGGCGCGGGTGCGTGCCCTCGGCGTCGCCGGCGCCTTCCACACCGAGTTCATGGCGTCGGCCCTCGACGGCTACGCCGCCGCGGCGCAGAACGTGACGACCGCCGAGCCGACCGCCGTCCTGCTGTCCAACCGCGACGGCCAGCCGGTGAGCTCCGCGAGTGACGCGATGGACAAACTCGTCGCGCAGTTGACCCGTCCGGTCCGTTGGGACCTGTGCTCCGAGACGCTCCGTCAGCGCGAAGTCACGGCGATCGTGGAGTTTCCGCCCGCCGGAGCGCTGTCCGGCATCGCCAAGCGTGAACTTCGCGGGGTTCCGACGCGCGCCATCAAGACACCCGCAGACCTGGATGGTTTGACGGAGCTCTAAACCGTTGGCCGCCAAGCCACATCACTGAAGCTGTTCATCACTACAACCGCATACGCACGTAAATCAGCAGTACACAACACATTACGAAGGGAAACACAACGTGTCCGTCAGCCAGGAAGAAATCATCGCCGGGATCGCTGAGATCATCGAAGAGGTCACCGGTATCGAGCCGTCGGAGATCACCCCGGAGAAGTCCTTCGTCGATGACCTTGACATCGACTCGCTGTCGATGGTCGAGATCGCGGTGCAGACCGAAGACAAGTACGGCGTGAAGATCCCGGACGAGGACTTGGCCGGCCTGCGCACCGTCGGTGACGTGGTCAACTACATCCAGAAGCTCGAGGAAGAGAACCCCGAGGCCGCCCAGGCGCTGCGCGCGAAGTTCGAGGCGGAGAGCCCTTCGCAGGTGGAAGCAGACCACCAGTGACCAAACCTTCCACTGCTAACGGCGGTTACCCCAATGTGGTGGTAACCGCCGTCACGGCGACGACATCGATCGCGCCTGACATCGAGGGCACGTGGAAGGGTTTGCTGGCCGGCGAGAGCGGCATCCACGTGCTCGAAGACGAGTTCGTGACCAAGTGGGACCTGCCGGTGAAGATCGGTGGGCACCTCAAAGAATCGCCCGACGATCACATGGGCCGCCTCGACATGCGCCGGATGTCCTACGTCCAGCGGATGGCCAAGCACATCAGCGGTCAGCTCTGGGAGAGCGCCGGTAGCCCGGAGGTCGACCCGGACCGTTTCGCGGTCGTGGTCGGCACCGGTCTCGGTGGCGCCGAGAAGATCGTCGAGACCTACGACCTGATGAACGAGGGCGGGCCCCGCAAGGTGTCGCCGCTGGCCGTGCAGATGATCATGCCCAACGGCGCTGCGGCCGTCGTCGGTCTCCAGCTCGGCGCCCGCGCCGGCGTGATCACCCCGGTGTCGGCCTGTTCGTCGGGCTCGGAGGCCATTGCGCACGCGTGGCGTCAAATCGTGATGGGCGACGCGGACTTCGCCGTCTGCGGTGGCGTCGAGGGCAACATCGAGGCACTGCCGATCGCGGCGTTCTCGATGATGCGCGCGATGTCGACCAATAACGACAACCCCGAGGGCGCGTCTCGTCCGTTCGACAAGAACCGCGACGGGTTCGTCTTCGGCGAGGCCGGCGCGATGATGATCATCGAGACCGAGGAACACGCCAAGGCCCGTGGTGCCAAGCCGCTGGCCCGGTTGCTCGGTGCGGGCATCACGTCGGACGCCTTCCACATGGTGGCCCCGGCCGCTGATGGTCTGCGTGCCGGAAAGGCGATGGCGCGCTCCTTGGAGCTTGCGGGCATCTCGGCCAAGGACATCGACCACATCAACGCCCACGCGACCGCCACTCCGATCGGCGACACGGCGGAGGCCAACGCTATCCGGGCGGCCGGCTGCGAACATGCGGCCATCTACGCGCCCAAGGGCGCGCTGGGCCACTCCATCGGCGCGGTGGGTGCTCTGGAGTCGGTGTTGACGGTGCTCACGCTGCGAGACGGCGTGATTCCGCCGACACTTAACTACGAGACACCTGATCCCGAGATCAACCTCGATGTTGTTGCGGGCGAGCCACGTTACGGCGACTACCAGTACGCCATCAACAACTCGTTCGGCTTCGGCGGACACAACGTCGCGTTGGCCTTCGGGCGGTACTGAGGTTCGAAGCGTCCGGCGATGATGCGGTCGCGAACTGCCCGAGTGAGTAGTCGGACACCGAGAAAGGAAAGTTCGAAAGACCCATGTCAACAGCGTCGACGTTGGCCACAGGCAACGGTTTCCCCAACGTAGTCGTCACCGGTATCGCGATGACGACCGCATTGGCATCGGATGCCGAGACCACCTGGAAGCTGCTGCTGGACGGGCAAAGTGGAATCCGCACGCTCGAAGACCCCTTCGTCGAGGAGTTCGACCTGCCGGTTCGTATCGGTGGACATCTGCTCGAGGAGTTCGATAGTCAGTTGACGCGGGTCGAAAACCGCCGGATGGGCTACCTGCAGAAGATGGCCACCGTGCTGGGCCGTCGGGTGTGGGAGAACGCGGGATCACCCGAGGCGGACACCAACCGGTTGGCAGTGTCGATCGGGACCGGCATGGGCTCGAGCGAAGAGCTGGTGCTGGCCTATGACGACATGCGGGTGCGCGGTATGCGGGCCGTGTCGCCGCTGGCCGTGCAGATGTACATGCCCAACGGCGCCGCCGCGGCGGTCGGGCTGCAGCGGCAGGCCAAGGCTGGGGTGCTGACCCCGGTGTCGGCCTGCGCATCCGGTTCGGAGGGCATCGCGCGGGCCTGGCAGCAGATCGTGCTCGGCGAAGCCGACATCGCGGTCTGCGGCGGCGTCGAGACCAAGATCGAGGCGGTGCCGATCGCCGGGTTCGCCCAGATGCGCATCGTGATGTCGACCACCAACGACGACCCGGCCGGTGCGTGCCGCCCGTTCGACAAAGACCGGAACGGTTTCGTGTTCGGCGAGGGCGGCGCGCTGATGGTCATCGAGACCGAGGAGCACGCCAAGGCTCGCGGCGCCAACATCCTGGCCCGGCTGATGGGCGCCAGCGTCACCTCGGACGGCTTCCACATGGTGGCGCCGGACCCCAACGGCGAGCGGGCGGGACACGCGATGACGCGGGCGATCCAGCTCGCCGGCCTCACCCCGGCCGACATCCATCACGTCAACGCCCAC